>JBPOFF010000005.1:0-248120 GCA_051251995.1 Sulfitobacter sp.
GCCGTCACCAACCGCTCGACGCAGGCGAGCAAGTCGCGTTCCAAGGCTGTCAGGGGTGTCGTCATCTAGTTCTCCTCTATCTTGATGCAGGTCACTGATCTGGCGCCCAGCGTGCAGGTCCTCAGCCGCGTCTTGGTCGGGTCCAGCACCAGCCATGTCGCGTCCTCCCTGTCGATCCGCGTCAGCCCCAAGTCCGTCAGTTCTGAGCTCGCCAGCATCATCGTCCAAAGCAAGCTCGCGGCCATCATCGAGACGATCCCCAGCAAGAATGTCCCCGTGATCAGCCAGGGCGAGATCGTCAGCCAGCTCTTGTTCTGTTGCAGAAAGGTGCGTGTATCGCTCTCGATTGTACGCTGCGCGTTGGTCGCAATGCTGTTCAAATCGGTCCTGAAGCTCTCCAGTTGCGATGCCATCGAGGCGGCGTAGTCCTGCCGGATCGTGTCCAGCTCCGCGTTCAACTTCTCGCTGAGCCGGGTCGGCTTGCCAGTCTTCATGGAAGATCTCTCCTTTCAAACGCCAGCGCTCGCCGGTGTCGGGGTCTTGGGCTGTCAGATAGGCTTTGCCCGCGCGCGGGATGTCGAAGCCTGCATCGACGAGCGCGTCGAGCATGCTTGCGCGGTCGGTGATCAGGCCGACGCTGATCTGGTCTTGCAGCCATGCATGCAGCTCATCGCGGCCTTGGGCACGGGTTGGGGCCTCATTGGTGTCGCGGACCTCTTGGGTGCGCTCCAGCTCCATAGGATCGGCCCAGCCGTGGCGCTGGTTCATCACGTCGCGCAAAGAGTCGAAGGCCTTCTCGTAGCCTGGCGGCGCGATGTTCAGGCTGCGGCCCGAGGTCAGCTCCAAGCGCGGTGTACAAAAGTGAAGCTCGACGCGGTCTTCGTGGGTATGTCGGACCCAGAGCACCTCATATTGCGTCGGGTCCAGCCCCGCGAAGGCCAGACGCTCAAAATCGTCCATGACCTCGGCCTGCTGCTCCTCGGTCGGCGCGTCGGTGGCCGCAAAGCTGATCACGCCCGCGCGGTAGGTCCATTGGTGGCGACTTGCGTCGATCAGGGCTTCGGTGCGGTCGGGATTGCCGCGCAGGACCTCCGGCAAAGGTTCCCGCGTGACGGTCATCGGCTGGCCGTCCGCATCGCGGATCAGGTCGCGGTTGTTGTCATAGGCCAGCACCTTGTCCGCGACGAGGTAGCCAACCGGACCCGCGCCCGCGCCTTTGCCGTTGCGGAAGAACTTGATCAGCATCGGCGGGATGCCTCGATGATCTGGGCAAGCTGGCGCTCGATAGTCAGCAAGCGGCGCGCGACGGTGAGCGCGTCGAGATCGATGCGCCCCGCCAGCATCGCGCGGTTCATCCATCGGGCGATCTGGTTGAGATTGCCGCCGATGCGCCCAACGGCCAGCACGAGCGCAGGATCAACGCGAGGGATGGGCTTGCGACGGCGGGCCTCTGTCAAGCCCAATGCCTCGCGCAGCAGGGTCGCAGCGGGCAAGCCAGCGGCTTCGGCCTTGGCGCGCAACTGGGCCTTCTCTGCGGCGGTGCACCGAAAGACGAAGGTCTCGGTCAGCGGCTCTTTGGTGCGGGGTTTGCCCGCGCCGGTGGGGTTCGAAGGGGAGGCGTGCCGCCCCTCGCAAGGTCCCGTGTCAACAGCGTCAGCGTATGACATGGGTCGCCTTGCTGTTTGCTCTTCAGTGGAATCGGTTGCGGTCATGATCTGAGGCCAGCGGCTTGGATTTGGGCCTCGGTCACCAGCTTTGAGGCAAGCAAAGCCGAGACTTGGGTGCCGGTGATGTGTTTACACATCGGGCTTCGGTCACTGATCCAACAGGCCAGCCGCGCATGGTGATCGGCCTCCAACGCCTTCGCCTTCTCTCGGTCTTCGGCTTGCTTCTCGACACAAGCCTGCCAGCGCCGTGACTTAAACCAGTTGTCGGAAAAGCAAACCTTGGAGCGGGTGAAACCTGCGCTGTCGGTCGCGTAGGTTTTGACGGCCTGCCGCAAGTCTTCCGGTCTGATCCCCTCCTTCACGGCCTCTTCGATCAGGGCGAGGCAGGTCGCTTTGCCGCGCAATCGGTCGGGTGGGTAGGCTGCTAAAACTCTCTCGGCCTCTCCCGCCTCGCGCTCGTGCGAAGGAGGTTCTTTCTTAGGTTCAATGGTAAGGTTCGTGTCCCGATTTGGGACTACCCCCGTCTCACTGGTGAGACTCTTCCCACGCATTTTTGAGACGTTTCCCCCCGTCTCATTTTGAGACGAAACCCCATTAGGACCACTCCCCCAACCCTTAGCGCGAGAACTGGGACCAAGGGTGATGTCGAGGTGCAGTTCATACTGATTGGACCCGCGCCCACCATCGCCATCACCACGGGCGTGGCGCGTAACGAGGCCAGATTGCTCCAAGGTCGTCATATGCCGAAACAGCGTAGCGCGGCCCATCTCGCATTCATCCGCCAATCGCTGGGCGCTTGGGTTGCACTGGCCCGTTTCCTTGTTGTGGAAATCCGCCAGTTGGATCAGGACAATCTTGGCGGCGGGCTTGAGGCCTTTGACATTCGCTGCCCAGATCAACGCCATACCGCTCATGACGCCACCTGACCCGCCAGAAAAGGGCTGATTGCATTAAGCATTCCACACGATTCTGCAGTTGAGTGTTGTGGAACAAAACCGGATTTCCTTGTGTCAAATTTGTGCCAATAGGAAACATGCGTTCCTGCATCGTTCTGCAAAAGGCTACATTTACCTTCAAGGCAAACACCTTTGCCTATTGCTGTTTTTACTGAGGTTCCGTATGTCCGGCGGTGGGACACCCTTCCCCAACGAAGGGCATTTATCTGTAAGGATAGCAGAAATGGCTATAACACTTCCGGCTGCGCGGCCGGCAAATCCGCGTTTTTCTTCTGGCCCTTGTGCCAAAATCCCCACATTTGATCTGAACAAGCTTAGCGGCGCGCCATTGGGCCGCAGCCACCGTGCCGCACCCGGCAAGGCCAAATTGCTTGAAGCGATTGAGACCACCCGCGACATTCTGGGCGTGCCAGCAAATTATCGCATCGGCATCGTGCCAGCGTCAGACACAGGCGCGTTTGAGATGGCCATTTGGTCGCTTTTGGGTGAACGCCCCACTGAAATGGTCGCATGGGAAAGCTTTGGCGCTGGTTGGGTCACCGATGTTGTCAAACAACTTAAGATCGACGCACAGGTGCATACCGCAGAGTACGGCGAAATCGTCGACATGGCAGCGCTGAACTATGACAATGATGTTTGCTTTACATGGAACGGTACAACCTCTGGCGTGCGGATGCCAAATGGCGATGCGATCCCGGCGAACCGCGCGGGTCTAACCTTGTGTGACGCGACCTCAGCTGCTTTTGCGATGGACCTGCCGTGGGACAAACTGGATGTAACCACCTTCTCTTGGCAGAAAGTGCTGGGCGGCGAAGCGGCGCATGGCATGTTGATCTTGTCACCCCGTGCAGTAGAGCGGCTTGAGAGCTACACACCCGCATGGCCCCTGCCCAAGATTTTCCGCCTGACCAAAGGCGGCAAATTAATCGAAGGTATCTTTAAGGGTGAAACCATCAACACGCCTTCAATGCTGTGTGTCGAAGACTATTTGCAGGCGCTGGCATGGGCCAAGTCAGTGGGCGGCCTTAAGGGTCTGATCGCCCGCGCCGATGCCAATACCAAAGCGATTACGGATTTTGTAGCCGATCACGATTGGATTGATTTCCTCGCCACTGATCCGGCCACGCGGTCAAACACATCCGTCTGCCTTAAGTTCTCAGACGATCGCATCCAAGACGGTGCCGCCTTTGCCAAAGCCGTTGCAAAACGTCTTGCGGACGAAGATGTGGCGCTTGACGTTGGGGCCTACCGCGATGCCCCTCCGGGCCTGCGCATCTGGTGCGGCGGCACGGTGGAAACGTCGGATATTCAGGCGATGTTGCCATGGCTCGCATGGGCTTTCGAGGCTGAAATCAACGCATAACCATGGGTGGGCCACACGCCCACCCTACCCCCCAATTGTAAGGTGGACCACGCGTCCACCCCCGTCAGAAAAGAACCAATATCATGGCCCCCAAAGTACTCATCTCCGACAAACTCAGCGCCGCTGCCGTTCAGATTTTTAAAGACCGCGGCATCGACGTTGACTTCCAGCCTGACCTTGGCAAAGACAAGGACAAACTGGCCGAAATCATCGGCAACTACGATGGTCTCGCCATCCGGTCCGCCACCAAGGTGACTGAGAAAATCCTCGCCAATGCGCCGAACCTCAAGGTGATTGGTCGCGCTGGGATCGGCACCGATAACATCGACAAAGACGCCGCATCAAAGAAAGGTGTGATCGTCATGAACACGCCTTTTGGTAACATGATCACCACCGCTGAACATGCCATCGCAATGATGTTCGCAGTCGCGCGTCAAATCCCAGAAGCCTCTGCATCGACCCACGCGGGCATGTGGGAAAAGTCAAAGTTCATGGGTGTTGAACTGACCGGGAAAACCCTTGGGGTGATTGGTGCGGGCAATATTGGCGGCATCGTGTGTGACCGTGCCCGTGGCCTTAAGATGAAAGTCATCGCCTATGATCCTTTCTTGGGCGAAGAAAAAGCCGAAAAAATGGGCGTTGAAAAAGTTGAACTTGATGAGTTGATTGCTCGCGCCGATTTTATCACGCTACACGTGCCGTTTACAGATCAAACCGCCAACATCCTGAGCCGTGAAGCTTTGGAAAAAACCAAAAAGGGCGTGCGGATCATCAACTGCGCCCGTGGTGGTTTGGTGGATGAAGAAGCCCTCGCAGACTTGCTGAAATCGGGTCACATCGCTGGTGCGGCTTTTGACGTCTTCGCGCAGGAACCCGCAACTGGGAACCCGCTGTTCAATCTGCCAAACGTCGTCTGCACACCGCACCTTGGCGCGGCCACAACCGAAGCACAGGAAAACGTGGCGCTTCAGGTAGCAGAGCAAATGTCCGATTATCTGCTTACTGGGGCCGTCACCAACGCGCTGAACATGCCATCCGTTACGGCAGAAGAAGCCAAGGTCATGGGTCCGTGGCTCAAGCTGTCCGGCCACCTTGGTGCCTTCATCGGGCAGATGACAGATGAGCCGATTAAGGCGATCAATATTCTCTATGATGGCTCGGTTGCCGGTATGAACCTGAACGCGCTCAATTGTGGCGTTGTTGCGGGGATCATGAAACGCGCCAACCCGGATGTGAATATGGTCAGCGCCCCGGTGGTCGCCCGTGAAAAAGGCATTCAGATCAGCACCACCAACCAAGACAAATCTGGCGTCTTTGATGGCTATATCAAGGTAACGGTTGTTACTGAAAAACGGGAACGGTCGATTGCCGGAACCGTATTTTCAGACGGCAAACCACGATTTATCCAGATCAAAGGCATTCAGATCGACGCCGAAGTCGGCGCACATATGCTCTATACCACCAACGAAGATGTGCCGGGTATCATTGGTACATTGGGTCAGACCATGGGCGAAAACAGCGTGAACATTGCTAACTTTACCCTTGGCCGTTCCACAGCCAAAGGAGAAGCAATCGCGCTGTTGTACGTGGATGATGAAGTGCCCGCGCCCGTAATCAAGAAACTACAGGACACCGGCATGTTCACACAGGTAAAACCACTGCAATTCGACGTGGCCTGACACTGGCCGTGATGCTATGCAAATTGCGTTCGCCCATTTGGGGGCGGACGCGCTAAAGGGAACGATCCGATTACAAAACCCATTTACGCCATCGGCGATATCCACGGTCAAATAACAGAGCTTCACCGTGTCTTAGAATTAATCGAAACCGACGGGGGCAAGGATGCGCAAATCGTATTCCTTGGCGATTACACAGATCGCGGCCCTGAAAGTTGCAAGGTTATTGATGTACTGGCGGGCGGCCAGCAACAAGGGAAAAACTGGACCTTCCTCAAGGGCAATCATGACCGGATGTTCGAATGGTTCATGCAAGAACCATTGCGCGATGACCCCTACCTGATGGTAGAACTTTACTGGCTACATCAAAGACTGGGTGGGGACACGACCATGGCCTCCTATGGTGTTGACGCATCAGGACGCCGACGCAAAAAGGACGTGCACGCGGATGCCCTTTCTGCCGTCCCACAGAGCCACCTAGGCTTTTTGGCAGAGTTGGAATTGTCATATCAGCATGAGGATCTCTTTTTTGTCCACGCTGGTATCCGCCCCGGCACCCCATTGGACCAGCAGATCGAAGAAGATCTTTTGTGGATCAGACAAGAATTCCATGACCACACCGAGGCCTTCCCAAAACTGATCGTCCATGGCCATACACCAGTTGATCAGGCAACCCATTATGGCAGTCGCGTTAACCTGGATACAGGTGCAGGATATGGCAACCCACTGACCGCTGCGGTGTTCGAAGGCACCGATTGCTGGGTGCTTACAGATCAGGGGCGGGTGCCGCTGATGCCTTTGGCTTGATCCACCATGACAGGCAAATCAGAGCCCAAAACAACCCGCCCATAGAATGGGCTGATATCGTTTGCGGGCCCGTAAAGGCCACCAAACTGAACAGTTCATAAAATGTGGGGGGCTGCCAAATCACCCATTGCCGGGGCAGGCCCGTGAAGATCAAATGGTAATACTCATAATAGACCTGCGGCGAAATCCAGACAAAAATGGAAAACAACATGACTGCAATCGCCACCCGCACGGAACCGCGTCGCTGACGCATCGCGGCGAGGGCAATTGTAACCAAACCAACAGATAGACCTGCAGACACGGCCAGCAAACCAAGCCGGGCAAGTGGACTGAGCGTATAAAAGGAATCTTCGGCGTACATGGTACGACGATGCGTCGATTACTCAAGCACCGCAACCAAATGGCGTCATGTCCAGTCCAATACGACCTTGCCCGATTGCCCCGACTTCATCGCTGCAAACCCGGCCTCAAATTCATCCACCCCAAAACGGTGTGTGATAATCTTGGACACATCCAAACCGTTTTCCAGCATGGCAATCATCTTGTACCACGTCTCAAATATCTCGCGCCCATAGACGCCTTTTATGGTGATGGCTTTGAAGACGATCGCGCTCCAATCCACCGGGGATTTCCCCGGCGGAATTCCCAGCATCGCGATCCGTCCACCCATGGTCATCGCATCGACCATTTGATCCAACGCGCGCTGATTGCCGGACATTTCGAGGCCCACGTCAAAACCCTGTTTCATCTTCAAACGTGGAAACACATCACGCAATTCTTCGGACATGACATTGACGGGGATAACATCAACAACTTTTTCGGCCAGCGCCAGACGGTCGGGGTTCACATCGGTAATAACCACATGCCGTGCGCCAACGTGCCGCGCAACTGCCGCCGCCATAATGCCAATTGGCCCGGCACCCGTGATCAACACATCCTCGCCCACCAGATCAAAACTCAACGCGGTGTGCACAGCATTGCCAAGCGGGTCGAGGATTGCACCAATGTCATCGGGAATTTCATCCGGTAACGGTACAACGTTGAACGCAGGCAGTTTCAGGTATTGCGCAAAGGCACCCTGTTCATTCACGCCAATACCGCGCGTGGCCGGATCAAGGTGGAATTTGCCCGCGCGGCTTTGGCGGGAGTTTTTGCCAATCAAATGGCCTTCGCCCGAACAGCGCTGGCCGATTTCAAGCCCTTCTACGTTGCGGCCCATTTCAACAATCTGACCCGCAAATTCATGCCCGGTGATCATGGGAACCGGCACGGTTTTCTCGGCCCATTCATCCCAGTTCCAAATATGAATGTCGGTCCCACAAATCCCTGTCTTGTTGATTTTGATCAGCACGTCATCCGGGCCAATTTCAGGCACAGGCGCGTGGGTCATCCACAGCCCTTCGCGGGCATGCAGTTTCGACAGGGCTTTCATTTCATTGGTGGTCATTTCAGCACTCCACATGCTTTGCCTGCGACCTCAAATGCCTTCAACGCACGGTCTAGCTCTGCGCGGCTTAATGCTGCATTCATCTGTGTCCTGATCCGGGCTTGCCCGCGTGGTACCACCGGGAAAAAGAAGCCGCTGACATAAACGCCTTCTTCGAACAAACGTGCAGCCATATCTTGGGCCAATTGCGCCTCGCCCAACATGACGGGCACAATCGGGTGCTCGCCCGGCAATAGGTCAAAGCCAAGTCGCTCCAACCCGGCACGCCAGTATTTTGTGTTCTCAAACAGTTTGGTGCGCAGGTCATCGCCCGCCTCAACCAATTCCAGCGCTTTGATCCCTGCCATCACAATCGACGGCGGCAACGAATTGGAAAACAGATAGGGTCGCGCGCGTTGCCGTAACAGGTCAATCACGGGCTGCGACCCAGCGATATAACCACCAATCGCTCCACCCAGCGCTTTGCCCAACGTGCCAGTCAAAATATCCACGTTAACACCGTGATGCGCGGGTGTGCCTTCGCCCTTTGGCCCCATGAACCCTGTGGAATGGCAGTCATCAACCATCACAAGCGCTTCATATTTTTCGGCCAGTGCAACAATCTCTGGCAGTTTTGCCAGATACCCATCCATGCTGAAAACACCATCGGTGGCGATCAGAATAAACCGTGCACCATTGTCCCGCGCCAGTTTCAATTGGCCTTCCAGATCAGCCATATCGCTGTTGGCATAGCGATAGCGTTTCGCCTTGCACAACCGGATGCCATCAATGATTGACGCATGGTTCAACGCGTCTGAAACAATCGCATCCTCTGGTCCGAACAGTGGTTCGAACAACCCACCATTCGCGTCAAAACACGCTGCAAACAGGATCGAATCATCCTTGCCCAAGAAGGCCGCCAGTTTTTGCTCTAGCTCGCGATGAATATCCTGAGTTCCGCAGATAAACCGCACTGACGCCATGCCAAAACCACGTGGGTCCATGGCGGTTTTGGCCGCTTCCATGAGGGCCGGATGATCCGCCAAGCCAAGGTAGTTGTTCGCGCAAAGGTTGATCACAGTCTTGTCACCAACCGATATTTCACCGCCCTGCGGCGAGGTTATCATGCGTTCACGCTTCATCATGCCTTCGGCTTCGATGCCGGACAGGGTTTCAACGATATGGTTAAGATAGGCTTGGGTCATGAATCGCACTCCTTGTTAAGCGGTATCTAGCACATTGTTGAAATTTCCGAAATAGGGGATTTTATCCTTTATCACGGATTTTTTTGATCAACTAAAATAGTAACCCAAAATGTTGACGGGACGTTTTGGCTGACTTCTTTTCCCCTGCGCTGCATAGTTCCCCTAAACATCGGGAGAGTACCATGACCAAAGACATCGTCATTCTGGGCGGCGCACGTACCGCCATTGGCACATTCGGCGGCGCGCTTGCCGGAACGCCACCAACCGACCTTGGCACCATTGTCGCCCGCGCGGCGATGGCGCGTGCAGGTGTGGACCCTGCCCAGATTGGTCATGTAGTCTTTGGCAATGTCATCAACACAGAACCGCGCGATATGTACCTTAGCCGCGTGGCCGCGCGCCAAGCGGGCGTACCAGATGAAACCCCGGCAATGAACGTGAATCGGTTGTGCGGGTCAGGTGTGCAGGCGATTGTATCCGCCGCGCAAAACTTGATGCTTGGTGATGCGGACTTTGCCTTGGCAGGCGGTGCCGAAAACATGTCCCGTTCACCCTACATTATGCCGGATGCCCGATGGGGTCAAAAGATGGGCGACGTCCGCACACTTGATATGATGCTTGGCACGTTAAACTGCCCTTTTGGAACAGGCCACATGGGCGTGACTGCAGAAAACGTTGCCGATGAACATGGGATCAGCCGCGCCGATCAGGATGCTTTTGCGCTGAAAAGCCAAAAACGCGCAGCAGCGGCGATTGCTGCTGGGTATTTTAAGGAACAAATTGTTCCGGTCGAGGTGCGTGTCAAACGTGACATGGTGCCCTTTGACACCGATGAACACCCCAAGACTACTACGCCAGCGGCATTGGCAGGTCTGCGGACAGTCTTCCAAAAGGACGGCACGGTAACCGCAGGGAATGCCAGCGGTATCAACGATGGTGCGGCGGCACTGGTGCTGGCCACGACGGAGGCTGCCGAAAAAGCGGGCTTGAAACCGCGCGCCCGTATCATTGGATATGCCCACGCAGGCGTGCGACCCGACGTCATGGGCATTGGTCCAGTTCCAGCCGTGCAGAACTTGCTGGCACGGACCGGACTGACTGTGGCTGATTTCGACATGATCGAAAGCAACGAAGCATTTGCCTCACAAGCCTGTGCCGTGACTAAAAAGCTCGGCTTTGATCCCGCACGCGTTAATCCGAATGGCGGTGCCATTGCGCTTGGCCATCCAGTTGGGGCAACTGGGGCCATCATCACCGTAAAGGCGCTGTATGAGCTGGAGCGGACGGGCGGCAAGCGTGCCTTGATCACCATGTGTATCGGCGGTGGTCAGGGTATCGCATTGGCGATCGAGAGGCTTTAACCGAACTGATCCAGCGCCATTACCACAACAGCGCCAAACGTTGCGCCTATCAAGAGTGACAACATTACCCAGCGCCAGAAAGGGCGATGTTTTGGCAAGGTTTCATTGCTTTGACGCAAGAGCGCACCCTCAACCAGCGCAGGCAGGCGCGGTCCAAACCGTGCCAGCACCATGGCAGTATTTTTCAGATCGGTCAGCACGGCACGGGGTCCAATTGATTTGGCAATATAGTCGGTCACAATGGGGCTGGCGACTTCCCAGATGTTAATATGCGGGTTCAGTGACCGCGCGACCCCCTCAACCACAACCATCGTGCGTTGCAACAAAATCAGCTCGGTCCGGGTTTCCATGCCGAAACGTTCTGTTACCTCGAACAAATAACTCAGCAGCCGCGCCATCGAAATGCGGGTGGCGTCCATGCCAAAAATCGGTTCGCCCACTGCGCGCAAAGCGCGAGCAAATTCATCAACATCTTTATCGGCAGGCACATATCCCGCCTCAAAATGTACCTTGGCGACGCGCATATAGTCGCGACGAATAAACCCGTACAGGATTTCGGCGTACACCCGGCGGGTATATTCATCTATGTGGCCCATAATGCCAAAATCATAAGCAATAATATCGCCGTTTGGTGCGACCTTTAAGTTACCTTGGTGCATGTCCGCGTGAAAATATCCATCGCGTAGGGCGTGATTCAGGAACAGTTGCAGCACCCGGTTTGAGAGAACGACGCGATCATGCCCTGCCGCATCAATTGCATCATTATCGCCCATTGCAGCACCATCAGCCCAGCCCAAGGTCATCACGCGGCGTGCCGAATGGTTCCACTTGATCTCAGGAAGCTGAAAGCCTTCATCGTTTTTGGTGTTTGCCGCAAATTCAGAGGCGGCAGCACTTTCCAACCGTAAGTCCAACTCGCCGCGCACAACGCCGTCGAAATGCTCAATCACCTCGATCGGGCGCAACCGTCGCGATCCGGGCGAAAATACCTCGACCATGCGGGCAGCGAGATAAAAGGCATCAATATCCTTGCGAAACGCCTTTTCGATACCGGGCCGCAACACCTTAACCGCAACGTCTTCGCCACTATCCACCAGTGTCGCACGGTGCACCTGTGCAATCGACGCTGCCGCAACTGGTTCGCTGAAAGCCGAAAAAATTGCCTCAACAGGCTCACCTAATTCGCATTCAACCTCTGCCTTGGCTTCCTCAATGGAAAACGGTGGCAGCTTGTCTTGTAACACTCGCAGCTGCACGGCAAGTTCATCACCCACCACGTCAGGGCGGGTCGACAGAACCTGACCAAACTTGATGTAGGCTGGCCCAAGCGCCGTCAGCGCGCGGGTGGCGGGCGGCATGCTCGGGTCACCCTTGTAGCCCAGCCATTTGAACGGCAGGCCCAACGCACGCGCCACAAATCGCAGGGCTGGTGTTGCCTCAAACGCATCCAGTACGACATTCATCGCCCCCGTACGTTCAAGGGTCGCGCCCGTGCGGATCAGCCGCCAAATGTTGTGTGGGCCACGCATGTTACAACTTCCAACCGGAGTGCAAAGCGGCGATGCCCATTGTCATATTACGGTACTTAGCCTGCTCAAATCCCGCATCCTGCACCATGCCAAGGAATGTCTCCTGATCAGGAAAGTTTCGAATAGATTCAACAAGGTACTGATAACTATCACGGTCATTCGCAATCAATTTCCCCATGCGTGGAATCACATTGAAACTGTAAAGGTCATAGGCTTTCTGCATCATTGGATTTGGTAGCTGGCTGAACTCCAGCACCATCAATCGACCCCCGGGGCGCAACACACGGTAGGCCTCGTTCAACGCTTCTTGCGGGCGGGTCACGTTACGAATGCCAAAACTGATTGTGTAAACGTCGAATGTATTATCCGCGAACGGTAGTGACATTGCGTCACCGACCACCCAATCAAGGCTATCCGCCAGACTGGCGGCTTCCGCACGCTGGCGGCCCTCAACCAACATGTTTTCTGTCAGATCGAGCACAGTTGCATGGCCGCTGCCAGCACGTTTTAAAAACTTAAACGACACATCACCAGTGCCGCCAGCAACATCCAGCAATTTTTGACCCGCACGCGGTGCCAGCCAATCCATCATCGCCTCCTTCCAGATGCGGT
The DNA here is from genome assembly GCA_051251995.1 of Sulfitobacter sp. GTDB lineage: Bacteria > Pseudomonadota > Alphaproteobacteria > Rhodobacterales > Rhodobacteraceae > Sulfitobacter. The sequence continues at coordinate 12,603 of JBPOFF010000005.1, forward strand.
GGATGCCGACGCTCATCACGTCATTCATGATGTCATATTTGCTGGCTACATCGCCAAAAAGCGATTTAACCTTGCCGGCCTTTTCGCTTTCTAAAACGGTCTGAGCACCAAAATGCGTTGTCTTATCCGGGTCCATGACACCTTCCTGCCTCACTGTGGTCCATTTGGGGTTATATTGCTGAACGGCAAGAGACAAATCCTCATTATGACGCAGGGCAGTAAAAGTATGACCTTTATACATCTTATCATAGGCATAGGCGTAGTTTGTGGAATGCTCTCAATCATGGGGTTTATTGGGTTTGGCTGGCTCAACAAAAAGTTTGCAAAAGGTGGCGCGGCACCAAGACTCGAGAGGACTTTCTTTGGTTCTTTTGGTGCAGGAAGTATCCGTGGACCCCAACATGCCATCGCGGCGATTGGCGGCAACAAGTCTGCCCGCATGTCGCTTGGAACAGTCATTATGACCCCGACCATCGGCATGCGGTTGGTTTCAGTTTTGTCATCAGCCCTTATTCTATTCGTACTTTGTGGCCCGGCCAGGTCGAACATGTCGATGGGCCTATGGGCCGACCTTTTTGTTTGCGGCATTTTTATTTACATGACCCTCTATATCGCAAGCTATGAGGCCAAATATGATGCCGAGGGGCTGACCGCGCCAAACTGGTTCTTTCAAAACAAACATTACACCTGGGAAAATCTGATCTCTATCAAAGATGCAGGCGGGCATATCTACCAACTCAAGTTCGAAGGTGGGACAGTTTCGCTACAAAAGCACCTTGTGGGCATCGTCACGTTCCTTACATTCGTGTCAGACATTCAAGAGATGCGAAAAAGGGCCTGATGCCAGAATTACCCGAAGTCGAAACCGTCTGCCGTGGCCTAGCCCCGGTCATGGAAGGTTTTATGATCGAGACAGCAGATGTGAATCGGCCTGACCTGCGTTGGCCGTTCCCTGAACGCATGGCGGAGAGGCTGAACGGGCAAAAGGTTGAGCGGCTACGCAGGCGATCGAAATACATTCTGGCAGATCTTGCATCCGGGGAATCACTGCTGGTTCACCTTGGCATGTCTGGCCGTATGTTGATTTCCGGCGATCCTTTGGGAAAATTCGTACACGATCATCCCGCCCCAGAAAAACACGACCATGTGGTGTTTCACATGTCGAATGGTGCGCGGGTGACATTCAATGACCCGCGCCGTTTTGGGGCGATGGACTTGCTGGACACAGCAACCGCAGATCAGCACAAATTGCTGGCGATACTGGGGCCGGAACCCCTTGGGAATGACTTTCACGAGGCGCATTTGATCACGGCACTAAAGGGCCGGAATATGCCGATTAAATCGGCGCTGTTGGATCAACATATCGTCGCGGGTTTGGGAAATATCTATGTCTGCGAAACGCTTTATCGGGCGCGGATCAATCCGGCACGCAAAGCAGGCAGTATATCTTCGACCCGGATTGCAGGGCTGGTTCCCATCATCCGGCAAGTGCTGAATGATGCGATAGAGGCGGGTGGATCATCGCTAAAGGATTTCAAGCAGGCCGACGGCGAACTGGGATATTTTCAGCACAGTTTTGATGTCTATGGGCGTGAAGGCGACCCCTGCAAAACACCCCATTGCAGCAGTAAGATAAGACGTATCGTGCAATCAGGGCGGTCCTCGTTCTATTGTCCAACATGTCAAAGATGACTTGAAACGGGGCGAACCCGTGGTATGCACGGCGGTCTGAGCGCAACAAACGAGAGCATTCTGATGGCTTACGAAACGATCATCGTCGACGTAGAAAACCATGTGGCCCTGATTACGCTAAATCGGCCTGATGCGCTGAACGCGTTGAACGACCAGTTGATGGCGGAACTGGCCAAGGCGTTAAAAGCCGCTCAGGAAAATGAAAAAGTACGCTGCATCGTCATTGCCGGGTCGGAAAAGGCATTTGCCGCAGGCGCCGACATCGCGATGATGCGCGAAAAAACCTTTGTCGAGGCCTTTGCGGGCGATCTCTTCACCCCGGAAACCGATCAAATCATGCGCGTGCGCAAACCGATCATTGCTGCGGTATCTGGTTATGCACTGGGCGGTGGTTGCGAACTGGCGATGATGTGCGATTTCATTATCTGTTCCGAGACCGCAAAATTTGGCCAGCCGGAGATTAACTTGGGCGTGGTTGCAGGCATCGGCGGTACGCAGCGCCTGACACGTCTTGTCGGCAAATCCAAGGCGATGGATATGAACCTGACCGGTCGTTTCATGGACGCCGCCGAAGCAGAGCGTTCAGGGCTGGTATCGCGGGTTGTTCCCGTGAAAAAGCTGATGGACGAAGCATTGGGTGCCGCGGGCAAAATTGCTGAAAAATCTATGATCGCAGTGATGGTCGTTAAAGAAGCGGTCAATCGCGCCTATGAAGTGCCATTACGCGAAGGCCTGTTGTTCGAACGCCGTGCATTCCACGCATTGTTCGCGACCGAAGATCAAAAAGAAGGCATGTCTGCGTTTCTGGAGAAGCGCGAAGCGCAGTTCCGCGACAAATAATCTAAGGTTTGCAAAGGTGGGCGCGTTGGACTATAGCCCCCTTCATACATGCGCGTGCAGCCCGCTCTGGCTAGAATCACCTTACCGGAAATCCGGCACGGGTTTGGCGTCACGCGCCAGAATCGAAATTTGAACCCGAAGGCTGATCCTCATGGCAAATACACCACAAGCAAAGAAACGCGCACGTCAGAACGAAAAGCGTTTTCAGATCAACAAAGCACGCCGTTCGCGCATCCGCACCTTTCTCCGCAAAGTAGAAGAAGCAATCGAATCTGGTGACAAAGATGCATCAGTTGCGGCGCTGAAGGCAGCACAGCCAGAGTTGATGCGCGGCGTGACCAAACGCGTTTTCCACAAAAATACGGCATCGCGCAAAATGTCGCGGTTGTCTGCACGGGTCAAAGCGCTGGCATAATACCTGCCAACTTAGGCTAATCATTTAATAAAAAAGGCGTCGCACTTCGGCGCCTTTTTTGCATTTGCAAGAGTCTCAAAAATCTCTGATAGATTCTTTTCCATCAAACACCGAGTCAAGTTTGAAGATATGTTGAAGCACACCCAAACTCCTTGCTAGTTAGGGTGTGCGAGTCACTTCGCATGGGGGACAGGCTTCATCGACTGACAGGCGCGAAACCGCGCTATGTTTGGATTTGAGGACGTTTTGACAGGCTAAATCTTTGCCTGCCTTAGAGTTTGCAGATGCTGCTGCCAGCACATTTGCCCTGTTGCATATTGAGACGCAGACGGCCTTGTCCGGCAAGTTTCGCACGTCCTGTTTTGGGGACGCGAGATGCCAGCAGGGTCACACTGAAAATCGTCCAACGGACATGAGGTCGGACCCTGATGGGACCGGGAAGAAGACCTTTGTGCGGTGGATAAATAATTTGCGTACTGGACTGCCTGCCAGATTCGCAATGAAGGTAGTGGGACAGAATTGATTATGACGCACGAGCAATGGGGCGAAATTAGACAGCGGTTGTTAAAGACTGTCGGACAGAACAACTACACAACTTGGATCGAACCTCTGGTGCCGGGCGATGTGTCCGAAGGTATTGCCACACTTCATGTCCCTACAAATTTCTTCGGCAACTACGTCAGCCAGAATTTTTCCGACCTAATCCTGCATGAGGTTCGCAGCGAAGGCGTTGATGTATCGCGGTTGAACTTTGCCTTGGCGCAAAACCTATCCAAACCCGCTGACAAACCTGCCCCTGCTGCACGCCGCACCAGCGCTGTTACAAAACCTAATGGCTCAAGCGTGCTAAACACTGCGCCTCTGGATCCGCGTTTCAGCTTTGATAATTTTGTAGTGGGCAAGCCAAATGAATTGGCCCATGCGGCCGCGCGCCGTGTTGCCGAAGGTGGGCCTGTTACGTTCAATCCACTTTTTCTTTATGGGGGTGTTGGCCTTGGTAAAACCCACCTGATGCATGCCATCGCTCAAGAACTAAAATTGCGTAAACCAGAGATGAACGTGCTGTACCTGTCTGCCGAACAATTCATGTACCGTTTTGTGCAAGCGCTGCGCGACCGCAAAATGATGGATTTCAAAGAAATTTTCCGATCCGTTGATGTCTTGATGGTGGATGACGTTCAATTCATCGCGGGCAAAGACAGCACACAGGAAGAATTCTTTCACACATTCAATGCGCTGGTTGACCAACACAAACAGATTATCATTTCCGCTGATCGCGCACCGGGTGAAATCAAGGACCTCGAAGACCGTGTTAAGTCACGTCTTCAATGTGGTCTGGTCGTCGATTTGCATCCGACAGATTACGAACTGCGGCTTGGTATCTTGCAAAGCAAAGTTGAAGTTCAGCGCAAAACCTATCCGGGTCTTGAAGTTGACGACGGCGTACTGGAGTTTCTGGCGCACCGGATCACGTCGAATGTACGTGTGCTTGAAGGCGCATTGGTGCGCCTCTTTGCCTTTGCCTCACTTGTGGGTCGTGAGATCAACATGGAACTGACCCAAGATTGTCTGGCAGACGTGCTGCGCGCATCTGAGCGGAAAATCTCAGTTGAGGAAATTCAACGCAAAGTCAGCGATCACTATAACATTCGCCTGTCTGATATGATCGGCCCCAAACGGCTGCGCAGCTATGCCCGCCCCCGTCAGGTTGCGATGTACCTGTGCAAGCAGATGACCAGCCGGTCATTGCCAGAAATTGGCCGTCGTTTTGGCGGACGTGACCACACGACAGTCATGCACGGCGTCAAGCGGATTGAAGAGTTGAAGCAATCGGATGGTCAAATTGCCGAAGACCTTGAGTTGTTGCGGCGCGCACTTGAATCTTAAGCACATATTGCAGTGATCAGACCGACAAAATGAGGGGTGCTTGCGCGCCCCTCTTGCATTCGTATCAACAAACCAACAAAAGTCTTGTGAAAGCGGGGGAACCGGGTAGTTTGCCTGTCCCGGATGTCCTGAGGGAGAACGCACATGAAATTCAGCATCGAACGCGCCGCACTGCTCAAAGCGGTCAGCCAAGCGCAGTCTGTTGTCGAACGGCGCAACACCATTCCAATCCTTGCGAATGTCTTGATCGAAGCCGAAGGCAGCGATGTATCCTTTCGTGCGACGGACTTGGATATCGAAGTTGTTGATAAAGCGCCCGCACAGGTTGAACGCGCGGGTGCCACAACGGTGTCCGCCACCATGTTGCACGAGATCGTGCGCAAACTGCCAGACGGTGCGCTGATCAGCCTGACATCGGACAGTGCAGCAGGTCGTCTAACGGTTGAGGCAGGCCGGTCAAACTTCTCTTTGGCGACATTGCCACGTGAAGACTTCCCGGTGATGGCATCTTCTGAATACGCGTCGAACTTTTCTGCGCCTGCTCCTGTTCTGCGCCGCTTGTTCGATAAATCAAAATTCGCCATCTCGACCGAAGAAACCCGGTATTATCTGAACGGCGTCTACATGCATATCTCTGACGCAGAGGGCGGCAAAATGCTGCGCTGTGTGGCGACTGATGGCCACCGGTTGGCCCGTATCGACGCGGATATGCCAGAAGGCGCCGCCGAAATGCCCGGCGTCATTGTACCCCGCAAAACAGTTGGCGAACTGCGCAAACTACTGGACGATGACGACATGAAAATTGCTGTCTCTGTTTCAGAAACCAAAATCCGGTTTGCAACGCCAGAGATTACCCTGACATCCAAGGTTATCGACGGCACTTTCCCAGATTACACGCGGGTCATCCCGCAGGGGAACACCCGCAAAATGGAAGTTGACGCCGCTGAGTTTGCCAAGGCCGTTGACCGTGTCGCCACGGTAAGTTCTGAGCGCTCACGCGCCGTGAAACTGCAACTGGACGAAGATCGGTTGATCTTGTCAGTGAACGCGCCAGACAGCGGTGCTGCCGAAGAAGAATTGGCCGTGGCCTATGGCGACGAGCGTTTGGAAATCGGGTTTAACGCAAAATACCTGCTTGAGATCGCAAGCCAAGTGGACCGCGAAAACGCTGTGTTCCTTTTCAACTCATCTGGTGACCCCACTTTGATGCGCGAAGGCAACGACACCTCAGCAGTTTATGTCGTCATGCCGATGCGTGTTTGAGGCAGTCGTCTTTCTGAACAATTGGTACCGCTAAATGGCGGGCCTATTCCTATCTCAGCTTACTCTGTCGCATTTCCGGTCGCACAAGCGGGCGGTCATTGATGTCGATGGGCGCCCCGTGGCCCTCCACGGGCCAAATGGCGCTGGCAAGACCAACATCCTAGAAGCCGTATCATTACTGTCACCCGGCCGCGGCCTGCGCCGATCAAGCGCCGAAGACATGACCCGTCGGCCAGAGGCACTGGGCTGGAAGATTACCGGTATCCTGCATTTTTTACGTCAAACACATGAGATTGAGATTTGGTCCGAAAGTGGCAGCGCGCGACAGGTCCGAATAGATGGCAAGGCAGCGCCGCAGACCGCATTAAGCCGGATAGCACGTGTGCTGTGGCTAATCCCCTCTATGGACAGGCTGTGGATTGAGGGCGCAGATGGCAGGCGCCGTTTCTTGGACCGTATGACGCTGAGCTTCCTACCGGATCACGCAGAACAGTCCCTGAGCTATGACAAAGCCATGCGCGAACGCAATCGCCTGCTCAAGGATATGGTACGTGAACCGTCATGGTATGCCGCCCTTGAGACCCGAATGGCCGAAACCGGGGCAGCCATACATGCGAACCGCTTGCACGCGTTATACGCCATTGCCGAGGCGCAGTCGCAAGCCGAGACAGCCTTTCCAGCAGCCACGTTGGACCTGATCTGTGACATGCCATCCCAAGCCGATGACCTGCGTGCCGCCCTTGCCGACAACCGAATGCGTGATCTGTCTGCTGGCCGAACCTTAATTGGCCCTCACCGCGCCGATCTATACGGCGTTTTTGCCGCAAAAGATGTACCCGCAAAGGATTGCTCGACGGGCGAACAAAAGGCGCTTTTGGTATCTTTGATCCTTGCCAATGCGCGCGCCTTGGCCGCTGATATTGGTGCGCCGCCTATCTTGTTGCTTGATGAAGTCGCGGCCCACCTTGATGCCAGTAGGCGGGCGGCGTTGTATGATGAAATCACCGCCTTAGGCGCGCAGGCGTGGATGACGGGCACGGGATCAGAACTGTTTGCGGAACTTGAGGATCGCGGCCAAACCCTTGAGGTTGTTGATGAGGATGGCGCGTCGAAAGTCCTGTCATCACTCTAATTCTTTCGAGATAATTCCTCGATATTTTTGAATGGCTTAACGACACAAAATCTTGTGCCAACTGCGTGACATTGCCTGCCAAAAACACTATAAATTGGGCAAAAGAAGAAGGTTTTTCTAAATGTCCGAGAACGAGCAGCAATCCGAAGAATACGGTGCCAATTCTATCAAGGTTTTGAAGGGGTTAGATGCTGTTCGCAAACGCCCGGGTATGTACATCGGTGACACCGACGACGGGTCCGGTTTGCATCACATGGTGTATGAAGTCGTAGACAACGGCATTGACGAAGCTTTGGCCGGACATGCGGACGCTGTTACCGTCACCATCCACGACGACAGCTCTGTTTCAGTCAGCGACAATGGGCGCGGTATTCCGGTTGGTATCCACGAGGAAGAAGGCGTTTCAGCGGCAGAGGTCATCATGACCCAACTGCACGCCGGTGGTAAGTTTGACAGCAACTCTTACAAGGTTTCTGGCGGCCTCCACGGTGTGGGCGTGTCGGTTGTGAATGCGCTGTCTGATTGGCTGGAACTGCGCATATGGCGCGAAGGCAAGGAACATGTTGCACGGTTCGAAGGTGGTTACACCAAGGAACACCTAAGCATCGTAGGCCCAACTGACCGCACCGGGACCGAAGTGCGGTTCATGGCCTCGACCAGCACCTTCACCAACCTTGAATACAGCTTTGAGACGTTGGAAAAGCGTCTGCGCGAATTGGCGTTTCTGAACTCCGGCGTGCGGATCATTCTGCGCGATGAGCGACCCGCTGAAATACTGGAATCCGAGCTATTTTACGAAGGTGGTGTGAAGGAGTTTGTGAAGTACCTTGATCGGCACAAATCATCCGTTATGCCTGAACCAATCTTCATCACGGGCGAAAAAGATGACATTGGTGTCGAAGTCGCGATGTGGTGGAATGACAGCTATCACGAGAATGTTCTGCCCTTTACCAACAACATTCCACAGCGTGACGGCGGCGCGCACATGGCTGGTTTTCGTGGGGCACTAACCCGCACCATCAACAACTACGCGCAATCCAGCGGTATCGCGAAGAAAGAAAAAGTTTCCTTTACCGGGGATGACGCCCGCGAAGGTCTGACCTGCGTTCTGTCTGTCAAAGTGCCGGATCCAAAGTTCAGCAGCCAAACCAAGGACAAACTGGTAAGCTCAGAAGTGCGCCCTGCCGTCGAAGGGCTTGTGAACGAAAAACTGGCTGAGTGGTTTGAAGAGAACCCAGCCGAAGCACGGATCGTTGTTGGCAAAATCATCGAAGCAGCGCATGCCCGTGAAGCGGCGCGCAAAGCACGTGACTTGACGCGGCGAAAAACGGCGATGGATGTGAATTTCCTTGCCGGAAAGCTTAAAGATTGCTCAGAAAAAGACCCGTCAAAAACCGAAGTCTTCCTTGTGGAGGGCGATTCCGCCGGTGGATCGGCGCAGACTGGTCGTGACCGTCAGACACAGGCAATCCTACCTCTCAAAGGTAAGATTTTGAACGTTGAACGTGCCCGTTTTGATCGGATGCTTGGCTCTCAGGAAATCGGTAACCTGGTGATGGCGCTTGGTACTGGGATCGGGCGTGATGAATTTAACATCGAAAAGCTGCGGTATCATAAGATCGTCATTATGACGGATGCTGACGTGGACGGTGCACACATCCGTACGCTTCTGCTCACCTTCTTCTTCCGTCAGATGCCGCAGTTGATTGAACATGGGCACCTCTACATCGCGCAACCGCCCCTCTATAAGGTGTCGCGCGGCAAATCCGAGGTGTACCTTAAAGATCAGACTGCGATGGAAGAATACCTTGTCCAACAAGGCGTCGAGGGCGCGATGTTACGCCAAGGCAACGGCGAGGAAATCAGCGGACAGGATCTGACTCGCGTCGTCGACCTTGCTCGTCAAATGCGCCGTGTGCTGGAGGCGTTCCCGACCCACTACCCACGCCACATATTGGAACAAGCCGCAATTGCCGGTGCCTTTGTGCCCGGCGCGGTTGATTCAGACTTACAAGGTGTCGCTGACAAGGTCGCAATGCGCCTGAACCTGATCGCGATGGAATATGAACGTGGCTGGCAGGGGCGGATCACCCAAGATCACGGTATCCGACTGGCCCGCATCCTGCGTGGTGTCGAAGAAGTGCGGACACTGGATGGTAAGTTACTGCGCTCCGGCGATGCGCGCCGCTCTGGCAGCTTTACCCAGCATTTACAGGAGGTCTATGACCTTCCTGCCACGCTGGTCCGTAAAGATCGCAATCAGTTGATCCACGGACCTATGGATTTGCTGAATGCCATTTTGGCTGAGGGCGAAAAAGGTCTGTCGTTGCAGCGCTACAAAGGTTTGGGTGAAATGAACCCAGATCAACTGTGGGAAACAACGCTGGACCCGGACGCCCGCACGTTGTTGCAGGTCAAAGTCGATGACATGGCCGAAGCGGATGATCTGTTCACGAAACTCATGGGCGACATTGTTGAACCACGTCGCGAATTCATCCAGCAGAACGCGCTGAATGTGGAAAATCTTGATTTCTAAATAGGTCTGATTTGAAAGATAGCGCCGGGGCGATCCGGCGTTATTTCAATCCGTTCTTGGCGATGTAGGTTGCCAGATCAAGGATCAACTGACCCCGCGCTGCTGCAATTGCATTTGGGCCACCTTTTGGATCAAACGCTACTTTGAGATCAAACAGACCTGACCGTTCGCGGCGGCCGTCCCTGACCCCAACAAAATACTGACCTGAGGTACGGAATTCCCCCGCCGCGCTCGCGACCAATTCGGAAAACCGAATTTCTAGGCGCGCATCTGGAAACGCTTCAAACGGCCATGGTTCTGACGCAACACGTCGGCCTGTCATACGCGCAAGGTTCTGGCTCAACTCAAGCGCAACAGCTCGTTCTGGTGCATCAGCCCACAACACACTTTTTGAACTTATCAGCGTGCCGTCCTCGGCCTGTGTCGAAATCTCGTCTGCGGCGGCATAGCTTGGCAGTGACACGTCACGCACCTCAACCGCACCAAAGCTGATACGCACCTGCTCTGTCACCTCTGGCGGTCGCACTGCGAACCGTTCTGCATTACTACAGGCCGCAAGCGTCAGGATTAGACCAACTATCAGTGCACCACGTGAAATCATCATGTTTTACCGTCCCAGCAATAGCGAATTAGGATTACGTTCAATGGTACGCGCCAAAGAGGTAAGCGCATCAGCCGCCTTTTGAATATCGCGTAGTGTGTCTTGGGCTGAGCGGCTGATCTCATCACCCTTATTGTACCCTTCGATGGTCCGACTGGCTTGGGCAAACAAATTGGAAAGCCGGTCAACAATCTGCGGCAAGTCCTTGGCAGAGACTGCGATACTATCAGCAGCATTACGGGCCGACGCCAGCGTGCGGTTGACGTTATCAATCGCGCCACCCTCGCGCAGTTCTTGCAAGGTATAGTTCAACTCATCCAGGGCACGCTTCAACGACCCCGGCAAAGCAACTGCATCTTCCGTACCGATAACCGCCTCTGCCGACTTTGTCAGATTTGTCAGTTCGGTGATCAGGTCATCCAATGGAAGCGCCTCTGCCTTTGCGGCAACGCCCTGAATTTGTTCAATCAGCTGTGGCACACCTTCGACGGACGATGACACAGCTGTCGCGGCCTTCGCCGCTTCGTCAACGGCGCCCAATAACCGCTCAGCTATCCGTTCTTCTTCGAGGGTCACAACAAGCTTTTCGACCCGAACGAGCGTCGCGTTCAGCGCAACTGGAATATTCTGGACATCTTCTGACGTCACCAGCTCCTTGAATTCTGCCAAAAGCTCTCGAACGTCTTGTGGCGTTTCGCGCAGATCTTCATCAGCGATAAGCGCCTCAGCAGAGTTCAGGAACGAAATCGCACTGTTTAACAATTCCTCAATCGGCAAATTGTTGATCCGGCTAAACACGCCCTCAACCGTCGCAGCGGCATCAGATGTTTCGCTTTTTGTTGTAGGCATCAAAGGAAAATCAAGGCCCTCAGAAACTAGCCTTGCCGCTGGGGCATCTGGCACCATGACAAGCTCAACCTTTAACCCGCCAGTCAACAGGCTGGCAGATGCCAAACGCGCACGCAGGCCGTTCACAACCCGATCCTGAAGAAGGATTAATGCATTTTCTGCGCTCACATCACCGGGCAAGCCAAGACGCGCGGGCTGAATAGCTAGATTAACATTCAGCCGAACACGGCTATCACCAAATTGGTTGTAGTCGACGATGCCAGACAGGGCCTCAACCTCCCCAATTTTCAAACCGCTCATTTCTACAGCGGCACCAACGGCAAGCCCTGAAATGTTGTCATCAAATATCACGCTAAGCTTAAGGGGTTCGACCTCAGATGCGCTGAATACAGAATTCCGCGCCGTTTCTTTGTCTGGAAAAATCTCAAATACTGTTCCATCCTGAACAGTCGCACCACCCGATACAAACGTATCAAATGTCACGCCACCGCCGATCAATGTCGCAAGAGAGGAAAAATCAATTTCGGCACCCGCCGGGCCAATTTTTAGACTAAACCCCGACGCATCCCAGAACCGTGTCGATCCGTTGATCAGGCTACGGTGTTCATCAAAAATGATTGCTTCGACAATTGCAAAGTTACCCCGCGGCGCAATTTCTGCCCGCCCAACCCGACCAACTTCGATCCCCTTATAAAGGATTGGTGCGTTGTCGGTCAGTTGGCCATTGGCAACCGTGCGAAAGGCAATTTCCAACCCACCTTGTCCTGGACGGATGAGGGGTGCTTCTGACGCACCTTGAAATTGGTCAGCGGACGCCCCGATTTGGTCGTCCCATGACCCTTCGATGTAAACACCACTTAGCACGGTGCTCAGTCCCGTAATACCTTGGGCAGTCACTTCAGGCTGAACAATCCAGAAAAGTGCGCCATTGTCGATATAGGGTGCCACGGCTTTATCAATGCGGATGGATGCAGTTACTTTGTCCAATCCGGTGGTAAAGCCAACTTTCTCAACCCGACCCACAGTGACATCACGGTATCTTAACTCCGTCTCGCCTGGGGCAATTCCAGCACCCTTTTCAAAATCAACCAAGATGAGCGGCCCACGGTCGTTATAGGATTTCCATGCCACACCAGCCGCGACAAGCAGGGCAAGCAATGGAATGATCCAAACAATCGACGCCCCGCTTAAGAACATTTTGCGTGTTGGCGACACGGACACCTCTGGTGGTGCTTCATTCATTGCGATCAGGACCCCCATCCTTGGCTTGAACATCCCAGATCATCCGGGAATCAAAAGCCTGCGCAGATAGCATTGTAAAAATAACCGAAAGCGCAAAAAAGATACTTGCAGGTCCGGGATTGATTGATGCCAGTGACTTGAGTTGCACCAATGACGACAAAATCGCAACCACAAAGATATCAATCATCGACCAACGGCCAATGTACTCAACGATTTCATACATAAACTGCCGTTGATGATTAGACGCGGCGTTTCTTTGCTTCACACTGATTGCCAAGAAAGCAACGGCCCAAAACTTGCCCAGAGGGATCACCACAGACGCAATCAAAATGATCGCGGCGATACCCAGCGCCCCATGATGCGCCAATTCAACCGCACCACCGATGATTGTGCTTTCATCGACCTGAAACAAGGTTTTGGTTTGGAGCATTGGAAAGACATTGGCGGGAATGTAGCAAATCAGCCCCATTACCCAATACGCCCAGACCCGTTGCAAGCTCAGACGATCCCGCGAGACCAAGACATGCCCACACCGACCACAGGTTTGCGTACCCAGCGGCCATGCCTTCGCGCAACGCGTGCACGCGACTACCCCCATATCACGGGCGCTTATGATTTTTCCGGATGTTCCAGAGAGTTCCATACAGACCACTTACACATAAAGCTGTCCTGCGCGATCACGAGGGCAACAAGAATTCCAAACATCCAAAACGCAGGGCCAAAACCAACATTGGCAAGGTCCGAGATTTTGACCAAGGCCACGGCACATCCGATGGCAAATATTTCAGCCATCGACCACGGGCGCATGGCCTCTGAAATACGAAACGCTGATATCGCGTGTCGCGCCGGGGGGCGGTCCAACACGACAGGCAACAGCACATAGAGGATCAACAAAACCCTAAGCAGGGGTATAAAAACGATCAAAGCTGCTGTTGTCAGCGAAAGCAAGATCATGGGGCCCCCTGAAAACGCAAGTGCGGCATCAAGAATTGAGGCTGAATTCTTGTTCCCCGCAGCGTCGATGGTCAAAAACGGAAATACGGTGGCACCGATAATCAAGAACACAACAGCCAACGCAATCGCAATAATCCGAAGGCCCGCATTTCGACGTGGTGCAATCAAAACAGTGTGGCACCGCTGACAAACCGCACGTTCACCATGTTTGGGTTTTTTGAGCTTATAAACAGCATCGCACTGCGGGCAGACAATTAAGTCTTCCAACACTTCAGTTGCGGCAGGTGCAGCGGCGTCCTTCATGAAAGGTTCTTACAGGAAGCGCAGGCAGGGTGGAATTAGTATTTTGTGCGTCGAACGAGACTTATAATCATGAAGCGTGCAAATTTTGGTGATGTATATCATCAACCAACCACACATCTTAAGCCAGTAATGCGTCTATCTCTAAGGCACTTAATCCCACTTCCCGCAAAACACTTGCCGTATCCTCACCGATGGCCGTCGATGTCTTGTCATGCTCAGGTTCTGATCTACCAAACCGTGGTGCTGTCGCAGATTGAAGGACGCCTTGCGTGGTCCTGAAAACCCCTCTGGCCGCCATGTGTGGGTGGTTTGGTGCCTCGGAAAACGTCAGCACCGGGGCCACACAAGCATCGGTTCCCTCAAAAAGCGCTGCCCAATAGTCGCGCGACTTGGTCCCAAAGATGGCTGCAAATTCTTCAGTCCGGGTGGCCCAAGTGACCTTGTCATTTTGCGACGTCAGATAAGCTTCTGGCAGTCCGAGCTTGCGCAGCAAAATCGCATAGAACTGAGGTTCCAGCGCCCCAACAGAGATGTATTTCCCATCAGCGCAGGTATAGCACCGATAAAACGGTGCCGCTCCATCAAGCCAATTATCCGCCCGCTTTTCACCCCAAGTACCGTTTGCCAGCATTGCATGGATCAACCCCATCATCGCCGGCACACCGTCTACCATTGCCGCATCAACCACCTGACCTTTGCCAGAGATACCGCGTTCAATCACCGCAGCCAAAACGCCAAACAGCAAAAACATCGTACCGCCGCCATAGTCCGCCACCATGTTCAGCGGTGGAACAGGTGGGCTGTCCCCTTGTCCCATCGCGTGCAACGCACCCGTCAGTGCGAGGTAATTGATGTCGTGACCTGCGGTCTGCGCCCATGGACCTTCCTGACCCCACCCGGTCATTCGCCCATAGATCAGATGTTCTGGACAGTCTTTCGGCCCAAGCCCCAGCCGCTCCATCACGCCGGGGCGGAACCCTTCGATCAACACATCGCTTGCGTTGATCACCCGGTGCGCGGCATCCAAACCTTGAGGCGATTTGAGATCAAGAACGATGGACCTTTTGCCACGTCTGTTGATGTCCGTCGGATCAGCAGGGCCATGGGCACGATCGACCGTGATAACTTGCGCCCCGAGATCAGCCAGCAATTGCCCCGCAAGCGGCGCTGGCCCCAAACCCGAGAATTCAACAACTTTCAGGGAGGCAAGTGGTTCAGCACTCATGCCGCCCCCGGCACCATTACGTTGCGCGCACCCTCGACAAAGTTATTCAGGGACAAGGGCCAAACCGTTCCCGGCCAGCGCAACTCCATCTCTCGTTTACGGGGCCGATAGACCGCCGTGTAAAGCGTTCCAAATCCAGCATCGAATGCGGTGGAATACAGCGGCGGCTTAAGGAATGCGTTGATAAACTTTTCTTCTGGGTCTTTATGCATACGCAACCTGTTCAACAAATAGCGCTCACGCTCGACCGTTGCTGTGAACCGCGCATGGCTGACCCATTCGACGTTTTCCTGATGGTTTGTTGCGACAGCGGCATGGGTAATTTGGGTTTTACGATCCGGGCCCATCATCGCAGTAGAATAGTTCCGCTTACGATCCAGAACCGTCACGTTATAGCTCATATGCGTTGGCACCCGCTCAAGCACGCGCGTGGCCTCGTCCGTGGTTTCGCAGGTCTGTAGCACGTACCGCAAGATCAACGGGACCCCAAAGCCATTGCCAACAATCCGTCGCCCGCCAAAGGTAAGCGAGATGGACAGGCCCGCATCATTCACGCCATCGACCAATCCCCAAAGACCATCGGAGGTGCCCATAACCCGGCGCCCCATCCAATTGGTGTTCAACACAAGCTGATCAAAAGCGCTGGGGTTATAATCATAGTTGCGCACCATGACCGGTTCTTTGCCCGCCCAAATGGCCTGACTGCACCCAGACAGATACGGCGGTGGGTTATATAGGCTCAGAAACCGTGCGGCCTGATCACCGCCGCCTGCCAAGGCGCATAGTTCATCATAAAGCGGGATCAGTTCCGGCATATGAGTGCTCAACGCGCGGCGGCATTGTGCATAGGTTGGGCGTGCGGCATCGCCCTCCTTGAGCCACCAGTTTCGGTAGTCAGGCCAATATTCGGCGAAAAGCCCGGACCATTTCGGACCGGGCGTTTCTTCTTGTAGCGCGCGCCAATACATTGGAGCCTTTCAGATACGTTACAGAATCTTGAATGCCGGATCAGACAGTGCCGGTCCCGCAGATGCAGTTGGCAGTGGCTTGCCATCCACGGCTTGCTTAATACCGTGAATCCACTTTTTCGCCCGTTCATTCAACTGGAAAGATTTGGTCATTGAACGACCACGTGTCACTAAGATGCCAATGTCGGCCCCTTCATAGCGATAATCACCCGGTTGCAGGATGCGCAGGAAGAACGCCTCGTTTTCCGATTCAACGGCACGGCGGTGATAGTCAAAGCGGTCAAAGACGACACGGCCATCTTCCAACATTTTATAGATGCCGGTTTCCGGTGCCGTCGTACAAATATCGACACTATCCTCAGTATGTTTGATCACCATCTGTGACCACCCGTCGATCATTTCAGGGTCGGCCCAGCGGTTGTTCAATTCATCCACGTCCAGATCGAATTTCTTTTTCGAGAATTCAAGCAGGTGGAACAGGAACAATGGCGCATCAGCATGTGCAAAGGCCGCATGGTTCGTCATTGACGATGCACCCGTGATCCGCGGGTTCAATTCACCAAGCCAGATATCACCGGTTTTCTTGTCGATCAGGAAATCGAGTTCAAAATATCCGCGATATCCCTCTTTGCGCAGTTGTTCACCAAACTTAAACGTCAGATCACGCGCCTTTTCACGTACCTTTGGCGGGAACGCTGTGGCCAGCATTTCATTGCCACACCAACCGCCGCGATAGGGGGTCAGTTCTTTGAACCCGACCAGTTCGGTCATCAGGGGGCCAACGATTGTCCCTTCTCTGGTGGCACAGGCCTCGATTGCGGAACCACGGCAATCAATCCGCTTCATGATCTTGATTTCACCTTCGCCGACGATCTCTGATTCATGGCGGCGGAAGTCAGCCTCGGATTTGATAAAGAACGTGGTGTGGCCACTGTCACCAAACGCAGATTGCAGCACCAGATCGTGACCAATACCGGCCTTTTCGCAGGTCTTGCGCAGGTCCTCGTAAGACTTCACCTCGGCCAATACGTTTGGCACCGAAGGCACACCCGCCTTGTTACCAATACGAACCGTTTCGATTTTGTTGTCCATCGACGTGCGCAACTTGGCCTTTGGGAACCAGACATCAGCGCCCAATTCCTTGGACAGACGTTCTGTTTCCTCATCAAACATCAAGAACACAAACTTGGGCTTGCCACCGCGGCGTTTGATGAAATCAATCACCTCTTTGTGCTGCAACAGATAGTTGTTGATGTCTTCGATGGATTGGAATTCCGCATGCGGTTGCTCGGAAGGGCAGAATACGTTGGGGTGCTTGCCGCCGTAACAATCAATGTAGCAGATGTATTTGAAATTTTTGACCCATTCATCCAGGCCCAACAGGTTAAAGTTGGTGGCCGAGATGAAATAAACCGGTTCTTCGTTCCGGTGAAAGAACCGGCGGATTTCTGAGATATTCTTGAGAACTGTAGCCATGTTGATGGTTCCTTCTGTTATTTAGGTGAAGATGACAGGTGCTTGCTGCGCACCCGTTTTAGTGCGGCATCATTAAAGACGCGCAGGCCCAGATCAGGGCGATATCCGTGAATTTCACTGACATCTAACGCACGCATGAACGCCAGAATTTCTTGGCTAACAACCTGTCCGGGGACGAGGATGGGAAACCCGGGAGGATAAGGGATGATAAAGCTGGCAGAGACAACAGTATCGCCCGCATCCATCGCTTCCTTTAACGATCCGTTCAGTTCCAGATAATCGCAATTCTTTTCATCATACGCGAGGAAGAACGCCGTGCGAATATCGCCTTCGGATGTCACATCATCGGCGCGGAATGCCTCGTGAAAGCGGCTGAAATCCGGCAATGGCGGATAATGTTCCATCAAATTGGCCACCCGTTTGTCAAACGACAGGCGCTCCATCCGGCTGGCATCGTCCAACAATTCATCCAGCGACTTGGCAATCTCGACCAGCACTTCGATCAAATAGGCAACCGACGACCGGGTCGTCCCGATGTTGGTCATGAACAACACAGTATTGCGCGAGGTTTTGTTGATTTGGATACCGTATTTGTCCATCAAGATGTCAGTCTTGAAGGTGTCGCCATCCCAGCCCGTGCCGCCAACAGCAAGCGTCACGCGGGTTGCATCAAGAACAAAGGTATCCTTTTCCCAACAATCCCACATGTCAGTCCACCCCTGTTGGGTATGGTAATAACTGGTCACACCGCTTTCACGGTATTCTTCGGGGATCATATCGCCCGCCGTCAGCACCTTGAAATACTTGTTTAACAATGGATGATCGGTGATCGCACGGCGCATCGACATCGCGGCCTCGATCTGGCGTTGGACAAATTCAAAGCCTTCCAGCTCAACCTGTCTGCGACCCACATCCAATGACGCAATTATCTGATAGTTGGGTGATGTCGACGTATGCGTCATATACGCTTCGTGGAACGATTGTTCGACTTCGCCTTTAAAGTCCTGATCGTTTACGTGAATCATCGAACCCTGCCGCAGTGACGTCAGCGTTTTGTGGGTAGATTGGGTTGTATAGACCCTTACACGGGCCTTTGGTGATGGAATAAGACGAGTGTTCAGGATGGTTTCGTCATCCGCATCCTTCAACACTTCTTGTTGCGCCTCATAGGCTTTTGCATGGGCGTCTGACTTGAATTTTTCCCGCAAGGTATTTGCAGCATTCATGCCCGTCCGCTGACGATAGGTCGGGTTGAAACGGGCAAAGGCAAACCATGCCTCATCCCAAAGGAAGATCAAATCAGGCTTAATCGCCAAACACTCTTCCATCATCCGCTCGACGTTGTAGACAAGACCGTCAAAGGTACAGTTTGTCAGCAACAACATACGGACCCGGTCCAGCTTGCCTGCCGCCTTGAGCGCCAGCAATTGATGCTTGATCTCTTTCAATGGCACCGCACCGTACATCGAATATTTATTCAATGGATAGCTATCCAGGTAACAGACCTGTGCCCCGGCAAGCACCATACCGTAGTGATGAGATTTGTGGCAATCACGGTCTACCAGAACGATATCACCGGGCCGCACCAATGCCTGCACAACGATCTTGTTACACGTTGATGTACCATTGGTGGCAAAGAAGGTCTGCTTGGATCCAAATGCACGACTGGCCAGTTCCTGTGCCTCTTTGATCGGCCCGTGCGGTTCAAGCAAGCTGTCCAGCCCGCCTGAGGTGGCAGAAGTTTCCGCAAGGAAAATATTCGGCCCGTAAAACGCACCCATATCCTGAATCCAGTGTGACCGAGTGATGGATTTGCCGCGGCTGATCGGCATCGCGTGAAAGACGCCTGTTGGCTGTTTGGAATACTCAACCAACGCCGTAAAGAATGGCGACTTGTTACGTGACTGCACACCGCGCAGGATGTTTAGGTGCAACTCCATGAAGTCTTCTTGGTTGTAAAACACCCGCCGACAGATGCCCAAATCAAGGCCAGCAATGTCTTCGACCGACCGTTCAGTGACCAGATAGGCGTCCAGTTCCGGGCGCACCTTGGCGATCATCCGGCACAATTCCGGGCCATAGTTTTCAGGCTTTAGCGCGTCAATCTCATCGCGGCCACCAGCGCGTGCCAGATAGCGGGTCAGAATTGTTTCGACCATCTTGGATTTCAACGTCAGGCCGGGGCGCACCACAATGGCTTGGATATTGTGGTTGAACATGACCGCGATCAACGCGTCCTCGATGGACGGGACCACCACGGCTTCGTAAATGAACGGATCTTCGGGGCGGCGCATTCGTGAAACATTGGATTTCAGCCAACGTTCTTGCTGCTCATTCACATTATCAACGATCAGCACTTCAAAGTATGGCTTGCTTAGGGCGCGGGCTTCCGGGCTCAGCATTTCCTCGTCATTATGCTCGTCTTGGTCGATGCTATCGCGCTCAAGAGGTATCGACCGACGGCGATACGCCCCTGTTGTCAGGGCACGCGTGACACGATTGATCGCAAACGCCAAATCTTCGTAATTTCCATTCTGAAGCTGACGCCGCATGTGCTCAAAGGCAGCCATGCCGGGAAATGCCCAATACGGCTCAATTACGGCTAGGGATGAAAACAGGTCCAAAACCTTTGCCTGAAGGTCCTTAGCGTCTTTTGCCTTTGGCTCGCGCGTCAGCGCAGAAGTGGCTTCGCGCAAAGCACTCCAACGGTCTGACCTTAATTGGATCGCGGACGAATAGTCATTCATATCATGCATCAGGTTTTCTCCGCTATGCGGGGTCAACTGTTGCATGATCCCCCCGGGGTTAGAAGCCCGGGGGAGAGTGCATCAGCTTAGCCGCTTGATGTATCGTCTGACCCGGTAAAAATACCGGGTTTCACAGGTGGATTAGGAACCGCGGCAGCAGCTGCCGCAGGAATTGGTGCATCTGGGGGCGTGTTTGCCGTCCCGGCAGATGCGTTAGGCATTGGTTCGGTCGAAATGCTTTCGGGTGCAGAGGAAAACGGCAAAGTTGCCTCTTGGCCCTTAAACGCTGGTGGTTCAGGAATGAGCTGCGATGGCACATCCACATGCAGACCCGCACGTGTTCCCTGATGTGGAATTTCCAACGGGCCCAATGTCTTTAGATAATCATCGGTTCCGCTGGCGCGGTCATAAACTGAGAAATCAGTCGAACGGTCACGGAAAGATTTGAGAACCTGCCCCAACCCTTTCATACCTGTCTCACGCTGACGGCGCACCATCGACAGATCAACTTCAATCGGGAACATATCTTCTTGGCCCGCAGACTGGTGCAATACCATCGACGTCGGATCAACAACGCAGGATTTGCCAACGCCGCCTGCACCCAGACCATTCACAGCAACAACATAGCACTGGAATTGCGCCGCAGTGGCCCGCGCAATAGCCAGTTCAGCGTCGCGGTCTGTGGTGCCTGTCAACACAGGGTTCAGCAACACTTCGACGCCCTGACTTGTCAACTGGCGCGTGGTTTCAGGGAACCAAATATCATAGCAGATCGACAGGCCAAACCGACCAACATCTGGCACATCAAAGACGCAGAATTCTGTGCCCGCTGCGATGCCCGCCTCATACGGGCGAAATGGGAACATCTTGGCGTAACGGCGAATGATCTCACCCTCGGGGTTAATCACCACGGCAGTGTTATAGACCCGGCCATCTTCGGGATTTTTCAGAAACATCGAACCGGGGATCAACCAGACCCGATGCTTGCGCGCAGCCGCCTGAAATTGTTCAAGCGTTTCGTTTTCAGGTGGCAAAGCAAATCTGTCCAGCGGGCCAAAAGGGGCAAGTTCTGAGAACAAAACCATCTGCGTCCAAGGGAACCGTGCCATCAAAATATCCAGCCGCTGGATCATACCATCGACGTTAGACTGAAGGGCGTTGACGTACATTTGCACGCCTGCGATTGCGAAAGGTGTCATAGCTGTTCACTCCGTACAGAGCGGCCTTGACTGGCAGGACAATCCCCACCAACAAAACCGCGTTGCACGTCCCTTACGCCTATCGACGGGGAAGTAAAACAGGTGACTTGCGGACAACCTGAAGGACCGAAAAACGGCCGATATTTGCGCATCGGTTCGATCGCAGTTATGCCACTTTGGCCTGACGGGTGCCGCGCGCATTGCGGCCCCGTTGCAGAAAGATCACCAGTCCCAACAGCAATATCGCAGGCAAGAACATCCAGTACTTTGACGGCACATCGACAGGCTTGAGAACACGCAATACCTCTTGATCCCAATCCAGGCCCGCGTCCGCCGCAACACTGCCAAAGCTTACGTCGTCGATAATCATCTTGTCGCCATCTTCGCGGAAGGCCAGTCCAGCATTCTCCAGCTTCTCTTCGCCAGTTGCGCCCTCGGCTATCGGCAGGATCGCCACGAACTCAATCGGGTCACCAAAGCTGTCTTTCGCAGCAACACGGATGCGCAAATCTTCGCCCGGTTGTGTTACGTCAGCGGCCTGAACAATCTCGGATGGTGCGACCTCATCGTAAGGCGGTGCAACCATATCCATCCAGAAACCGGGCCGGAATAGAGTGAAGGCAATGAGCAGAAGCGCTGCGGATTCATAAAAGCGGTTCTTGGCGAAGAACCAACCCTGCGTCGCCGCCGCAAACAGCAGCATGGCAATGGTGGCCACAATGAAGACAAATATGCCCTGTGACCATGTCACCCCGATCAACAACAATTCGGTGTTGAAGATAAACAGGAAAGGCAATGCCGCCGTGCGCAAGCTATAGAAGAACGCGATAACGCCCGTCTTGATCGGATCACCACCAGATACCGCAGCCGCCGCAAAGCTCGCCAAACCTACGGGCGGGGTCACGTCAGCCATAATACCAAAGTAGAACACGAACAGATGCACAGCAATCAGCGGCACGATCAACCCGTTCTGCTGACCCAGTGTTACGATAACCGGGGCAAGCAGCGCTGAAACCACGATGTAGTTCGCCGTGGTGGGCAAGCCCATGCCAAGGATGAGCGACAAGATAGCGGTCAGGAATAGAATTGCGAGAATGTTACCGCCTGACAACACCTCGACCACGTTCGCAAGCGAGGCACCAACGCCTGTCTGACTTACCACACCCACGATGATACCCGCAGTCGCCGTGGCGATACCGATACCAATCATGTTGCGCGCGCCAGTGACCAAGCCATCGACCAAGTCCGTGAACCCTTCTTTGATGTCAGCAGCGAATTTGCTTTCACCGCGGAAGATCGCCATCAACGGACGCTGGGTCAACAGAATGAACACCATATAAGCCGTTGCCCAGAACGCCGACAGGCCCGGCGACAAACGGTCAACCATCAAGGCCCACACCAGCACAACGATTGGCAGGATGTAATGCAGTCCGGACCGCACAGTCGGCCCCGGCAAAGGCAGGCGCGTTACAGGTGCGTTTGGATCATCCAGCTTGAGTGGAGCTTCTTTTGACGCAACCCAAAGCAGGCCCGCATAAACGGCTGTCAGGAAGACAAAGATGATATAACCCGCAGTTTCAGGGAACGCAGGGCGAATCCATCCCATGCCATAGTAGACAAGGAAAGACAGCGCGCAGATCACCGCAATGGTGAAGGCGATGCCGATCAATCGTTGCACAATTGGCTTGGGCGTATAAGCGCGCGGAAGACCTTCCATCCCCGCCTTCAGCGCCTCAAGATGCACAATGTAGACCAGTGCGATGTAGGAAATTGTTGCGGGCAAGAAAGCGTGCTTCACCACTTCGGGATAGGGAATGCCGACATATTCAACCATCAAAAACGCAGCAGCACCCATCACAGGCGGCATAATCTGACCATTGACCGATGACGCCACTTCGACCGCACCCGCCTTTTCAGAGCTAAAGCCGACTTTCTTCATCAGCGGGATCGTGAACGTCCCGGTTGTCACCACGTTCGCAATAGAGGAACCAGAAATCAAACCCGTCATCGCCGAGGACACAACAGCAGCCTTTGCAGGTCCGCCTTTCATATGGCCCATCAGGCTGAACGCGACTTGGATAAAGTAGTTGCCCGCGCCCGCACGGTCCAAAAGGGACCCAAACAAAACAAACAAGAAAACGAATGAGGTTGAAACGCCCAGCGCGATACCAAACACGCCTTCGGTTGTAATCCACTGGTGGTTCACGATTTCGGACAGAGAATTACCTTTGTGCGCGATGATGCCCGGCATGCTGGGTCCAAGTACCGTGTACATCAGGAAGACCGATGCCACGATCATCAGGGCTGGGCCAAGCGCGCGGCGCGTCGCCTCAAGCAAGATCATGATGCCAATCACAGCGATCACAAAGTCCTGCATGATGGGCGCACCCACACGGGTCGAAATATCACGATAATAGACAAACAAATAAAGTGCTGCGATGGCACCGATCACGGCAAGCGCCCACTCCCAGACTGGAATGCGATCTTTGGGAGAGCCAAGAACAACGGTAGCAACAATCCCAAGTGCGATGAGCGGAACCCACCACGTGGCAGTACCGTCCTTTGCACCGACCATAAACAGATAGGCCAGCACAACCGGGATGATCACGCCAAGACCGATTTGGAACTTGGTACGTGCAGCAGGAAAAGCTGTAATGCCAAGGAAGATTGCAAAGGCAAGGTGAATAGAGCGGGATTCAGTGTCGTTGAAAACACCAAAACCCAACATGAAGGGGAAGGGTGACGCGATCCAAAGCTGAAACAACGACCACGCCAAGGCAACGAGCATCAGAAAGGTGCCGACTGGCCCAGCCGCTGAACGGCCGCCCGTGTCCGATGACGCGACAAGCTCGTCGAGCTCTTTCTGGCTCAATCCGCCCCGTCCGGCTGCGGCATTTTCCACCGCAGCAGCTTGCTGTTGGTCATTTTCAGTCATGTATTGTCCCCCTGCTGCCTTACCTTTTGGCAAGTGCATATTATTATCATTGGGTAGCAAAAACGCTCGGTGGCAAGAAATCTCGCCACCGAGCAGGTCAGATCAGGATAATTTACTCAATCCAGCCTTTTTCTTTGTAGTACTTTGCAGCACCTGGGTGCAGCGGCGCAGAAAGACCGTCTTTGATCATCTCTTCTTCTTTGAGATTCTCAAAAGCAGGGTGCAGACGCTTAAAACGGTCAAAGTTGTCAAAAACAGCTTTAACCACTTCGTAAACAACATCATCATCAACATCAGCAGATGTTACAAATGTCGCTTTTACACCGAATGTTTTGGTGTCGTTGTCGGACCCTTTGTACATGCCACCCGGCACGGAGGCCGCTGCGTAGTATGGGTTGTCAGCAATCAGCTTGTCGATTTCTGGACCTTCAACAGGCACCAGAACCGCATCAACTGTGGAAACAGCTTCTTGGATCGAACCATTTGGGTGACCAACGGTATAGATGATCGCATCTACTTTGTTATCGCCCAATGCAGCCGCTTGTTCTGCTGGTTTCAGCTCAGACGCCAGCGCGAAATCGTCCATTGTCCAACCCAGTGCGTCCATCACAACCTGCATGGTCGCATACTGACCAGAACCGGGGTTACCGATGTTGACGCGCTTCCCTTTAAGGTCGGCAAACGTTTTGATGCCTGCATCCGCACGCGCGATCACAGTGAATGGTTCACCATGAACCGAAAAAACAGCACGCTCTTTGTCGAACTTGTTGTCCGCAAACTCGGACGTGCCATTATACGCGTGGAACTGCCAATCGGACTGGGCAACGCCCATATCCATGTCACCGGCCTTAATCGCATTGATGTTTGCGATGGAACCACCCGTTGACGGGGCTGTACACTTCAAATTGTGCTCAGCTGAACCACGGTTTACCAGACGGCAAATTGACTGACCGACGACAAAGTATACACCCGTCTGACCGCCCGTACCAATCGTGATGAATTTTTCTTGCGCCATTGCTGCGGTACCAGCCACCATGGCCCCCGCAACAGCTAGCATTTTGAACATCTTCATAGATTTTCTCCCATTGTTATTCTTCGGTGATGTTTTAGCACCTACCGTTATCTTGCAGGGGTGTGACCCCTAACCGATCCTGACTGGCCGTCCCCAAGAGATTTGCACAGAACAGCAAGTCGCCTGAGATAATACGCTAAAACGAAGCGCTTGCCCGTCAGATTCTATTCAACACGTTAGGCACGTTTGAAATTATGATCAAGCAAGCAATAACTATATGCACATAATCCACCATAACCATCTGTTAATGATGATATATTATGCAAATATTCTGATCTTAACGTAAAACATATTCATCGCCATCGTTTAAAATACTCTACAATGGGCTTAGTTTTTCAAACCACTCCCTTGCGCGACTGCCTTTTACTGTCAAACTAAGCGCAACTGCCTGAACCCACACAACACATCGGACGTAATTTATGCCTAACCTCAGTTCTCTCTACCGTTTCATTCCTTTGTTCGGTGTGGCCATTTTTACTTTTATTTCATTTGTGCTTTTGTTCGCGTGGTCTGTTTGGTTCGTCATCCCGCTTGTTGTGTTCGGCTTTCTGACTGGCATCGGCTGCTATGATCTGGTGCAAAGCAAGCACTCTATTTTGCGAAACTATCCAGTATTGGGGCATATGCGGTTCCTATTTGAGGGGATACGCCCGGAAATTCGGCAATACCTCATTGAATCTGATCAGGACGAAGAACCATTCAGCCGCGATGATCGCAGTCTTGTCTATCAGCGGGCAAAGGGACAAGAGGACGCGCGCCCGTTCGGCACGCGGATGCGGGTGTACGATGCCGGATATTCTTGGGTCACGCATTCGGTCCAGCCAAAGCACATCACCGATACAGATTTCAGGGTTCAGATTGGCAACAAATCCTGCAAGAAACCGTATCTTGCATCGCTTTATAATATTTCCGCGATGAGCTTTGGGTCCTTGTCAGCCAATGCCATTCAAGCTCTGAACACTGGCGCAAAACTAGGCGGATTTGCCCATGACACCGGCGAAGGATCGGTCAGCCGTTATCACAAGGCAGGCGGCGGTGACCTGATCTATCAACTGGCCTCCGGATATTTTGGCAGCCGCGCTGCGGATGGGTCGTTTGACCCGGATAAATTCGCCGCCACAGCATCCCTTGATCAGATTAAAATGATTGAATTGAAGCTGAGCCAAGGGGCCAAGCCGGGCCATGGCGGGATGTTACCCGCGTCCAAGATCAGCCCCGAAATAGCAGAGGCACGCGGCGTGCCGATGGGCAAAGACTGTATTTCGCCCGCATCGCATTCCGCGTTTTCGACACCAATAGAGATGATGCAATTCCTAGGCAAACTACGTGATCTGTCCGGTGGAAAGCCAGTGGGTTTCAAGCTCTGTATTGGTCACCAGCGGGAATTCATGTGCATGGTCAAGGCGATGCTGGAAACCAAGATCATCCCCGATTTCATTGTTGTTGATGGCACCGAAGGCGGCACAGGGGCCGCACCGGTTGAATTTTCAAACCATGTCGGCATGCCCATGGTCGAAGGGCTGACTTTTGTGCACAACACCCTGCGTGGCGCGGGCATTCGCGATCAGGTGAAAGTTGGCGCAGCGGGCAAGGTTGTATCGGCCTTTGACATCGCCCGGACGCTGGCAATGGGTGCGGACTGGTGTAACTCTGCCCGCGGTTTCATGTTTTCAATTGGCTGCATTCAGGCGCAGGCCTGCCACACGAACCACTGCCCCGTCGGCGTCGCCACCCAAGACAAAATTCGCCAGCGCGCGCTGGATGTCGGTCACAAAAGTGAACGGGTCGCCCGGTTCCATCGCAACACGATGGAGGCTTTGGCCGAGATGACCGGTGCTGCTGGCCTGTCCGATCCCAGTGAATTTCAGCCAAGACATCTGATGCTGCGCCAAGGTGACAAGAGCATGGTGCAAGGCGATGAGGTCTATGCCTATCTTCCTAATGGGTATCTGCTGGACGATGAGGCCGTAGATTACAAAGGCAACAAAACCCGCTGGGCCCGTGCCCACGCAGATAGTTTTGCGCCCATAGATTAATTCGGCAATGCCACAATCAAAACCAAGAACGGGCGCTGATTTCTCAGCGCCCGCTCCTCGTCAACTTTATTGTGAAGCTTACTGTGCTTCTTCGGCAATGGCGTCCTGAACCGCTGCTTCAAAGATCGCCAGACCTTCTTCAATAATCGCATCAGACGCCGTCAGTGGCACCATCACGCGCAGGGCGTTGCCGTGCAAACCACAGCTCAGCAACAGCAGGCCACGCTTGAGCGCATGCGCAATGACGCGCTTGGTAAAGTCAGAATCCGCTCTGTTGGTTTCGAAATCGGTGACGAATTCGACGGCAACCATCGCACCTAAACCGCGGATGTCCCAGAACCGGAATGGCGCAGACCGTGCGCCGATCTCGGCAAAGCGTGC
The DNA here is from genome assembly GCA_051251995.1 of Sulfitobacter sp. Taxonomy (GTDB): domain Bacteria; phylum Pseudomonadota; class Alphaproteobacteria; order Rhodobacterales; family Rhodobacteraceae; genus Sulfitobacter. The sequence goes on from JBPOFF010000005.1 coordinate 40,356, forward strand.
CTTGAGGGTTTCACCCATCGCGGTGGACCGTGCCAACAGGCCTTCGTCTTCGATCGCTTTGATTGCTGCCAGTGCCGCGGCACAAGCAACAGGGTTGCCGCCATATGTACCGCCCAATCCACCCGGGATCATCGCATCCATAATGTCGGCACGGCCAATAACACCCGCCAGCGGATACCCACCCGCCATAGATTTGGCGACGGTGATCAGATCAGGCACAACGCCGGAATGCTCAATGGCGAACCATGTCCCTGTGCGGCCAAAACCAGCCTGAACCTCGTCAGCGATCAACAAAATGCCATGCTGATCACAGATGTCGCGCAACTGCTGCATCATCTCAAACGGTACGGGTGTATAACCACCTTCGCCCAAAACGGGCTCAATGATAATCGCCGCAACACGTTCGGGCTGCGCATCGGTCAGGAACAGGTTCTTCAAACCAATGATTGCATCTTCGACGGTGATACCATCACGGACCGATGGGAACGGCGCGCGGAAGACATCAGACGGGAATGGTCCAATGTCTTTTTTGTAAGGGGAAATCTTGCCGGTCATGCCAAGCGTCAACAACGTGCGGCCATGGTATCCACCGGTAAAGGCGATAACACCGGGGCGACCTGTTGCAGCGCGCGCAATCTTGACGGCATTCTCAACAGCTTCGGCACCTGTGGTAACCAGCAGCGTTTTCTTGGGCGCGGCACCGGGTGCCAGTGCATTCAACTTTTCGGCCAGCTCAATATAAGGACCGTAAGGCACAACCTGAAATGAAGTGTGTGTATACTGGTCTTCTTGGGCTTTGGCGGCCTCAATCACCTTTGGATGACGGTGGCCTGTGTTCAAAACACCGATACCGCCAACAAAATCAATGTAACGGTTGCCTTCAATATCCCAAAGTTCTGCGTTCTCTGCATATTTGGCATAAACAGGCGCGGCAGACGCGACACCGCGTGGCACAGCAGCCTCACGGCGCGCAACCATCTGTGCATTCGTGACGTCAGCGTCTGCAACAGCTTGTGATACGATGTTCTTTACAACTTCCATTTGAGACTTCTTTTTTGCAGCAGCCTTACGGCGTGGTTTCTTTGCAGTGCTGGACATGTCAAACTTCCTTTGCTTAAAGCGCCTAATGAGCGTTTAAAAAAGCGTCTTAGAATGTTTAATATAATTGTCAATTGGGATAATACCACCCTTTTTTACGACCTATCATATGAGCCATAAATTGCCTGTGACATTCGCAGCGACAGGCGCTAGGAACAAACAACATTCCTAACAAAGGCAAACCCGTTGGACATTGGCCATAAACTCAGAACCATCAGAAAACAGCGCGGCTTGTCTCAGAGGGAGCTTGCGGCGCGTGCTGGCCTGACCAATGGAACGATTTCGCTGATTGAGAAGAACCGCACAAGCCCCTCTGTTGCCTCTCTAAAAAGCCTGCTTGATGCGATCCCAATCAGTATGGCAGAATTCTTTTCGACGCTGGAGGACGCGCAAGCGCTCAAGGTGTTTTACAAAGCAGACGAGTTTACGGAAATCGCGCCGGTACGCGACGGCCAAGTGTCCCTGCGCCAGTTGGGCAATGCAGAACACCATGCGCTGCAAGTCTTACATGAAACATATCCTGCTGGCGCGGACACCGGACCAGAGCTTTTGTCACATGAGGGCGAAGAGGCCGGGATCGTTGTGCGTGGTTCGATTGAAGTCACCGTTGACGGCAACGTTGCGGTGTTAAACCCCGGCGACGGTTATCTGTTCGACAGCCGCCTGCCACATCGGTTTCGTAATGTTGGCGATAAAATTTGCGTCGTCGTCAGCGCCTGCACCCCCCCAAGTTTCTGATAAGGCTTTCGCCAACCAACTTACTCCGTCTCAGTGGGCGCTGGCGCTTGCTCTGTAAATTTCTTGTTTTTTCTGCGGATCAATCCAGAGCGTTTCACAGCGTCCTTCGCTCTTGTCCTTAGATCTATCTGCGCGTTCAGCGACGCCCCCATCAGCACCAAAAAGCTGCTGATCCACAACCAAATCAACATCGCAATTACCGCGCCGATTGAACCATAGATTTGGTTATAGTTGCCAAAGTTTGCGACGTAGTACGAAAATCCGACTGAAACCAAAGCCCACGACACCACAGCAAATACCGCACCAACTGAGAGCCATTGCGTGCGCGCTGGTCTCCGGTTGGGGCCAAAACGATACAGTACGCCAACCCCTGCCAGTAACACCGTGATGGCAACGGACCACCGCACAAGGTCAGCGATGAAACTCCCGAATGGACCAAGCGGAAAGAACGCCAAAACAACCGGGGCGACAACAACCGTCAGCAACGCAATGATCCCAACGCCAACCAACCCAATCGTCAGCAACAATGCCCGCAGATAATGCCGGGCAGCACCTCGGTTCCGCTGATTGTAAACATTGTTAAGGCCGATCATCATCGCACCTACGCCCGCCCGCGCAGACCAAAGCGCTGCCGCAACCGATACTAAGCCCGCCCAACCCAATGTATCGCTGCGCGCAGTGACCAGCGAGACGACTTGTTTATTGACGATCTGGTAAACGTCATTGGGCAAAAATCCGCGAATATCTTCCAGTTGCGCCACCACAACAACTGGGTCCGAAATCAACCCAAGAACAGCAATCAGCGCTGCCAAGGCAGGAAAGATCGACAACATCGCAAAGAACGCCACACCTGCCGAAATCAAGCTAATGTTGTTCTCTGTGATATGGCTCACACTGGCCTTCAGCGCGGCCCAATATATCATCCGCTTTTTGGTAGGGGTCATTGGTGGCTCAACTTTTCTAATCTTTGCATTGATCGGCTAGATATCTTCAACATCGTCCCTTACCTGACCCCATGCAACCAGTGTAAAAATCAACGTCCCGCCAATGATGTTGCCGCTCAACACAGGTAGAAAGAAATCAAAGACCGCGGGTCCCACGCTGAGGTGTCCCTGAAGGATGAGGACCGCCATTTCAACCGACCCTGCCACAATATGTGTGAAGTCACCCGCTGCAATCAGCCAGGTAAATGTTAAAATCAGGAAAAACGCCGTTTCGTCTGCTTGCGGCAACATCCAAACAATCAACGCGACAATTATGCCCGCGGGGATCGCACGCCAAAACCCTTCGCTGGCTGCCATACCAGTTGCATGTCTCGAAAGGGCTTCGATTGCTGGCATCAATTCAGGCGGCAGTGCCGGCGTATAAACAAACAGTGCGGCCGCCCCAAATGCACCAACGACATTGGCCGACAGCACAATCCCCCAAAGCCGCAGCATAGAACCAAGAGCACGCAAAGTACGTGCATGCATGACTGGCAGAACCGTTGTGATCGTATTCTCAGTAAAAAGCTGCATGCGACCCATAATCACCGCCAAAAACCCAAGGGAATACCCCAAGTTTTCGATCAAATAACGATGAGGGGTATCAGGCAGATGCGTTCTGAAAATGGCCTCTCCCAAAACAGAAAGACTGATCAACATGCCTGCCGCAATTCCTGACCACATCAATGAAGTCTTGGACCGCTCCAGCTCTTCTTCGCCGTCCCTGCGGATGATCTCGTAGATCAGTTTTGGCGACAGGGCGGCTGCCTCGCTCACTGACTTTTCTTCGGCTTCTTTTTCTACCGCAGTTTTCTGTTGGATCAGGGGAGCCATGTAAAATCCTTGATGTGTTTTTTCCCGACTTAGTACGTTTTGTGTCGATGCATAGCAGAAAAGATCAAAACAATGTCGCAAAGCACCTTGCGGGCATCAACATAGCGGCGAAAATGGGCCTGATTAGAAAAGGACAATTCATGATCACCCATTCGCCTGCCCTTACCGCTGCCATCCGCGATCAGTTCGCTCATGTGGACTCCTGCCCGTTTTCAGGCCCGCGGGTATTTTTTGAGAATGCAGGCGGCGCGTTGACCCTGAAGTCCGCGGTGGCAACCTCAACAACCTTTGCGGCCATTCCCGACAATCAGGGCCGCAATAACCCTGCTTCATTGGCGTTGGTGGATATCATCAAGCGCGCCAAAGCCGACATGGCGCTGTTTTTTAACGCATCGACGGGTCAGTTTTTTGTTGGTGAATCCGGGACTGAACTGTCGTTCAGGTTGATCCGCACCGCGATCATGGGATCACAACCTGGCGGCGCTGTCATTGGGTCATCCATCGAACACCCCGCATCGCGCAGTGCGGCACTGCACTGGTCCGGAATATCCCAAAAGCACTATATTGATGTGCCCCACGACGACCAAACAGGTCAGGTGACAGCCCAGATGTACGCAAACGCCATGACTCCAGATGTACGCGTGGCGACAATTTTGCACACCTCGCCCGTGACGGGCATCGCAAACGACGTTGCCGCAATCTCTGCCGCGATCAGGGCAGTGGCACCCGATGCCTTTATCTTTGTTGACGGCATTCAACACGCAAGCCACGGCCGTATCGACATCAACAGCTACGACATCGACGGCTATGTCATTTCACCCTACAAAGTGTTCTCTCGGCATGGGTATGGGGTGGCTTGGGCGTCTGATCGGCTCACCGCATTGCCCATCGAAACTCTAAAAGACGGCCCCGTGGGTAATTGGGAGATGGGCACACGTGACACCGGGTCCTATGCAACCTTTTCCGATGTGGTGCGGTATTTCGAATGGCTGGGTGAACAGGTGTCTGACACCACCGACCCCCGTGCAAAGATTGAGGCGGCGGGCAAAGCCATTCATGACCATGAACAAATGCTGACAGATGCGATGCTGCGCGGCATTGGCAATCTGCCGGGACTGGCAGATTTGCCCGGTGTCACGATACTGGGCGGTGCTGACAACCCTGACCGCGAAGGGCTGGTTTGCTTTGCACTGGATCATGTTCCCGCCGCCGATATTGTTGACAAATTGAACGCGCAGGGCATTCGCACCCACATCCGCCGCGCTGATCACTACTCCGGCAATATCTTGACGCCTTTGGGCTTGGAGGCCGCTGTGCGCGTGTCTTTGTGCCATTACAACACGCTGGATGAGGTACGCAGCTTGCTCGCGGCAATGAAAGACATCGCTGACTGATCACATCCATTCTCAAATTCGCCCTTTTACAAATACCTCTGTTCTGCCCTCGTCACAAAACTCACCACTTGATAATCATGTGCAACCGATGAACCATAGGGCCATGAACAGCATTCTTTCAAAAGCCATCACCGACAAGCGTGACGACTTGATCGCGCTGACCCAAGATTTGATCCGTATCCCAACGCTCAACCCACCGGGGCAAGATTACCGTCTGATCTGTGAATATCTGGATCGGCGCCTGTCCGGGCATGGTTTTGAAATCAAATTGATCCGGGCATTTGGCACACCGGGGGACAGTGACAAATATCCGCGCTGGAACATCATCGCGCGCCGAAGCGGGGCGCTGGGCGGCGACTGTGTGCATTTTAACAGTCATACGGACGTGGTTGAAGTTGGGGCTGGTTGGCGCTTTGATCCGTTTGGTGGTGAAATATCTGACGGCAAGATTTACGGGCGCGGTGCCTGTGACATGAAAGGCGGCCTTGCGTCCTCCATCATCGCGGCAGAAGCGTTTATCGAAACACATCCTAACTTTGCTGGTGCCATCGAAATATCGGGTACAGCAGACGAGGAATCAGGTGGATATGGCGGCGTCGCCTATCTGGCGGAGCAGGGATATTTTGACCCCAAACGCGTACAACATGTGATCATCCCTGAACCCCTGAATAAAGATCGGATTTGTTTGGGCCATCGCGGTGGCTGGTGGGCCGAGATTGAGACAAAGGGCGAAATTGCCCATGGCTCCATGCCGTTTTTAGGGGATTGTGCCGTGCGCCACATGGGGGCGGTTCTGGCTGAATTTGAAACCAAGCTGTTCCCCGCGATGGCCGCCCGTCATACGGACATGCCCGTCGTACCGGAGGGCGCACGGTCCTCCACGATGAACATCAATTCGATCCATGGCGGACAGAAGGAAGCGGATGACGATTTTACTGGCCTGCCTGCGCATTGCGTTCCAGATTCCTGTCGGATTGTGATTGATCGGCGGTTCTTGGTCGAAGAACCGCTTGATCAGGTCCGCGATGAAGTTACCGCCCTGCTGGAAGGCCTGCGCGCCACCCGCGTTGATTTTGACTATGAGCTGACCGAATTAAATGCAGTGTTGCCGTCGATGACAGATCGCGATGCGCCAGTGGTTCAAACGGTGTCAAAAGCCATTCAAGATGTGATGGGCAAAAGCCCCGAATATGTCGCCTCACCCGGCACCTATGATCAAAAACACATCGACCGTATCGGCAAACTCAAGAACTGTATCGCTTATGGTCCCGGCATTCTGGAACTGGCGCATAAGCCCGACGAATATATCGGTATTGACGATATGGTGGATGCGGCGTGCGTTATGGGTGCGGCGTTAGAGACATTGCTTTTGCCCAAATAGGGTTCCCCGCGGGGAACTTAACTTATTGTTAATAAACAAAAATATTTCACAAAGATGTCTGCCACTATCAGTCAAAAGCTTGAGCAGACGCCAGCGCCAATCCATCAACGACCCCGGTGAGGGCCGCGGCCTGATGCACCTGCGCCTTTGGCAGCGCCCGGCGCAAAGCCGCTTCGACAACCCCCATCAGGCTCGACCCGCCTACAAAGACCAACCGCGTGACATCATCGGTATGTAGCCCGGCCTGATCCACGGTTTCCTTCGCTGTCTCCGCAATCTGCGTCGCCATATCCGCAAGGGTCACCGCCATCATTGCCGCGGGCAGTGGCACGCGCAGGCCGCGTTCCATCATGTCCAGTTTTATCTCGGGCAGAGACAAAGCGTTGGGGTCGTTTGCGGCAATCTTGCCAGCCTCAACGGCGAACGCCAAATCGTGACCCAACTCTTCTTCCAGCACGGCCACCAGTCGGGCAAATAATGCAGGCTGCACCGCATGGCGGGCTAGATCAGCAGCGGCGCTGCGGGTCTCTTTGGTGTACAAGAACGGGATTTTTTGCCATGTCGCCAGATCCGCAAAAATGGACTGCGGGGCAACATGGGTGTCGCCCCCAAACATGTGCCGAATGTCACTGCCCATCCCTAAATGCGGCATCACGTGGGTCAGGCTTAATTCGCGGTCAAAATCGGTTCCACCCAACCGCCGTCCGTTGCTTGCCAGAATATCAATGTCTGTTTCGCCTTGTTGCCGGAACAGGGTGAAATCGGAGGTGCCGCCGCCAATATCGACAATCAACCCCAGATCACCGGGGTTCAGGTAGGCCCGATTGGCAAGTGCTGCGGCCTCAGGCTCAGCCATGAAGCGGACATCCTTGAACCCCGCCGCATGATAACATTCAGTCAGATCGACCAAAGCCTGTGTGTTACGGGCAGGATCAGCACTGTGAAACTTGACTGGTCTGCCAGACAATGCACGGTCAAAGCGAGTGCCTGTTGAGCTTTCGGCCCGTGCCTTTATTTCGGCCAGAAACTGACCGACGATGGCAATGAAATCCATCCGCTTGCCCAGTAAAATTCGGCTTTCCCGCATCAGCGACGTCCCAAGAAGGCTTTTGAGCGCACGCATGTATCTGCCTTCGTCACCCGCAATCAAAGCTTGTTGCGCGGGGTTCCCATAGACGATTTGTTTCTCGTCAAAATCAAAGAAGACCGCAGTGGGCAAGGTCTGTGCACCCGGCTCAATCTCAATCAGATGCGGCAAGCCATTCACGGCCACACCCGCCGCAGAATTCGATGTTCCGAAATCAATGCCCAACGTAGACGACAGCGCAGCCATAACACACCCTTTGCCCTTCAAAGAAAGCCGGAGCCATATCGCGGTGTCATGAAGGGTGCAATCAGGTTTGCTACTGGCGAAACAGAACGGAACTGGCTAACCTTCACGCGAATGATATCGGGGAGATACCTATGTTCTACCTTCGCTCACTTTTTCTTGGTGCTGGCACAGCGGCTTTGATTTCCGGCGCGGCAGCGGCACAGCAGACCGACATTACCGTCGCGCTTCAGCTTGAGCCACCACATATGGATCCGACATCAGCCGCCGCAGGGGCAATCGATTCGGTCCTATATTCCAATGTGTTTGAAGGACTGACACGGTTTATGGGCGATGGGTCTGTGGTGCCGGGTTTGGCATCGTCTTGGGAAATTTCTGACGACGGGCTGACCTATACCTTTACGCTGCATGAGGGTGTAAAATTCCACGATGGCACGACCATGGATGCCGAAGACGTGAAGTTCAGCCTTGATCGCATCGGCGCAAAGGACAGCGCGAATGCACAAAAGGCGCTTTACGCCGCGATCTCTGAGGTCAACGTGGTTGATCCGCTGACGGTCGAGGTGAAACTGTCAGAACCCAACGGGAATATGTTGTTTAACCTTGCTTGGGGGGATGCCGTGATTGTGGCCCCCGAGAGCATTGAGAACATCAAACAAGCACCCATCGGCACTGGGGCCTTTAAGTTTGATAGCTGGACACAGGGTGACAAAGTTAACCTGTCAAAGAACGCTGACTACTGGGGCACGCCTGCAAAGCTTGACAACGTGACGTTCAAATTCATTTCTGACCCGACGGCTGCTTTTGCGGCGATGATGGCCGAAGATGTTGATGTATTCTCGCAGTTTCCTGCACCAGAGAACCTGCCGCAGTTTGAGGCCGATCCCCGTTTTCAAGTGCTGATCGGATCAACCGAAGGTGAAACGATCTTGTCGATCAACAACAAGATGCCACCGTTCGATAACGTCAAAGTACGCGAAGCAGTGGCGCATGCGATTGACCGCCAGTCCATCATTGATGGCGCGATGTTCGGCTATGGCACCCCTATTGGCACACATTTTGCCCCCCACAATCCCGCCTATGTTGACCTGACGGGGTTGAGCGCTTTTGACCCTGAAAAATCCAAGACGCTGTTGGCTGAAGCCGGTTTTCCAGATGGGTTTGAAACCACCCTTGATCTGCCGCCGCCATCATATGCGCGGCGCGGTGGAGAGATCATTGCAGCGCAACTGGCCGCCGTTGGGATCAAAGCCGAAATTCGCAATGTTGAATGGGCGCAGTGGCTGGAAACCGTGTTCAAGGGCAAAAACTTTGGGCTGAGCATCGTGAGCCACACGGAGCCAATGGACATCGGTATCTATGCCAAGCCGGACTATTATTTTCAGTATGACAATCCGGCATTTCAGGACTTGATGACCAAGCTGAACAGTACAACGGATGCCGACCTGCGCACCCAAATGCTGGGCGAGGCACAGTCCATGCTCGCAGCAGACTATGTGAACGGCTACTTGTTTCAACTGGCCGCCTTGTCGGTGGCAAAAGCGGGTGTTCAGGGCCTTTGGGCAAACGCGCCAACCCAAGCAACTGACCTGACAGCGGTAAGTTGGGCTGAATAAGCGTCATACATTGCGAAAACCCCTGCGTTGCGGGGTTTTTTATGTCATGAATTGTCTGGTTGCCAACATGCCAACAGCAGCTTTGATTTCATCACGCACCGGACCCTCGTGAGGGAGATCCCGCAATGTGGTGAACCAGTGATCTGGCGGGTTCTTGCCGCGGCGGTTACCGTCAAACCGCAACCCGCGCAAAACCATTTCAGCCTCAACAGGCAACCGATCCGGGATGTGATGACCATTCAAAATGCCCCAAACCCCTGTCCAAAGCCGCCCAACCGACCATGGGTTATATCCACCACCACCCAGCACCAATAACCGGGGGGCCAAGCCCATCAAATGCCGCAGGACATCCCAATGGGCATTATTGCTTAGGCTGAGATGTGACAACGGATCTTCCTCCACACCATCTGCGCCACACAGAAATACAATTGCATCCGGGCGAAATGCAGTAACACGGGGCACAATCAACGCGTCGCGGATAAACGCCATTTCACTGTCATTGAGCCCGCGTGGCACAGGTAGGTTCAAGGCATTGCCACCGCCGTGGTTCTCCAACGGGCCACTGCGCGGCCACAGGCGGTCTTCGTGCACAGATATCATCAGGCAATCGGGGTCACCACCAAAGCCATGTTCAACGCCGTCCGGGTGATGCGCATCAATATCAACATAGGCGATACGCCGCACGCCCTGTCGCCGCAGGCTGAGCATCGCCAGTACCGGGTCATTGAGATAACAAAACCCATTGGCCCGGTCCGGCATACCGTGATGGGTGCCACCTGCCGGATTATATATCACCCCACCATCGCGCAGCAGTTCCCCGGCAAGGATCGACCCGCCAGCCGCGGTTGCGGGCCTGCGAAATATTTCGCCAAATACCGGATTTGTCACACTGCCAATGTCGTGGCGTGTCAGATCATCTGCTGTCGCGATCTGATCTGCCTCGACCCGTTGCAAGGCTGCGATATAATCAGCCGTGTGCCACTGGGTCAGCGCCGCAGGTTTGGCACGAGGTGACGTGACAAACTGATCCTTTGGTAACCAGCCCAGCGCCCGGGTCAAATCCATCACTGTGGACACCCGCGGCACCCGCAATGGATGCCATCGCCCATAGCTGGAGCCGCGAAAAATCTCATGTCCGATGAAGGTGGGGTGGCGCATTGCCCAAACCTAATGCGGGCCGTGCAAATTACCAGCACCATCCAATCGGGATGGACGGCAAAGCGCTGTGCGCCTAACGTCAGGCTGATGCTTAGATATGCCCTTAAACGCCTCTTGTCGCTTGTGATCAGCCTTGCGGTTGCGTCACTGGTGATCTTTGCCGTAATCGAAGTGGCCCCCGGTGATCCTGCATCCTTTATGCTGGGGATGAATGCCCAACCCGAAACCCTTGCCGCGCTGCGCAGTGAACTGGGATTGGATGTCAGCAATATGGAGCGGTACTTTGCGTGGATCAGCGGCATGCTGAGTGGTGATTTTGGCACATCCTACACCTATCGCACCCCAGTGATTGATATGATCTCTGGTCGGTTGTGGGTGTCTTTGCCATTAGCCCTTTATGCGTTGACACTTAGCACGTTGATCGCTTTTCCCGCTGGGATTTATGCCGCGTCACGGCGTGGACAAGTGGGTGACGTTGGTGTCATGGGGGCCACGCAACTGGGTGTCGCGGTGCCAAATTTCTGGTTTGCGATGATCCTTGTGCTGATCTTTGCCATCAAACTGCGCTGGTTTGCAGCAGGTGGATTTGTTGGTTGGGACAAGGGGCTGTGGGTGGGCCTGCATGGTTTGACGTTGCCCGCCATTGCCCTCGCACTTCCCCAAGCCGCGATCCTTGCGCGCGTCATGCGATCCTCCCTGCTTGATGTGCTGGGCGAAGATTTCATGCGTACCGCCCGCGCCAAAGGACTAAGTGCGCGGCAGGCGCTTTGGCGGCACGGATTACGCAATGCGCTGATCCCGGTGCTGACCATCATCGGGCTACAGTTTTCTTTCCTGCTAGCCGGGTCCATCATCATCGAACAAGTGTTTTATTTGCCCGGTTTGGGGCGTCTGGTATTTCAGGCCATTTCCGCACGTGATCTGATTGTTGTGGAATCAGTTGTTATGCTGCTGGTCTTTTCGGTGATCATGGTGAACTTCCTTGTTGATCTGGCCTATGCTGCCGTTGACCCACGCCTGAGGTCACGGGTGTGAGGGTCGGCGCATGAAGCGGAACCTAATCCTTGGCAGTGCGTTGACTGCGGTGTTTGTATTGGCGGCATTGGTCAGCTTTGTCTGGACGCCTTTTGATCACGCCGCCCTCAACATTCCCAACAAACTGCAAACACCGGGTGGTGTGCATCTGCTTGGCACAGACCATTTTGGCCGCGATATACTGAGCATGATCATGGTTGGGGCGCGCACGTCGATCGCCGTGGCACTGGTTGCGGTTGGCATTGGTATGGGCCTTGGTGTGCCACTTGGGCTTTGGGCCGCAGCCCGTCAGGGATCATGGCTGGACGAATTGATCATGCGCGGCAATGATCTGGTTTTTGCTTTTCCCAGCCTTGTGATCGCGATCCTGATCACCGCGATATTTGGCGCTGGTGCCGTCAATGCGATCATCGCCATCGGCATTTTTAACATCCCAGTTTTTGCCCGCATCACCCGCGGTGCGGCGCTGTCGATATGGCAGCGCGAGTTTATTCTGGCGGCACGTGTTGCTGGCAAATCCGCGGCACGTATTTCCGTTGAACATATCCTGCCCAACGTCACCAACCTGTTGATTGTCCAAGGCACGATCCAGTTTTCGCTTGGTATCTTGGCCGAAGCGGGCCTGAGTTACGTCGGCCTTGGCGCGCAGCCGCCTTTGCCGTCTTGGGGTCGCATGTTGGCCGATGCCCAAACACTGGTCAGTATCGCACCACATATGGCACTGATTCCCGGCTTTGCGGTTATCCTGACGGTGCTGGGGCTGAACATGATGGGCGACGGATTGCGCGACTACCTTGATCCCCGCCTGCGGGTTGCGCGCGCATGAGCCTGCTTGCAATCACCAACCTGTCTCTGAGTATTCATGGTTTTTCGATCTTACGCGATGTAACGTTGACCATTGATCCGGGCGAGATCGTCGCCGTGACGGGTGAAAGCGGGTCGGGCAAATCCATGACTGCGCTCGCAACGATGCAGCTGCTGCCTAAAGGTGCCACAACAACGGGTCAGATCATGCTTGGCGATCAAGACCTTACAGTGCTGGAAGAGCCGACCCTCTGTGCGTTACGTGGAAACGACATCGGCATGGTTTTTCAAGAACCGATGACAGCCCTAAACCCGGTCCAGACCATTGGCCGTCAAGTTTCTGAAACCATCCGCATTCACAACACATCCATATCACGCCAGATTGCTGAAGAACGTGCCGCTGAAACACTAACGCGCGTGGGCCTGCCACAAGACCAATTTCCCCTATCCCGATTTCCGCATGAGTTAAGCGGCGGGCAACGTCAGCGTGTTGTGATTGCCATGGCCATCGCCCTGCGCCCACGTCTGCTGGTCGCTGACGAACCCACCACCGCGCTGGACGTGACCACACAAGCACAAATCCTCGATCTGTTGAGAACGCTGGCACACGAAGATGGGATGGGTCTTTTGATGATCACCCATGATCTGGCCGTGGTGGCGGACATGGCCGACCGCATCATCGTCATGCGAGCCGGGGAAGTGGTGGAACAAGGCCAGACGCAAACGCTGTTGCGGAACATGCAGCATCCCTACACCAAGATGCTGTTTGTCGCCTCTGGTCATCAAGTGTCCCTGCCTGCCACCCACGATCATAGCCTATTGCTCGAGGTGAAAAACGTCAGCCGAGAATACCGCCTGCCACGGAAGTCGCTGTTTGGCGCTGTGGACCGCTTTCGCGCCGTTGATGACGTGTCATTTAATATCCGGCGAGGTGAAAGGCTGGGGCTTGTTGGTGAATCGGGTTGTGGAAAATCAACGTTGACGCGGGCGCTGCTGGGCCTTGACCAAATACAATCTGGCAGTATCACATTGGATGGGGAACCCGTATTCACAGGTGACAAACCAAACCTTGCTGTGCGCCGCAAAATGCAGGTGGTTTTTCAGGACCCCTTTGGCAGTTTCAATCCACACCACCGAGTGGATCGGTTGATCACCGAACCGTTTTATATGTTGCCTGAGCCACCCCAAGGGGCTGATCGCACCCGCGCCATTCACGCTGCACTGGAGGCCGTGGGATTGTCGGCGAAGGACGCAACAAAGTATATCCACGAGTTTTCTGGCGGCCAACGCCAGCGCATCGCAATTGCCCGCGCGTTGATCATCCGGCCCGAGCTGATCTTGTTTGATGAAGCGGTCAGTGCGTTGGATGTTTCTGTTCGCGCCCAAATCCTTGATCTGTTGGTTGAGCTTTGTGAGGCCTATAATCTGACATATCTGTTTATCTCACACGACCTATCTGTGGTGCGTACAATCACCGACCGCGTGCTGGTGATGAAATCCGGCAAGATCGTGGAGCAGGGCGACACTCAGGCAGTCTTTGACAATCCACAGCATCCTTACACCCAGTCGCTGATATCCGCCGCGCCGATATTGCCAGATATTTGCACCGAAACAGCGTGAGACCCCTCGGCGATCTTTTGCTAAGGAGCCTTGGCAACGGGCGCGGAACGTATCACACTTTGCTGACTGTCGATCTCTGACCCCCTGAGCAACTTTGAACTGGAGTAAAGCCATGCGCCTGACCGGAAAAACAGCCATTGTCACTGGGGGCGCCTCTGGGTTTGGCGCAGGGATTGTACGGCGCTTTTTGCAAGAAGGCGCAAAGGTTATGATCGCTGATATTAACGGGGATGCCGCCAAACAATTGAAGCAGGAAATGGGCGATCACGCGCTGGCCTGTACCGTAGACGTCGGTGACGGCGCTTCGGTCAACACAATGGCCGCCGCAGCACTTGAGGTTTGGGGTCACGTCGATATCTTGGTCAACAATGCTGGCATTACGCATATGCCCGCCCCGTTGGAAGACGTCAGTGAAGATGATTTTGACCGGGTGGTCCGGGTTAATATGAAGTCGGTCTACCTGTCTGCACGAGCCTTGGTGCCGTTTATGAAAAAACGCGGTGCGGGGGCAATACTGAACATTGCATCAACCGCTGGTGTATCGCCAAGACCACGGCTGAATTGGTATAATGCATCCAAGGGTTGGATGATCACTGCAACCAAAACCATGGCGATTGAACTGGCTGCGGACGGCATTCGCGTCAATGCGTTGAACCCTGTGGCCGGGGAAACCCCGCTGCTCAAAAGCTTTATGGGCGAGGACACGCCCGAAATCCGCGCCAAGTTCCTGTCGACCATACCGCTTGGCCGCTTTTCGCAACCCGAAGACATGGGAAATGCTGCGTTGTTCCTGTGCTCAGACGAGGCCAGTATGATCACCGGCGTCGCGATGGAAGTCGACGGAGGCCGCTGCATATGACCCCGGTAAACCTCGCAGAGAAATTGGCGATGATCAGTAGCCATTGGGACCCACATGTCGTTGCGGATTATAATGATAACGATATCATGGTGGTCAAATTCATTGGTGAATTTCCGTATCATCTGCACGAGGATACCGATGATTTCTTTTTGGTCCTAAAAGGCGAAATGATCATGGATCTTGAGGGTGCATCGCACTTGGTGAAATCAGGCGAGGTTTTCGTGGTTCCCAAGGGTGTGGCGCACCGGCCGCGTGCAACAGAGGAGTGTGAAGTTCTGTTGATCGAGCCAAAAGGTGTACCCAACACCGGCGATCCTGCCACAGCCGCTGCCAAGCCGCGTCTTTGATTTCGCCCTTTCTTAAATACCAATCCGACATCGCAACAGGTGCTGACCCATGAAACCCGGACCCAAAAACCTGATTACGGATGTTACCGGACTGCTGGTCGGTAATGCGCAAGATGATGTTCTGAAATCTGGCACCACAGTGGTGATGACGGACAAACCCTTTACCGCCTCCGTGCATGTAATGGGGGGTGCGCCGGGAACCCGCGAAACTGATCTGCTGGCACCGGACAAGACAATTACCGCAGTGGATGCTTTGGTCTTGTCGGGCGGTTCGGCCTACGGTCTTGATGCATGTTCAGGGGTTATGGACGGCCTGCGGGCGATGGGGCGCGGATTTGCCGTGGGCGACGCGATTATTCCGCTGGTGCCGGGGGCAATCTTGTTTGATCTGCTAAATGGCGGGGCCAAGGACTGGGACAAAAACCCGTATCGTGCCCTGGGACAGCAAGCGCTTCAAAACGTGTCATCTGAGTTTGATCTGGGTACGGTGGGTGCAGGAACGGGTGCGCTGACTGCGATGTTGAAAGGAGGGCTTGGATCAGCCTCATTAGAATTACCTGATGGCAGCATGGTTGGCGCGTTGGTTGCCGCCAACCCTGTTGGGGCCGTGACCACACCGGGGGATAGATATTTCTTTGCGGCACCCTTTGAAATCGGTGATGAATTTGGCGGCTTGGGGCCGGACCCTGCATCGGGCATGGGGCTTACTCTGGAAAGCCGCAAGACCGTGGCCATGTCGCCGCGTGAAAACACGACGATTGCAATTATTGCCACGGACGCAACGCTGACGAAATCAGAGTGCCAGCGTGTTGCTGTGGCCGCCCATGATGGTATCGGACGCGCCACTGTCCCCGCGCATACGCCGTTTGACGGTGATTTGGTTTTTGCCCTGTCCACTGGCGAAAAACCGCAGAGCGACGTCAGCTTAATCGGGCATGCCTCATCGCTTTGCCTTGCCCGCGCCATCGCCCGCGCCGTCTTTGCTGCGACGCCAGCACCAGATGATGTGCTGCCCTGTTGGCGTGACTTAAACAGCTAGGTCGCGTCTGGTTGATGGGCGGGTGACGCCTGTTCCAGCGCTGAGATAGCCATACAGTTTGAATGGATACGCTGGATGGTTGGGTAAGGTGACATATCAACCTCGAACCTTGCGTTATTCAAGACCTGCGCGAAGAGGCACAGATCGGCCATTCCAACGGTGTCACCGTGACAGAATTCACCTGTTTCCGGCTCAGAGGCCAACCGGGTTTCTAAGGCCTGCATGCCCGCCTGCGCCCAATTGCAGAACCACGCCGCCTTGCCTGCGGCATCAACACCAAATTCTGTTTCAAGATGTTTGAGGATACGCAGATTGTTCACCGGGTGAATGTCGAGCGCCACAATATGCGCAAGGCTGCGTACCCGCGCCCGACCCCATGGATCAGCAGGCAGCAAAGGGGGTTGAGGATGCACCTCGTCCAGCCATTCCAAAATCGCCAGCGACTGGGGCAACGGCCCTTGCGGGATCACCAGCGTTGGAACCAACCCAGAGGGGTTCAGCGCCAGATGCGCGGCACTGGCCTGCTCACCCTTCAGAAGGGACAGCGGGACATAGTCATATTTTAGCCCCTTAAGATTCAACGCCGCCCGCACCCGCACCGATGTCGAGGACCGAAAGTAATTATGCAGGATCAAATCATTCATGCACGCGGCCCGATGGTCACCTGCAATTCAGCGATCCCATCGACACCGCCGGTGATCACATCCCCCGATACAACTGCACCAACCCCTGCGGGGGTTCCGGTCATGACAATATCACCGGGGGCCAATGCCATGCCTTGTGACAAGGTGGCGATATGTTCGCGCACCGACCAGATCAAATCAGACAGATCGGCATCTTGCTTTACCTCGCCGTTAACAGCCAACCAGATGCGGGCTGTTTCGACGCTTGGTACTTTTTTGATTGGTTTAATTGCGGCAATCGGTGCAGATTGATCAAATGCTTTGGCCCAATCCCACGGGCGGCGCGTTTGTTTTGCCTCTGCCTGTAAATCGCGGCGGGTCAAATCAATCCCGACTGACGCACCCCAGACGTGATCCATCACATCAGATGCGGCGATATCTGACCCGCCTTTACCAATCGCGATGACCAGCTCAATCTCGTAATGCAGATCGTTGGTCAGTGGCGGATAGGCAATCGTGCAAGGCGTATCGACCACAGCATCGGCAGGTTTGGTAAAGAAAAACGGCGGTTCACGGTCAGGATCATTGCCCATTTCACGGGCGTGCGCCTCGTAATTCCGACCTACACAAAAAATGCGGCGTACCGGCAAACGGTCTTCCGATCCCTGCACTGCAAGGCTGGCCTGTTTGGGGGCGTCAAAGACATACATGAGACATTCCTTTTGCGTCAGGGGTTGGACAGGATGCTATCCTGATCCGCTCGGCCTTGCCAGACAGGAACACGTGTTGGCCTCCCCCCCGCGATAGCTTAGTAAGGACGCAACTGCCGTGTCTGTTTGGCACGGCCGCGATACGGATTGTTAGGATAACCACCGATGAAAAAAGCGCTTATCACAGGGATCACAGGACAGGACGGGTCATATTTGGCTGAACTGTTGTTGGAAAAAGGGTATGAAGTGCATGGGATCAAACGCCGCGCGTCGTTGTTTAACACGCAGCGGGTTGACCACATCTTTCAGGATCCCCACACGACAAACGCGAATTTCAAGCTGCATTACGGCGATTTGACGGACACGTCGAACCTGACACGCATTCTGTCTGAAGTGCAGCCCGACGAAGTGTATAACCTTGGCGCGCAAAGCCATGTCGCGGTGAGCTTTGAAGCCCCGGAATACACCGCTGATGTCGATGCCATCGGCGCACTACGGCTGCTTGAGGCGATCCGGTTTCTAGGGATGGATAAAAAGACCCGGTTTTATCAGGCGTCCACATCCGAGCTTTATGGGTTGGTGCAGGAAACGCCCCAAACCGAAACGACAC
This sequence comes from Sulfitobacter sp., assembly GCA_051251995.1. Lineage (GTDB taxonomy): Bacteria > Pseudomonadota > Alphaproteobacteria > Rhodobacterales > Rhodobacteraceae > Sulfitobacter. The sequence goes on from JBPOFF010000005.1 coordinate 58,535, forward strand.
CGTTTCACCCGCGTAGCCCCTATGCTGTGGCCAAGATGTATGCGTTTTGGATGACAGTGAATTACCGCGAGGCTTACGGCATGTATGCCTGCAACGGCATCTTATTTAACCACGAAAGCCCACGCCGGGGCGAAACATTTGTGACCCGCAAGATTACCCGCGGCCTGTCGAACATCGCGCAGGGTTTAGAAACATGCCTGTACATGGGCAACATCGACGCGCTGCGCGATTGGGGCCATGCCAAAGATTACGTGCGCATGCAGTGGATGATGCTGCAAGAGGACACGCCAGATGATTTCGTGATTGCCACGGGTGTGCAGTACTCCGTACGCCAGTTCATCAAATGGTCGGCGGCGGAATTGGGTATCACCCTGCGGTTTGAAGGCGAAGGTGTGAACGAGGTGGCGATTGTTGATACCATCACAGGCGACAATGCCCCGGCCCTGTCACCCGGTGATGTGATCCTGAAAATTGACCCACGTTATTTCCGCCCGGCAGAGGTGGAAACGCTGCTGGGTGACCCGGCCAAGGCCAAACGCATCTTGGGTTGGGAACCGCAAATCACCGTACAAGAGATGTGCGCAGAAATGGTGGTAAACGACCTGAAAGCCGCCAAGCGGGAGCGTATCCTAAAAGAACACGGCTTTGATGGCTTGATGTCGAAAGAGGATTGATCGGATGGGCAGCAAAGGAAAGCTGCTGCTGACGGGCAGTGGCGGCATGGTAGGGCGCAATATACAGGATCATCCTGTTGCTGCTGGCTGGGATATCCTCGCGCCGCGTAGTGCAGTATTGGACCTGACCAATGCCGGTGCGGTTGATGCCTATATGGCCAATCATAAACCCGATCTGGTGATCCATGCCGCGGGGCGTGTTGGGGGCATTCAGGCAAACGTGGCCAACCCGGTTGCGTTTTTAGAAGAAAACACTGCGATGGGTCGCAATGTAATTATGGCCGCGCGGCAGGCGGGGGTTGACACGCTGCTCAACCTTGCCTCGACCTGCATGTATCCAGCACAAGCGGAAAACCCGCTGCGCGAGGAAATGATCCTGACCGGACCGTTGGAGCCAACAAACGAGGGTTATGCGTTGGCCAAGATCATGGCGATGCGGCTGTGTGATTACATCCGGCAAGAGGATGCAGCGGCGCAGTACAAGACATTGATCCCCTGTAATCTGTATGGCCCCTACGACAAGTTTGACCCCAAGAATTCACACCTGCTGCCCGCGATCATCCATAAGGTGCATCACGCCAAACTGAATGATGAAGCAACTGTCGAAATCTGGGGTGACGGCACAGCACGACGTGAATTTATGTATGCGGGTGATTTGGCTGATGCTGTTTGGAAAGCGGTTGAAGACACCGCCGCGCTGCCCGGCGCGATGAATATCGGATTGGGCCATGACCACTCGATCAACGACTATTATGCGACTGTTGCGGATGTCATTGGTTGGCAGGGATCGTTCACCCATGACCTGTCCCGTCCGGTCGGCATGAAACAAAAACTTTGTGCTACAACGCGTCAAACCGATTGGGGCTGGAGCGCCCCAACATCCTTGCGCGACGGCATCGCCCAAACATATCGCCACTATCTGGAGTATCACGCAAAATGACGTTCAAATACCCTTTGGCAACTTCATCCTGGGACCAAGCAGAATTCGACGCGCTGGACCGTGTTATCGCGTCTGACATGTTTTCGATGGGACCAGAAGTACGTGCCTATGAAGAAGAGTTTGCAGCGCTGTTTGGCAGCAAGTATTCCGTGATGGTGAACTCTGGTTCATCAGCGAACCTGCTAATGACCGCCGCGTTGTTTTTCACCAAGAATGCTGACCTGAAGCTGGAGCGGGGTGACGAAATTATCGTGCCTGCGGTCAGTTGGTCGACCACCTATTATCCGCTGTGCCAGTACGGGTTGCGGTTGAAATTTGTCGATATTGATCGCGAAACGCTGAACTATGATTTGGCCGCTTTGGAGGCGGCGATCACCGACAAAACCCGCGCGTTGATGGTGGTGAACTTACTGGGCAACCCCAATGATTTTGCGGCGCTGAAACGCCTGACGGATGGCAAAAACATTGTGATGATCGAAGACAACTGCGAATCCATGGGGGCCACGTTTGAGGGCAAGCAGGCGGGCACCTTTGGTGTGATGGGCACGTTTTCATCGTTCTTTTCGCATCATATTTCCACGATGGAAGGCGGTATGGTCGTCACGGATGATGAAGAACTTTACCATATCATGCTGTCCCTGCGCGCGCACGGATGGACGCGCAATTTGCCAAAGTTCAACCACGTTACTGGCGAAAAAAGCGATGATCCGTTTGAGGAAAGTTTCCGGTTTGTACTGCCGGGTTACAATCTGCGACCTTTGGAGATGTCAGGTGCATTGGGTCGTGAACAGATCAAGAAACTGCCCGGCCTGATCGAAGGTCGGCGCGCAAATGGTGTGTTGTTGCAAGAAGCTGTTTCGAACCATCCGCGCTTTATGATTCAGCGCGAGATTGGCAATGCCAGTTGGTTTGGTTTCTCGCTGGTATTGCGTGATGGGCATGCGGGTGAACGCGCGCAAATGGTGCGGGACTTAACAGCGGCAGGTTTCGAATGTCGGCCCATTGTGGCCGGGAATTTTGCCAAGAATGAGGTCATGGAGTATTTTGACTTTGAGATTCATGACACGCTGAAAAATGCTGATTTCATTGATGCTAACGGCTTGTTTGTGGGGAACCACCACTATCCTTTGCCTGAAGCGATTGAAGTTCTATCAACCCTTTAAAACAATGAACAGTATGGCTCATTCTCTATAGGGGAACAGAATATGATGAAGTTACTCGCTGGGGCCGCAACGGCATTTTTGTGCTTCACAGGATCCGTCTCCGCTGAGGCTCTTGTGCATTACCCGGATCGTCCGATCATGATGATGGTCAGTTATGGTGCTGGTGGGGCCACCGATTATCAGGCCCGAATTGTGACAATGACCGCTGGGAATGATGATGCGCTGGGCATGCCAATTGCCATTTTAAATATGCCCGGTGCGGGGGGGCGCATTGGCTGGGATTGGTTTTCCAATCATGCGGATGCCGATGGGTATACGCTTGCCGCCTATAACATCCCGCACTTTATCGCACAGTCGATTGAGGGGAACGTTGAATATTCCGCAGACAGTTTTGAACCCATCGCCAATTGGGGTGCTGATCCTGCTGTTTTGGTTGTTGCGGCGGATAGCGAATTCGAAACACTTCAAGATGTCATTGACTATGCCAAGGCCAGACCGGGGAAGTTGACGACATCAGGTGCGGGGCTTTTTGTGGGGCATCATATCGCGGCCTTGCAGATGGAAAAGGCTGGCAACATGAAGATTGATTATGTTCCAAGCGACGGCGGCGGTGCCGCAGCAATGAAGGCCGTAATCACGGGTGACGTCATGGCAGGGATCAATAACTTAAGCGATGCTTATCGCGCTTTGGAGGCGGGGCACATCCGAGTGCTGGCCGTTGCTGATTTGGAGCGAAGCGCATTTTTGCCCGACGTACCCACGATGCAAGAAGCGGGTTTAGACGTTGATGATGCTTCAGTAAATTTCCGCGGCATCATGGCGCCAAAAGGCACACCAGAACCGATCATCAAATTGTTGTCAGAAAAAATGCCGGTACTGTTCGCAAATGAGTTGGTGACCAACAAGATGAAGGCGGGAGGATCGCCCCTGCGGATCATGCGCCGTGATGAAGTTAAGGCGATGTGGGCCGCACGTGAAGAGACGCTTAAGGAACTGCTTGCCGGTCTTTGATCCATCCCGCGCCATGCCCCCCACAAATGGTTTTTGCGCGTTGTGAGTACTGACGCCCCTGCCTATCATGCATTGGACCCACTTTGGGATATTGACAGCGCAACGGTGCATCACGGAATGGGTAAGGTGAATTGGCCCAAGGGGCAGAGGATAGATTGATGACGGTAAATAGCATTACACCTGTTATTCTATGTGGCGGTTCGGGCACACGCCTTTGGCCGGTGTCGCGCAAGAGTTTTCCAAAGCAGTTCATAACGCTCGTCGGCACAGGCAGTCTGTTCCAACAGTCAAGCGGGCGGTTGTCCGGTGCAGATTTTGCGGCCCCCCTTATCGTAACAAATTCCGATTTCCGCTTTATCGCGACCCAGCAACTGGCGGAAATGGGCGTCGATCCGGGCGCAGTTCTGATTGAACCACAAGCGCGCAATACAGCACCTGCCCTGCTGGCAGCGGCGCTGGTGCTGGCGCAAACAGATCCACAAGGCCTGATGTTGGCCGCACCATCAGATCATTACATCACACAGGCCGACGCGTTTCGCGATAGTGTCAAACGGGGGATGACCGCGGCCACTTCTGGGCAAATCGTGACCTTTGGGATTACCCCGGATAAGCCCGAAACGGGATATGGATACCTTGAGCTGGGCCTTGCCGAAACGGGTGATGCCGTACCGCTAAAGCGGTTCGTTGAAAAGCCAAAGCTGGCCGAAGCGGAACGGATGTTGGCCGCTGGTGGATATCTATGGAATGCTGGTATTTTTATGTACACGGCACAGACCCTGATTGACGCATTTTCTGAACACGCGCCTGAAACATTGACGCAGGTACGCGCCGCTGTTGACGCAGCACAAGCCGATTTAGGGTTCCTGCGTCTTGCCCCAGATGCCTGGGCGAAATGCGCTGACATCTCGATTGATTTTGCGATCATGGAGAAGGTCGATAATCTGTCCGTGATCCAGCACCATGGTGATTGGTCGGACTTGGGCGGCTGGAACGCGGTTCACCAACATGCCGATATTGATGCAAACGGCGTTGCTACCCAAGGTTCCGCACTTGCCATCGACTGCAAAGATACTTTGCTGCGCTCGGACAACAATTCGCTGCAATTGGTTGGACTTGGCCTTGAAAACATCGTTGCAGTTGCCATGCCGGACGCTGTGCTGGTGGCGCACCGAGACCGGGTTGCCGAACTGGGCGATGTTGTCAAAGAAATGCGCAAATCTGCAATCCCGCAAGCAGATACATTTCCCAAAGATCACCGGCCTTGGGGGTTCTTTGAAACTTTGATTCTGGCTGGGCGGTTTCAGGTCAAACGCATCGTCGTGACCCCCGGTGCCGCGCTGAGCCTGCAAAGCCATGTACATAGGTCCGAACACTGGATCGTGGTTGCGGGAACAGCCAAGGTCACAATCGACGATAAGGTTCAGTTGGTCTGCGAAAACGAAAGTGTCTATATTCCGCTGGGTGCCGTGCACCGGATGGAGAACCCGGGAAAATTACCAATGGAGCTTATCGAAGTGCAAACTGGGAGTTATCTGGGTGAGGACGATATCGTACGGTACGAAGATATCTATGCAAGAGGTCAGGGTGCCAAGGGGTAAGTTCCCCTTTGTTGGGCTCTAAATTCACGGCCCGCTGAGGGGATAACGCTTAATCTGAACAAACATGCCATCGGTGCGTTGGCCAACCAGTGTCAGGCTGTTGATAATAAATGGCCTTGGCAGCATGGAGTCGAGTACCGGATCAAGCGTGGCTTTTAGTTCAGATGCCAAACGTTTGTTCAGCTTTCCTGTCAGGGTAATATGGAACTTAAAGGCATCCATGACGTGCGGATATCCCCATTGCCTTAGGTTTTTATCTTGCGCTGAAGTCAGATTGGCGCTGCGCCTGCGGGCCAGTTCGTCATTGGTAAGGGGTGCGCGAAATCTGTCCAGTTCTTTCACTACCCTCGCAGCGCAGGCATTTAACGGTCCTGTGTCCCCAACCGGGCAGAGCGCAAGAAACCGACCAAGCACTGCCAGATCAACCCCCTCCAATTGAATTGGCGTAAGGTTTTCGCAGAGCGATTCCGTAGCGATCTGCAAATCTTGCGCTGTGGTTCCTGGTGCCAATCGAAAGGGTGGTTTGATCGTGCCATGCAACCCATAATTCCTTGGCGTTTCGGTGATCGCGGCGATATCAAAACCGGCAATGTCTGGATGTTCGGCCACAGTTCCCCTTGCACCATCCCAACCCAACCACGCCGCGCCAAAATCAGCAAAGTTACCGGGCTGTGGCGTGTAAAAAATGGCATAGCGTACGAACATACGTTCTGATCTCTGACTATTTTGGTGCTTGCACAAGTGATGGCACAGCATGCCATCGGGGCCAACGCGCATCTGCCCCTTTGCAAGAATTGTATGAGAAGATACGACGCATCAAAGGCCGGGTAAGAATCTGTCAGATCAGAAAGAGCCTGATTTCATTAATAGTTTAGCGCTAACATTTTTGATCATAGTAGTGTAAACCGCCCCTATCGGACTGCACAGCAGGCCACCTAAAAAAACCGAATGAATGAGAACGTTATGCTTGATCATACTCAACCGATAACTACAGCAGATGCCTTGCGTGATGATATCTTGCGGCATCTTAAGCTGTCATTGGGCAAAGATGCGGCACACGCTAGCCTTTACGATTGGCGGATGTCGCTGTCTTTGGCGCTGCGTGATCGCGTGGTTGAGCCATGGTTCGCCTCCACACGCAAAACCTATGAAGGCAAGCACAAGCGGGTTTATTACCTGTCGATGGAATTTCTGATTGGGCGGTTGATCGAAGACGTCACGATCAACCTTGATGTTGAGGGCGTGGCCCGTGAAGCAATGGCAGCGCTGGGCCAGAACTATGACGTCGTTGTCGCGGACGAGCCGGATGCGGCGCTGGGCAATGGCGGGCTAGGTCGATTGGCCGCTTGTTTTATGGACAGCCTATCGACCCTCGCGATCCCGGCCTATGGCTATGGCATCCGGTATGAGCACGGGTTGTTCGAGCAGCATTTTGAAGGCGGCCAGCAAACTGAAACTGCTGAAGGCTGGCTTGCGCAAAAACATGCTTGGGAATTCGAGCGTCCAGAAGTTGCCTATAATATTCATTTCGGTGGTTATGTGAGTGAGACGGATGGCAAGCCCAACTGGAACCCCTCTGAAACGGTTCTGGCGATGGCCTATGACACCCCAACTGTGGGCTGGAAAGGCAAATGGGCCAACACCCTGCGTCTTTGGGCGGCAAAGCCTGTCAAACTTTTCGACCTCGAAAGCTTTAACCGCGGTGACTATGTTGGCGCGAACGCACCTGAGCGTTTGGCCCGGACAATTTCGCGGGTTCTGTACCCCGATGACACCACCGAAGACGGTAAGGAGCTGCGCCTAAAGCAGGAATACTTTTTCACCTCAGCCTCTATCAAAGATCTGTTGCGACGGTTCTTGTCTGAGGGTCATAAGATCACGGATTTGGACAAACTGGTCTCGATTCAACTGAACGATACGCACCCGGCAATTGCAGGGCCTGAGCTTGTCCGTCTGTTGATCGACAAACATGACTTTAGTTTTGATGATGCGGTCGACATGGCACGCAAATGTTTGGGATACACAAACCACACCCTGCTTCCCGAAGCGCTGGAAAGCTGGCCAGAGCATCTTTTTGCCCGGATTTTACCACGCCATCACCGCATCATTGAGATGATCCAAGAGCGGCATTTGCGCGAAACAGGCTCTAACATTCGCATCATCGAACACGGTAATGTCAAGATGGGCGAATTGGCATTTATCATGGCACACAGTGTGAATGGCGTTTCGGCACTGCATTCTGAATTGGTCAAGGAAACGGTGTTTGCCGATCTGCACAAAGCCTATCCAAACCGTATTTTGAACCAGACCAACGGGATCACCCCGCGCCGCTGGTTGTATTCATGTAATCCCGCCCTGCGCGGCCTGATCAATGACACTATTGGCGCTGACTGGCAGCAAGATCTGGAAAAACTGCAAGATTTGAATGCGCACTTGGATGATGCTGCTTTTCAAGAGGCGTTCCGGGGCGCCAAAGCCACAAACAAGGATCACTTGGCCAAATGGCTCAAGGATCGCAACGGCGTTACGCTGAATACTGATGCGATGTTTGATATTCAGATCAAACGTATCCACGAATACAAACGTCAGCACATGAATATTCTCGAAACCATTGCCCTGTGGAATGAAATTCGGGACAATCCAACCGGCAACTGGACACCGCGGGTCAAGATTTTCGGCGGCAAGGCGGCACCGGGTTATGCATTGGCAAAATCCATCATTCGCCTGATCAATGACGTTGCAGCAACGATTAACAATGACCCCATTACACGTGATCTGCTGCAAGTAGTTTATCCTGAAAACTACAATGTCTCGATGGCTGAAATTCTGATCCCGGCTTCTGACCTGTCTGAACAAATTTCAACGGCTGGCAAAGAAGCATCCGGCACCGGGAACATGAAGTTGTCACTAAACGGCAGCCCGACAATCGGGACATTAGATGGCGCAAACGTCGAAATTCGTGATCATGTTGGGGCGGAGAACTTTTTCCTCTTTGGCTTGACCGCAGCCGAAGCGCAGGAAGCCAGAACACACCACGGCTATTCCCGGCGCGCGATTGAAAACAGCCCCCGGCTTTACCGGGTTCTTGGTCAAATTGGCGAAGGCGTTTTTTCCGGCGGTGATCGATCGCGGTATTCGGATATCCTGACCAACCTGTGGGAACAGGACTATTTCCTCGTGACCTGCGATTTTGATGATTACTTTGCAAAACAGCGCGAAGTTGATGCAATATATCAAGATATCCCACGGTGGACCCGGATGGCAGCAGCAAACACCGCTGGCATGGGCTGGTTCTCTTCTGACCGGACCATTCGCGGATATGCCAAGGATATCTGGGGCACAAAGCCGGTTCAGTAACGATACCGCTTAGAAGATAGGATGACCAAAGTGATCAATTCCGGCGATGCTCAAAAAATCCTTTGTGGTACACATGCCGATCCGTTTTCTGTGCTGGGTATGCACGAAACTGATGGCAAGGTGACCGTCAGGGCATTTAATCCCGATGCTGACATGATTGATGTCTTGGACAGCAAGACGGGTCGTAAAGTTCTGTCACTTGATGCATCGCCAGATTCTCCGACGCTTTTTGCCGGAACCGTGCCGCGCCGCAAGACGCGGTTTTCATACCGCCTGCGTTTCACCAAAGGTGTGCATGTCTGGGAGGCAGAAGACCCATATCGGTTCGGCCCGGTATTGGGTGAACTGGACGAGCATTTGATCGCTGAGGGTGCGCATTTGGACCTTTGGAATGTTCTGGGTGCGCATGTAATGACCCATGATGGGGTGGATGGTACACATTTTGCGGTTTGGGCACCAAATGCCTCTCGTGTGTCGGTGATCGGAGACTTCAACGAGTGGGATGGCCGCCGCAACCCTATGCGTCAGCGCGGGCAAACAGGTGTTTGGGAAATCTTCATGCCGGGCCTGACCGAAGGCGAGGCGTATAAATACGAACTGCTGGATAGCCACGGCACGCTTTTGCCGCAAAAAGCCGATCCTTTTGGCTTTGGTGCGGAACATCCGCCCAAAACTGCCTCTGTCATTCGCAAACTTAACGGCCATACGTGGGCCGATAAAAAATGGATAAACAAGCGTGAGGCATTGCACCGGATTGATCAACCCATTTCGATTTATGAGGTTCATCTGGGATCTTGGCGGCGCGTACCAGAAGACAATAATCGCCCGCTTTCTTATCACGAGCATGCCGAACAACTGGTCGGTTATGCCAAAGATATGGGTTTTACTCATATTGAGCTGATGCCCATTTCAGAATTCCCGTTTGATGGGTCGTGGGGGTATCAACCGGTTGGGCTTTATGCGCCAACAATCCGCCATGGTACGCTTGAGGAATTCCGTGCGTTTGTTGAGGCGTGTCATGCCGCTGATATCGGCCTGATCCTTGACTGGGTGCCGGGGCATTTTCCCGAAGACCAACATGGTCTGGGCCAGTTTGACGGAACGCCGCTCTATGAACATGCGGATCGCAAGGAAGGGTTTCACCCGGACTGGAACACGCTGGTCTATAATTATGGGCGCAGTGAGGTGTCGAATTACCTTGTGGCGAATGCGCTTTATTGGCTGCGCGAACATCACATAGATGGGCTGCGCGTCGATGCCGTGGCGTCGATGTTGTACCGTGATTATTCGCGCAAAGAAGGCGAATGGGTGCCAAACAAGGACGGTGGCCGCGAGAACCTTGAAGCGATCTCGTTTCTACAACGCACCAATACAGTTGCCTACGGCGAGGTGCCCGGTATCGTAACAATTGCTGAGGAATCCACTGCGTTTCCGGGTGTCAGTGGACCTGCTGATACAGGCGGGCTTGGCTTTGGGTTCAAATGGAACATGGGCTGGATGAATGACACGCTGTCCTACATGGCCGAAGACCCGATCCATCGGAAATACCATCACCACAAGATGACCTTTGGTCTGCATTATGCGTTCTCGGAAAATTTTGTGCTACCGATCAGCCACGATGAAGTGGTTCATGGTAAAGGGTCAATGATCGACAAAATGCCAGGCGATGGGGACGACAAGTTTGGCAACCTGCGCGCCTATTATGGTTACATGTGGGGTCACCCGGGCAAAAAACTGCTGTTTATGGGATGTGAGTTCGCCCAAGGCGTTGAATGGAACCACAACAGTAGCCTTGATTGGCATTTGTTGGATCACCCCTTGCATGCCGGCATGCAAAACCTTGTGCGTGACTTGAACAAGCTATTTCGCGAAACACCTGCATTGCACCAACTTGACTGCAAGCCCGAAGGGTTTGAGTGGATCGAGGAAGGTGCCTCTGAAGAATCGCTGTTCGCTTGGGTGCGCAAGGGATCAAAAGATGCAGCACCGGTATTGGTTGTCAGTAACTTCACCCCCGTTGAACGCAGCGCGCGGCGGGTCGGTGTACCGCAAGCCGGACGCTGGATTGAAAAGCTAAATACCGACGCCGCTGTCTATGGCGGTGAAGACCGCGGAAATATGGGCTTTGCAGACAGTGAACAAGTTGCTGCCTCTGGCCGCCCCAACTCAATCTCTTTGACGATACCACCACTTTCGACATTATTTTTTGAGCTCCAAACCGGTGAATAACCCCGGTTACGAAATGCATTAAGGGAGGAAGATCAATGGACAATGAATCACAGCGGCTTGCCCAACAAACCATGGCTTTTGTTCTTGCTGGCGGACGCGGCAGCAGATTGTACGAATTGACAGACAGACGCGCCAAACCTGCGATGTATTTTGGCGGCAAAAGCCGGATCATTGATTTCGCTCTGTCCAATGCAGTCAATTCAGGTATCCGCCGCATCGGTGTTGCGACCCAATATAAAGCGCATTCATTGATCAGACACTTGCAGCGCGGCTGGAGCTTTTTCCGGGCGGAGCGTAATGAGTCGCTTGATATCCTGCCCGCATCCCAACAGATGGGGAATGAAAACTGGTACAAGGGCACTGCTGATGCGGTTGCTCAGAATATTGAGATCATTCGCGGATATGGTCCAAAGTACATCATCATTCTGGCTGGTGATCACATCTATAAGCAAGACTATTCGCTGATGGTGAAACACCATGTCGATAGCGGTGCGGATGTGACTGTGGGCTGTATCGAAGTCCCCCGCATGGAAGCCGTTGGGTTTGGTGTGATGAAGGTAGACGATGCAGATCGTATTCTTGATTTTGTCGAAAAACCCACTGATCCACCAGCAATGCCCGGTCATCCTGATATGGCTTTGGCAAGCATGGGTATCTATGTCTTTAAGACTGAATATCTGGCAGAATTATTAGAAAAAGACGCGGCCAACCCAGCATCGAACAACGATTTTGGTGGCGATATAATCCCCGACATTGTGAAGAACGGCAAAGCCATCGCGCATCCGTTCAGCCGTTCTTGTGTGCGGTCAGGGTTGGAAGAAAAACCATACTGGCGGGATGTGGGCACAGTAGATGCGTTCTGGCAGGCGAATGTGGACCTGACCGACTTTAACCCTGAGCTTGACCTTTATGACAACTCTTGGCCGATCTGGACCTACTCTGAATTGACTGCACCTGCAAAATTCATTCACAACGAAGAAGGACGGCGTGGTTCTGCGGTGTCATCCATGGTGTCGGGTGGCTGCATTATTTCCGGATCGTCGCTTGATCAATGTTTCCTGTTCACTGGCGTCCGAACTCATTCGTTTTCGCAGCTCAAGGGCGTGGTAGCGATGCCTTATGTGGATATTGGCCGCAATGCGCGCCTGACCAAAGTGGTCGTCGACAGAGGTGTGCAAATTCCCGACGGTTTGATTGTTGGCGAAGATTCGGAACTGGATGCGAAACGGTTTCGGCGCAGCGAAAATGGTGTTTGCCTGATTACCCAACCTATGATCGACGCGCTGGATCTCTGACATGAAATTGCTTTTTGTTGCCTCCGAATGTGCCCCTTTTATCAAGACAGGCGGCCTTGCCGATGTGATTGGCGCGGTGCCCAAGGCGCTGGCAGAGCGGGATGTTGACGTCAAGGTCTTGATCCCCGCTTATCCAGCACTGGCAGATTTGGTTGCGGCAGGCAAAACCGTGATGGAGTTTGACTATCTATTTGGTGGGCCTGCACGCATCGTTGCAGTGCACGCCGACGGGTTGGACATGCTACTGCTGGACGCGGCACATCTTTTTGACAGGTCCGGCAGTATCTATTTGGGGCCTGATGGTCACGATTGGCCCGACAACGATCTGCGCTTTGCCGCATTGTCCTATGCCGGGGCACAAATTGGCATCCAAGGCATCGACGGTTGGGTGCCTGGTGTGATCAATGCACATGACTGGCAGGCTGGACTTGTGCCCGCCTACCTCAAGCAAAGCAAAGGACCCGCCCCGGCAGTTGTGATGACGATCCACAACATTGCATTTCAGGGGCTGTTTGACGCCACGCGTTTGGCCGCATTGGGCCTAAATGCAGAACTGTTCACAGCCGAAGGTATTGAGTACTTTGGCAAAATCGGTTTTCTCAAAGCGGGTTTGGCTTTGGCTGACAAGATTACCACCGTCAGTCCAACCTATGCCGCCGAACTTCTAACCCCTGAATTTGGCATGGGTTTGGATGGGCTTTTGCGTAATAGGCAAGGCGATCTTTCGGGTATTCTAAACGGGATAGATTTGGATGTCTGGTCGCCCGATACAGACCCTGACCTTGTGGCGACATATTCGGTGCGCAGTCTAAAGGGAAAATCCAAGAACCGTGCTGAGGTGGCAGCGCGGTTTGGGCTTACTCCCGGCGATGGTCCGTTGTTTTGTGTGATCAGTCGTCTTACCTCGCAAAAAGGGCTCGACATGTTGTTGGACTGCCTGCCGCAACTTGTGAGCAGTGGTGCCAAACTTGCCCTGTTGGGTTCGGGTGATCCCGGTTTGGAGCAGGCCTTCATAGACGCCTCCAACCGCTATGTCGGGTCTGTCGGAACCATCATCGGATATGACGAAGCGTTGTCGCATTTGTTGCAAGCTGGCAGTGACGCCATCCTAATCCCTTCGCGGTTTGAACCCTGCGGCCTGACCCAGCTTTACGGATTGCGCTATGGAACATTGCCCGTTGTCGCGCGGACTGGTGGATTGGCAGATACTGTTATTGATGCAAACGAAGCGGCGGTACTGGCCGAGTGCGCAACTGGGTTTCAATTCACGCCGATCAACACAACAATGTTGGGCCATGCCATTTCGCGGGCCTGCACGTTGTTTTCCGATCAGAAATCATGGACTGCGATGATGCGTCGTGCAATGCGCCATCCAGTTGGTTGGGACCTGTCAGCGGCGGCTTATCTTGATGTCTATCGCTCTGCACAAGACAGACGCAAAGCATGACATCCCATATGATACGCGGTGGTACGTCCCATACGTTAGGGGCGCACCATGATGGGTCGGGCGTAAATTTCGCGGTGTTTTCGGAACATGCCAGCAAGGTAGAGTTGTGCCTGTTTTCACCTGACGGCATATCGGAAACAACGCGTATCGCGCTGCCGGAACAGACCGGGCCAATATGGCATGGATATATTCCTGATTTGCCTGTTGGTACGCTTTATGGATACCGCGCCCACGGTGAATACGCGCCTGAACGCGGGCATCGCTTTAATCCCAATAAGCTTTTGCTTGATCCCTATACCCGCGAGTTGAGTGGAGAGTGGTCGAATAACCCTGCAACCCTTGGCTATGATGAAGGTGCTTCTGGTGAGGACCTGTCTTTTGACACGCGCGATTCAGCAGCCTTTGTTCCTAAGTCAGTGGTGTCCGATCCTGCGCTGTTTCGAGATGTGAAAAATGGGCGGCACATCCGCACCGATCGTGATCTTATTTATGAGGCCCACCCCAAGGGCACGACAATGGAAAACAAAGATGTGCCAAGCGACCTTCGTGGGACATATGAGGGCTTAGCCTCTGATCCGATGTTGTCTCACCTCAAGACCCTTGGCGTGCAGGCGGTTGAACTGTTGCCTATACATAGCTTTGTCGATGACAAGTTTCTGGTCGAACGTGGCTTGCGAAATTACTGGGGCTACAACTCAATTGGCTTTTTCGCCGTGGAGCCCCGGTATTTTGGGCCGAACGGATTGCGTGGTTTTCGGCAAATGGTTGACCGGCTGCACGAGGCTGGCATCGAGGTCATCTTGGACGTGGTTTATAACCACACCGCTGAGGGTGACCAACGCGGCCCAACGCTGTCTTTCCGGGGACTGGATAACGCATCTTACTATCGCCTGAATGCAGACCAGCCGCGGTATTACGTAAATGACACTGGGTGCGGCAACACATTGAATGTCGCGCACCCCTATGTGTTGCGCATGGTGTTGGATAGCTTGCGATTCTGGGTCGAGTGTATGGGCGTCGATGGCTTTCGGTTTGATCTGGCGACGACAATGGGCCGCGAAGAGTACGGGTTTGATCCCAATGGTGGTTTTTTCGATGCCCTTCGGCAGGACCCTGTGCTGTCACAGGTGCGTATGATTGCAGAACCCTGGGATATTGGGCCGGGTGGTTATCGTCTTGGAGAATTCCCACATGAATTTTCCGAATGGAACGACGGCTATCGCGACACTGTCCGCCGCTATTGGCGGGGTGATGCACACAGCGCCCAAGAACTCGCAGCTCGGCTTTTGGGGTCGGCTGACAAATTTGATCATGCCGGGCGACGCAGTTGGTCCTCCGTCAATTTTTTGGCCTCTCATGATGGATTTACTTTGGCCGATATCTCCCGCTACTCAAGACGCCACAATGAGGCAAATACCGAAGACAATCGCGACGGGCACCATTCAAACTTCAGTGACAACTGTGGCGTTGAGGGCGACACCAAGGACCTCGATATACGCAAACAACGCGTGCAACGGCAGCGGAATATGCTGGCCACAATGTTCTTGTCTCAAGGCACACCAATGTTGCTTGCGGGTGATGAGTTTGCCAACTCGCAGCAGGGCAATAACAACGCCTATTGTCAGGATAATGACATAGGGTGGGCAAATTGGGATCAAGCCGATACTGATTTGCAGCAGTTTGTCACTCAGCTGTCCACCTTCCGCCAAGATCATCCAGCCGTTCGGCAAACCCGGTTTCTACACGGGGCAACGAGCGCGTCTGGCGGGCAACCCGATGTGGAATGGACAGACTTTGATGGGCAGTCATTGCATTGGCGCGACCCGCGCCTTGCCAACTTGTGCCTAACCCTGCGCTGTTCTGAGAACACTCCATCCTATGAGGCGCACAGCGATGTCGTTTTTGCGGTTTTCAATCGCAGCGACCAAGAAGCAACGGTGGTCTTGCCAAAGGTCCAGAACGGGCAGATTTGGACCCGTATGATCGACACCAGCCTGACAACAACCGCGCCACCTGCCACACCGGAGAAAAGCCAAGCCAAGATCGCACCACAGTCCGTTGTTGCATTTGTTTTGACCCTGCCTGAGGGCGCGGCATGAGCGCAGAACACGACCTATCGACACTTGCTGAGCTTTGCGGAATCCTACCGCATTATTACGATCTGCAAGGCCGTGAACGGATTACCTCTGCTGAAACACAGCGGGCGCTGTTGCGAGCAAATGGGTTTGACACAAGCAGCGATGCCACGATCCATGAGGCCCTGAACGCGCTGCGGTTTGAAATCTATGACCGTTGGTTTCCTCATGAGATCATTCTCGAAAGCGGGAAAGTCGCTCCTCTTGAATTTGGGCTTGGTGCGAAATGGCATCTTAAGATGGACGGAGAGGATAACGCTGTCGCGGTGGGGGAACCCGGCGATCACATCACGCTGCCCGCATTGGCATCCGGCATTTATGTGCTGACAGCCACGGCATCTGGCAGAACCGAAATCACCACCGTCATTGTCGCGCCAAAACAGTTGCCGCAGGTTAGTGCGCTGGCACAGGCGGATCGGCTTTGGGGCATGAATCTTGCGCTTTATGGGGTGCGATCCAAACGAAATACAGGACTTGGCGATTTTGAAGACCTTGCCAGAACAGCCGAAATTGTGGCGACCCATGGTGCCGGATTTTTGGGGATCAATCCAATACACAACATGGGCTTCTTCGACACCAAAGCGATCAGCCCCTATTCGCCATCCCACCGCGGCTTTTTGAATACGTCTTACATCGCAATTGATCAGATTCCCGGATTGGACATTTCGACTGACATTGATGGTTTCGACGACATCAGACAGGCCGCAACAGTACAACACGCCGATCACAAACGCGCTCATAACCAGTTGCTGAGAGCAAAGTTTAGCCTGTTTCAAGAGCAAGCGACGCCACAGGCAAAGGGAGCGTTTGCGCTATTCCTGACCGATGGCGGCCTCGAGTTGCGGACGTTCGCAAAGTTCGAAGCGATGAGCGAGGTTTCCGGCACCGACTGGCGCGTGTGGCCAAATGTATCGGCAGAACCTTCAGCAGAAAAGCTCGAATTTCACATGTGGCTGCAATGGGTGGCAGATGCCCAGCTTGGCAGCGCTCAAGCACGCGCATTGACTGCTGGAATGCCGCTTGGGCTTTACCTTGATCTGGCGGTGGGGCCCCGTCGCGATGGCGCAGAAAGCTGGTGTGAAAAGGGTACAATCGCGCAGGGCGTTTCCATTGGTGCACCACCTGACCACCTTAGCCCAGCCGGGCAAAACTGGGATCTGGCCGCCTTTTCACCACTCAAGCTCAAAGCCCAACGCTATGCGCCGCTGCGCCGTATTTTGGCGCAGGCAATGCGCCATGCCGGGGTTATCCGAATTGACCACGTGCTGGGCCTGAACCGCAGTTTCTGGCTGCCTGATGATGGTAGCCCCGGCGCGTATATCCGACAGCCTTTTGAGGCGCTGTTAGCAGTGATCAAGATTGAAGCAGAGCGGCACAACTGCGTGGTGATCGGCGAAGACCTTGGGCTGGTGCCGGATGGTTTTCGCGAGACAATGCAAAGCCATGGGTTTTATGGGTATTCGGTGATGCAATATGAACGTGATGACCACGGCCATTTCCGCAACCCTGACGCGGGCCCGAAGCACGTTCTATCATGTTTTGCCACACATGATACGCCTACCGTCAGCGGATTTGCAGTTGGCCGTGACATTGAATGGTGGGCCAAATTGGGGTGGATAGAAGACGCAGAAGCGGACCATATGCTGGACCAAAGAAATGCTGAAGTGACTGCGATTCAACATGAGACTGGTTTTGAGTCTTTTATTCACTCCCAACTGGCAAGTTCAAACGCTGCATTAGTGGCTGTTCAGCTTGATGATGTGCTGAGTGTCGTCGAGGCGCAAAACTTGCCGGGCACAATTGACGAGCACCCGAATTGGCGGCGAAAATACGATGTGCCGCTCGAAGATTTGCACAGCGATGTATGGTTAAAGAAAGTGGCCTCGATCATGCGCGGGGCAAACAGGACGCATTCTAAAAATGAGGTTTTCAAATGAAGCTTGAGACAATTAGCACCAAACCAATTGAGGGGCAGATGCCCGGCACTTCGGGCTTGCGTAAAAAAACCCGTGTGTTCATGGAGCCTGGGTATCTTGAAAACTTCATTCAGGCGACGTTTGACGCAATTGGCGGCGGGTCGGGCAAGACCTTTGTTGTTGGGGGTGATGGGCGGTATTTCAATAAAGCGGCCATTCAAGTGATCATGAAAATGGCGGCTGCGAACGGCGCTGCGGCCATTATCGTTGGGCAGGACGGCATCCTGTCCACACCGGCGGCATCGCATCTGATCCGCCTGAACGGGACCGACGGTGGTTTTATCCTGTCAGCCAGTCATAATCCGGGCGGCATAGACGAAGATTTCGGGGTCAAGTTCAATGCTGAAAACGGTGGCCCAGCGCCTGAGAAATTAACTGCCAAAATGTTTGACGCCACCAAAACAATTACCGAATACCAGATTGCTGTTACAGACGATGTCGACCTTGGAAAGGTTGGCAAGGCCATGATGGGCGACATGCAGGTCCACGTGATTGACCCGGTTGAAAGCTATCAGGCGCTGATGGAAACTCTGTTTGATTTTGATGCAATCCGGGCCTTGTTTGCAAGTGGATTCACAATGCAGTTTGACGCCATGCATGCGGTCACTGGACCCTATGCAAAAGCGATTATCGAAGGCGCACTGGGGGCGGCATCCGGCACGG
Organism: Sulfitobacter sp.; assembly: GCA_051251995.1. Lineage (GTDB taxonomy): Bacteria > Pseudomonadota > Alphaproteobacteria > Rhodobacterales > Rhodobacteraceae > Sulfitobacter. Next base: position 77,023 of record JBPOFF010000005.1, read on the forward strand.
TGGTGAACGGTATCCCGCTTGAAGATTTTGGTATGGGTCATCCTGATCCGAACCCGATTTGGGCCAAACCGCTGATGGATTTGATGATGTCAGACACCGCGCCTGACATCGGTGCCGCGTCTGATGGTGATGGCGACCGCAATATGATTGTTGGGCGCGGCATCTATGTCACGCCGTCAGATAGCCTTGCCATTCTTGCTGCGAATGCACATCTGGCACCCGCTTACAAAGGTGGTCTTGCCGGGATTGCGCGGTCCATGCCGACCAGTGCGGCCAGTGACCGGGTGGCGGAAAAGCTTGGCATAGGTGCCTATGAAACGCCAACAGGCTGGAAGTTCTTTGGCAACCTGTTGGACGCTGGCAAGGTGACAATCTGCGGCGAAGAAAGCGCCGGAACCGGGTCTGACCATGTTCGGGAAAAAGACGGGCTTTGGGCGGTGCTTTTGTGGCTCAACATTCTGGCCCAGCGCAAACAATCCGTTGTGGAAATCGTGACCGACCATTGGCAAACTTTTGGCCGTGATTATTATTCCCGGTACGATTACGAAAACGTCTCGACAGATCAGGCAAACACTTTGATGAACGACCTGCGGGCACAATTGCCGAATTTAGCAGGTCAGAATGTTGCGGATCTGACGGTGGCCTCAGCAGATGAGTTTTCCTATCATGATCCGGTTGATGGATCCGTCAGTACAAACCAAGGTGTCAGGGTCGGCTTTGATGGCGGCGGACGGGCAGTGTTTCGCTTGTCAGGCACCGGCACGCAAGGCGCAACATTGCGGCTTTATCTTGAGCAGTATTCTGGCATTGGTGGTGACCTGAGTTTGGACAGCCAAGCAGCGCTCAGCAAAGTACGAAACGCCGCCCAAGCGATTTGCAACATGCAGGCAACGATTGGGCGCACGACCCCTGATGTCATCACCTAGGCGCTGTGATCAAAGGGCGCGGTCACGCGCTTCGCTTGGTGTCATATCGAACTCTAACCTGAACGCCCGCGTCATTGCGCTTGCGTTCAGGTAGCCACCGCGCAGCGCAACTTCTGACAGTTGTAGCTGTGTTTCTTCAACCAGTTTGCGGACCAAGTTTAAGCGTAAGCGACGGTAAACCTGCTGTGGGGTCGCGCCAAAATCCCGCCGCATCACCTGCTCCAGTTTTTTCTGACTACATCCAATCTGCTTAGCGATTTGGCTGATCGACAATGGCTTTTCCAGATTGGCCTGCATCTGTGTCGCAGCACCCTTTGCCAACCGCCCTTTAGCCATACCAAACGGGCGTTGTTCCAATGTCTCGCGCGCCATGAACAGTTGTTCGACTTCAAGCGCCAAACCCCTGCCGTGGCTTTGGGCAATCAGATGGATGGAAAGATCGAAGGCCGCCATGGCTCCGGAACAAGTGATCCTATTGCCATCCACGACAAACCTTTCACGAACCGCGTTCACCTCTGGAAACGTTTCCTCAAATGCGGTCAGCACATCCCAATGTATAGTGGCGCAACACCCTCCAAGCAACCCGGCCTGCGCCAACAGCCAACTGCCTGTATCCAACCCAGCCAGATCAGAAAACCGCCGCGCCGCAGACCGTAAGCCACGCTGAATGGTAGGCCCAACCAAGGTTTGATATCCATAGGACGGCATGACCAACAGCAGGTCGCCCGCAGCATCATCCAGACGCCCATGTGGAACGATTTTCAGGCCACTTGAGCTTTCCGCCATGGTGCCGTTAATCGTCAGGTAGCACCATTCATAATGCTGTTTATGCCCCAGCCTGTTTGCCGCCCGAAGTGGTTCGATAGCGTTCGCAAGGCAATGGTTCGAAAATCCATCAAACAAAAGTACGCCTACAGCGATCTGTTTGGTAGATGATTTTTTCCAATGCTGCATAATTATGACTAACCTTGCATACTCCCTTTTGACAAGCTGCATAATGCTAAGAGACAACTTGCTGAGGAGGTTTCGCGTGCATTTTGGGTTAACCGAAGAACAAGAGATGATCGTCTCGACTGTCCGCAGCTTTGTGGAGAACGAGATTTATCCACACGAGGCAGAGGTAGAACGCACTGGTGTCGTGCCCGATGCCGTCGCTGAAGCGATTAAGCAGAAGACACTTGATCTGGGTTTTTATGCCTGCAATTTCCCTGAGGAGGTTGGCGGCGCGGGCCTGAACCATGTTGAATTTGCTTTGGTTGAGCGTGAGTTGGGGCGTGGCTCAATGGCGCTTAATCACTTCTTCGGTCGCCCGCAAAACATCCTGATGGCCTGCAAAGGTGAACAGCGGGAACGTTATCTGCTGCCCGCGGTGCGTGGCGAACGGATGGACGCCCTTGCCATGACTGAACCGGGTGCGGGTTCCGATGTGCGTGGTATGAAATGTGCAGCCCGGCGCGACGGCGGCGATTGGGTTTTGAATGGCACCAAACACTTTATCTCTGGCGCAGATCATGCCGATTTCATCATCGTATTCGTGGCCACTGGCGAAGACGACACACCACGTGGTCCAAAGAAACGCATTACAACATTCCTTGTGGACCGCGGCACACCGGGCTTTACGATCCGCGATGGCTACAAATCGGTCAGCCATCGTGGTTACAAGAATATGATCCTCGAATTTGATGACTGCCGCTTGCCGGATGCTCAAGTTTTGGGCGAAGTTGATGGTGGCTTTTCCGTGATGAACGAATGGCTTTATGCCACCCGCATCACAGTAGCCACCATGGCTGTCGGACGGGCGCGGCGTTGTTTTGACATGGCGCTTGAGTATTCCGCAGAGCGTGAGCAATTTGGCCAACCGATTGGCAAGTTCCAAGGTGTCAGCTTTCAATTGGCGGATATGATTACTGAAATTGACGCCGCTGATTGGCTGACACTGGCCGCTGCATGGCGGTTGGATCAAAGGTTACCAGCGAACCGCGAGATTGCGTCTGCAAAACTTTATGCTTCAGAAATGCTGGCGCGGGTTACCGATGCGACGTTACAGATTTATGGCGGCATGGGTCTAATGGATGATTTTCCAATTGAACGTTTTTGGCGCGATGCCCGCGTTGAACGGATCTGGGACGGCACATCTGAAATTCAGCGCCACATCATATCTCGCGATCTGTTGCGGCCTCTTGGCGCATGACACGTGATCTGAACCGCCTGTTACGCCCCAAAACCATTGCGGTGGTTGGCGGCGGTGCGTGGTGTCGGCAAGTTGTCAAACAATGTCGCAAGATGGGGTTTGAAGGTGCCGTTTGGCCCGTTCACCCCACGGCCACTGAAATCGCTGGATTGCCTGCTTTTGTAGATGTCACCGCATTGCCCAGTGCGCCGGATGCTTGTTTTATCGGTGTAAACCGAGACGCGACAATCAATATTGTGCGCAGCTTGTCTGCGATAGATGCAGGCGGCGCCGTTTGCTTTGCGTCCGGTTTTCTTGAGGCCGTTGCTGAGGATGAAACCGGGGCTGACCTTCAGGCGCAGCTTCTTTCGGCTGCCGGAAACATGCCAATCCTTGGCCCGAATTGTTATGGCTTCATTAACTATCTGGATGGGGCTTTACTTTGGCCCGATCAACACGGTGGCAAGCGGGTAGATTGTGGGGTGGCGCTGGTCACCCAAAGCTCAAACATCGCGATCAATCTGACAATGCAACAGCGCGGCTTGCCAATTGCCTATGTGGTGACGGCAGGCAATCAAGCGCAATCAGGTATCGCTGCAATTGGCCGTGCGCTGTTGGATGATCCACGCGTCACTGTCCTTGGCCTACACATCGAAGGGTTTGGTGATCTGCGTGCTTTTGAGGGGCTTGCAGCACATGCGAGGTCTTTGGGAAAACCGATTGTCGCGATCAAGGTCGGGCGTTCTGCACAGGCGCGCGCGGCGACAATTTCTCATACCGCATCCCTTGCTGGCGATGACGCCGGCGCCGCTGCGTTACTTAACCGCCTTGGCATAGCGCGTGTTGCTGATCTTTCTTCGTTTATCGAAACGCTCAAGCTGCTGCACATTACCGGGCCATTACCATCAAACAATGTTGCGACAATCAGTTGTTCTGGTGGCGAGGCGAGCCTGGCCGCTGATACTGGCGAAGCGTGTCGGGTTTCATTTCCACCGCTGAATGATCGTCAACGGACAGAACTGCGGGCTGCGCTTGGGCCAAAGGTCGCGTTGGCCAATCCGTTGGATTACCACACCTACATCTGGCGCGATGTTCCTGCGATGACACGGGCTTTTTCCGCGATGGCAGACCCCGCGATTGCCATGACGATACTGATCGTGGACTTCCCGCGCCCTGACAAATGTGACCCAAGTGACTGGGACTGCGTCATCGAAGCTGCCGTTGGTGCAAAGAAAGCAACAGGTGCGCGTTACGGAATGGCTGCAACATTGCCCGAATTGATGCCAGAGGCTGTGGCGGAAAAGCTCATGTCAGAAGGCGTCGTTCCCTTTAATGGTTTGACCGAAGCGCTTACTGCTTGTGGCGCAGCGACAATCAAATACCCTTTATCAGTAAAATCGGTTTTGCTGCCCGGACCGGACTGCGCGGCATCTTTGTTCACAGAGGCAGATGCAAAACATGGCCTCGCGTCCTGTGGGTTACGCATTCCACGTTCAGAAAGATGTGCATCTATAGACGAAGTAGCAAAAGCCTCTCAGAGCATTAGCTTTCCTGTTGTTCTGAAGGGCGAAGGTATCGCACACAAGACCGAAGCAGGTGCCGTTCGGTTGAATATTGGATCAGTTGAAACGGCTGTTAAGGCTGCGACAAAGATGGATGCAAAGAGTTTTCTTGTCGAAGAAATGATCACTGGCGGGATTGTTGAACTGCTGATTGGCGTGGTCAAAGACCCCGCGCATGGGTTCGTGTTGACCATTGCAGCGGGTGGAGTCTTGACGGAGGTATTAAAAGATTCAGTATCTTTGTTGATCCCTTCGTCGGCGGATGAAATTGAGAACGCTCTTAGCACGTTGAAAATTGCGCCACTCTTGAATGGATACCGTGGCGCACCTGCTGCTGATGTGCCCGCAATCTTGAGTGCTATTCAGGCGATCCAAGATTATACAACTGCACATGCGGCGGGGTTGCAGGAAATTGAGATCAATCCGTTGATCTGCACAACAGGTGATGCAATAGCAGCAGACGCATTGTTGCGCTGCGCAAATTGAAAGGACCGATGGATGACTAATAATCCAATCAAGACCCGACGCGAAAGCGCGATACTGGAAGTCACATTGGACCGTCCCAAGGCCAATGCCATTGATCTTCAAACCTCTCGTCAAATGGGCGAGGTCTTTGCCAGTTTCCGTGACGACCCTGAACTGCGGGTCGCAATTATTACTGGCGGCGGTAACAAGTTCTTTTGCCCCGGTTGGGATCTGAAAGCTGCTGCTGACGGGGATGCCGTGGATGGTGATTATGGTATTGGCGGCTTTGGTGGGTTGCAGGAATTACGCGATCTGAACAAGCCGGTGATTGCCGCCGTGAATGGGATCGCTTGTGGTGGTGGGTTAGAGCTTGCCTTGAGCGCAGATATGATCATCGCGGCCGATCATGCGACTTTTGCGCTGCCAGAAATCCGGTCCGGCACAGTTGCTGACGCCGCTTCCATCAAACTGCCCAAACGCATTCCTTACCATATCGCGATGGAGCTGTTACTCACGGGGCGCTGGTTTGACGTGGCCGAGGCAAAGGGCTGGGGGCTGGTCAATGAGATCCTGCCAGCAGACCAATTGATGGACCGCGCTTGGGAGTTGGCTCGTCTGCTCGCCTCTGGGCCACCGCTGGTTTATGCGGCGATCAAAGAGATCGTGCGCGATGCGGAAGATTCCAAATTCCAAGACAGCATGAACCGGATCACCAAACGGCAGCTGCCCTCTGTGGATATGCTTTATGCATCGGACGACCAGTTGGAGGGCGCGCGGGCTTTTGCTGAAAAACGCGACCCGGTTTGGAAGGGCAAGTAACCGCCCTACCCCATCTTTGAATGTCGTCCCGGTGCCGCTTTGCGTTGCAGTTCCAGCATTTTTTCGCGGTTCTTTTCGGCTTCGCGAAATACTTGGCCCGCTCCGCTTAGGTATTGCTTTGACCACATCACATCGTTGCGTGCCCCGTACCAAGCAGCGGCTTGATGGGTGAAATATGGGTTCGACATATGGGTCCGCCCAAGTGCAACCAGATCAGCGCGACGCGTGTGCAAGATGGTATTAACCTGCGCCGCTTCGGTCACTGCGCCCACGGCCATTGTTGCGATACCTGTCAAATTGCGCACCGCTTCGGCCAGATGGGCCTGAAACATGCGACCATAAGTCGGCTTTTGATCCGGCACAGTTTGCCCTGCCGACACGTCAATCAGGTCGCATCCCGCCGCTTCAAATGCTTTTGCGATTGCGATGAGATCTTCTTCACTTAGCCCGCCATCCTTCCAATCCGCGCCAGAAACGCGCACCGACATGGGCCGCTCTTTGGGCCAAACGGCACGCATTGCCTCAAACACCTCCAACGGATAGCGCAGGCGGTTTTCTATCGTTCCACCATATTCATCGGTACGCGTGTTTGTCAGTGGCGATAGAAACGAGGCCAAGAGATATCCATGCGCACAGTGCAGTTCCAACATATCGAAACCAGCACGTGCGGCCCGTTCTGTCGCCTGTACAAAGTCGGCTTTGATTATATCCATTCCGGCGCGATCCAGCGGTGCCGGCGTACTGCTTTCTCCATCAAACCACGGCTCAGCTGACGCTGACACCAGCGGCCAATTGCGCGCTTTATCCACAATCGGATGGTCCATTTTCTCCCAACCCAATTGCGTTGATCCCTTGCGTCCTGCATGGCCCATCTGCATCGCCACTTTCGCACCGGAGTTGGTATGGATTAGATCGACAATCTCTTTCCATCTAGCCTCGTGCTCGTCCGTCCACATCCCCGGACACCCTTCGGTAATTCGGGCATCGGCAGAAGGGCAAGTCATCTCAGTAAAGATCAGCCCCATGCCACCCGTCGCGTGCCCGACATAATGCACCTTATGCCAGTCGGTTGGGTTTCCGTTAGTATCTGCTGAATACTGCGCCATCGGAGACATCACGACCCGGTTAGAGAGTTCCATATCGCGCAGCTTGAACGTGGCAAACATTGGTGTGGGCCGGGTTTGGCGCAAATCCTCCCCGGTGTCGCGCAGATGGCGGGCATACCATTCATCATCGGCCTTTTGGACAAAATCCGGGTCCCGGACGATCAGATTATCATAGGTGATCGATTTAGCCCGGCACATCACCACCATCGCAAACTGGTAGGGATCCATGTCCCAAGACCGCTGCATATGTTCAAACCACGACAGCGACACATCGGCGTTATGCTGAGTGATCTGGCAAGGAATACGGCGCTCGTCATCATATGCTTTAAAAGCCTTTTGCACGTCATCCTCGGCATGGGCTACCAAGGCATCTGACAACGCAATCGCGCATTCCATCGCAAGCTTGGTGCCTGATCCGATCGAAAAATGCGCGCTTGCTTTGGCGTCGCCCAGAATGACGATATTGTCCATGTACCAGTTTTCGCAGAACACCCGCGGAAATTGCCGCCAATGGGAACGGTTCAGCAACAGAGAGTGACCTTGTAGCTCTTGTGCGAATACTTCAGCGAGCTTGGCTTTACTGTCTTCCTCGTCGGTTTCTTTGAAACCATGAGCGTTCCATGTGTCATCGTCCATCTCGAACACCCATGTCGAATGACCCGGTTCATACTGATAACAATGCGCAACCATCGGCCCATGTTCGGTTTCACGAAAGAAATAGTTGAATTCGCCCATGGGCCGGGTTGAGCCCATCCAGCAGAAACGGTTCTTGCGCAGGGTTGTTGAAGGTTTAAATGCGTCTCCATATTCACGGCGTACGGCAGAGTTTACACCATCACAGGCAATGATAACGTCACTATCGGCAAACCGCGTTTTGATTTCCGACCCTTGCACCCCGGCACCAAAATTCATTTCGATACCCACCTCACGGCAGCGCTGTTGTAATAACCGCAATAAAGTATGCCGAGACAGCCCGCAGAAGCCATTGCCACCGGCACGCATTTCTTGGCCTTTGAAATGCACAGCGACATCGTCCCAATGCGCGAATTCATCGCGCATGAGTTCAAACAAACCTTTGTCCTTGCTCAGAAACTCGTCGAGCGTTTCATCAGAGAACACAACGCCAAACCCAAAGGTGTCATCTGCTTGATTTTGCTCAAACACTTCGATGTGCCAGTCCGGCTTGGCCTTCTTCGTTAACAGGGCCGAATAGAGGCCACCAGGACCGCCACCAATGATGGTAATTTTCATGCTGCGCACTCCAAAGCTTTCTGTCAGGTGTTTAATATGTGTTATAGCACATATTAAACACCTGACTAGTAATTTATAACAGGGCGCTTTACTGTTCCGCTACATCACTACAGCGGGATGCATCATGGCCACTGGCTCCAAACCTCAAGACGCGACCGACGCGCATTGGCTTGATGGCCTTGATCCGCCTGAGTTCTTGATTGCTTTGGCGGGTCGGCACATTCAGGACATGATGAATTCCGTGCTTCGGGGCCATGGTTTAAAGCTGGTGGAATGGCGCATTCTCGATTGTCTTTTATCAGGACAAAACCTGACGATTTTTGATCTGGCAGAACGCGCCGTGGTGGACCGTACCGTCGCCAGTCGCATGGTCGATAAACTGGCCGACCGTGGATTGGTCGAGAAGGTACTGCTCAAGACGGACCGCCGCTTTGCTCAGGTGTCGCTGACACCTTCCGGGCGCAGTTTGCTTGAGCAGGCCAATCACGACGTCCGCATGGCACGTATGCGGCTTTTCGCAGGTATCGGCCCCGATGAAGCGACACAGCTAAGTCAATTGCTGGAAAAATTAAGCTTTAACGCGGCCCACAAACACTTGCGTTAGGGCCGCGCAGGTTTTGCTATTTTTCAACTTCTTTTACTTCGTCTTCAGCTGGGTCAGTGATCAATTCAACATCCTCAATATCGCTTCTGGTTGCAACTTTCGCAGCACCATCTGCGCCTGATTTGTCTTCAATTGCACCAACAATCAAGGGCAGCATTTGAACCCCACCCGGCATCGCAACTTCGGACAATGGCGGCGACTTCCAAGCCAAAGTGTCAAAGCTTTTGCAGTTTTCGCAGATCGGCTTCCACTCAGCGTGGATATGATGGCAATTGTCGCAAATCCACTGTGGACCGCGTGAAACCGTCAATGCGCGCGCCAGCCACCCCTTAACAACGGTGTCTGAGCCACCCTCACCGCGTTCAATCGCGGCCATCAAGGTGACGGACCGGGCTGTCGGATCGCTTTCAATCAAATCACCCAACGCGCGACGCGCTTCGGGGAAGTCCTCGTTCGCGATATGTAATTCAGACAGCAACATCCGGGTTTCGGCGTGCTCTGGCTGTGCCTTTGTCAATGCCTTAAACCGCTTGATACGCTGTGGTGGTGTTTCGTCTGGCGCAATCGCGGCATAAGCGGCGGCAAGGTCAGGATGCGGGTGAACGCTCCATGCCTTCTGTAAGACGCGCGCTGCATATTTGGGCTTTGACTGTTCAATATAGCTGTGCGCCGCCATCACCGCCGCTGGGATCAAATCAGGCGACAGTCTATTGGCTTCAATAGCCGCCTCACGGGCCTCAATGGTGTTGCTCTCTTTGATCACCTCTTTGGCTTCGGATAGTGCCAAAACTGCATCGCGACGTTTGTGTACATCACGCGGCAATTGACCATTCTTCAACTTCGCACTCAAAGTTTGGCGCGCGCCTGCCCAGTCTTCTTTTACCGCTTGCAACTGCAACAAAACGTCACCGGTTTCCTCATGCTTTGGCTTTAGGGCAAAGGCTCGTTCGGCCAGCTTGAGCGCTGTTTCAGTATCACCCGCCGCCAGTTTTTGTTTCATAATTCCGCGCACACCAACAAAGCGCGTCTTTTCATCTTCTACCAGCTTGCGATAGGTTTCTTCAGCCTTGCGGCTGTCGCCCGCCAGCTCTGCGGCTTGGGCTGTCAGAAGATTGGTTAAGGCCGGTTTGTTCAGATATTTATCTGCCTTCGCGGCTTTGGCCATCGCAATGCGGCCCTCGCCACTGGCAAGCGCCATCAAGCCTTCTGACAAAGCCTCAAAACCCTTCTTTTCGCGATTGCGGTCAAAATACCGCGACAATGCAGTTTCATCGCCGTTCAGAAATTTCCAAGTCGCGACTAAAAGCGAGAATATCTTGAGCAATAGCCAAACGCCGAACATCAACAATGCAACTGCGATCACCGATTCGAGTGGCCCCAGATTGTATTCCGTTCCCAGAACAGTGACTTGAATGCCGCCTTGGCTTTCAAGCAGAAAACCTGCCCCCCAAGACAACAATGCGACAACAGCGACAAACAGAACGATCTTGATCAACGACCATAGCATAAATTCAGATTCCTTAGTTTGCCGTCAGGCGTTGTGACAAATCTTCGACGGCGGCTTCTGCCGCCTGTCTGGCGCGTGCATCAGTCAGCCAATCATCCATCGCGCTTTGTGCAATTTCAGGCAGTGTTTCGAGCTCTGCCAAAGCGTCAGTTAAACGTCCGTCACGCACTGCAGCTTCTGCCCGAGACAATACCGCGTCAGGGTCTGTGCCTTCACGCGGCTCAACTGAACGTGCGCCCAACTGCCGTCGCAAAAAACCACCGACGCCCGCAGACGAGTCATCGGTTCCGTTTGCCCTCGCCGTCGCAAGCCCGGCGCGGGCAGCATCGGGGAATCGCGTTTGCAAGTTGATCAGTGTGACCACACCAGTCTCAGCCGTTTCTGTTAGGGGCGGAGGCAAATCACTTTGTCCATTTACCGATAAATCAGCCAGCGCAGAGGCAAATGGCTTGCCGCCATTTACCGCAGATGTGATGCGTGTCAGAGCAGCCTGCAATGTCGCATTACGCGCAGCTTCTGCTGTGGCTTCCTCAACGCTCAGTGCATTATCGAGCAACCCTTCAATCTCAGAACGCTGCTCTTCCAACGACGCCTGCAATGCGGCAAGTTCGCTCTCATATGCGGCTGATGATGAACCACCGGTAACCGGGCGCTTTTCAAGCTCTGACAGCCGTGCTTCCAGCGCAGCAACAGTTTGTGCCAACGTTGCAAATTCGTCTGTAAGGCCATCCAAGCCTGGGAACTCGACGGCAGGTGCAGTTATTTGTGTGTTTTCTAACGCTGCAATTTGTGCCTGCTGGGCACTCAATGAGGCCCGCAGATCATTTGTATCACCGCGCGACCCAAGCAAATTCATTTCAGAGGCCAGAAACCCAAGAACCGCCGCCAGACCGCCGCCAATCAGCAGAGGCCAGAAAACACTACCTGACTTTTGTGGTGCAGCATTTTGTGGCGTGTGGCGAACAGGTGGTGTTTCGGGCTTCGATGGCTCTGGCTCTTTAACCGGGGTGGGCTTAGGTTTTTCTACGGGCTTTGCTTCCACTGGTTTTTCATCCGGCTTGGCCACCACAGAATCAGACGTCTTGGCCGGCTCAGGCGCTGCTGGTTTTGCAGCGGCTGCTTTCGCAACAGAGGGATCCTTGGTCGCTTCAGCGACTGGTGCTGGCTTCTTTGCCGCGGTGGAAGACGCAACAGGCGCTTTTGATCTGGTCGTCTTTGGAACGGAACCGGCACTATTGGTTGCCGCCGTACTGCCCGTGTCCGTTGCCTTACTGCCCTTTGGGGCTGGTTTTTTCGCTTTAGCCACTCTGCAACCTTTCCGATTCTGACCATCAAGGCCAGCTTGACATAACAACCTTACCCGGCATCCCTGCCCCTCTCAAGCCAAGCTGGTGTCGCGCAACACCTTTTCAACATTAAGACGCATTTCCTGACCTGTAGGCGTTGCTGCGATCAAGACGCGCGCAGCACCACGATTTAGACAATACCGGGCCACGGCTTCACTCATGGCAATAATGATAACGTTATGCAAATCCGGCACTTGTTCAATGAATTGCGCGGCGGATCGTGGCGAAAAAAGCGGGGCAACGACGGATTCTTCCCCATTTAGCAGTTCAATCGCTTGTGTCGTTAGATCCAATTTGCTCTGTTTATATAGTACAATCACCTCTGTTGGCGTGCCCAGCGCAGAAAGTCGACCAGCGATGTCACCACGACGATGCGCGCCTGCCAAATGCAGCAATGGGCCAGTTGGTGCCAGTTCAGCAAGGCGGGTGACAAGCTGATCTGCTGTACTTTCTTTGGCAATGACAGACCATCCCGCCGCCTCTGCGCGCTTTGCGGTTTTTTGACCAACGCAAAAAGCCGGGTGTTGTATTCCTTTCGGCGCCAACTCCACCGCGTTTGAAGAGGTGAAAATTACCCCCCTAAACCCGGTCAAATCAATCTGAACCCCCGTCGGTACGATCTCAAGCAAGGGGGAAACCACAATTGTCACATCTTGCTGAATGTCTTTCGCCAAATCCGCAACAAAGCATGCGGCGTTGGCGATGGGTCGGGTTATCAAAAGTGAGGGCATGGTCATGATCCCGCTTTCATATCCTGAGCTGGCATTGTTTGCCATGGGTTGCAATGTTACCTCAAATGCAGCGCTTTGTTTTGGAGACCATGCATGTCATCGGCCATAACGTTTTTGGGAATAGAAAGCAGTTGCGATGATACCGCTGCGGCAGTGGTACATGTCGATGATACTGGGCGTGTGTCTGTTTTGTCGTCTGTCGTGGCGGATCAAACCGAACTACATGCGGCATTTGGCGGCGTGGTTCCAGAGATCGCTGCCCGTGCCCATGCAGAAAAGCTTGATTTTTGTGTTGAACAGGCTCTAGCAAAAGCAAAAATGGGCCTTTTTGATATTGATGCAATTGCAGTAACTGCCGGGCCAGGCTTGATCGGTGGCGTTATTTCTGGCGTGATGTGCGCCAAGGGGCTGTCACTTGCCACTGGCAAACCGCTTTATGGCGTGAACCACCTTGCAGGCCACGCTTTGACCCCGAGACTGACTGACAATGTGCCCTACCCCTATCTGATGTTGTTGGTGTCCGGTGGCCATTGTCAGTTTCTGATGGTCCACAGCCCGCAAAAATTTGAACGCTTGGGCGGCACGATTGACGATGCGCCGGGAGAAGCATTTGACAAAATTGCGCGTTTGGTTGGGCTTTCGCAGCCCGGCGGGCCGGCAATCGAAAAAGCCGCTGAACGTGGTGATCCCAAACGGTTTAAGTTTCCCCGTCCGTTATTGGACCGTGAAGGCTGTGACATGTCCTTTTCTGGGTTAAAAACAGCCGTGTTGCGTGCGCGGGACAGTGTTATCGCGAAACAAGTCGGCTTGACGACACAAGATCAAGCAGACCTCGCTGCCAGCTTTCAGGCAGCCGTTGTCGACGTTTTTGTGGAAAAGACAAAACGTGCATTTCAGAACTATCCGACAAATGCAAACCGGGCCCTTTGCGTCGCGGGCGGTGTCGCTGCAAATCAGGCGATAAGATTGGGGTTGGAGATGGTCGCATCTGATCAAAATGCCACCTTCATCGCTCCACCCTTGGCCCTGTGCACAGACAATGCCGCAATGATCGCTTTTGCCGCTGCGGAACAACGCAGTAAGGGGAATAGCGATGATCTTACCCTCTCTGCACGCCCTCGTTGGCCCTTGGATACATCGCAACCCGCAATGTTGGGCAGCGGAAAAAAAGGAGCAAAAGCATGAGTGTAGCGGTGTTGGGAGCAGGCGCATTTGGCACAGCGCTGGCAATTTCACTTGCCCATAACGGCCCAGTGGTTCTTTGGGCGCGTGACGTTAGCGATATGGAAGCCAAGCGTGAGAATGCAGCACGCCTGCCAGGCTATAGATTTCCTGATGCGCTGCGGGTGACAGATGATTTTGAAGCAGCTTGTCAGGCCGATATTCTATTGGCTGCCATCCCAATGCAAAGACTGCGGGGTTTTTTGACAGATAGGCACACCGCGTTAACCGATAAAACCCTTGTCGCATGCTGCAAAGGGATTGAGGTATCCACCGGGCTTGGCCCTGTGAGCGTCATCAAAGATACCGTTCCATCCGCTACCGCTGCCATTCTGACTGGCCCTAGCTTTGCTGCGGATATTGCGCGTGGATTGCCCACCGCCCTTACACTTGCCTGCGCGAATGAAACGGTTGCTGAACAACTACAGACCAATCTGACAACCGCGAATATCCGGGTCTATCGGACAACAGATGTGGTGGGGGCCGAGCTTGGCGGTGCATTAAAGAACGTCATCGCGATTGCGTGCGGTGCTGCGATTGGTGCGGGCCTTGGTGAAAGTGCGCGTGCAGCCCTTATGACACGTGGATTTGCCGAAATGCAGCGGCTGGCCGAATACTTGCGCGCTGATCATAGCACACTTTCTGGCCTTTCTGGATTTGGCGATCTGACCCTTACGTGTACGTCTGAACAGTCCCGGAACTATCAACTGGGTCTATCGCTTGGGAGAAATATCGCCTTTGATCCGTCTACAACTGTCGAAGGTGCAGCGACCGCTCAGGCTGTTCATGCGTTGGCAAAAAAGGCCGGTTTGGAGATGCCCATCACTGCCGCGGTTGCAGCACTGCTCGACAACAGATTAAATGTCCAAGACGCTATGAAATCACTGCTCACCCGGCCCCTGAAGGAAGAATAAAATGTTTGTTACTCTTATCGCCAAAGACAAACCCGGTGCCCAAGCGGTTCGTGCAGAGAACCGCCCGGCACATATCGCATACTTAAAATCTACAGATTTGGTTGCCCAAGCTGGCCCGTTTTTAGACGCAGACGGTAGCATGATTGGTTCGCTGATCATCCTTGACGTAGCCGACATGAAAGCAGCGCAAGCGTGGGCTGAGAATGATCCATATACCAAGGCTGGTCTGTTTGGTTCTGTTGAACTGATCCAGTGGAATCGGGTTATCGGGTGATGGCCTATTGGTTGTTTAAATCAGAACCCAGCACTTGGGGCTGGAATGACCAGATCGCTAAGGGCGATGTTGGTGAGGAATGGGACGGCGTGCGAAACTACCAAGCGCGCAATTTCATGCGGGACATGGCCATTGGTGATCTGGGGTTCTTTTATCATTCGCAAAAGGAAAAGGCAGTTGTTGGCATTGTCGAAGTGATCGCAACAGCCCATCAAGACAGCAAAACCGACGATGCGCGCTGGGAATGCGTTGACATCAAGGCGGTGCGCCCATTTGAGCGTCCCGTGACGTTGGATCAGATCAAGTCAGATGAACGGCTATCGGACATGATCCTAGTCAGGAATTCACGCCTGTCGGTACAGCCCGTTACCTCTGATGAATGGCAGGTCATTTGCGCATTGGGCAAAACCACACCATAGATAATTTTCCCCATTTGGCGCATGCTCCACTGAATTTAGGATTAATTCGGAGGATAAAATGGGTTTTCTTTCAGTGATTGTGGCTGCGGCGGCTGGATTTGGGTTTGGTGCTGTGTGGTACATGACCCTTGCCAAATCTTGGATGGAGGCCGCTAATATCAAAATGGACGCAAACGGTAAGCCTGAGGGGGATTCACCGCTGCCTTACATTATGGCAGCTGCCGCCATGATTCTGGTTGCGGGAATGATGCGCCATACATTTGCGCTGTCCGGTATTGATACGCTTGGCAAAGGCTTGGTATCTGGTTTTGGCATTGGTCTGTTCTTTATCAGCCCGTGGATCATGATCAACAATGGCTATGGTGGACGTCCCTTCAAGCTAACGTTGATTGATGCGGGCTATGCCACATTCGGATGCGCGATCATCGGGTTGGTGCTGACAATTTTCTGAAAAAACCGCACAAAAAAGGGTTCTGACACCCAGCCAGAACCCTTTCTCACCCCGTGTGCTCCCGTACCACCACACACGTATCTGAAATCTGTTCTGGCCATACTGGCCTGTTCAGTTGAGATAGCAATTTCCGCGAAACTTCGCAACCAAAGTGTATTTCAAAGCTTATCTAAAAACAAAACGCCCGCTTAACCAAGCGGGCGTTAAGGTTTTGTTATTTTGGAGAAATTACCCGTAAACAGATTCTTTACCAAAATGCTTGGTCAACATGTAATAAACCACTGCGCGGTACTTGTTTTTTTCTGATTTACCGTATGTTTCGACAGCTTTGTTGATGCCTTCCATCAGGTTCGGACCATCAGCCATACCCAATTTCTTGATAAGGAAGTTGTTTTTAACCAGCTCAAGCTCGCTGGCTTGGCCCGCAGCAACTGTTTGTGCGTCAGCGTTATAAATTGATGGACCGCATCCAATTGTTACTTTTGTCAGCAGATCCATATCTGGCGTCATGCCGCATTTGTTTTTCAGGTCATCCGCATATTTCGCGATCCACTCGTCCCGCTTGCCCATAGAAAGTCTCCCAGCTGTGAAAATTGATCAGCCAATTCTGATCTTGACCGCAGCCTAATGTCAATTTGACTATCGCAAAAGGAGTTTTTCAGCAGATTTTCCCCGTCAAAGGTTGCAGCACTCAAGAGAAATCTAGCGGCACAAACCCCAGCCCGTGTGTTGCAGGTGGAAATGGTTTGCGTGCAGTGCATTGTAATCAGGGCTGAGCGTCACGCGAAACCAATCGCAAGCGCTGTCTCTTACGGCATGTAAGAAGTTCGCGCGATCAGAAGGACCATCCCAGTCATTTAGCAACGTAATCCGCTGACCATCAGCAAAGACAAAGCCACTGATGTCTATCGCATCTGCTGTCGCATGGGTGCTCATCCGTCCCGTGTCGCCACGTCCTGTCCGCATCTCGCGGCAGTTGTAGCTTGAGAAATGGGTGATTTCTTGCACGCTCTTGCCCAAAAACCTTTGCGCCGCGGGTTGAACACCGTGCCGTTCCCACATTGCGATGCGCAGCGCGGTTTGACAGCGTGTTTTGATTGGCCTCATTTTGGCCAACCCCACCTTGGTTAGATAAACCTGAGGGCGAATGTGGCACACGTCATTTTCGATAAAATCCGGCAAGACATTCAGCGCAGCACCCGTATCGAGCGCCGCCAAACAGGTATCTCGCCCGGCCAATGCATGGGTCAATTTCCAACCCGTCAATGCAGTTAGCGGGTCCGACACATCAAGCGGCCGTATTGGATTCCATTCCGGCTTAAGTGGGGTGTTGGGGTGTACCAAAACTTGCCAAACGCCAAGCATCATGCCGATCAGAAAAACGAAAAACGCCGCCCAGCGCAAAGTTGGGCGGCGTTTATGTGGTGCGTTGTTCATGCTGTTACGACGACGGCATCAATTAGTAGCGATAATGTTCCGGCTTAAACGGGCCATCCGGCGACACGCCAATGTAAGCGGCCTGCTCTGGGTTCAGTTTGCTCAACTTTACGCCAATGCGATCCAAGTGCAGACGTGCGACTTTTTCGTCCAAATGCTTGGGTAGGATGTAAACGCCGGGCTGGTATTCGTCGCCCTTAGTCCAAAGTTCGATCTGCGCCAAAACTTGGTTGGTAAAGGATGCAGACATCACAAAGGATGGATGACCGGTTGCGTTACCGAGGTTCAACAAACGACCCTCTGACAACAAGATCAAGCGATGGCCATTCGGCATCTCGATCATGTCCACCTGTTCTTTGATGTTGGTCCACTTGTGGTTTTTCAGGCTAGCCACCTGAATTTCGTTGTCGAAGTGGCCGATGTTGCCAACGATGGCCATGTCCTTCATCTCGCGCATATGCTCGATGCGGATCACGTCTTTGTTGCCGGTTGTGGTGATAAAGATGTCCGCAGTTGTCAGCACATCTTCAAGCAACACAACCTCAAAACCGTCCATTGCCGCCTGCAATGCGCAGATTGGGTCAACTTCGGTTACTTTAACGCGCGCGCCCGCACCCTGAAGAGATGCTGCACAGCCCTTGCCGACATCGCCATAGCCCAGAACAACGGCAACCTTGCCCGCCATCATGGTGTCGGTGGCGCGACGAATGCCATCAACCAGCGATTCTTTACAGCCATATTTGTTGTCGAATTTGGACTTGGTCACTGAATCGTTCACATTGATTGCAGGGAATGGCAATTCGCCCTTCTTGTGCAGATCATACAGGCGGTGAACGCCGGTTGTTGTTTCTTCTGATACGCCTTGAATGTCTGCTTTGGTCTTGGTGAACCAGCCGGGTGTCTCTGCCATGCGCTTTTTGATTTGCGCGAAAATTGCTTCTTCTTCTTCTGATGTTGGGACAGAAATCAGGTCCGTTTCGCCCGCTTCGACCCGTGCGCCTAGCAGAACATAAAGCGTCGCATCGCCACCATCGTCCAAAATCATGTTCGCGCCTTCCGGGAACATGAAGGATTTGTCGAGATAATCCCAATGCTCAGCCAGGGACTGACCCTTGATTGCGAAAACTGGCGTACCACCTTCGGCAATCGCTGCTGCGGCATGGTCTTGAGTTGAGAAAATATTGCAGGACGCCCAGCGCACATCGGCACCCAGTTCAACCAGCGTTTCAATCAAGACGGCGGTTTGAATGGTCATGTGAAGTGACCCAACAATCCGCGCGCCTTTCAATGGTTTGCTTTCACCAAATTCGCTGCGGCAGGCCATCAAGCCCGGCATTTCCGTTTCGGCAATGTCCAGTTCCTTGCGGCCATACGCAGCAAGGTTGATGTCTTTTACGATATAGTCGTCGGCCATGGGGCACCTCATTCACAAGCTTTGGGCGGCGAGTATCATCTTTGGCCCTTCTGCTCAACGCCTGTTCGCGTTGGGAAAGAACATGCGGCAGGGTGTGAAATGCGGGTTCCATGATAGTAAACTTCGTGGAAAGAATACAATGACCTGAAACACCGCTGTTGGAGACTTGGAATGGCGCAACACCCCCGCGCATGGCAAAGGATGCTATCAGGTCGCAGACTTGATCTGCTTGATCCGACCCCAGTGGATATTGAAATTAGCGATATCGCGCATGGATTGGCATTTGTCGCGCGCTGGAACGGTCAGACGCATGGTGACTTTGCCTATTCAGTGGCTGAACATTCGTTGCTGGTTGAAACTATTTATGCGCGCATTGATCCGCGTACCCCCGCCAAATGGCGTTTGGCAGCGCTTCTACATGATGCCCCGGAATACGTGATTGGCGATATGATATCCCCGGTCAAAGCCGCAGTTGGGCCGGGGTACGGGGCATTAGATGATCGCCTGACCGCAGCCATACATCTTAGATTTGGGCTTCCTGCATCAATCCCAGTTGCCGTTAAGAAGCAGATCAAGAAAGCAGATAAAATCAGCGCATGGATGGAAGCCACCCAGATCGCTGGGTTTTCTGAGACAGAATCGAGCAAGCTCTTTGGGCAACCTGATCCGGCTTTGATAGACGGTTTGGACATTGTGTTGCGAGCGCCCATTGCAACCCGAAACGCCTTTACCGCCCGGCATGCTGCACTGTTGGATCAAATGACATGATTAATGTCAGGCCGCCGATAAACCTCGATGCACCTGACATGGCCCGCCTTTTAAATGAGGTGATTGAGGCGGGCGGCACCACTGCCTTGACCCGTCCCGTCACCGGGCAAGATTTGCAGGACTGGATGGAAACGGGCCCCGATCACAGCGCATGGCATGTCGCAGTTGACAGCACAGAGCGGATTATCGGGTTCCAGTGGATTACGCCTGCTGATTATCTGCCGCCTGAGGCTGCTGAAATTGCCACGTTTGTGCAGACGGGGCAAACTGGGCTTGGCATTGGTTCTGCGCTATTTGATGCAACACAAAAAGCAGCCAAGGCGCTTGGGTATGTGTGGATAAACGCGAACATCCGCGCTGATAACGACGGCGGACTGATTTACTATCAAAGCCGTGGGTTTCAGGATTACGGTATCATCGAAGGGTACAAAATGGCGGACGGTAAGGTCGTGAATAAACGCCTGAAACGGTTTGACTTGTAGTCGACCAGGTTACCGACGCAATACAGATACCTCTACTGCGGTGATCGTTTTGCCAAAATCCGCTGCAACGTACGCCGATGCATGTTCAACCGCCTTGCCGTTTCTGACACGTTTCGATCACACAATTCATAGACCCGCTGAATGTGTTCCCAACGGACCCGGTCAGCGCTCATTGGGTTTTCAGGAGGCGGGGGCATATCCCCTTCGGTTGCCAAAAGGGCATTTGTGATATCATTGGCGTCGGCAGGTTTTGACAGATAATCAGTCGCTCCAATCTTGACAGCCGCCACAGCCGTAGCAATTGCGCCGTATCCCGTCAGCACAACAACACGCGCATCTGCACGCTTGTCCCGCAGAACTTCGACCACATCCAAGCCGTTGCCATCCTCAAGACGTAAATCAACAACTGCATATGCAGGCGGCCTTGCAGTCGCTATCGCCCTGCCGGCAGCAACAGAACTGGCTGTCTCGACCTCAAACCCACGTTTTTCCATGGCCTTAGCCAATCGCCGCAAAAACGGTTCATCGTCATCGACAAGCAAAAGCGTTTTGTCGGGCCCCAAGTTTCGGCTGTACTGTGTCACCTTAGCGCCCTCACATTCTTAACTTCTTTGTCACAATATGGGCCGCACTTATACGCAGGTCAAATGGTCACATGTTGTCGACATAACACCCGATCTTTTCAGCCATATCTTCGGGCGTTACCTCACGGCGAAAAAAGTCGACAAATCCAATCTCTGGTAAGGTCAGATAGCTGAAGGTTGAGTGATCCACGAGATATTCATCATCCACCGCTTCATGCGCATTGTAATATGTGCGATAGGCGGTGCTGGCTGTCTTTACCTGTTCTGGTGATCCGGTCAGGCCGATCATCTTTGGATGCATATTTGAAGCAAAGTCACCGACAACTTCGGGTGTGTCACGCGCGGGGTCGATAGAAATGAAAACCGGCGTCACGCTTTGCCCGCGTTCCTGCAAGATATCTATCGCACTGGCATTTCGGTCAACATCCAGCGGGCAAACATCCGGGCAGAATGTGTAGCCAAAATAGATAAGTGTTGGTTCGGTTATGACATCTTTGTCCGTGACCGTCTGACCGTCACTGCCCACCAACTCAAACGGTCCGCCAAGATCACCCCCTGCAACTGTCGAAGATTGGCATTGGGCAAACTGGCCCCCGTCTTGGCCCCGTGTAGACCATACGGTCCACCCCAAAAACGCCACCGCAACAGCAGTAGCAAAAATCGCGATTATACGGGTCATCACTTCCTCCTGCGCCAATTGGCGCTCTTGATTAGGGTTTGGCGCAGACCTACGCTACAGATTGGCCAATGCAATAGCGAACAGATCAAAGGTGCGTTCATGACGCAGGCAGAAATCAGACCCCTTGGTGGCCGCACGCGGGCCAACTGGATCAGGTTGCGCACGATGATCCTTTTGCGATGGGTCGCAATCACTGGTCAGTTGATCGCTGTGACGGTTGCGCCGGTTGTCTATGGCCTCCAACTCGAGCTTGGACTTTGCTATTTCGCAATCGGGGTGTCGGTGATTGGCAACCTGATCGCGATATTGGTTTTCCCAGAAAACAAGCGTCTGACAGAAGCTGAAAACTTGGCAATGGTTCTGTTTGACCTGCTACAACTTGCCTTTTTATTATTCTTGACGGGTGGACTTCATAATCCCTTTGCACTGCTGCTGCTTGGCCCGGTAACGATTTCCGCAACGGCGCTTAGCCTGCGGTCAACACTGGTTATGTGTGGGATCGCCATTGTCACTGTGACGCTCTTGTCTGTCGTTCACCTACCCTTAATGACCGATGATGGCCAGGTTCTGAAAATTCCGCAGTTGTTCGTCTTTGGTCACTGGACTGCCCTGTTGATTGCGATTGTATTTACCAGTGCCTATTCTCGACGGGTCACATTCGAAATACACTCGATGGGCGACGCCCTTGCTGCCACGCAAATGGCATTGGCCCGAGAGCAGAAGCTAACGGATTTGGGTGGTGTGGTCGCTGCGGCTGCGCATGAATTGGGCACACCACTGGCCACGATCAAACTGACCAGTACCGAGTTGCTAAGCGATCTTGTTGACCAGCCAGAGTTGGCTGAGGATGCCGCATTGATCCGCGATCAGGCCGATAGATGCCGCGATATCCTGCGCGACATGGGCCGGAGCGGCAAGGACGACCTTCAACTTCGCCATGCCCCGCTTGAATCAGTCGTTTCGGAGGCCGCAGAACCGCATATCGGGCGCGATAAGCAGGTTCACTTCCAACACCTTTCAGATGAGGCTGCTCAACCAAATCCACCAACGATACTTCGCAAACCAGAAATCATTCATGGCTTGCGAAACCTCATCCAAAACGGTGTCGATTTTGCAGATCAAAACGTTTGGATTGAAACGGACTGGACAGACAAGGAAGTGTCTGTTCGCATTATGGATGATGGTCATGGATTTCCAGCACATGTCTTGGGCCGTATTGGTGATCCGTTCATGCGACATGGATCTGCGTCGCGGACTGGCGGGGTACGCCCAGAATATGAGGGGATGGGTTTGGGCCTTTTTATCGCCAAGACACTCCTTGAAAGATCAGGTGCAAACTTGCGTTTTGCCAATGGGCCACACCTCAATCGTGCAAACGGTGCTGTCGTCGAAGTCACGTGGCCTCGGAGTAAAATAGATGCTCGCGATGGTGATGCGCCCGTACCTTTTGGCCAGAATCAACAGATTCCAATTTGATGCAATTCACACAGTATTAGGGTAAAATGGGGCGTTCAGAGATCATTTTATCCTAGATTAACCGACCATTAACCTCAAATGAGAAAGGTTAGTCCAACTGATCCTGATGAGAGAACCCCTGTGCTCGAAATATCCGATATGATGTTAACCATAGGTCTCTCTACCGCCTCCGCGCTGGGTGCGTTGTGGTTTCTGAACCGACCGGAAAGGCAAAAAGGGTCTGAAACGTCAGTTCTTTTTGAACCGATTTCATTGTTGTTTGACGGTGGCGTCTTGCAACACGGGACTAAAAGAGCGTTGACACAACTGGCGTTGCAGCCGGGAACGCATGTCTGGGATGACATGAGAGACGGGCTTTTGAGGCAGTTCCCAGAAATTCCTGAGTGCGCTGGGGCCGGCGAATACGGCACTTTGACCCTTCAGCCTACGGATCGACACTCAGCCGATCAGTTACAAATAACATGGCGCGATCAATTGTGTTGGGTCGAACTTGCATGCATCACGCCGCGCACCAATAACCTCATCAGTCCTTCTGACACCACCGAGCTTATAAACTTGCGCCGTGCCAGTGCATCACTGCCAAACCCTGTCTGGCAAGAAGATGCATCTGGCAAAGTTTTTTGGTTCAACGATGCATATGCGGCTTTGTATAAAATGACCCATGGCAAACGGGTCGACCCACACAAACGATTGTTTTCCGCAGGTGATGAGAATGCCCCAAAACGGGTATCGTTGCGCAGTCAAGACATAGAACAACCCGATTGGTATGAATTGTCGGTCATTTCAATTGAGGGCATCACAATCTTTCACGCGACTTGCATCAACGCGGTTATTGCCGCTGAAAAGGCGCAGCGGAATTTTGTGCAGACGTTGGCCAAGACATTTGCCCACCTGCCCATCGGGCTCGTCATTTTTGATCGCAACGGTCAGCTCGCCCTTTTTAATCCTGCGCTTGTTGATCTAACCGGGTTGCCCCCACACTTTTTAAGTGCACGACCAACCATGTTGTCGTTTTTTGATCAGCTTCGCGAAAACCGTCGCATGCCTGAGCCAAAAAACTATCTGAATTGGCGCCAAGAGATTGCTGATGTCATTGCGGCTGCAACTGACGGCAGATATCAAGAAACATGGTCGCTTGAATCCGGCCAGACCTATAGTGTCAAAGGGCGCCCGCATCCGGACGGGGCCACGGCATTCCTGATTGAAGACATCAGTGCCGAAGTCACGCTGACCCGAAACTTTCGGGCGGAACTTGAGATGAGCCAATCGCTACTTGATACGCTTGATGATGGATTGGCCGTGTTTTCATCAAGCGGGATTCTGACATTCAGCAATACGGCATATTGCGATCTATGGCAGCAAGAACCGAAATCGACATTTTCTGACGTTACAATTGCTGACTCAATAGCTGTGTGGCAAAGCCGCTCAGAGGATAACCCGCTTTGGCAGAAGGCGGAAGCGTTCGTTGCGGCACATGAAGACCGAGAGGCGTGGGATATGCCCGTCATCCTAAATAATGGGCGATTGCTGACATGCCGGCTTATCCCAATTGCATCCGGTGCCACGCTTATGCGCTTTCGGATGCAATCCAAGGCTCATAAAAGATCGTTCGGCCTGGCGCACACCACCTCTGAATGACCTAGCTGGTTCTTGTTTCACCTTGCGATGGCTGTTGGTGACGCTAAGCATACGATATGCGAACACTTTCCCTTATCTTAAACCACCCTGATGACACTTTTCGACGCGCCACAGAGCTGGGCAGCGCCCTATCTTCTGGCGATGTTGTCTTGCTTTCCGGTGATGTTGGGGCGGGGAAAACACATTTTGCCAGATCACTGATTCAGTCCATACTGATCACGCCCCAAGACGTCCCGTCACCCACGTTTACCCTTGTGCAGACCTACGAATCGACGCGCGGCGAGGTCTGGCATGCAGACCTTTATCGCATCACATCGCCTGATGAGGTTGAGGAGTTGGGTTTGGTTGATGCATTTGAAGCCGCGATTTGTATGATTGAGTGGCCTGATAGAATGGGAATGTTTGCACCCCCTAGCGCGCTGTCCATCGACCTTTCGCCTGGGGTTGACGAAGACGCACGGCAGCTGACCGCCCAGTGGCAAGACGACAAGTGGAACGATAAATTGTTGGATTGGAAAGAATGACAGCCCGCGCAGCAAATGCTGCAAATTTCATTGAACATGCGGGTTGGGGGCAAAGCAAACGTGTTTTGCTGGCTGGTGATGCGTCTAACCGCAGATATGACCGGTTGACCCAGCCGAACGGGCAAACAGCTATTTTTATGGATGCTCCACCGGACCTGGGTGAAGATGTGCGTCCGTTTGTGAAAGTTGCGAACTATCTAAACTCGGTGGGACTAAGTGCGCCAAAGGTGTTCCATCAAAATCCTGATGCGGGTTTTTTACTTATTGAAGATTTGGGCGATGCGCTTTTTGCTCGGTTAATGGATGCTGACTCCTCCGCCGAAGACATGCTCTACTGTGCGGCAACTGATCTTTTGATTGACCTGCACACCGCACCGCCATTGAATCTGCCTTTGTGTGACGCAAACTGGTTAACGGACATGACCGCACCTGCCTTTGAATGGTATGCACATGACACAGAAAATAACCCTGCCTCACAATTTCGCGATGTATTCTATCCACTGGCCACACAATTGGATGCGGTGAAACGAACAGTTATATTGCGGGATTACCACGCGGAAAACCTCCTGTGGCTTCCTGCTCGGAAGGGTACGGCAAATGTCGGGTTGTTGGACTTTCAAGATGCGCTGCTTGGCCATCCTGCGTATGATCTGGTTTCTATATTGCAAGATGCGCGGCGCGACGTCGCACCAGAGCTAGAGGCGGCGATGATCACACACTATTTGACAAAAACCTCTTGCAACGAAGCCGAGTTTAGAGCGGCTTATGCACTGCTTGGGGCGCAACGAAATCTGCGTATCCTTGGCATTTTTGCCCGACTTTGTTTGCGGGATGGCAAGGCACATTATGTTGATCTGATCCCACGCGTGTGGGGATACGCCATGAGGAACCTTGAACACCCATCCCTCGTGATATTGGCCGAAATGATTAAAACTACCTTGCCCAACCCAACCGAAAAATATTTGGAGCATTTGAAAAGCCGATGCGCGACCACCCCAATGCAATCATGATGTTCGCGGCGGGCTTTGGCGCGCGAATGAAACACCTGACAAAGGATCAGCCAAAGCCGATGGTCATGGTGGCTGGAAAGCCATTGATTGATCACACTTTAGATATCGCTCGTGCTGTAAATTGCGACACTGTTGTTGCAAACCTGCATTACAAACCGGATGTGTTGGTCCGTCACCTGAGCGGTAAGAATGTTCAGACCATTCTGGAACAACCCCATATCCTTGAAACTGGCGGCGGGCTTCGAAACGCGTTGCCTTTGCTTGGCAATAACCCTGTTTTTACCATGAACACAGATGCAATTTGGGCCGGTCCAAACCCTTTGTCGTTGTTGGCGGCGACATGGCAACCTGAAGAAATGGATGCATTGTTGATGTGCATTCCGACAGATCACGCTGTTGGACACAGCAGCGAGGGTGATTTTACTTTGGCACCTGATGGCCAGTTGGATCGTGGGCCGGGGGTGATTTATAGTGGCGTGCAGATCATCAAGACTGATCGTCTTGCACAGATCAAGGAAGATACCTTTTCCCTAAACCTTCTTTGGGATGACATGTTGAAAGATCGCCGTCTGTTTGGGCTGTCGTATCCCGGACAATGGTGCGACGTTGGCCATCCTGCGGGTATTGCCCTTGCCGAAGATATGCTGGCCAACGCGCATGTTTGAACACTCCGACAAACCGCGCGTCTTTGGATTGGCCCCCGGCGTAGATTTTCCAGCCGCGCTTGTGAAGGGTCTCAAAGATCGGCTTGATGGCCACCCGCCAGAAGCAATGGCCCGCGTTGACCTGATTGTAAACACCAACCGGATGGCACGTCGTTTACGCGATATATTCGATGCCGGTCCATCCGGTTTTTTGCCGCGCATTCGTTTGGTCACCGACCTTGATACGTTGGTGCCCGGAATCAATTTGTCGCCTTCAACATCTCAACTTCGTCGGCGGTTGGAGCTGGCGCAGCTGATTTCCAAGCTCATCGACGCGGACCCAACACTGGCACCCAGATCATCACTTTATGCACTGGCGGATAGCCTCGCTGGACTTATTGATGAGATGCAAGGCGAAGGGGTTGCGGCCTCAAAAGTTGCGGAACTTGATGTAAGTGATCAATCTGGCCATTGGGAACGGGCACAGCGGTTTTTGACAATTGCGCAAGGATATCTGAACGAAACCCTAAGCCAGCCGGATAGTGAGGCAAGACAACGGCAGCTTGTCTGTCAGATCATAGCGAAATGGCAAAAAGAGCCGCCCTTAAACCCGGTGATCTTAGCGGGTTCAACTGGCTCTCGCGGGACAACGTCACTGCTCATGCAGGCTGTGGCGGGCCTGCCCCTAGGCGCTGTTGTTCTACCGGGATTTGATTTCGACATGCCGACTGCGGTTTGGTCTGACTTGGATCAAGAGTTGCTGTCAGAAGACCATCCGCAATATCGGTTTCGTCATCTCATGCGGGCCCTTGATCTACCCCGCGCGGGAATCGAGACTTGGGCAATCACCCCTCCTCCGTCCGAAAGCCGCAACGCTTTGATTTCTTTGTCGCTGCGCCCTGCCCCGGTCACCCATGCATGGTTAACCGAAGGGCCGAAGCTAAATGCGCTTTCGGATGCAACATCAGGTCTGACTTTGGTTGAGGCACCGACACCGCGGATTGAAGCGTTGGCAATCGCAATGCGACTGCGCCAAGCCGTTGCCGAAGGTAAAACCGCGGCATTGATCACACCAGACCGAATGCTAAGCAGGCAAGTCACCGCTGCGCTTGATCAGTGGAATATCTTGCCAGACGACAGCGCCGGCACACCGCTGCAACTTTCCCCGCCGGGGCGATTTTTACGTCATGTTGCGGCCCTGTTTGTACGTCGGTTGGATGCCGAAGCACTGCTAACATTACTGAAACATCCGCTGACCCACAGCGACCAAGATCGCAATTTTCATCAGCTAAATACGCAGTTGCTCGAAATGCAGATCAGACGTGACGGTCTGCCCTATGTCGATGCAGTGGGGTTAATGCGTGTTGCAACACATGCGACTGAAAAACAGTCTGACCCAGCTGCATTTTTGGCTTGGGCAGAATGGGTTGCCACAACCTTTACCGCACATGATGGCGTGGAAAGCAGGTCCCTTGCAGATTGGGTCAATCATCACCTAAGCCTCGCCAACACAATTGCCGCTGGTCAGTCAAAAACAGACGATCATGAGTTATGGAAACGAAAAGCTGGCGAAAAGGCCCACGACATCATGGCCGACCTTACAGATCATGCAGAATATGGCGGCGTGATGGCCGCCTCTGATTTCGCAGACCTTGTTGGGGCGTTGCTGGCCACAGGTGAAGTACGTGATCGCGATGCACCCCATCCTCACGTGATGGTTTGGGGTACATTGGAGGCGCGTGTTCAGGGGGCTGATCTTGTTATCATGGGGGGCTTGAATGACGGCACCTGGCCGGAAGCGCCCAAACCCGACCCTTGGTTGAACCGGAAAATGCGGCTTGATGCGGGCCTGCTGTTGCCAGAACGGCGAATTGGACTGTCCGCCCATGACTATCAACAAGCCATTGCAGCGCCCGAAGTTTGGTTGACCCGTGCGATCCGGTCAGATGAAGCAGAAACCGTGCCGTCCAGATGGCTTAATCGATTGGGCAATCTGCTAAACGGTTTGCCTAAGAATGGAGGCCCCAAAGCCTGGGAGGCGATGCAGCAAAGAGGTAATCTCTGGCTGGATCAGGCTCGTGCGTTGGAAGCGTTTGAAAGAATACCTCCTGCCATCCGACCATCACCTCGCCCCCCTCGTAGCGCACGACCGCTTGGCCTGTCCGTCACTGAAATAAAGCGATTGATCCGCGATCCTTATGCGATTTATGCAAAACACATTTTGCGGCTGCGTCCGATCAACCCCTTGGTGCAATCACCAGATGCACCGGTGCGCGGTATTATCCTGCATGAGGTGATGGAGCGGTTTATAAAGTCGGTTTCTGATACCCCTGCTTTGCTCACCAAAGATCACCTGATGGAGGTTGCTGAAAACGTATTGCTGGTTGAAGCCCCATGGCCCGCTGCGCGCACCATTTGGAAGGCACGGATAGAGCGCGTTGCGGATTGGTTCCTTGCAAACGAAAGGCTGCGTCAAGGATACTCCAGACCTATCGCATTTGAGAAGGGCGCACGCGGCACACACATTTTTGCGGACCTTGGGTTTACCCTGACTGGCTACGCAGACCGCATTGACGTCACGGAGGATGGCGATGCGTTAATCTACGACTACAAAACCGGAACGCCGCCATCAAAAAAAGAACAGCAGATCTTTGACAAACAGTTATTGATTGAAGCCGCAATGGTCGAAGAAGGTGGGTTTAAGGAGGTCGGTGTCGCGTCGGTTGCCCATGCGGCATTCATCGGGCTTGGCGCAAAACCCGTTGAAATCGCAGCGCCCTTGGACGAGGAGCCACCGATTGAAGTGCTGCGAGGTTTACATGAATTAATCGCGAAATACCTCAATGAAAAACAAGGGTTCACCTCTCGACGAATTGTGAAAACCGAAGAGGCCTCTGGCGATTACGATCAGCTTGCGAGGTTTGGCGAATGGGATGGCACGGCGGAGCCAGAGCCAGAGGATCTGACATGACCCAGCATTTTGATGACGCCACCCGCGCGCAAATTGATGCCGCTCGGCCAGATGCATCCACTTGGCTAACGGCAAATGCAGGGTCCGGCAAGACGCGGGTGCTGACAGATCGGGTCGCGCGGTTGCTGTTGGACAAGGTAGAGCCGCAGCAAATTTTATGCCTGACCTACACCAAAGCTGCGGCATCCGAGATGCAAAACCGGCTATTCAAGAGGCTGGGTGAGTGGGCAATGCTCGAAGATGAAGCCTTGCGTAAATCTCTGGCAGAACTCGGCATTACTGATACCCTCACTCCAGAAAGGTTGCGCGATGCCCGAACCCTGTTCGCGCGCGCGATTGAAACACCCGGCGGTCTGAAAATTCAGACAATCCATTCATTCTGCGCCTCCCTGTTGCGACGCTTTCCGCTAGAAGCGGGCGTCAACCCACAGTTCTCCGAAATCGAAGACCGCGCCGCCGATCTGCTGCGCGCCGAGATTGTCGACAAAATGGCTGAGGATGGCGACGCCACATTGGTTGCCGATATTGCCCGGTTTTACACGGGCGAGGATTTTTCCAAGCTGACCAGAAGTATCGTTGGTCAACGAGACGCATTTTCTACGCCTCTGCACTTCTCAGATATCCTGGCTATGTTTAACCAACCACCCAGCCTGACCCGCGACAGCATTGAAGGTGCGGTGTTTGATGGTAACGAACACGACCTGATCACCCAAATAATACCGCATCTTTTAGCGAAGGGGGGCAATGACCTAAAGGCCGGACAAGCGCTGGGCGAGATTGCAGTATTCGATATCTCAGCGCTGCCGCATCTTGAGAAAATATTCCTGACTGGAAGCGGGGCAAAGTCACCATATACCGCCAAGATTGGCAGCTTTCCAACCAAGCCAACACAGGGGATCATTGCACATTTGATGCCCGAACTTGATGCGTTGATGCAGCGCGTCGAGGAGGCGCGGGAAGCTCGATTGGCGTTGACTGCCGCGGAAAAAACCACTGCATTACACCGTTTTTCCGCCGCATTTCTAAAACGCTACGAAGCCCAAAAACAGCTGCGCGGCTGGTTAGACTTTGACGATCTGATCCTCAAAGCACGCGCCCTGCTGACGGACAAGGCGGTTGCGGCATGGGTGTTGTACCGGATTGACGGGGGCATTGATCATATTTTGGTGGATGAAGCGCAAGACACATCACCGCGACAATGGGATGTCATCGAAAAGCTGACAGATGAATTCTATAGCGGTGCGGGTGCGCGAACTGATGTCAAACGCACCTTGTTTGTCGTTGGTGACAAAAAACAGTCTATCTATTCTTTCCAAGGTGCC
The DNA here is from genome assembly GCA_051251995.1 of Sulfitobacter sp. Taxonomy (GTDB): domain Bacteria; phylum Pseudomonadota; class Alphaproteobacteria; order Rhodobacterales; family Rhodobacteraceae; genus Sulfitobacter. The sequence goes on from JBPOFF010000005.1 coordinate 107,738, forward strand.
GACCCACGTGAGTTTGATCGAAAAAGCACCGTGTTTGCGCAAACTATAAAGAACGCCGGGCAGATATTTCAGCATCGCAGTCTCGATTATTCGTTTCGGTCCTCAAGTGCGATTTTGAAGACAGTCGACACTGCGCTGGATCCCCGCGTACAACCGGGTTTTGACAAAGAAACAACGCACAAGCCGTTCAAAGTGGACCTGCCCGGACGTGTTGACATTTGGCCGTTGATTGAAAAATCCGAACAGGATGAAGAACGTGTTTGGACGGACCCCGTTGACCGCCGCAGCGCGCAACACCATACCGTCATTCTAGCAGATAAAATCGCCGCCCAGATCAAAGAGCTGACCTCTGGCGAGCATTTCATTCCGGCAGACAGCAAAGAGAGTGATCGCCTTATACGGCGGCGGATTCAGCCACGGGATTTCCTGATTTTGGTGCAGCGCCGCTCTGCATTGTTTTCTGAAATCATCAGGGCCTGTAAAGCTGCTGATCTGCCTATTGCTGGGGCTGACCGGTTAAAGGTTGGTGCGGAAATCGCGGTAAGGGACTTGGCTGCGCTGCTTTCATTCCTTGCCACACCCGATGATGATTTGGCACTGGCAACTGCGCTAAAGTCACCGCTGTTTGGATGGTCTGAACAAGCGATCTTTGATCTTGCGCATCGCAGGAAAGAAGACCGCGTTTGGCAATCGTTGCGTACCAGATCAGATGACTTTCCAGAATCAGTGACTTTACTTCGCGATCTGAGATCACAGGTGGATTTCTTGCGGCCTTACGACCTGATTGAACGGATTCTGACCCGACACAAAGGCCGGGCTAAACTGTTATCAAGGCTGGGACCCGAAGCAGAGGACGGGATAAACGCAATGCTTACCCAAGCCCTCGCTTATGAACGCAGTAACGTGCCAAGCCTGACCGGGTTTCTGGAATGGATGCAAACGGACGATCTGGAAATTAAGCGTCAGGTTGACACATCTTCCAATCAGATCAGGGTCATGACAGTTCACGGCGCGAAGGGCCTGGAAGCCCCCGTTGTTATTTTGCCTGATACGGGCAGACGAGACATCATCATCAAAGACGAAATCATAAAGATGGACGGGGTGCCTGTTTGGAAGTCGACGGCAGAAGACATGCCATCAGCGATGAAAAGCCGCGTCGAAGAGATGAAGACCTCTCAGTTCGAAGAGCGTTTGCGCCTTTTGTATGTGGCAATGACACGTGCTGAAAAATGGCTGATCGTTGCGGCAGCTGGCGACCTGTCCAAAGATCAAAGCGCTTGGTATCAGGTGATTGAGGCGGCAATGGGCCATGTGAATGCTGGACCTGTTGGTACGACTGGCATTTTGCGGTTTCAAGAAGGCAATTGGGATGAATTGCCGATTGAAGGAATGCCCTTAGAAATCAGAAAAGTTCCATTGTTAGAGCCTATTTTTTTGGAAGTAGATCAACCCAAATCCGATACGGATGAAGTGTTGTCGCCTTCTAACTTAGGGGGCGCAAAAGCGTTGCCCGGTGATGAAGGAAGCGATCAAGAAACAGCAATGACTTACGGGTCACTGGTGCATTTTTTGTTAGAGCATAGCGGCGGTGCGTTGCAGAAAATCATTGGGGACACGACACAAGGTTTTGACCCTGAGATATTAAAAGCTGCCCAAAGCGAGGCAGATGACGTTTTCAATGCACCTGCCCTTACACATATTTTCGCACCTAGCACACTGGCCGAAATTTCAGTTGTCGGGCAAATATTGGGGCGGCGTTTTCATGGCACAATAGACCGCTTGATTGTCTCTGAGGACACCGTTTTAGCCATCGACTTCAAGACAAATAGAGTTGTTCCAACCCGCGCGGAAGCCTGCCCCGAAGGTCTGTTGCGCCAGATGGGTGCCTATCGCGAACTGTTGTCTCAGATATATCCGGGCCACAGCATTGAGACTGCGATCCTGTGGACTGTCACCCAAGAACTGATGGTGCTGCCCCACAATATTGTGACATCTGCACTCTTGCGTTCTCCATATCTTGACGGCGTCGGTGCGGGTTCTTAGGTTCATGACTTAACGCATTCCATCCTGTCAGGAGAACAACATGGCCACCGTCGCAGTCACCGACGATACATTTGACGCCGAAGTCAAGAATTCCAATATCCCCGTTGTGGTCGATTTTTGGGCCGAATGGTGTGGTCCTTGCAAGCAGATCGGCCCAGCATTGGAAGAACTGTCTGCGGAAATGGATGGCAAGATCAAGATCGTCAAAGTTAACGTGGATGAGAACCCGAATTCGCCCGCCCAAATGGGGGTTCGAGGTATTCCGGCGCTGTTCATCTTTAAAGACGGTCAGGTCGTGTCAAACATGGCAGGGGCCAAGCCCAAGGCCGCGCTGAAAAGCTGGATCGAAGAATCTGTATAAAACTGTTTTGATTAAAAAAAGGGCGTCCGTTTCGGGCGCCCTTAACTTATAGGCCATCCAAAGCGTTTGAATCGGGCAGAAATCTTATCACGGGCATCGCTGCGCCCAGCGTTGATGGATTGTTGTTGCCAAAACCACCAAATATATTTGGCATAGTTGGGCTGTAGGTTCGCGACATTCTCAAAGCTGTGCGCCAGATTCTCTGTATCTACTTTCTCCGCAATGTGGTGGAAATCAATCTTGCCAAACAACAGCGCGGGCTTGCCAAAGAAATATCCTGCAAAGGCAGCACTGGAATTTTGAGTGACAACGTAGTCACAAGCGCGCAGATGCTGCATCATGCTGCCCGACCCTATGCTTAGGCGAGAGTGCTGACGTACAAGTGCATCGAGTTTCGCAAGTTCCTGCACTGAATAATTTTCGTTTGGATGCAGTGTCGCAATGATCCGGCGGCCTTGATCCTGTTCCAGACAGTGTTCGATCATCTCGATCGGCGAACAAGCCTGAAAGCTTCGATGCTGTGTCAGACGCCCTTGAAGCGGTATATAGACCGATTCCGCGATCTCGCTTTGATTGGTGGCGTCCCCGAAAATCCTCTTTTGCCAAAACTCATAAAAACGCGCCGCATCTGGGGCTGCAATATCATCGTTGAAACAAGCCTGAGCGACATCCCAGTGCCAGCGCATATTGGTTTGTTCAATCTGCCAGAACGGATATTGGTACACCCTTCGAAAGACGAGCCCGCGTTGATTTGGCGGCTCTTTCATGTGGGAAAGCGAATATCCATCATACCCAGAATCCATCTCCGAAATATCACAAAATTCGACCCTAAAAAGGGATTTATTCAACACCTCAAGGATCAGGTTGATAAAATTGTGTTCTCCTGCCTCTGCGCTTTTGCGCAAGGGCTGTTCAAGGTACAGGCGCATGTGATGTTCGGCTGACATCTGCGCAAACTATCCGCCGGTTACGCCACCCACAAGGGGGCGAACCCTTGTGTCGCGCCCATCCCACCGCCATATAGAACCCCAGACAAGAGGAGACTGTAGGTGTCAAAACAGGAATTTCCCGGCTGGCATGGGACCACAATTATCGGCGTCAAAAAAGACGGCCAAGTTGTCATCGCTGGTGATGGGCAGGTCAGCCTTGGCCAAACTGTGATCAAAGGCACTGCGCGCAAAGTACGGCGCCTTTCGCCCGGTGGGTTTGATGTGGTTGCTGGTTTTGCCGGATCAACAGCAGATGCCTTCACGCTGCTAGAGCGGCTGGAAACCAAGTTGGAAGCAACGCCTGGCCAGTTGGCCCGCGCGAGCGTTGAACTGGCCAAAGATTGGCGCACCGATAAGTACCTGCAAAAGCTGGAAGCAATGCTCATCGTCACCGATGGGACCGAATTGTTGGTAATCACCGGGGCTGGCGATGTTTTGGAGCCAGAACACAATGTTGCGGCCATCGGATCGGGTGGGAACTTTGCGTTGGCTGCCGCCCGAGGCCTTATGGAAACCGACAAGGACGCAGAGGGAATTGCACGTGCAGCAATGGCTATTGCTGCGGACATTTGCGTATATACCAACGGCAACCTGACAGTAGAAAAGATTGGCAAATGACTGATTTAACCCCTCGTGAGATCGTTTCGGAATTGGATCGTTTTATCATTGGCCAAAACGATGCAAAGCGCGCCGTCGCCGTTGCGCTACGCAATCGATGGCGGCGCAAGCAACTTGCCGATGATCTGCGTGATGAAGTCTATCCTAAGAACATCCTGATGATTGGGCCAACAGGTGTTGGCAAAACCGAAATCAGCCGCCGTTTGGCCAAGCTTGCCCGCGCACCGTTCCTAAAGGTTGAGGCGACTAAATTTACCGAAGTTGGCTATGTCGGCCGAGATGTTGAGCAAATCATTCGCGATCTGGTGGACAGCGCCATCGTCATGACCCGCGAACACATGCGCGAAGATGTAAAGGCCAACGCCGAACATGCCGCCGAAGAACGGGTGATTGACGCCATCGCGGGTTCAGATGCCCGTGACGGGACCCGAGCGATGTTTCGCAAAAAGCTGCGTTCGGGTGAATTGGATGACACCATTATTGATCTTGAGGTCGCTGAAACATCAAATCCGTTTCAGATGATGGATATTCCCGGCCAACCCGGTGCCGGTGCTGGCATGATGAACCTTGGTGATCTTTTTGGTAAGGCGATGGGGGGTCGGACCACAAAGAAACGCCTGTCTGTGTCAGAAAGCTATGACATCCTGATCGGTGAGGAAGCTGATAAACTGTTGGACGATGAAACCGTGAACCGCGCGGCAATTGAAGCCGTTGAACAAAACGGCATCGTGTTTCTGGATGAGATTGATAAAGTCTGCGCCCGTTCTGATGCGCGCGGCGGTGATGTCAGTCGTGAGGGCGTTCAACGTGATCTGCTGCCGTTGATTGAAGGCACAACCGTCAGCACCAAACATGGCCCGGTCAAGACCGATCATGTTCTGTTTATCGCCTCAGGTGCTTTTCACATCGCAAAACCATCTGATCTGTTGCCTGAATTACAAGGTCGCCTGCCGATCCGGGTTGAACTGCGGGCACTGACCGAAGAAGATTTTGTGCGCATTCTGACTGAAACAGATAACGCTTTGACCTTGCAATATACCGCATTGATGGGAACCGAAGAGGTCATGGTAAGCTTTACCGCTGATGGGATCGCAGCATTGGCCAAGATTGCTGCTGATGTAAATCAGTCAGTGGAGAATATCGGTGCGCGGCGGTTGTATACGGTGATGGAGCGGGTGTTTGAGGAATTGTCTTTCACCGCACCGGACCGCGCAGGCGAAGCCGTTGAGGTGAATGCAGAGTTCGTGGAAGCCAACCTTGGTGCCTTGACCCGTTCAACAGACCTAAGCCGTTACGTGCTCTGACAAATTTTACGTGCTGAGGTTTTTGGGCTTTCCGCTGCGTGCAATCCGCATCATCAAGGGGCATGACCGAGTCCACCGGATACTTTGATTTCATTCGTGCAAACGCGCCGTTTCTCGCAACCGGCGCGTTGCTGTCGTTTTTGTCCAGCTTTGGTCAGACCTTTTTTATTGCGATCTTTGGCGGCGACATCAGGGCTGAGTTTGGATTGAGCAATGGCGACTGGGGCTTGGTCTATATGATCGGGACCGGGGCCTCGGCCATTGTGATGGTATTTTCCGGCGGGTTGGCAGACCGGTTCAGAGTGCGCAGCCTCGGGATCGGTGTTGTATTCCTGTTGGCTTTGGCCTGCCTTGCTATGGCATTCAACACCATTGCTGGTCTACTCGTTCTTGTAATTTTTGCCCTGCGCTTTACGGGGCAAGGGATGACCTCGCACTTATCTGTCGTTGCAATGGCACGATGGTTTGTTGCGACGCGGGGCAGGGCGCTGGCCGTTGCCTCCATGGGTTTTATGTTGGCCGAAGCAACTTTGCCTTTGATCATGGTTTGGCTGAAATCATTGGTCGATTGGCGGATACTATGGGTTTGTTTCGCCATCTTTTGCCTTGCGGTGATCCCAATTTTATTCCGGTTACTTAGGTTGGAGCGCACACCGCAGTCTGTCGCTGAAGCTGAACAATCAACGGGTCTTTATGGTGAGCATTGGACCCGAACCGAGGTCATCCGACATCCAATGTTTTGGGCAATGATTCCGGCCATTATGTCCTTTTCCGGGTTTGGAACCGCATTTTGGTTTCATCAGGTTCATTTTGCAGAAGTGAAAGGATGGTCGCATCTGTCGTTGGTTGCAGTCTTTCCCTTGGGAACAATAACTCTGGCTTTTTCGACAATCATGTTTGGGTGGGCAATCGACAGGTTTGGATCGGTGCGGTTGTTGCCTATTTATCTGATCCCTTATGTCGCTGCCTTTGTTCTGCATTGGTACGCGCCTTCGCTGGGGTGGACAGCCCTTGCGGTTGTGTTGATGGGCTGTTCCGGCGGCGGGCAAGCGACATTGCTGAACGCCTGCTGGGCTGAACTTTTTGGAACCCGTTTTCTTGGGTCAATTAAAGCAACTGCGACAGCCTTAATGGTGCTTGGATCCGCGATTGGCCCCGGACTAAGTGGTTGGTTGATTGATATCGGTGTTGGATATGAACGTCAGATGCTGGGATATGCACTGGTTTTTGCCATTGCGGGGCTTCTGTTGATTTACCCTGCACGGGTTTATCGGGCCGCTACCGATGCCGCCTGAGGTAAACGTAATACGCACCGCCGCCACCGTGGCTCACGTGCGCCTGTGAAATCTGCAAGACAGCCGATGACAACGGGGGCATAGCCAGCCACTGCGGAACTTGATGGCGCAGGACGCCGTGCCGCACAGGGATCGGGCCGCCGTCGTCGCGCATTTTTCCCTTGCCGGTTATCACCAAAACCAACCTTTTGCCGCGGCTATGTGCCGAAAGGATGAATTCCGTCAAAATCGGATGTGCACGATCAAGAGTCATGCCGTGCAGATCAATCCGGCCTTCTGGTTTAAGCTTGCCACGCTTTAGTTTGCCAAATGCCTTTTGATCCATTTGGACTGGTGCGTTTCTGATCTGATCAGGCAGTGTAGGTGACAGATTATGTGGCACGCGCCGAAACTTTCCTTCGGGTTTGCCCATCACCATGACCCTGGCTTTGCGTAGTGCAGGTTGTGCTGGGGCAGGCACGTCAATTTCTGGAGCAAACAGTGACTTGAGGTTCAGACGTTCGGTTCGCTCAGTAACCTTGCGCCAAAGTTCCAGATCATCGTCGTTTAAACGACCCTGTATTCGGCCCCGTTTCATATCGCGCTTTCAGGTAGCAACGCATAGGCACGCTGGATTGGCATCAACACCATCAATCGCCCGGGGTCACGTAATTTGCCCGCATCACGACCCGCCTTGTCACCGGTTCCAAAAAATATATCGGCACGCTGTGCGCCTTTGATGGCCGACCCGGTGTCTTGCGCGACCATCAATCGGCGCAGGGGTTTTTTGCCATCCTTTTCTATCCAGACAGGTGCCCCAAGCTTCACAAAACTGGGGTCAACCGCAACAGTGCGCATGGCTGTAACTGACCTGTTCATTGCACCCAGTGGCCCCCGATCAGCGGGAACTTTGCTAACCTCACGAAAAAATACATAGGACGGGTTGTGCCGCAGCAGGTCATTGCCCTGAATTGGATTACGGCGCACCCAATTCTTGATCACATCCGCACTGACCTGATGTGCGTTGTAAACGCCACGCCTGACCAATTCGACACCTATTGACCGATAAGGATGTCCATTTGCACCACGGTACCCGACACGAATATATTCACCATTCGGCAGGCGCACGCGACCAGAGCCTTGGATTTGGAGAAAGAAAAGCTCAACCGGGTCATCAACCCATGCGATCTCAAGGCCACGCCCCTTCATCACATCCGTATCAAGGATTTCGCGGCGTGAAAGCCAAGGGTTTGAGGCAAGAGCCTCAGGCGGCATTGCATAGATTGGATAGCGGTAGCGGGAAGATTGATAGAGATCGCCATCAAGCTCGGGTTCAAAATAGCCCGTAAAAAGGGCATCCTTGCCATCATCAATCAGGACCGGGCGGAAGAAGAGTTCAAAGAACTGCCGTGGCTCTGGATCGGCTGCGGCAAACTTGCATAAAGCGCGCCAATCGGGGTCTTTCATGTCGCGGCAGGTGTTTAGAAAAACCTTAAGCGCTGCGGCATGATCATCCTTGGCCCAACCGTCCAACTGGTCGAACTCCATAACTTGATACTGCACATCTGCTGCATTGGCCGGGGCAGTCACGAGAACCGCCCCGCACCAAACCAATGCACAAGCAGCACTGCTTAACCGTCTGTAGAAACCAGTAGCCAATTTGGATCATCCGAGCCCATGATACGGGCAAAAACCCAGGTATCTTTCTGGCGTTTGATTTCAGTTGTGCTTCCTTCGACGATATCTCCGCCCTTGTCCCGCACAGCCGATGTCAGCTCAGCACCAAAGCGGATCGTCATTTCGGCCTCTTTTGTACTTGGGTCTAATGTCGCATCAACCAATGTCGTTTCGCGCACACCGATAAAGTTAGCCTCAATCGTCAGGCCCTGATCTTCGCGCGCAGCCACGCCGTCAACAAAGCTGTCATAGATATCTTCGGACAGGAACGGCTGGATTTCAGCCAAATCGCCGCGCTCATATCCCATGACAATCATTTCATAGGCACCTTTGGCACCGGAAAGGAAATCATTGACGCCAAAGGATGGTTCAATGCGTTTCATTTCTGCCAGTGCCTTGGCTTGATCGCTGCCTTCAGCAACGTGATCAGTGATATCGAGATCTGGCCCGCCTTCAATGACCTCCAACGCGGGACCAGTGCGCCGCGGTGGTGTCTGGTCTGTCACCGGCGGCTTTTCAAAGCCTTCCCGCGTGCCCAGTACATTTTTTAAGCGCAAAATCAGAAATACTGCAATACCGGCCAACACCAGAAGCTGTATCATAGGTGAATTCATCGGAACCTCTTTTGGGCAAAACATGGAAACATGTGTGTTGAAGCCTTATGTAGGTGCTTGATAGGGGCAAGTCCACTCTGACCCCACCAAAAGGAGCCAAAGCCATGTGGCTATTGATTGCGTTTATTGCCGTACCACTGATCGAGATCACCCTGTTTATTCAAGTTGGCGGTGCAATTGGCCTGGGCTGGACCTTGGCAATCGTTATATTTACAGCGTTTTTAGGAACTTGGCTGGTCAGAACCCAAGGTGCGATGGCGTTGGGCCAACTGAGGTCCTCATTTTCTGACATGCGCGACCCAACTGAACCTCTGGTGCATGGTGCGATGATTCTTTTTGCAGGTGCCCTTTTGCTTACGCCGGGCTTTTTTACCGACGCTGTTGGGTTTTCATTGCTGATCCCACAGGTCAGACAGGCTGCATTTAAGGCAATTCGCGCCAGAGTGAATGTTCAGAGCTTTGGGACACCGGGCAGGGGGCCAACACAACGCCCGGGGCGCAATGACGTGATTGATGGAGAATATCACGAAATTTCCGACGACGACGCCAAACCCAAAGGTCCGTCAGGATGGACAAAGCATTGAGCGTATCGTGTCAACCTGATAAGCCCGCCTCAAACTAATTTACAGCTGAGGGAGCCAGTCATGGCAGAAGCAGAACAACCACAACCACCACAAATGCGCGTCTTGGGGCAATTTATCCGAGACATGTCGTTTGAAAACATCATGGCGCAAAAAGGCGCTCCATCGGATGTGCAGCCCGACATACAGGTTCAGGTCAATCTTGATGCGAAAAAGCGCGGCGTTGAGCACCAGTATGAGAGCGCGATCAAGCTGAACATCACCTCAAAAGCCAAGGATGGTGATCAAACGCTTTTCTTGCTCGAAATTGACTACGTTGGCATTTTCGACATCCAAAATGTACCGGATGAGCAAATCCATCCTTTTTTGATGATCGAATGCCCTCGGATGATTTTTCCATTTTTGCGCCGGGTCGTAAGCGACATCACACGTGACGGTGGTTTCCCACCTTTAAACTTGGAAAACATTGATTTTCTTGCGCTTTATCGCAACGAGCTTGCGCGCCGTCAGGCCGAAAATCCACCAAAAGCTGACGCTTAAGCTTTTCGCCAAAGCGGATCGTCGCCCAGCTTGCTGATAAACTCAGCATGGGCGGCGATCTCTACCTCAGATAATCGCGAAGGCAGCGGAGTTGGGCGAGGCTTCACAACCCAATCTTCTTTTATATCCCCGGACTGACGTTCCGGTTTTGCGGACAATGCAAAATCAGGTTGCCGTCCGCCGATCAGTTCAAGATAAACCTCTGCCAGAATTTCACTATCCAACAGCGCCCCGTGCAAGGTGCGCGATGCGTTGTCGATGCCGAAGCGGCGGCATAATGCATCCAAGGATGCTGGCGACCCGGGGAACCGCTTGCGGGCAATGGCCAGCGTATCAATCGCTTGCTCCCATGGAATTTCGGGCAGACCCATCCATTTCAGTTCTGCATTCAGGAATTTAATGTCAAACGCAGCGTTGTGGATGATCAGCTTTGAATCACCGATAAAATCAAGAAATGCTTTGCCCACCTCAGCAAATTTGGGTTTGTCGCGCAAAAAATCATCACCAAGCCCATGCACCTGAAACGCCTCATCTGGCATTGCACGTTCTGGATTGATGTACTGATGATAGGTCGCGCCGGTGGCCATGTGGCCCATCAACTCAACTGCGCCAATCTCGACGATGCGGTCACCGGAGCTTGGGTCAAACCCTGTGGTTTCTGTATCTAAGACAATTTCACGCATGACGCATTTTTTCCCGAATATCCGCAATCACATCTTGGACTTGTTCGCGCGCATGTTCAATTGTATCGGTCTCTATAACATAATCAGAACGGCTGCATTTTACGTCATTCGGCAGTTGTTTTTCCTTAATCGTTTTGAACTCCTCGAGGGTCATCGTACCCCGGTCCATCACGCGTTTTTGTTGCATTTCTGCCGAAACAGAGACACATACGATGGCATCTACGTTGTCCTCGCCACCTGTTTCAAACAACAGAGGAATATCAAGAACAGTAATGTCATTTTTGACGCTGTTGATGAATGATTGGCGATCTTGAGCGACCAAAGGGTGCACGATTTTTTCGATCTCGCGTAGCGCATCCGGAGCATCAGCAATGATGACCTTGAGAGCTGCTCTGGAAACGTTGCCATCAACAATCGCGTTTGAGAACTTTTTCTTGATTGGCTCAACGGCGGCACCGCCTTTTTCATATAGACGATGAACAGCAGCGTCCGCATCCCAAACTGCGCATCCTTCGTCTGCAAACATCTTTGCAGTGGTCGATTTACCCATACCAATCGACCCGGTAAGCCCCAGCAGAAACATCAGCGCAAAGCAGCGGCGCGGGTCGCGCGGTCAACCTCTGGACGGGTGCCGAACCACCGTTCAAAGCCCGGAACGGCCTGATGAAGCAGCATCCCTAGTCCATCCACTGTGACACAGCCCATATTTTCGGCAGTTTCAAGGAAATGGGTCTTGAGCGGCGCATAGACCAGATCGGTCACAATTGTCCCGGGCTTCAAGCCATCAAGTGGAACTCGCATTTCGCTTTTTCCGATCATGCCAAGGGAGGTGGTGTTCACAACCAAAGAGGCGTGTTCGATCATATTACCGGCCTGAACCCAATCAAAGACCTGAACTCGGCTGCCAAAATCTGACTTCAACTTTTCTGCACGTACCCGTGTGCGGTTGGAAAGAAAAATTTCTGGCACACCAGCATCTAAAAGGGAGGCGATTACCGCCCGCGCTGCGCCACCTGCGCCCAATATTGCTGCGGGACCGGACTTGGGTTGCCAGCTGGGCGCACCGTTTTTGAGGTTTTCTAAAAATCCATATCCATCCGTATTATCGGCATGAATTTTCCCATCTTTACGGAAGATGAGCGTGTTTGCTGCGCCAATCAAAATCGCCCGATCCGTCACCAGATCGGCAATCGACAATACTGCTTCTTTATGAGGAAGGGTGAGGTTAACCCCAACAAATCCCATTTTCGGTAACATACGAATGACATCAGCCAAGTTTTCTGGTTTCACATCCATCGGTATGTAGTGCCCGGCAATCCCGTAGGTCTTGAGCCAATGACCGTGTAACTGCGGCGACTTTGACTGCGCAATCGGTGATCCGATAACCCCGGCCAGCGGTATTTTGGGCAATGTCATGTGGCAAGGTCTCCGCGTAGGGTGAGGTAATTCAGTAATTCCAAAAGTGGCATACCTAAGACGTGAAAGTAATCCCCCTCGATGTTCGAAAAAAGCCGGAGACCTTCCTCTTCCAACTTATAACATCCCACTGCGTGTTGGATGCTGTGCCAGTTTCGGTCAACATAGTCAGTAAGATAGTCATCGCTGATCTGGCGCATGCGCAAGCGAACTTGACCAACATGTCGCCATATGGGTTCGCCATCCTGATAAAGAACAGCCGCCGAGAGTAAACTGTGTCGGTCACCACGCAGTAATTTGAGTTGTTTTATAGCGTCGGTTTGATCTTTGGGCTTTGATAAAAGAGTGCTGCGGTGGTCCAGAACCTGATCGCAGCCCAATACCAGCGCGCCTAGATGCTTTTCGCTGACCTTGCGGGCCTTCATTTCAGCCAGCGTATCTGCAATGTCACGTGGGGATGCATCCTCAGCCAACATCGCTTGCGTTATCATTTCTTCATCAACACGAGGCCGCACAACGTCGTGGCTGATACCTGCCTGTTGCAACAGTTTTGTTCGAATTTCTGAGCCCGAGGCAAGAATGAAAGGATGGATCATGTGGATAACCCTGTGTGTTTCCTTAAGGAGTTCTTAAGTATTGGTTCTGCATAATTCGAACGGGCGAGACAAGGAACCTCTTCTCTGGGTGGTTCAGGTGTGTTCAGTTGATTCCTACAGATGCGGATAAGGAAAAGATCTGCGACGGTATGAAACACTTAGGCTCATTTTCTCCCCAGTCTTACTCACAGAAATATCTTATAATATTACATTTAACTATCTGTTTTTATTATATAATGTAGGTTTACCAACGTTCTCTTTTTGTTTTTATCCCAATGTGGGTAAGTAAGCGAACAAACCGATAATCCACAGTTTTTGGCATCCCTACTTACATCATCATCTTTTTTCTTTTCTTTATTATTATAAGAAGGGCGCAAAGATTGGACCCTAAATGCTAGATATTCTCTCCCTCATTTACCCTTGGACTAAGGCGCTTCACATTATTTCTGTGATCTCATGGATGGCTGCGTTGTTCTATCTTCCCCGTCTGATGGTTCATCACACAGAGAAAGTTGGCTTGGATGGAGAGACACACGATCTGTTTGCGATGATGGAATTTAAACTTTCAAACGTGATCATGCGACCAGCGATGCATGCCGCTTGGGTTTTTGGGCTGTGTCTGGTGTTTACACCAGGCATTGTTGACTGGTCGATGATCTGGCCATGGACAAAAGCCGTAAGTGTGATTTCTATGACTGTGTTCCACACGTGGCTTGTTATCCGGGTCAAATCATTCTCTCGCGGGGAAAATACCATAACTGGCCGACAGTATCGGATTATGAATGAAATTCCGACCGTCTTGATGATCGTTATTGTCTTTTCGGTTGTTGTTAAATTCTGACCCGATTGACTTAAGTTGGTGGTCTGCCTATATCTGCGCCACCGCCCCGTCCGGGGATGGAGCATATCTGCAATTTTTCCAAACACGACCAGCCAGTCTTTGACACTGTGGCTGAACAGGATTTTTCATGACAACTGATACACTGAATCTCGCTGATCTTAAGGCGCAAACACCTAAGAACCTGCTTGCCATGGCAGAAGAGCTTGAGATTGAAAACGCATCAACGATGCGCAAAGGCGAAATGATGTTCCAGATTTTGCGTGAACGCGCAGATGAAGGTTGGGAAATTTCCGGTGACGGCGTTTTAGAAGTCTTGCAAGACGGCTTTGGCTTTTTACGCTCTCCCGAAGCAAACTATCTGCCGGGCCCCGATGACATTTACGTATCGCCTGACATGATCCGCCAGCATTCGCTGCGCACCGGGGATACCATTGAGGGGCTGATTAAAGCCCCTGACGATACTGAGCGTTACTTTGCCCTGACCGAGGTGACGAAGATTAACTTTGAAGAGCCTGAGAAGGCGCGTCACAAGGTTGCTTTTGAAAATCTCACGCCGCTTTACCCAGATGAGCGGATGACGATGGAGGTCGATGATCCAACTATCAAGGATCGCTCGGCGCGTATCATTGATTTGGTATCGCCAATTGGTAAGGGTCAGCGTTGTTTGATCGTGGCACCACCGCGGACTGGTAAAACGGTTTTACTGCAAAACATCGCGAACTCGATCGAAAAGAACCATCCTGAATGTTATTTGATCGTTTTGCTTATTGATGAACGCCCCGAAGAAGTGACCGATATGCAGCGTTCGGTCAAAGGTGAGGTTGTATCATCGACGTTTGATGAACCTGCGACCCGTCACGTTGCTGTATCCGAGATGGTGATTGAAAAAGCAAAACGGCTTGTTGAACATAAGCGTGATGTGGTGATCCTGCTCGATTCCATTACGCGTCTAGGCCGGGCGTTCAACACTGTTGTGCCTTCGTCTGGTAAAGTTTTGACCGGTGGTGTGGATGCAAACGCCCTGCAACGTCCGAAGCGTTTCTTTGGTGCAGCGCGGAATATCGAAGAAGGCGGTTCTTTGACGATTATCGCAACTGCTTTGATTGATACAGGTTCACGGATGGATGAAGTCATCTTTGAAGAATTCAAAGGCACAGGTAACTCTGAGATCGTGCTTGACCGTAAGATTGCGGATAAACGTGTATTCCCTGCTATGGATATTCTCAAATCCGGTACGCGGAAAGAAGATTTGTTGGTTGATAAAATTGATCTGCAAAAGACCTTTGTACTGCGCCGCATTTTGAATCCAATGGGCACAACTGATGCGATTGAATTCTTGATTGGTAAACTCAAGCAAACCAAGACGAATTCGGATTTCTTCGATTCGATGAACACATAATTTATTTATCAATAACAACAGGTTATGATGAATGGATACGATTTTTGCCCAAGCCACGTCGCCTGGCCGTGCAGGTGTTTCCGTTGTGCGCTTGTCCGGGCCGGATGCATTTGAGCTAGCTACAAAAATTTGTGGATCTTTGCCTGCTGTGCGCTCTTCCGGGGTGCGATATCTTATGGGTTCGGATGGTGAGATTATAGATCAAGCGCTGGTCTTGTCATTTCAGGGCCCAAATAGTTTTACAGGTGAAGATGTTGTTGAATTTCACCTGCACGGTAGTATCGCAGTTGTGCACGCGACACTTGATGTTCTAGGTCGTTCCGCCAAGGCACGATTAGCGGAACCGGGTGAATTTACGCGACGCGCTCTTGAAAACCAGAAAATGGATTTGGCACAGGTTGAGGGATTGAGCGACCTTATCGAGGCAGAAACAGAAGCGCAGAGAAAACAGGCGCTGCGCGTTCTAGCCGGTCATCTTGGAACGCTTGTAGAGGATTGGCGGAGCGACCTGATCAGAGCTGCCGCTCTGTTAGAGGCGACGATAGATTTTGCTGACGAGGATGTACCGATTGATGTGACGCCTGAGGTGAAGGAACTATTGTCTGGAGTTCACACACAAGTTTCAGCGGAGATTGTCGGGACAAAAGTAGCTGAGCGAATTCGAACAGGGTTTGAAGTAGCGATAATTGGTGCGCCGAATGCGGGGAAGTCTACGCTATTGAATGCCCTTGCAAGGCGTGAGGCTGCAATCACGTCTGAAGTGGCTGGCACAACCCGTGATATCATCGAAGTGCGGATGGACTTGGGCGGTGTTCCAGTAACCCTTCTTGATACAGCCGGGCTCCGTGAAAGCGATGATACTGTGGAGGCGATTGGGATCGCCAGAGCGATTGAGCGTGCTAAAAGTGCTGACTTGCGAGTGTTTTTAACGGGATCGGAGGAGAAATTGATGCTTTCGCCGGTTGACGATGACATCATCGTGACTCCAAAGATTGATCTATTGTCAGATTCGGTTGTTGGTGTGTCCGGTAAGACTGGTGCAGGTATTCCGGAATTGATTGCACGAGTTCAAGAAATATTGGTCAAAAGAGCGTCTTTGGTTGGCTTGGCAACACACCAGCGCCATCGGCAGGCTTTAGAAAATGCTGAAGCTTATTTGTCCGCCGCAGCCACAGTTCTGGATCGCGGGCCAGATCACTATGATATAACAGCAGAAGAACTTCGTTCCACGATTCGATCATTGGAAGCGATGGTTGGACGGATTGATGTTGAAAACCTTTTAGATGAAATTTTTGCAAATTTTTGTCTAGGCAAGTAATGGAGTGTTTCACGTGAAACATTTTGATGTGGTGGTGATTGGTGGAGGCCATGCTGGCTGCGAAGCGGCGCACGCTTCAGCTCGGATTGGCGCAACCACAGCGCTGGTGACCATGTCACGCGATGGTATTGGTGTTATGTCGTGTAATCCGGCGATTGGGGGTCTGGGAAAAGGCCATTTGGTCCGCGAGATTGATGCTATGGATGGTGTTATGGGCCGAGTCGCTGATAAAGCGGGTATTCAATTCCGCCTTCTGAACCGACGCAAGGGGCCAGCCGTGCAGGGACCGCGCGCTCAGGCTGATCGTAAGATATATCAACGAGAGATGCTTGCAGAGACGGTCAACCAAAAAAATCTTTCAATTCTTGAAGGTGAAGTTGTTGACCTCTTGATGGACGGCCCGGTGGTCAACGGAGTTGTGCTTACCGATGGCAGCTCTATCAAAGCACATTCGGTTATACTGACTACCGGGACATTCCTTCGCGGAGTGATACACATCGGTGATGAAAAAAAATCAGGTGGCCGGATCGGCGACAAGGCTTCAGTTCTTTTAGCTGAACGTATTGATAGTTTTAACCTTCCAATGGGACGGTTAAAAACTGGTACGCCGCCGCGGTTGGATGGGCGCACGATTGATTGGGCAGTATTGGAAAGCCAACCTGGTGACGATGAGCCTGTGTTATTCTCATTCCTATCCAAAGGCATAACTGCGCCTCAGTTATCTTGCGGCATCACCCATACGAACACTCAAACCCACGAGATTATCCAAGAGAGCCTGCACCTGTCCGCCATGTACGGTGGACATATTGATGGTGTTGGACCGCGTTATTGTCCGTCAATTGAAGACAAGGTGGTTAGATTTTCTGATAAAGAATCACACCAGATTTTCTTGGAACCGGAAGGGGCAGATGACCATACGATCTACCCTAATGGTATTTCGACCTCTCTTCCTGTCGATGTTCAGATAAAATATGTTCGGTCGATCAAAGGGCTGGAAAATGCAGAAATCCTGCAACCGGGGTATGCGATTGAATATGACTACGTAGATCCTCGCACGCTCGATCCGACGCTTTCCGTCAAAAGCGTTCCCAATCTTTATTTGGCTGGTCAGATCAACGGCACAACCGGATATGAAGAAGCAGCTGCGCAGGGCCTTGTGGCTGGTTTAAATGCTGCGTTGACGAGTTTGGGTCGACTAACTGTGAGTTTTAGTCGCTCTGACAGCTATATTGGCGTCATGGTTGATGATCTGATCACGCGGGGGGTTATCGAACCTTACCGAATGTTTACCTCCCGTGCCGAATTCCGGTTGTCTTTGAGGGCAGATAATGCTGATCAACGACTCACGCCGCTCGCAATGGAAATCGGGTGTGCGTCTCAAGATAGAATCAGCGCTTTTGGCGATAAATTGGCCCGGCTGGAAGCAGCAAAATCACGTTTGATTGAAAACACATATACATCAAGACAGCTAGATATCGCTGAGATACCCGCAAGCAAGGATGGCAATCGACGAACCGCATTTCAGCTTCTTTCGTTTCCAGACGTTTCTTTTGAGGATATTATTCGGCTCGAACCTGAGTTTAATGATGTTGATTTAGAAACGAGGCGGCAGATTGAACGAGACGCGCTTTATTCGAACTATATAAATCGTCAGCAAAAAGATATTGACCGTCTTAAGAAAGACGAAGCGTACTCTATTCCCAAGGATTTCGACTTTCTATCGCTTGAAGGCTTGTCAAATGAGCTTAAATCGAAATTAACCACGGCTCGTCCTGCGACTCTTGCTCATGCTGCCCGCATAGATGGAATTACACCAGCGGCTCTTACCCTCATACTCGCATATCTTCGACGTGATGATCGGAAGAAAGTTGTATGATTGATGTAGGTCGGCATAGTGTTTCACGTGAAACATTTGAGCGGTTGGAATCGTTTGTCCAGATGGTTGAAAAGTGGAACCCCAATATAAATTTGATATCAAAATCTAGTGTATCAGCGATTTGGGATCGCCACATTGCTGATTCAATGCAACTTTACGGGTTAGTCTCGAAATTCGACGCTTGGGTTGATATTGGAAGTGGGGGCGGATTTCCGGGCATTGTTATTTCAATCCTTTCGATGGAAAACAGTGAGGATAACGCGATCACCATGGTCGAAAGTGATCAAAGGAAATCAGCCTTTTTGCGTACCGTTATAAGGGAGCTTGAGCTTCCAGCGACAGTCATTTCAGAGCGTATCGAAAAAATCCCGTCGCTTAACGCAGATGTTATTTCTGCTCGTGCTTTGGCTGATCTTAGCGGTTTGTTGACGTATGCAAGTCAACACCTTCGTGATGGTGGAATCGGACTCTTTCCTAAGGGCGCAAAATGGCGAGAAGAGCATGAAGAAGCACAACGAGAGTGGTCTTATTCTTGTGAACCAATTAAGAGCTTAACTGATCCGTTTGCCGCCGTGCTGAAGATTAAGGATATTGCCCATGCCTGATTTGTCCCGGCCAGAGGGCCCGAAAATCATTGCCGTTGCGAACCAGAAGGGTGGAGTCGGCAAGACAACAACTACAATTAACCTTGCTGCTGCTTTGGTTGAAAAGTTAAACCGCGTTTTGGTTGTCGACCTAGACCCACAGGGAAATGCATCGACGGGGTTGGGTATTGATTTAGAGGACCGCGAATTTACAACTTACGAGCTGCTATTAGAAGATATTGATCTTACTGATGTAATTCAGCGCACAAAGTTTGATGGGCTTTCAATTGTACCCGCAACTGTCGATCTGAGCTCGGCTGATATGGAGCTTATCTCAAATGAAAAGCGCAGTTATCTTTTGCATGATGCGCTTCGGCAGACGCAGATGGACGATTTTGAATTCGATTATATCTTGATCGATTGTCCACCGTCGCTGAATTTGTTGACTGTAAATGCAATGATCGCTGCGCATTCAGTTTTGATTCCACTTCAAAGTGAGTTCTTTGCATTAGAAGGGCTTTCGCAGCTTATGTTGACGATTCGGGAGGTTCGGCAGGCGGGAAACAAGGATCTTCGGATTGAGGGCGTGGTCCTGACAATGTATGACAGCCGCAATAATTTGTCTCAACAAGTCGAACAGGATGCGCGTAGTAATCTGGGGGATATCGTTTTTAAGACTGTGATTCCCAGAAATGTGAGAGTGAGCGAGGCTCCAAGCTTTGCCATGCCAGTTTTAAGTTATGATAGCCAATCAAAAGGTGCGCGGGCGTATAGAGAATTGGCGAAAGAACTAATGCAAAATAACTCAAGTCGGGGGCGATGACGATGGTAGATAAACAGGACCGAAAGCGCGGTTTAGGGCGTGGATTGTCCGCACTGATGGCGGACGTTGCAGATAATGAAACGACATCGGCGCGCGGACCAGACGCCGCTGAACTTTATGTTCCGATTGAGCAGATATCACCTAACCCAGATCAACCAAGGAAGCGCTTTAATCAGAGCGATTTGGATGACCTTGCTGCGTCGATTAAGGAAAAGGGCGTAATCCAACCGCTTATTGTGCGAGCTCGGAGTGATGGCAGCTTTGAAATTGTTGCTGGTGAGCGTCGCTGGCGGGCGTCTCAAATCGCGAAACTTCACACACTCCCAGTTATTGTCCGCGACTTTACAGATGTTGAAGTTCTTGAAGTCGCTATCATCGAGAACATTCAGCGCGCTGATCTAAATTCAGTTGAAGAGGCCGCTGGGTATCGACAGCTGATGGACAAATTTGGACATACTCAGGAAAAAATGGCGGAGGCCCTTGGGAAAAGTCGCAGCCATATTGCGAACCTGCTGCGGTTGCTAAATTTGCCCGAACCCGTGTTGGAAATGCTTCGGGTGGGAGAGCTAAGTGCAGGCCATGCCCGTGCGCTGGTTCCGGCAGATGATTCTCTGAAAC
The DNA here is from genome assembly GCA_051251995.1 of Sulfitobacter sp. Lineage (GTDB taxonomy): Bacteria > Pseudomonadota > Alphaproteobacteria > Rhodobacterales > Rhodobacteraceae > Sulfitobacter. The sequence continues at coordinate 127,893 of JBPOFF010000005.1, forward strand.
TTGCCAAGCAGATTGTTAAGGGTGGGCTGTCTGTAAGGGCAACCGAAGCTTTGGTGAAGAAGGCTCAATCGAATACGAGCGAGAACATTTTTTCCAAAGAGAACCCAAAGAGTAAAAGTGAAAAAGATGCTGATACCAAAGCATTGGAGGGTGATCTGTCGGCAAGTATCGGTATGAAGGTTGAGCTTGTGCATAAGCCGGGTCAAGAGGCGGGTCAAATGGTTGTTCATTACAAGTCACTAGATGATCTGGATGAATTGTGCCGAAAGCTGAGCGGTAATTAGTCTGCCAGCAGCTCTTCTATAACGGCATTTAGCACCATAAAGCCTTGATTTGTAACAGTTAAGTGCCCTTCTTTAATTGTTACCATACCAATTTCCTCAAGATGAGATACCTTATCTATCGGTAACGGCGCGCCTAGGATTTGCGAATAGCGCTCTTCGCTTACACCTTCTTTTAGACGTAACCCCATAAGCAGGAACTCATTTGCCTGATCTCGGCGCGATAGAACCTCTCGTGGCTTTTCTGATGTTCCGTGAGTGACACCATCAAGCCAGCGCTGTGGATTGCTATAACACACCGTTGCCAATTTCTGGCTATTCAGTGTGACGCGACCGTGAGCGCCAGGCCCGATGCCAAGGTAATCACCATAACGCCAATAGATTAAGTTGTGTCGCGACTGAGCGCCATCACGGGCGTGGTTCGACACTTCATAGGCGGGCATTCCCATCGTGCCACAGATGTCTTGGGTCACCTCATACATGTCAGCACCGAGGTCATCATCGGGTAAACCACGCAACTTTCCATGCGCATACCGATCACCAAAGGCAGTACCGTTTTCAATTGTTAACTGATAAAGCGAAAGGTGATCTATCGCTAGGTTTAGAGCCTGCTTTAGCTCAGACTTCCAATCAGTAAGCGTTTGATCCTGACGTCCATAAATTAAATCAAAGCTCACCCGTTCAAACACATTCCGTGCGATGTCAAACGCAGTGAGCGCTTCTTTTGCAGTGTGAATGCGCCCCAAGCGCCGAAGGTCGAGATCATTTAATGCCTGAATACCCATGGAGATCCGGCTTATGCCTGCGTCTCGATATGCAATGAATCGTCCCGCTTCGACAGAGCTGGGGTTCGCCTCAAGAGTTATTTCCAGATCATTTGCAGTGGGCCAAAGCTGTTTGATCCGAGCAATGATGGACGCAACAATTTCAGGGTCTATCAAGCTGGGCGTGCCGCCGCCAAAGAAGACCGCATTTAGAATGCGCCCCGGTGTCTCAAGCGATGCGCGGGAAAGCTCAATCAGATATGCGTCACGCCAAGCGTTCTGATCAATCGTGCGGCTGACATGTGAATTGAAGTCACAGTAGGGGCATTTTGCCTCGCAAAACGGCCAGTGGATATAAAGCCCAAAGCCGCCCTGTTGCCAATCTTCAGTCAAAACAGGCCAACATCAATTTTGTGAAAGCATCAGCGCGGTGGCTGATCCCATTCTTGGTGTCTGCATCCATTTCAGCAAATGTAACCTCATGCCCGTCAGGCTGAAACATGGGGTCGTAGCCGTGGCCAAGCTTGCCACGCATTGGCCAAATCAATTTTCCGTTCACCTTTCCTTCGAACACTTCATCGTGCCCATCAGGCCATGCCAAAACCAATGTTGCACAAAAACGAGCACGGCGGGGGTGTGGCACATTTTTTGCTTCGAGGAGATTGTGCGTTTTGGTCATTGCCATGACAAAGTCGCGGCCATTTGGGGTTTCAGCCCAATCGGCGGTATAAACACCCGGCGCGTTATCCAGCGCTTGAACTTCGATCCCTGAATCGTCAGACAAGGCGGGCAAACCCGTTGCCTTTGATGCTGCATGGGCTTTGATCCGGGCATTCCCGACAAATGTGTTTTCTGTTTCTTCAGGCTCTGGCAAGTTTAGCTCAGCTGCACCGACAACGCTCACCCCGTGAGGCGAAAAAAGTTGCGCCATTTCCTCCAGCTTGCCAGTATTATGGGTGGCAATCAGGATGCGCGTGTCCGTGAATTTACGGGTCATGCGGTTGCGGCTTTCTGGATTTCGACCAATTCGGACACACCTTTTTCGGCGAGGTCCATGAGTTGGTTCATCTGATCGCGAGAATACGTGGACCCTTCGGCACTCATCTGTACTTCGATTAATTTGTGCGAACTGGTCATGATGAAATTGCCGTCAACACCCGCTTCGGAGTCTTCGGGATAGTCCAAATCAAGCACGGGCTGGCCTGCATAAATACCGCAGCTTATTGCGGCAACAGGATCGACCAATGGGTCACTGATCACATCACCGGCTTTCATCAATTTGTTGACCGCCAACCGCAGGGCAATCCACCCGCCTGTTATGGATGCACAACGCGTGCCGCCATCGGCTTGCAATACATCACAATCGACAGTGATCTGGCGTTCGCCCAAGGCAACTCGGTCAACGCCTGCACGCAGAGATCTACCAATCAGGCGTTGGATTTCAACGGTCCGTCCACCTTGCTTGCCTGATGCAGCTTCGCGGCGCATCCGTGTGTTTGTTGCGCGCGGCAGCATCCCGTATTCCGCTGTGACCCAACCCAAACCAGATCCTTTAATAAAGGGCGGCACGCGGTCTTCAATTGTGGCGGTACAAAGCACATGTGTATCGCCAACTTTGATCAGCGCAGAGCCTTCTGCATGTTTGGTAAAGCCCACCTCAACAGAGACAGCGCGCATTTCATTAAGTTTCCGACCAGAAGGACGCATGTTATTTCCTTTTCTATGTTAACCACGGGATACTGCCGCGGTGTAAGGGGATGCAACCCCGTTTGAATGATTGACGTTTGTGCGCTGCGATCTTCTATTGGTTGCAGAACAGAGGATGCTATGGCCGAAATATCAGACCTGCTAAATGATATGAATGATCGATCCCGCGAGGTTTTTCGCCGGGTGGTTGAGGGTTATCTTGCCAACGGCGATCCTGTGGGGTCACGGACGCTAACACGCGATTTCAGCGAAAAGGTAAGTGCGGCCACAATCCGAAATGTGATGCAAGATCTCGAATACATGGGCTTGCTTGGCTCGCCGCATGTTAGCGCAGGGCGAATTCCAACCCAGATGGGGTTGCGTATGTTTGTTGATGGGATGATTGAAATTGGCGATCCTTCGGAAGTTGATCGCGAAAAAATCGACGCTACGATGGGGAATAGCGCCTCTGACGTTGGCGGTTTGCTGGATCGGATCGGATCGGCTTTGTCTGGCGTCACCCATGGTGCGTCGCTTGTTTTGACGCCGAAACATGAGGCCCCGATCAAACATATCGAATTTGTCTCGCTTTCTCATGACCGTGCCTTGGTGGTTTTGGTGTTTTCAGATGGGCATGTTGAAAACCGGCTATTTACGCCGCCGCCCGGTCAAACGCCAAGCTCCATGAGAGAAGCAGCGAATTTTCTAAACGCGCTGGTTGAGGGTAAAACCATCAGCGAGTTGCAGCGGTCGATCAGTAAGGAGATTACCGATAGGCGTCAGGAAATCAACATTCTGGCGCAACAATTGGTCGAAAGTGGCCTTGCCCTTTGGCAGGGGGATGACGAAGCAACAGAACGGCTTATTGTTCGGGGCCGTTCAAATCTGCTGAGTGGGGATTCGGAAGCAGAGGATTTGGCGCGTATTCGAAACCTCTTTGATGACCTGGAGCGCAAGCGTGATATCGCCGAATTCCTTGATTTGGCCGAAGGTGGCGAAGGTGTGCGCATTTTTATTGGCTCTGAGAACAAACTTTTCTCACTTTCGGGTTCCTCTCTGGTGGTTTCCCCTTATATGAACGCTGATCGAAAGGTGATTGGTGCCGTCGGAGTGATTGGCCCCACGCGCCTGAACTATGGACGTATCGTGCCGATTGTGAATTACACGGCGCAACTGGTTGGAAAGCTGATTTCCGACCGGAGTTAGAGGTGGAAGATGGCAGACCCGAAAGAAAACGAATTTCTGGATGATATTGATGAAGCCGAGGCAGATGAATATGCCGATGAAATGGCTGAGATTGATGATGAAGCGCTGGAGTTAGACCAGCTACGTGCAGAGCGCGATCTGCTTAAGGATCGTTTCATGCGCGCCCTTGCGGACTCAGAAAACGCACGCAAGCGGTCTGATAAGGACCGCCGTGAAGCTGAGAACTATGGCGGGTCAAAACTGGCACGCGATATGCTGCCGGTTTACGATAATATGAAGAGGGCACTTGAAGCGGCGACCGAAGAGCAGCGTGCAGTGTCCGGACCTTTGTTGGAAGGTGTTGAGCTGACGATGCGTGAATTGCTTAACGTTTTCAAAAAGCATGGCATCGAAGTGGTCTCTCCTGCGGTTGGTGACCGATTTGATCCACAGGCACATCAAGCAATGTTTGAAGCGCCCGTTCCCGGAACAAAGGCAGGTGATATCATTCAGGTAGCCGCCGACGGGTTCATGTTGCACGACAGGCTATTGCGGCCAGCGCAGGTTGGCGTTTCTTCAACACCCGCGTCGTAATTGGTGCAGATGCTGCATTTGGATATTTAAAGTCAAAAAGAGGGGCGGTCAGGATTTGGCCGCCTCTTTTAATTTATAAAGCATGTCTAATGCTTCACGTGGCGTCAGTTCATCCGGCAGAATCTCTTTTAGCTTTTCTTCAACCTGCGACGGCTTGGTGGGTTGAGGTGCTGGTGTTGGACTGACAGAAAACAACGGCAAATCGTCAATCAAAGTTTTCTGCGTGACTCCACCTTCACGCTCACCCTTTTCTAAGGCTTCTAATACCACCCTTGCGCGGGCAATTACTGAGTCCGGTAGCCCAGCAAGTTTTGCAACCTGAACACCGTAGGAACGATCTGCGGCTCCCTTGCGAACTTCATGCAAGAAAATCACCTCACCTTCCCACTCTTTTACAGCCACAGTGGCGTTATCAACCCCTGCAAGTTTTCCAGAAAGTGCTGTCATCTCGTGGTAATGGGTCGCAAAAAGTGCCCGCGAGCGATTAACATCATGCAAATGTTCTAAGGTTGCCCAAGCAATCGACAAGCCGTCATACGTTGCAGTTCCGCGACCGATTTCATCCAGAATAACAAGAGCACGGTCATCAGCCTGATTTAGAATTGCAGCAGTTTCGACCATTTCTACCATAAAAGTTGACCTGCCGCGGGCTAAATCATCGGAAGCACCAACGCGGCTGAATAATTGACTGATCACACCGATGTGGGCGGACCTGGCCGGAACGTAGCTGCCCATTTGCGCTAAAAGAGCGATTAGCGCATTTTGCCTGAGAAAAGTCGATTTGCCAGCCATGTTTGGGCCGGTAAGTAGCCAAATGTTCGCATCATCCGCGATTGCACTAAGATCGCAATCGTTCGCAATAAAGGGCTCGCCAGATTGTCGCGCCAAGGCACGTTCGACAACCGGGTGACGTCCGCCTTGAATTGCAAAGGCACGGCTGTCGTCGACTTTTGGCTTGGTCCAGTTTTCGGCTTTCGCCAGATCAGCCAATGTGGAAGCCAGATCAATCTCTGCAAGACCAGTTGCTGTTACCCCGATTTCTGCTGCAGCGGCCAAGACATTCCGGCGCAGGACTTCAAAAAGACGTTTTTCGATTTCGAGAGCACGGTTCCCCGCATTCAAAATCTTCGTCTCCATTTCTGACAGGGCAACCGTTGTGAACCGCACTTGATTCGCTGTGGTTTGGCGATGGATAAAGGTGTCGGATAACGGTGCCGACAACATCTTTTCTGCATGGGTTGCCGTCGTTTCGATAAAATATCCCAGAACGTTGTTATGTTTGATCTTAAGCGTCGAAATCCCCGTTTCAGAGACAAACTGTTGTTGCATTTGGGCAATAACGCTGCGGCCTTCGTCCCGTAATTTACGGGCTTCATCAAGATCTGCATCATAGCTTGGTGCAACAAAACCACCATCCCGGGACAGCAGGGGTGGTTCTGCGACAAGAGCATCTTCCAGCAATTGAATGAGGTCATCATGACCACGTAGACCAGAAGTGGATTCTTCAATTAAAGGTGGTAAATCGTATTTTTCTAGCTGGGAGCTGAGCTGCAGAGCTTCGGAAAGGCCGTTGCGCATCGCAGCAAGATCACGTGGACCGCCACGATCTAGGGAAAGACGAGATAACGCGCGATCCAGGTCTGGCACCTTGCGCAACGTATCCCGAACATCTTGGTTTAATCGTCCGTCATTAAAAAAGAAGGACACAGCATCGGACCGGTTCGAGATTACGTCCACCAACCTGGAAGGGCTAGAAATACGACGTTCCAGTAACCGTGCCCCGGCAGCAGTGGCTGTGCGGTCCATAATGGCAAGGAGCGATCCTGCGCGCCCGCCCGCCAAGCTATGTGTCAGTTCAAGATTTCGACGGGTTGCTGCGTCAATCTGGACTGTGCGTGCCTCAGATTCCTTTACGGGGGGGCGAAGGAGTGGCAACCGACCTTTTTGCGTAATTTCGAGGTACTCAATAAGTGCACCCATTGCCGACACTTCTGCTCTGGTAAAGGTTCCAAACGCATCCAGCGTTGCGATGCTGAATAATTCACAGATGCGCTTTTCCGCGCTTGTGCTATCAAATGCGGATGGAGCAAGGGGTGTAAGTGATATTCTAAAATCAGAGACTAAAGGGCGCATTTCTGCCTCTTTGGTCTCTGCTATGACAAGTTCAGATGGTGAGAGGCGCGCTAATTCAGGACCAAGCTTAACGGGAGCTAGAGGCATGACGTGAAACGCACCTGTCGAAATATCCACCCAAGCCAGCGCGGATGCGTCACGAACTTCGGCAAATGTCGCTAGGTAATTATGCCGACGCGCCTCTAGCAAAGATTCTTCTGTCAACGTACCGGGGGTCACCAAGCGAACGACGTCGCGTTTGACCAGTGATTTGTAGCCGCGCTTTTTGGCTTCTGCCGGGCTTTCCATTTGCTCGCACACGGCGACACGAAAGCCTTTTCTGATCAGGGTCAGTAAATACCCTTCGGCCGCATGGACTGGCACGCCGCACATAGGAATGTCCTGACCATCGTGCTTTCCTCGCTTGGTTAATGCGATGTCCAAGGCTTCAGAGGCCGCAACGGCATCATCAAAGAACATTTCATAGAAATCACCCATACGATAGAACAGAAGGGCATCAGCATAACCTGCCTTCAGGTCGAGATACTGTGCCATCATCGGTGTGATTTTGTCGCTGCTCACCTGCATCCCCTTTTGTCATACCTGTCTGTACAAAACCATCACGGCTAGCGAAAGGGGAAGTGGTGCAGGTTGATGGTGGACGTGTGCATGGATCGTGGTAAAAAGTAGCCTATCACCCGACATGAAAGCCCCTGTTTCCTGTGCGCAATAAAGTCAATTTTACGCTTCCTCCGGATGCATTGTTTTTGAACCCCTGGCGCGATCCCGGGTTCAAGTTGCTGTTGGAGCCTGAATTTATTTGGCGACCGATGCCAAAAGCACAGATTGAGGGGTTTGCGGTTAGCGCGTTCAGGGAGGTTAACCAAAAGATCAAAGACACCATCAAAGAGACCAAACAGCAAAAAACGTTCATTCGGGCGATCGAGTTCAACACTGTTCCTGTCGTTTTGGAAAAGGCGAGCTTTCGTAAATCTTATGTCATGGCTCGTGATCGTTTGGTTTTGGGCGGCGCATCGGGTGCCCGTCTGTTGAACAAATATAGATGGGAAGCCGCTGAAATTGATGCTGATGTAGATGGCCGGTTGGAAAATTTTTTCACAAGCTGTCAGGCATACAACTGTGACAAGGATGTCCCTGTATATTCAGGGTTTCTTGGCTCTGAGATCGATTTTGCAATCGAGTGCCGTAACACCTTTAACTATTTTCACTTCGTCACGGAATCGTTGTCACAGCTGACTTTGCTCGACACGTTGGATTTTCAGGGCAACATATATTTCCACTTTCCAAACCAAGAGGAAAAACAGCGGTCGTTTGCGCGGGCTTTTGTCACGGCCCTTTTTCCTGAATATGACGGAAGGGTATTTTTCGAGCGCGCGCCGAAAGACTATAACAAGGTCTTGACGGCTTACGACTTGATTGGTGGGTATCCTTTTATGCCAGACCTTGACGTTGTGGGTATCCAAGATTTAGCGCCAGTTGGCTTGGTGAGTAAAAACCACCTTTCCACTGCAAGGATGCAGCCGATTATCGCAATGAACTCTGTAAGTTCGTCCGTATTGGCGCTGCGGGCGCGGGCGCTGCGCGCCATTGAAAGTCAGGACTTTGGCCACTTACCAAAACGGTTCTACGTTGGCCGCGATACGAGGCAAAGTAGGTCACGGCACATGGAAGGTGAAGACCTGCTTTTTGACCACCTCAAGCTCTTTGGCTTTGAATACGTTGTGTTCGAAAACTTATCTCCGTTGGAACAGATTGCCTTAATGGCCAACGCAGAGATGATGATATCGTATCACGGGGCTGGATTTACAAACATGTTGTTTGCCAATCCCGACGCCTATGTTGTTGAGATCGGGACATTGCAAACAGCACAGATCCGATGGGGTGATTTTTGGCCCTTGGCGAATGCCGCTCAATGCCGTTATGCGAGTTTCTTTGCGGACTTTAATAGTAAAAAACCTTTGTTAGAGCCAAATTTTTCAGAAGATGGGATCGTTCCGGTTTTCTTATCAGAAAAAGGAACGGCACAGGTGATGGCATTTATCGTGACGGTTTTGGGCCAGTATCCGACGCTAAATAGCGCGGCCAGCCTTGATGATACTGCACGCAAGGCTTTGCAAGTTGGGGCCGGTGATCACGCCGTTAAGCTTCTTGAGCAGCATGCGGATTTGGTAAGAGACAATGCCAAATTGTGCTTGTTGCAGGCGGATTGCCACAAGCAGCAAGGTGAGCCTAAATCAGAGTTAGTTGCATTAGACCGGGCTTTTAAAGCTGATCCAACGCGTTGGCAGACTTTGGTGCGCATGGTCTGGTGTGCCAACAGGTGCCAACGTCCACAGGTCATCCGCTGGGCTTTGTCCCGACTTAAGATAGATTTCCCGCAACGCCATGATGCGTTTCTTGGAAACCACGAATGGGTTCGTTACATCGCCTGACGAATAGACAACAACCAAGCGTTGCCTGATTGAAGGCCGATGCTGACACAGCTAGAGTTGCGAAAAACAGAAAGTATTATCCTTTGTCAAAGAACAGAATTACCTCAGCCGAAGCGCTTGCATTCCACCTCGAACCTACACCCGGCAAATTCGAGATTACCGCAACTGTTCCAATGACAACCCAACGGGATCTGTCGTTGGCATATTCACCGGGCGTTGCTGTGCCTTGTGAGGCGATCGCGGCTAACCCAGAAACAGCCTATGATTATACGAACAAGGGAAACCTAGTTGCGGTCATCTCTAACGGGACAGCAGTACTGGGTCTGGGGAACCTTGGCGCATTGGCGTCCAAGCCAGTGATGGAAGGCAAGGCTGTGCTGTTTAAGCGCTTTGCCGATGTGAACTCAATTGATATTGAATTGGACACCGAAGACACCGACGCGTTTATCAACGCGGTCAAACTTATGGGCCCGACATTTGGTGGCATCAACCTTGAGGACATCAAAGCACCGGAATGCTTCATCATCGAACAGCGGCTCAAGGAAGAAATGGATATTCCGGTCTTTCATGATGACCAGCATGGGACGGCAGTTATTTGTGCCGCTGGTCTGCTCAACGCTTTGCATATCTCCGGTAAGAAAATTGAAGATGTCCGGATTGTTCTAAACGGGGCAGGTGCGGCTGGTATTGCTTGCCTCGAATTGATCAAGGCGATGGGCGCGCGTCATGATAATTGCATTATGTGTGATACCAAAGGTGTGATTTATCAGGGCCGAACAGAGGGCATGAACCAATGGAAGTCTGCCCACGCCGCCACAACTAATCTGCGCACATTAGAAGAAGCAATGGATGGCGCGGATGTGTTTTTGGGTGTTAGCGTCAAAGGTGCTGTGACGCCTGAAATGGTTGCCAGCATGGCAGATAACCCGGTTATTTTTGCGATGGCAAACCCGGACCCTGAGATAACCCCAGAAGAAGCGCATGCGGTTCGGATGGATGCCATTGTTGCGACAGGTCGCAGTGATTATCCAAATCAGGTGAACAACGTTTTAGGTTTCCCCTATCTGTTCCGGGGCGCGCTGGACATCAATGCCCGTGCGATCAATGACGAGATGAAGATTGCCTGCGCCCATGCGTTGGCTAATTTGGCCAGAGAAGACGTGCCTGACGAAGTTGCTTTGGCCTATGGCAAAACACTCAGCTTTGGTCGCGATTATATTATCCCAACCCCCTTTGATCCCCGGTTGATCCACCGCATTCCGCCAGCGGTGGCACGGGCAGGCATGGACACTGGCGCGGCCCGGCGTCCCATCATCGACATGGATGCCTATGAGGTCAGCCTGAAATCCAGAATGGATCCGACTGCAAATATCTTGCGTGGTATCAATGCGCGTGCGCGTAACAATCAGGCGCGTATGATTTTTGCCGAAGGCGATGACCCTCGGGTATTACGGGCGGCCGTATTGTACCAGCGTTCAGGGCTTGGAAAAGCATTGGTTGTTGGTCGGCAGGAAGATGTTCGTGCCAAGTTATCTGCCAGCGGCATGGAAGACGCCGTGCGCGAATTAGAAGTGGTGAACGCCGCCAATACGATGCATTTGGATACTTACAAAGAATTCCTTTACGGACGACTTCAACGTCGTGGCTTTGATACCAAAGACATACACCGCCTCGCGTCGCGTGACCGTCATGTTTATGGGGCATTGATGCTTGCTCATGGTCACGGCGATGGGTTGGTAACTGGCGCAACCCGCAAATCTGCCCATATTCTTGAACGTCTGAACCACGTGTTTGAGGCCAACCCAGAACATGGCGCGGCTGGCTTTACTGCCTTGCTTCATAAAGGGCGGATTGTCATTATTGCTGATACGTTGGTTCATGAATGGCCTGATGAAAACGATTTGGCCAATATCGCCATAAGTGGTGCCCGTGTGGCACGGCACCTTGGACTTGAACCTCGGGTGGCTTTTGTCAGTTTTTCGACCTTTGGATACCCAGTGTCCGAAAGGGCAGAAAAAATGCACAAAGCGCCTAGAATTCTTGATCAGCGCGGTGTTGATTTCGAATACGAGGGCGAGATGACTGTTGATGTGGCCCTGAATATTGAAACACAAAAGAGCTACCCCTTTTCGCGCTTAACTGGCCCTGCGAATATCCTTGTTGTCCCGGCGCGGCATTCCGCCAGCATTTCAGTAAAACTGATGCAAGAAATGGCTGGGGCTACTGTGATTGGCCCGATTCTTACGGGTTTGGATAAATCCATCCAAATCTGTTCCTCTAGCGCCACGGCAAATGACATCCTGAACATGGCAATATTGGCGGCGTGTAAGGTCGGAGAATGATCTGGAACCTTGGCTCAATCAATGCGGATAAATTCTATCTTTTGCCGCATCTACCCGGGCCGGGCGAAACGCTTGCGGCGCAGCGGTTCAATCAAGGCCTAGGGGGTAAGGGTGCAAATATGTCCGTAGCAGCAGCGCGGGCGGGTGCGCGTATAGAACATATTGGTGCCGTTGGGTCAGACGGAAAATGGGCCGTTGATCGCCTGCTAGAGTACGGAGTGGACACGCGCCATGTGTCAGTGATTGGTACACCTACGGGCCACGCGAACATTTGTGTTGATCAAAACGGTGAGAACAACATCGTTTTGTTTTTGGGGGCCAATCATGAGGTGACCGATCACATGATTGGTGCGGCTCTCACAGAGGCATCACCAGGTGATATCTTGTTGATGCAGAACGAAACGCTTGGGCAATCTTATGCCGCAAGAACCGCTGTGACATTGGGGTTAAAGGTGGTCTATGCAGCCGCTCCATTTGAAGCTCTGGCGATTGCAGAGATCATCGAACATATTGATCTTTTGATTCTAAACGAAGTTGAAGCGGCCCAGCTTCGTGAGGCGACGGGTAAAGAGCTGCTCGAACTGCCGATTGACGATGTCGTCGTGACCTTGGGTGCAGATGGTTGCAAATGGGTCTCTAACAAGGGAAAATCTTCAGAGGTATTTCCTGCTTACAAAGTAGAGCCGGTTGATACAACTGGTGCCGGAGATACATTTACTGGCTATCTGGTTGCGGGACTAGATCGCGGAATGGATATGCCAGCCGCAATTGATCTTGCCATAAGGGCCGGCGCACTGATGGTAACGCGCCATGGAACTGCGGATGTGATCCCGGACCTCAAAGAAATCCAGGACCATGATTTTGATTAATGGACGAAGGGTGCCGCAGTGCCCCAAAGTTGCTTGACCCGTTGATCACGGCCGCAGCCACTACGATAGCGCTTGTAGGCAACTGACTTTTTCACACCAATCCCGACACTGCTAATAGCGAGGCGTTCGCTGCTTTTGTAGTAATCCTGATGGTAGGCACCAGCAGGATAAAATTTGGTCGCGCCCAGAATTGGCGTGACAACCTTTTGGCCCAAGGCAGCCTGAGCATCTGACTTGGCTTTCTCAGCCGCAGATTTTTGCGCGGCACCATTCGCAAAAATGGCTGATCTGTAACTGGCCCCTCGATCACAAAATTGCCCGCTGGCATCTGTTGGATCAATGGAGCGAAAAAACATAGCCAAAATCTGGTCACGGCTTACAATTGTGGGATCAAAGGTAATCTGCACGGCTTCATAGTGGCCAGTGCCACCAGCGGAGACCTGTTTGTAGGTGGGGTTTGCAGTCTTACCACCAGCAAATCCAGACACGGCTTTTTTGACACCTTTGACCGTTTCGAAATCCGATTCGACGCACCAAAAACACCCCCCTGCCACTGTAAGTGTTTCAGAACCAGCGGCCTTCACTTCGGTGGTTTGGATAAAAAGCCCGGCTGCAATCATGGCGGCCAAACCAAAAACCTTCAGTTTTGTGAAATCTAACATTTTACGCTCCTGTTTTCCTGACGCTGCACTTTAAGGCATAGCTAAAGCAACAACTGGAAAGGCCAAATCACGTGGTGGTGAATGGTGTTTACCCCTTGGCATGCGGGTGTAACATTCTTAGCTTCACGCGGAACTTAGGGCACAGAGCAAGCCCCATAGAGAAAGAAAAAACAGATGCGCATTGCAATGTGGTCCGGCCCTCGCAATTTAAGTACCGCGATGATGTATAGTTTTGGTGCGCGACAAGATTTTGCCGTGATGGATGAACCTTTTTATGCTGCATATCTGGAACGTTCAGGATCTGACCATCCGATGCGGGATGAAATCATCCAACATCACGAAGCCAACCCAGAAAAAGTCGCGCTTGCATGTTCTGGATCAGGCTCTCCGCATCTTTATATGAAGCACATGCCGCATCATATGTTGGACGGGTTTCCGATGGACTGGGCAGAAAAATGCGTGAACATCCATCTGATCCGCCATCCGGCGCGGGTGATCGCGAGTTATAGCGCCAAGCGGGAAGCGCCGACGCTTGAAGATATCGGATTCAAACAACAATTTGATCTTTATAATAAAATTGGCGGATTGATTATCGACAGCACTGATATCCGTGCGAACCCTGAACGAATGCTTCGAAAGCTATGCCAGAAGATTGAATTGGATTTCAGACCCGAAATGCTAAATTGGCCCGCAGGCCCACGGCCAGAGGATGGTATCTGGGCTTCGCATTGGTATGGGGTTGTTCACAACAGTTCAGGGTTCGCACAGGCTGAGGGAGACCTGCCCGAGATCGCCGGGCCAAGTTGTAAAGTTCTAAGGGATGCATTGCCACATTATCAGGCACTATTTGAACGAAGAATGGATTAGGTTACGGCCCGAACCAAGATCACTCGGGTCATAACCCAGTGGTTATAATTTCAACCGTTTGTCCCGGGCTGCAAGCAGTTTCAGCCGAAGTGCGTTAAGCTGAATGAATCCTTGCGCGTCTTTCTGATCATACGCACCTGCGTCATCTTCAAAGGTCACATGGGCCTCTGAATACAGTGAATGATCTGACCAACGCCCAACAGTCCGTGCATGACCTTTGTAAAGCTTCAGTCGTACGGTTCCGGTCACATGAGTTTGGCTTGCATCAATTGCTGCCTGCAACATCGTCCGTTCGGGGCTGAACCAGAAGCCGTTATAGATCAGTTCGGCATATTTCGGCATCAGCTCGTCTTTGAGATGCATTGCACCACGATCAAGGGTAATGGATTCGATGCCGCGGTGTGCCTCAAGCAGCAAGGTACCGCCGGGTGTCTCGTAAATGCCGCGTGATTTCATCCCGACAAAGCGGCCTTCAACCAGATCAAGGCGGCCACATCCATGCTTGCCACCCAATTCATTCAGCTTGGTCAGGATTGTTGCCGGTGACATCGCCTCGCCATTGATTGAAACGGCATCGCCGCGTTCAAAGCCGATTTCAATATATTCGGGCGTATCGGGGGCATCTTCTGGTGCAACAGTACGTTGGTACACATAATCCGGCGCGTCTATGGCGGGATCTTCAAGAACTTTGCCCTCTGACGATGTATGCAACAGGTTCGCATCCACACTAAACGGCGCCTCGCCGCGTTTGTCTTTTGCCACTGGAATTTGGTTTTTCTCTGCGAATTCAAGCAGTTTGGTGCGGCTGGACAAATCCCACTCGCGCCAAGGGGCAATCACCTTGATGTCTGGGTTCAGGGCATAGGCGGCCAGTTCAAACCGAACCTGATCGTTGCCTTTGCCGGTGGCACCATGCGCAACAGCATCGGCTCCGGTTTCGGCAGCAATTTCAACCAGGCGCTTTGAAATAAGCGGTCGCGCAATGGACGTGCCCAGCAGATAAAGACCTTCATATACGGCGTTGGCGCGGAACATCGGGAATACAAAGTCGCGTACAAATTCTTCGCGGACGTCTTCGATGTAAATCTCAGATGCGCCCATCATTTCTGCCTTTTTACGGGCAGGCTCTAACTCTTCACCCTGACCTAGATCAGCGGTAAAGGTCACAACTTCGCAACCATATTCGGTTTGCAGCCATTTCAGAATAATTGAGGTATCAAGCCCACCTGAATAGGCGAGGACGACTTTTTTTGGCGCAGACATCACGGGGTTCCTTTTCGGTTCGCTAGCGAGGTATCGGTTTTTTCAAGGACGGGCAAGATTGAAGCGGCGCGTTGACCTGTTGGTCGTGTGAGCCTATCGAAAGGTAGGCCAACCAAGGGGTGCTAAGTGACCACTGATTTTCAAGAAATGGCGCGTGCCGGAGAGCAAGCAATGCGCAAAGTCTTTCCTGCAACGCCCCTGATGCGCAATGAACATTTATCAGAACGATTTGATGCAGACATCTGGCTCAAACGTGAAGATCTAAGTCCGGTCAGATCCTATAAATTGCGCGGTGCGTTTAATGCCATGCGTAAGGTAATCCCCGATCAAAGCCTATTTGTCTGTGCGTCAGCCGGAAACCACGCACAGGGTGTGGCATTCATGTGTAGCCATTTTGGTGTGCGTGGGGTGATTTTCATGCCCGTCACGACACCGCAACAAAAGGTGCAGAAGACCCGGATGTTTGGGGGTGCACAGATCGAAGTTAAGCTGGTTGGAGACTATTTTGACAAGACACTGGCGGCTGCACAGAAATTTTGTTCAGATGAAGGTGCACATTTTCTGTCTCCCTTTGATGATGACGACGTGATCGAAGGGCAGGCGTCTGTCGCAGTTGAGATCGAAGCGCAGTTGGGGCGCACCCCTGATCATATCATTTTGCCCGTCGGCGGTGGCGGATTGTCCTCTGGTACACGCAGTTATTTTGGAAAAACCTGCAAATATACCTTTGTAGAGCCTTCCGGGGCACCCAGCCTCGCGAGAGCGCTGGAAAATGGTGCGCCCGTTGATGTATCGCCGATTAACAGTTTCGTGGATGGCGCTGCTGTCGCAAAAATTGGTGCGCGGAATTTTGAACGTCTTAAGGATGTTGAGCCTAAGGATGTAATCCATCTTTCTGAGGACAGCATCTGTGTCATGATCATCGAAATGTTGAATGTCGAAGGTATCGTATTGGAACCTGCTGGCGCATTGGCAATTGAGGCGCTTAGCGAAGTTGCTGACCAGATCAAAGGCAAAACTGTTGTTTGTGTGGCGTCCGGCGGAAATTTTGACTTCGAGCGTTTGCCTGAGGTAAAGGAGCGTGCGCAGAGGTTCTCTGGCGTCAAGAAGTACTTTATTCTGCGGATGCCGCAACGGCCTGGCGCGCTTAAGGAATTCCTGAATATATTGGGCCCAGACGATGATATTTGTCGATTTGAATATCTCAAAAAATCTGCCCGAAACTTTGGTTCTGTTCTGATCGGAATTGAGACTCGCAGCCCAGAGAGTTTTGGACCGTTCTTACAGCAACTGATCGAAGCTGGATTCACCTTTACGGACATAACCAATGACGAAACCTTGGCGCAGTTCGTATTGTGAAGGCTTGTGCATGAAGTTCAACGACAAATCAGTTGTTATCACCGGAGCTGGAAGCGGCATTGGTGCCGCTTTGGCGCGTCAGGCGGCGAAGCTTGGCGCACGGGTGTGCGTTGCTGATTTGGATGGCGAAAAAGCGCAAGCCGTTGCAGATGAATTTGGCGGTCTGTCGGTACAGTGTGATGTAAGGAATGAAGCGTCGATCCGGAAGCTTATCAATACAGCGACGGACGAGATCGGAGAGATTGATGTTTTTGTCTCTAATGCGGGAGTTTTCAGAGGTCAGCCAGACCATGCTGCTTCCGCTTCTGATGATGTCTGGATGCTGAATTGGCGGGTGCACGTGATGGCCAATGTCTATGCCGCACGATTGTTGTTGCCCGCCATGACAAAGCGAAAGTCTGGTCATTTGGTGACAATCGCTTCTGCCGCTGGCCTGCTGAACCAGATCGGCGACGCGGCATACACTGCAACAAAACACGCAGCGGTAAGTTTTGCTGAGTCCCTTGCGATTACCCACGGCGCTGACGGCATAGATGTATCTGTAGTCTGTCCGCAGTATGTTGCAACGCCCCTTCTGGGGCTGTCCGACGCTGATGTGATTGATACGCTTTCATTGATGACGGCCGATGAGGTTGCGCAGGCAATCGTCACCGGCATAGAGGCCAAAAAGTTTCTTATTCTTTCCCACCCTGCTGTTCATGATTATGTTGTAGGCCGGGCACAGGACCATGATCGCTGGATCGCTGGCATGCAATTGTTGCGCAACAAAGCATTGAAAACCACAGGTAGTGCCAATGCAGATGCTTTTTATATGCTTATCTAGTTTGCCAGTTCAGACTGCATGTTGCTTAGAAAAATGCTTTTTGATGCATCGTACGAACTTAGAATTGAGGCCAGGTCAACATCGCCTGACCTGCCTTGAGCAGATGCGGTTTCACCACTTTGGCAAAGTGCTGCAAATTCTTCGAACCCAAGACTTAACGCGCTCCCTTTGAGAAAGTGTAAATCTGCTTCAAGGTCCGTTGGTTTCTGTGTGGATTTTAGTCGTGCTGTCACTTCATCTACTTCTTCGATGAACAGTTCGACAACCTCGTCGAAATCCTCAGCACCAACCTCACCCCGAAGCTCTATTACACGTGTCCAGTCAATCATCCGAGCACTCCTTCTGCGAAGCCCAGAATGGCAGGAAGGGTTTAACAAAAACTGACCTTCAGAAGGCAGGACATGCGAAAATCAGGCATTCACCTGACCTTAAGTATAATCGTTTATCTCAGAATGATTACTTTGAAGTCTGAAATTATATGCCCCGATTGTCCCCCGTGACGGAAATTACCGTTGGCCCCCATTCTAAGAGCATGAAGCTTGTGTTGGTTGTGGACGATAGCCGCCTGCAACGGAGGATTTTATCAAAAATACTGGCAAAATGGGGTTTCGAGGTAGAAGAAGCTGAATCTGGCGAGGATGCCATTGCGTTTTGCCGCGAAAGACAACCTGACCTGATCGTAAGCGACTGGATGATGCCGGGTATGTCAGGTTTAGAGTTTTGCAAAGCGTTCCGCGCAATGCCCGACGGCCGCTATGCCTATTTCATTATGTTGACGTCCAAGAGTGAAAAAGATGAAGTTGCGCTGGGCTTGGATTCGGGTGCTGATGATTTCTTGACCAAACCTGTCGATAATAATGAATTGCGCGCTCGAATCACTGCGGGCGAACGTATCTTGCACATGCAAAGAGAGCTGTCTGAGACAAATCGACTGATCACGGACACCCTCGCTGAACTACAGGACCTCTACGATTCGCTTGATAAAGATCTGCTTGAGGCAAAGAAGCTGCAACAATCTCTGCTTCGTGAGCGCTACAAAAGCTTCGACCAAGGCGCTCTTTCCTTGATATTGCGTTCAAGTGGCCATGTTGGCGGTGATCTGGTCGGGTTTTTCCCTGCAGGCGACGATCAACTTGGTCTTTTTGCAATCGACGTTTCTGGACATGGCATCAGCTCGGCGTTGATGACAGCGCGGTTGGCAGGATATTTGTCAGCAACTGCACCAGACCAGAATGTCGCGTTAAGACGATCAGAAGATGGCAGTTACGCTGCCCGTTCACCAAGCGAAGTCATTGCAACACTAAATGATCTCGTTCTGAACGAGATGGAGACGGAGCACTATTTTACCCTGATGTTGGCAATTGTGGATTTGCCAACTGGTAAAACGACCATTGCACAGGCGGGGCACCCACACCCGGCCATCCAACGACGCGACGGAAGCGTTATGCAAACGGGCACAGGTGGATTTCCAGTTGGGCTTTTGGCGGGTGTTTCATTTGAGCAATTTGACGTAAAGCTTGAGCCGGGCGACCGTTTGCTCATCCTATCTGATGGTGTGACAGAATGCCCGAATCCAACGGGTCAAATGCTCGGTGAAGAAGGTCTGGAACGTATCATGACGAAATTGAAAGGCATCAAAGGGACCCCATTTCTGGAAGCCTTGATTTGGGATTTGACAGAATTTGCTGGGAATGATGATTTTCCCGACGATGTTTCAGGTATCTTGTTTGAGTATCACGGTAACAATTAACTTGTGTAACTGGACATAAAATGGCGATCCCCATCATTACCCAAAACCGCAATTGCCTCTGATGCGGATAGGACTAAAGTGGCATGATCTTCTTCGATTGGCTGTCTGATTTGTCGAACAGGATGTGCCACATAAACATGGCAAAGCTTCTCAGCCCACATATCGTAGTCCGGCATATAGACAAACCGACGGAACGTTCCCAGCCGACGTGGTCGGGCAATGCGCCACCCGATTTCTTCCAGCACCTCGCGATGCAAAGCCTGTAAGGGAGATTCACCCGGGTCAATTCCACCGCCGGGCAACTGAACGTCGAATTCTGGGGTGGTTTGCGCGGTCATCAGGAACCTGCCCTTAAGAGGTAGGATGGCATAAGCGCCGGGCCGCATGCGGTACGTGACGTCCGGTCTGGGTGGGCGTCCAACACGTCTGATCATCTGCTTGCCCCTTTATCCATGGCTTGCCGCTCCTATATAGACGCGGTATGCCAAGCGACCCCCGATAAGGAAACCCCAATGACCACCGATATTCAGCACGGCCAACAGATCGCATGGGACGACAGCGTTCTGCCCTTCCAGCTCGACGGTGCCGACATCCGTGGCCGTGTCGCGCGTCTGGACGGCGTTCTGGAGGGTATTTTGTGTCAGCATAATTATCCCCCGCAAGTCGAAGCGCTCGTTGCTGAAATGGCCTTGCTCACCGCCTTGATCGGACAAACCATCAAGGTGCGCTGGAAGCTGTCGTTGCAGGTGCAATCCAAAGGCGCGGTGCGGATGATTGCGACAGATTACTACGGTCCAGAGGCAGACGGAAAAACTGCGCGCATCAGGGCCTATGCAAGCTACGACGCTGATCGTTTGACCGATACAGCCCCTTTTGATCAGGTTGGCGAAGGTTATTTTGCGATCATGATCGATCAAGGTGAAGGTATGACGCCTTATCAAGGTATCACACCCTTGGAGGGTAAATCCATCGCGGCCTGTGCAGAAGCATATTTTGCACAGTCAGAGCAATTGCCAACCCGGTTTTCGCTTAGTTTTGGTCGGTCATCCGGCCCAGACAAGGCAGAGCATTGGCGTGCAGGTGGTGTGATGTTACAGCACATGCCCAAGGCATCGCCCTTTGCGGCGAAGGGCGAAGGGTCTGGGGCTATTTTGACGGCTAATGATTTGATTCATGGTGATCAGGCTGAAAATTGGAACCGTGTAAATATCCTGCTGGATACGGTCGACGATCTTGAGTTGATTGGTCCTAGTATTGCCCCGACTGACCTTTTGCTGCGACTGTTTCACGAGGAAACGCCGCGTGTCTTTGACGCGCAGGCGGTACGGTTTGGTTGTAGCTGTTCTGAAGATCGGGTGCGTCAAAGCCTGTCGATATACTCAGCAAAGGACATTGAAAAAATGACCACTGATGAGGGCCGTGTCACGGCTGATTGTCAGTTTTGCAGCGCGCATTATGACTTGGATCCAGCCACTGTCGGGTTCGAAGCCAAAGTGAAGAGCGGTGAGTGATCAGGTCAAATCGATTCGACACGCCCTAGCGAAAACGGGCGTTGCCTCGTCTGACTTTGATTTGAATGTTGACGTGGTTTTGCCAGCAGGGCGTGTCTTGCGTTCTGCTGGTGTTCTTGCGCCAATCATCGAACAGAATGGTCGACTTGAGGTTCTATTAACGAAGCGGTCATCGGCGTTAAAACATCATCCCGGCCAGATTGCATTTCCCGGCGGAAAGCAAGACGAGGGGGATGTTGATGTCATCGCCGCAGCTCTGAGGGAAGCGCGCGAAGAGATTGGGTTGCCGCCCGAGACCGTAGACGTATTGGGCGTTTTACCAACGCACGAAACCGTGACGGGGTTCAATGTCACTCCGGTGATTGGTTTTGTGACAAAGCCATTTGAGATCAAACCAGAACCGGGTGAGGTCGAAGAGGTTTTTGCTGTACCTTTGGATCACGTGTTAAACCCAGACAATTATTTTATACAATCGCGACGTTGGCGCGGTCAGCGGCGGTATTATTACGTTGTACCTTACGGCCCCTATTACATTTGGGGTGCAACAGCGCGTATGTTGCGGGCATGGACCGAAAAAACGCTACCCTAATCCCAGCGCAAACCAGCTGGCTCAAAAACCCTGACGCGCAGGCCGTTTGTCAGCTGATTGAATCTGCTGGATATGATGTTTTTTTTGTTGGCGGATGTGTCCGTAACGCTTTGCTGGGGGAGCCGGATAGCGATGTGGACATGTCAACGAATGCGCGACCAGAGCAGATTATGGCGATTGCCAAAGAGGCAAAATTAAAGGCAATTCCAACAGGGATTGAACACGGTACAATAACTCTGCTTTCCGGGAAAGAGATGTTTGAGGTCACGACATTTCGGCGAGACGTGGCGACGGATGGCAGGCGTGCTGTTGTGGCGTTTTCGGATGATATTACAGATGATGCCCGTCGGCGCGATTTCACCATGAATGCCCTGTACGCCGATCCGACGGGCCGGGTTATTGACCCGCTTGGCGGGCTATCAGACTTGTTGGCACGCAAGGTCAAGTTTATCGAGGATGCAGATGCCCGCATCAAAGAAGACTACCTGCGGATACTGAGGTATTTTCGTTTTTCCGCTTGGTACAGTCAAGAAAGCACCGGATTTGACCCAGATGCTTTGGCGGCAATTGCGGCGAACACAGGCGGATTAGAAACACTTTCGGCTGAGCGGTTGGGTCAGGAGATGGCCAAACTGTTGACGGCACCGCACCCAGCGGCGGCGGTTGCAGCGATGCGTCACACAGGTGTTCTGAATAGGGTCCTTCCCGGATCGGATGACCGGTGGTTAGCGATGATTGTGCATTTTGAACAGCAATTGGGGATCAGCCCGGATTGGGTCTTCCGGCTTGCTACGCTGGGGGGGCAGGATGCGGTGGAACGGCTTCGGTTAAGCAAGAGCGATGCGCGCAAGCTCGAACTATTGCGACAAGTGGGTTTTGCTGGGCCGCCACTATCAGAGATTGCCTATCGCTTTGGTATCAGCGCGGCAAAACAATCACTTTTATTGCGATCGGCATTGGCCGAGAACTTACCAGAAAGCACAGTGCTAGAGACGCTTTGGCAGGCAAGCGAAGCAATCTTTCCCTTAAAAGCCGCTGACCTCATGCCAGCGTTCATAGGCCCCGCGCTGGGCGCTCGCCTTAGACAGTTGGAGAACGAATGGATCAAATCTAATTTCAAACTAAGCAAAGCCGAGCTGCTTGATTTGCCTTGAAGGCTCGACAGGTGTTGAAAACTTAGATAGGTCAGGGGAAGTAGAGATGGAGGAATGCAAAATGTATCGCGGGATTTGGTTCAGCTAAGCTGAAATAACCACACCCCAAACTGGTGCTGTTTATGCGGTGCCTGATCGTTTTGCGTAAATTTCCAAGGTTTCTCCTATGTTCCGTTTTTTTGAAAACCTCATTGATCCATACGTGGATTATCCTGAACAAGATCACCCCCCTCAATCATTGTGGCCGTTTCTACGGAACTATTCCAAGCCGTTTTTCTGGGTGTTTGCCCTTACGGCTGTAATGTCGATTGTGGTCGCCGCGATCGAAATTGGGCTGATTTATTACATGGGCCGTATTGTAGATCTGTTGGGATCAGACCCTGCGCAGATGTGGGATGACCACGGCACCGAATTGCTCTTGGTGGCGCTATTTGTAATTTTCATTCGTCCCGTTTTGCAGGGGTTGGATGTGGCCTTGCTTAACAACACGATCCTTCCAAACTTTGGTACTTTGATCCGCTGGCGTGCACATCGGCAGGTTTTGCGGCAATCTGTGGGCTGGTTTGAAAACGATTTTGCCGGTCGCATCGCCAACCGGATCATGCAAACTCCACCTGCGGCGGGCGAGGTCGTGTTTCAGGTATTTGATGCGATTTCCTATTCATTGGCCTACATGATTGGTGCGGCGATATTGCTGTCGACCTCTGATCTGCGGTTGCTGATACCGCTTGTCGGATGGTTTGCGCTTTATGCCTGTCTGGTCGCTTGGACGGTCAAGCGTGTTGGCCCCGCGTCCAAGGCGGCTTCTGATGCAAGGTCGCTTGTCACGGGCCGCGTTGTTGATGCCTATACCAACATTCATTCAGTCAAAATGTTCGCGCATCATGATCTTGAGGTGGATTTTGCCAAGGAAGCCATTGAGGGCGCACGCCAAACCTTTCAAAAAGAGATGCGGATTTTCACAATTATGGACATGACGCTGGTTGCGCTGAATGGCCTGCTGATTGTTGGTGTTGTCGGCTGGGCCCTGTCGCTATGGGTTTCTGGTGAGGCGAGCGTCGGCGTTGTTGCCGCCGCTGCGGCTTTGACGCTTCGGCTCAATTCCATGACCGCATGGATTATGTGGGCTCTTTCGTCGTTCTTTAGAGAATTGGGTGTGGTTGCAGAGGGAATGGAAACCATCGCTCAGCCGATCAGTCTGCTGGATGGCCCATCTGCGCCGCCGCTAAATTTGACGCAAGGCAAGATCGAAATGAAGGGGCTAACGCACCATTACGGGCGCACTTCGGGCGGGTTGCAGTCAATAAGCCTCACGGTCCAGCCCGGTGAAAAGATTGGGTTGGTAGGGCGCTCTGGCGCAGGAAAATCCACGCTCGTTAAGTTGCTGTTGCGGTTTTATGATGCTGAAGGCGGACGTATCGAAATTGATGGCCAAGACATTGCAACTGTACGGCAGGACAGTTTGCGCAAGAACATTGGTATGGTTCAGCAAGACAGCTCCTTGCTGCACAGATCTGTGCGTGACAACATTCTGTATGGCCGCCCTGATGCGACTGAGGATCAGGTGATCGCAGCGGCCAAGCAGGCACAGGCACACGAATTCATCCTTGATCTGTCTGACCCCGAAGGGCGGCACGGGTATGACGCGCGGGTGGGTGAACGGGGTGTAAAGCTGTCCGGTGGCCAACGCCAACGTATTACGCTGGCACGTGTGATCCTGAAGAACGCGCCGATATTGTTGCTGGACGAGGCAACAAGCGCCCTTGATAGCGAGGTCGAAGCGGCAATTCAGGAAACGCTTTATGGCATGATGGAAGGCAAAACCGTGATCGCGATTGCGCACCGTCTTTCAACCATTGCCGAAATGGACCGAATACTGGTGATGGATCAGGGGCGGATCGTTGAAGAGGGCAGTCATGACGCGCTTTTGCTGGATGGTGGGCTATATGCAGATTTCTGGGCACGCCAATCGGGCGGGTTTCTGAAAATGGATGACGAAGCGTGAGCATTTCTGACTGGATCAACCCTTTTTCCAGCGCTGAAGGACCACCGCCGCAAACACTGGGTGCGTTCATGCGATGGTGTCTGTCCGGGGCATGGCCTGTGTTGTGGTTGGCTGCGTTTCTGTCTGCTCTCGCTGGCGCGATGGAGGCGGGAACGGCTTGGATACTAGGGAAGGTTATTGATGCAACCCTATTGGCCGGGCCTGAACGGTTTTTTGATGGATCGAATATTGCGTTGATCCTTGGGTCGGTTGCGTTTTTCCTTTTGGTGCGACCGATCCTGTTTGGCCTTTCAGCGGGCTCAAATGCAATCATGGTGCAACCGAACATAAATCCACTGGTATTGTCGCGGCTACATCGGTGGACCTTGGGTCAGAACGTTGGCTTTTTTGATGATGATTTCGCGGGCCGTATTGCGCAAAAGCAAATGCAGGCGGCGCGGGCGGTCACTGATGTGGCATCTGAGATGATCAACGTGGTCGCATTTGCGTTGGCGTCTCTTGTGGGGTCAGTTGCGCTGCTGATTGCGATTGATTGGCGTGTAGCACTTGGGTTTTTGGTTTGGCTGATCTTTTATTTTGCCCTCATCAATTGGTTTTTGCCGCGTGTGCGTAAACGATCTGCGGGCCGCGCAGGAGCGCGTGCCATGGTGTCAGGACAGATTGTCGACACGATCACTAATATCAAAACCGTCAAACTGTTTGCCCATGCCGAACATGAGGACCGCGCGGCACTGGGTGCGATGAAAACCTTTCGCGCGCGGGCGTTGGAATTTGGGTATCTTGCGGCTGGTTTCCGACTGGCGTTAATGAGCCTCGCAGGGCTGCTGCCGGTTCTGTTGCTGGGTGGAACAGTGCTTTTGTGGCAGCGCGGGCTGGCGACAGAAGGGGACATTGTTGCCGCTGGTGCGATTTCAATTCGGATCGCCCAAATGACAGGGTGGGTCAGCTTTACGTTGATGGCGATCTATTCCAACATTGGAGAGATCGAAGACGGCATGCGTACGTTGACCCCGCGCACTCGCCTTGAAGATAAGCCAAATGCAGCCGCTCTTATTGTGTCAAAAGGTCAGATCGACATATCTGATCTGGGTTTTGCCTATGGTCGTGAAACCGGGGGTATTGATGAAATCACCTTGACCGTCAAACCAGGTGAAAAGCTTGGTATTGTCGGGGCGTCTGGGGCAGGTAAGTCAACGTTGGTTGCGCTGCTCTTAAGGCTTTATGAAGTTGAGAAGGGCGCAATTTCGATAGATGGGTTTGACCTGCGCGATGTCACTCAGGAAAGCTTGCGTCAAAGCATCGGTATGGTGACGCAAGAAACTGCCATGTTTAACCGCTCTGCGCTTGATAACATCCTTTATGGTCGGCCTGACGCGACACAGGATGAGGTGTTTGATGCGGCGAGGCGCGCCGAAGCCCATACCTTCATTAAAGACCTGCAAGATCACAAAGGCCGATCGGGTTATCAGGCGCACCTTGGTGAACGTGGGGTCAAGCTTTCTGGCGGACAACGCCAACGGATCGCCTTGACCCGCGCCATCCTAAAAGATGCGCCGATTTTGATCTTAGATGAGGCGACATCAGCGCTTGATAGTGAAGTTGAGGCTTCAATTCAGACAGCGCTGACGCGGGTTATGGAGGGCAAAACCGTTTTGGCAATTGCCCATCGACTGTCCACGCTAACTGAAATGGACCGCATTATCGTCATGGATGAAGGGCACATTGTTGAAAGTGGTACTCATGAAAGCCTGCTGTCTCAATCCGGCCTTTATGCACGATACTGGAACCGCCAATCGGGTGGTTTTCTGAACGCGCGGGCCGCCGAATAGGGCTTTAGCAAAGGTGCGGGGCGCTGTATGGCCGGGGCATGACAGAACATCACATCATTCGACTGGGTCATCACGGTGACGGCATTGCCGATGGCCCGCTTTTTGCACCGATCACGTTACCCGGCGAGGTGGTGACCGGTACTGTTGATGGGCAAACTCTGCGCGATGTACGGATCGTCACGCCAAGTGATGACCGGGTTGCGGCACCTTGTCGTCATTTTAAATCCTGTGGCGGCTGCCAATTACAGCACGCGTCGGACCAATTTGTTGCTGACTGGAAGTTGGGCGTCGTACGGAACGCGCTTGAGGCACATGGGCTGGAAACCGATATTTGGCCAATAATCACGTCGCCATCACAGTCACGCAGGCGCGCGACCTTTGCTGCCAAGCGGACCAAAAGTGGTGCGATGGCCGGATTTCACGGGCGTGGTTCTGATGTTGTGATCGAGGTTCCTGATTGCAGATTGGTGCAGCCCGAAGTGCTGGCGGCGCTTCCGATTGCCCAAAAACTTGCCATTGTCGGCACAAGTCGCAAGGCGGCCCTTGCAGTAACGGTTACCTCGTCCAAATATGGGTTGGATGTTTCAGTGCAACACGGCAAAGCGCTGGATGGTCCATTAAGGCAGGAACTTGCGCAGCTTTGTGATCAGCTGGGTCTTGCTCGGCTCAGTTGGGACGCAGAAGTGATTGCGATGCGCAATCCACCGTATCAGCGGTTTGGGAAAGCTCAAGTCACACCACCGCCCGGCGCATTCTTGCAGGCCACCCACCATGGTGAGGCTGCTTTGCTGGCGGCGGTGAAGGAAGCGGTTGGAGACGCGGATCGGGTTGCAGATTTGTTTGCGGGATGCGGTACGTTTTCGCTGCCACTTGCCGAAACTGCGCGCGTCCATGCGGTTGAGAGCGAAGCAGAGATGTTGACCGCACTCGACTACGGGTGGCGGATGGCTGAGGGGCTGAAACCAGTCACAACAGAGGTGCGGGATTTGTTCAGGCGTCCAATGTTACCTGATGAATTGGCCAAAACGGGTGCCGTGGTGCTTGACCCGCCTCGTGCTGGGGCCGAACGGCAGATTTCAGAGCTGATTAAAACAACGGTGCCACGCATTGCCTATGTGTCTTGTAATCCAGTGACATTTGCGCGTGATGCTCATGCGCTTGTTGCGTCTGGCTATGTGTTGAATTGGGTGCAGGTTGTGGATCAGTTTCGTTGGTCTTCGCATGTTGAATTGACCGCTTGCTTGACCAAGGAATTCTGATCCTAATCCCATTGCAGAGCTGCTACATTGAATGATGGATTATGATTGATCACCACTTTTTGACTGCCAACATTTTCGCTATATGTTAGGGCACTCACAAAAGAGCGTTAACAGCTTTGCTATTTGGGACGACAGGACATGAAACGCAGAACATTGATTCTTGGGGGTACAGCCCTTGTTGCTTTGGGGGCGTGCAGTTCTAGCAAGTTCAAGCGATATAGCGGCCCTGAAGTGACATATATCATTGTGAACAAAGAAGACCGTCGGATGATGTTACTTCACCACGATAAGGTATTGAAAGATTACAAAATCAAGCTCGGTTTCGCGCCTATTGGCCATAAGACATTTGAAGGCGACGGTCGGACGCCCGAGGGCCTTTACCGGATTGACCGACGCAACCCGAACAGCAATTTCCACTTGTCCTTGGGTATCTCTTATCCCAACGAACAGGATCGCGAAGTCGCAAAAGCGCTGGGAAAATCACCCGGTGGCGATATCTTTATCCATGGTCAAAAAAGCCCAAAGAAAAAAGACAAAGGCGATTGGACGTGGGGCTGTATTTCGGTGACCAACAAGCAAATCGAAGACGTCTATGCGATGGTTCGCGACGGAACACCAATAGCGATCAATGCCTAAATGCGACCAGAGGTATAGGAATGAAGTAACTGACGTTTAGGTCAGTTACCCATCACCAATGTCCACCAGATTTTGCCGCCATTTTCCTGATGCCACGAAAAGCCCATGTTACGGGCATCCGCGGACATGATCACGCGGCGTGTATCTGTCTGATCCATCCATGCGGCAAGGGTCTCAAGTTCGGTCTCGTAGGTTTCAGAGATGGTTTCACCGACAAGGCGACCTGAATAGCCAACCCGCTGAATGCGATCGACAGGTGATGAACCGTCGGATCCAAAGTGCCATGGACGGTTTTGCACCGCCATATCGCGCGAATGGGTTGCAGCAGCCGCATTTAGCTGTGGATTGAGCTGAACAGGGGCGACACCAGCCGCCCCACGAAGGGCGTTGATTGAATCAAGCATTCTAAATTGGATTTTGCCGGTGTCCGCACGGCTGATCTTATAGGCTCTTGGCACGGCCTTACCATCTGGGCCGATTGTGGAGGGCGCTGGGGCACAAGCCGAAAGAGCAATTGTTAAAGAAAGTAGGACAGACAGGATACGGATCATGGCGCAGCTCCACGCAAATTGGTTTTGCCTCACTTACAGTGGGATGCGTTGCAGTTCAAACGCACATCGGCGTTACTCTGCCAGATGACGTTGGTTTGATTTGATACTGCGTCTTTCGCGCCATATATACACAGCAAATATCAAAAACGCTAATTAATGGAGACATAAAATGTCTGATAAGCGATTTTCCCTGAACAGCCGCCGCGCGTTTCTGGCCGGGTCTGCTGCAATGTTGGCGACACCTGCTCTTGCTCAAGATGCATCGTCGGTAAACTCTACCGCGACGACAGAAAATGAACGTGATCTGACTGAATCAGTGCGCCGTAATATCTCAAGCTTTCGTACACTGGATTGGCAGCCTTATTTCACCAATACAAAAAAAGGTGCGATTCTGGTCGATATCGACAGCCGTGCCGTGCACTACTGGTCCGAAGATCAAAGTATCTACAAACTGTACCCTTCAAGTGTGCCTTTGACCGATGATCTAACCCGTCGTGGCCGCACTCAGGTCATTTTGAAGGATCCGGAGCCCTCATGGCGCCCGACGCCTTCTATGCTGAAGCGGAACCCAGAGTGGCCTGCGTTTATTGGCCCCGGTCCTGACAATCCACTGGGTACGCGGTCTTTGCATCTAAGCTGGACGTATTATCGTATCCACGGCACGCATGACACGCGCAAGATTGGCCGCAAATCGTCAAACGGGTGTATTGGCCTGTACAATCAACATATTGAAGAGCTGTACACGATGGCCAAGGTGGGAACACAAGTGTTGCTTATTTGACGACATTTGGTTGATTCTGTGGCTTGAAAACTGAATCCGGGTTTGCATTTACCCAGCGATAATGTTTAGAAAGCTTCACGAGGTAAGTCTTGGGTGCGTGTTATGTGCGTTTGTGCAGCACGCCTTTTCTGGAGATAAAGATATGAAAAAACTAGTACTCGCTGCTGCTCTGTCAGCTGCTGCTTCAACTGCATTTGCCGGTTCTTTGGCAGATC
Source organism: Sulfitobacter sp. (assembly GCA_051251995.1). Taxonomy (GTDB): domain Bacteria; phylum Pseudomonadota; class Alphaproteobacteria; order Rhodobacterales; family Rhodobacteraceae; genus Sulfitobacter. The sequence continues at coordinate 157,433 of JBPOFF010000005.1, forward strand.
CAATCATTGAAGCGCCTGTTATCGTTGAAGAAGCATCTTCTTCTTCTTCCGGCATCCTGATCCCGCTGCTTTTGCTGGTTGTGGTTGCTGCTGCTGTTGCTTCTGACTAATTCAGTAACGGTTTCTAAAACGAAAAAGGCGGTGTTTATCACCGCCTTTTTTGCATTTTAAGGGTTGGTTACTTCGATACTAATTTAACCAGCCTTGCAGGTTTTCTTCGATAATGTTCGAGAGCGCTGAAATATGCGCATCATCATCATTTAGGCACGGGATATAGGTGAATTTCTCGCCACCTGCATGCTCAAAGCTCTCTTTGATTTCCTCGTTAATCTCTTCAAGCGTTTCAATGCAGTCGGCGGAAAAAGCTGGTGCGCATACCGCGATGTTCTTGTTTCCTGCCTCGGCCTGCCGCGCAACTTCCTCAACGGTATAGGGCTGCAACCATTCCTCAGGGCCGAACTTTGACTGAAACGTGGTCATGATCTGGGTGTCATCCCAACCCAACCGTTCTTTGAGCAACCTCGTCGTTTTCTGGCACTGGCAATGGTATGGATCGCCTTCGGTTAGATATCGAATCGGGACTCCATGGTAGGAACAGATCAGGATGTCTGGCTTTGATTCTGCCGCCGCATAAGCTGCTTCAATGGACTTCGCCAACGCATCAATATAATCGGGCCGATCAAAGTAAGCTGGTACAGTACGGGCGACTGGCTGCCACTTTTCTTTGCCGAGAGCTGCAAAAAATGCGTCGTTGGCGGTGGCCGATGTGGCACCTGCATATTGAGGGTAAAGCGGAAAGAATAGAATCTTCTGGCATCCAGCCGCAGTCATCGCAGCGACCTTTGATTGGGTAGAGGGGTTGCCGTATCGCATACAGAAATCAACCATTACCTCATCGCCATACCGGATCTTCATGGCCGCTTTGATTTTTGCGGCTTGGGCCTTGGTAATGGTCATCAAAGGGCTTTCGTTCTCAACCTCATTCCAGATGGATTTGTAGGCCGCCCCGCTGGTGAAAGGTCGTTTGCTCAGGATGACCAACTGCAACAATGGCTGCCAAAGCCAAGGACTGTAATCAATCACCCGGCGATCAGACAAAAACTCAGACAGATAGCGGCGCATCGACCAATAATCATAATTGTCGGGGGTGCCCAAGTTGGCCAGCAAAACACCAACCTTTGGTTTGGGAATTACAGGGTGATCTGGCTTGGCGTGTTCCGGGCGGCTCGGCTGCATTAAACTGTCCTTGATCCATGGCTGTCATGTTGAAATAGACGCTGTGCCTGCGAGGTCAATTGGGCAACTTTGTCTCATCTGTGCGCAGCGCCTCTGCAAGGCGTTGTTTTGCAGAGCCTGGGCGTAATGCTTTTGGCTGACTGTCATCAGGTGACCAACCCGTTAGAAAGGTCAGCTCAAAGGTTGCCGTGATGCGGCCTTGGTCGGCCCCGAAATGGGATTGATACAGGTTTGCTGTATGTTCGATGACCTTGCGCGCAGTTGGGCGGCGAAGCCGAGCATTGAGCGCATTTGTTTCACCCATCGCACGCAGGTCACGCATCAGGTGCCATACATCATCGTACTCAACCCGTAGTGTGAGGGCATCCGCTACAGGTAATGCAAACCCAGCACGTTGTAACAGCGCGCCCATGTCACGCAATTCAGCCATTGGTGCAACGCGCGGGGATATGCCGCCAGTCACTTCCGCTTCAGCTTGGCCAAGGCAGGCCCGCAGCTCATGAAGGGTTTGACCCCCAAAAGCGACAGAAAGGAAAAGACCATCGGCCCGCAAGGCACGCCGACATTGAATCAACTGCCCAACGGGATCGTTCGACCAGTGTAGAGCCATTGCATGAACCACAAGATCATAAGCACCTTGATCTAAATCCAAAACATCATCTGCCGGAACTTTAACAAAATCAGGGAACTGCCGCGCCCAAAATTCGGGAAAGGCTGTGGCAATTGCTTGGTCTTTAAACGACTTGTTAACCAATTCCAGCCGATCCTTGATTTCATCCGCTGCCGCTTGGTGCAGGAACATGCCTTTCGTCGTCGCGCGCGCACGGTGACGGGCAAGTGTGGCAAGATCGGTCATTATGAGTTGTACGGTCATTGGGGTTCAATATGACGTTGTTGCAGGGATTTCAAACTGCGTTAAGTTTTGTTTATCCGGCTCGGTGTTTGACCTGCGGCGCACTCGTTGACAGCGATTTTGGGCTTTGTGGCCCGTGCTGGCGAGATACTGCATTTATTGGCGGAACAGCCTGTGATGGTTGTGGGGTGCCATTACCGGGGGCCAATGACGGTAATTCACTACAATGTGATAGCTGCCTTACGTCGCCGCGACTGTGGGTTCAGGGGCGTGCCGCACTTGTCTACCGAGATACAGGGCGCAAATTGGTACTCGCGCTTAAACACGGCGACAGGCAGGAAATCGCGCGCCCTGCGTCGCTTTGGATGGCCAATGCGGTTCGCGATATGTTGCCCAAAAATACCTTGATTGCACCAGTGCCGTTGCATTGGATTAGGATGATGCGGCGGCGCTATAATCAATCTGCTTTGCTCGCTAAAGCCTTATCAGGCCGTGTTGGGCATGGCTGGTGCCCGGACTTACTTCAGCGGTATCGGCACACCAAATCCTTGGATGGACTGGGTCGCCAAGAAAGACATGAGATGCTGGAAAATGCAATGCGTGTTCACCCGAAACGGCGACACCGTTTAATGGGTCGCCCGATCCTGTTGGTGGATGATGTGATGACATCTGGTGCCACATTAACGGCTGCGACCAAGGTGTGTCTTGATGCGGGATCGGGGCCGGTGCGTGTGGTAACACTGGCGCGCGTGGCAAAAGATACCTAAATCTATTGCAACGAAATGCTAAAAAGGACCAGGCTATGAAACCTGTCGAAATATACACCTCACCCCTGTGCGGGTTTTGCCATGCGGCGAAACGATTGCTTACTCAAAAAGGCGTGAGCTTTTCCGAGGTAAACGTCTTGGCGCAACCGGGCCGTAAAGCTGAAATGATCAAACGCGCCAATGGGAGCCGTACGGTGCCACAGATATTCATTGGTGACGTGCATGTGGGCGGATCGGATGAGCTTCATGCGTTGGAACGCGCAGGAAAGCTCGACACTCTTTTGGCCGCCTGATGAAAGCGGCGTTGCTACAGCTCAATGCCTCAGACGACCCACAGACAAACTTGCCCGTGACGGTCGCGATGGTGAAAGATGCCGCAGCGCAGGGTGCCAAGTTTGTGTTGACACCTGAGGTCACAAATTGTGTTTCCACCAGCCGCGCGCATCAGAATGATGTTCTGCAGCATGAAGCCGACGATGTTACGCTGGTGGCATTACGTAATGTTGCATCGCAAACAGGTATCTGGCTGCTGATTGGGTCATTGGGTTTAAAGACGGACGACGCTGATGAGCGTTTTGCCAATCGGTCATTTTTGATTGCCCCCGATGGTTCAGTTGTCGCGCGGTATGACAAGATTCACATGTTTGATGTAAACATCAATGAGGCAGAGACCTATCGCGAATCAGCTGGGTATCGCCCCGGTGCGCAGGCCGTTGTGGCCGACGCACTATTTGCCAAGATCGGGATGAGCATCTGTTATGACATGCGTTTTCCGCAGCTTTATCAGGCGCTGGCGATGTCAGGAGCGCAGATATTGACCGCCCCGGCAGCATTTTCACCCGTCACAGGGGCCGCGCATTGGCACACATTGCTGCGCGCCCGCGCAATTGAAACCGGGTGTTTTGTTCTGGCCCCTGCACAGACGGGAACACATGCCAGCAAGCATAATAAAACCCGTGACACATTTGGCCACTCCTTGGTTGTTGATCCGTGGGGTGAGGTCATTTTAGATGCCAAATCAGCGCCCGGCGTTTACATCTTTGATCTGAATATGGAAAAGTGCGGGGAAATACGTGCACGGGTGCCAAGCTTGGCCAATCGGCGCACATTTTCAGATCCCTGATCGGGCCCGGCCATGAAAGACGACAAAAATACCCTTGCGATCTTGCTGTTCAGCGAAGTGCTGGCGGCCGAACAATCTGTGAGGAGTCGTTTGAAGCGGGTGCTTCCTAAGGGTATGGAAATCTCACATTTTTCAGTTCTGAATAATCTCGCGTGGCATGGCAGCGAAAGGTCACCGGCCAAGTTGGCGGAGACCTTTAATGTGACCCGCGGTGCGATGACCAACACCCTGAACAAGCTTGAATGGGCGGGGTATGTTCATATCCGCCCAGATTGGGACGATGCCCGGCGCAAGATGGTCGGGATCAGCCCCGCAGGGAGGCTGGCCCATGTGAATGCCATTTCTGCGATCACGCCGATGATCAATAAAGTTGTTGATGAACTTGGCGAAGAACAAGCGCGGGCAGCCCTGCCGATATTGCGCGAAATCCGCAGTCAGTTGGCCTGATCAGGTTTTGTGCTGGCAGTGACGTAGTTCACGCTCAAATCCCGGTCCGATAATTTCCATGTCCAAGCGATGGGGTTAAAAACAAACCCTTTGCGGTCAACAGGTTCAAGGCCCGCTTGACCCAACAGATCAAACAGTTCGTCTGGCGTGATGAATTTCGACCATTCATGGGTGCCTTTGGGTAGCCATCGCATCACATGCTCTGCACCAACAATTGCCATCATAAAGGACTTGGGGTTGCGGTTGATGGTTGAACAGATGTGCAGGCCGCCGGGTCTGAGCAATTGCCGGCATGCCGTCAGATAATCAATCGGTGACGCAACGTGTTCGACCACTTCCATGTTCAATACGACGTCAAACTGTTCACCCACCTCTGCCATAGCTTCAGCCGTGGTATAGCGATAATCAATTTCCAAGCCAGATTGCTGCGCATGGACCTGCGCCACTGGAATATTACGTTCGGCTGCATCAGCACCAACCACATCGGCCCCCAGACGGGCCATTGGTTCAGACAGCAGACCGCCACCACAGCCAATATCAAGGATTCGCAGGCCCTTGAATGGTTCGGGTGTCTTTACATCTCGATTAAATTCGCCCGCGATCTGTGTGGTGATATAATCTAAGCGGCATGGATTTAGCATATGCAGCGGTTTGAATTTACCGTTCAGATCCCACCATTCTGCGGCCATCGCCTCAAATTTGGCAATCTCGGCGGGGTCGACGGTTGTTTGATGCGCTTGCATTCTGCGCTCCCTATGCTCTTTTGGTTTCAATGACTATATAGGGCCTCAATGGACAAGTTTCCCGATCAAAAACGCGCGGTACAGTATCTTTATCCGCCGATTGACCCATTCGACCAACGAATGTTGGCCGTTGGGCAAGGTCACAGTGTGTATGTTGAGCAGTGCGGCAACCCCGATGGCATCCCCGTCGTGGTCTTGCATGGTGGTCCGGGCGGCGGATGCAGTGCGTCGATGCGACGCTATTTTGATCCTGCGAAATACCAAGTGATACTGTTTGATCAACGCGGATGCGGGCGGTCACGGCCTCATGCCTCGGTCATTGATAACACATCATGGCATCTGGTTGCGGATATTGAACTGATTCGCGCCACATTGGGGATCGACAGCTGGATTGTTTTTGGCGGTTCGTGGGGGGCAACACTGGCGTTGATTTATGCGCAAAGCCACCCAGACATGGTGCGTCAACTGGTGCTGCGCGGTGTGTTCCTGATGACCCAATCGGAACTTGATTGGTTCTATGGCGGCGGGGCAGGTAAATTTTGGCCCGAAGTATGGGCGCGTTTTGTGGCGCTGATTCCAAAGGATGAACGCGGCGATATGATAAAAGCATATCATGATCGCTTGTTTTCCGGCGATATCCCAACCGAACAGAAATACGGCAAGGCATGGGCTGCTTGGGAAAACGCGCTGGCGTCTATTCATTCGTCTGGTGCCGCGTATGAAGGGCCTGCAGAATATGCACGTGCCTTTTCCCGGCTTGAGAATCACTATTTCATCAACGCTGGTTTTTTGGAGTTTGATGGCCAGATCTTGGCGCATATGGACCGGATCGGCCATATTCCGGGAACTATCGTGCAGGGACGCTATGATATGATCTGCCCGCCGACAAACGCCTATGCGTTGTCGCAAAAATGGCCAAATAGTGAATTGAAAATGGTGCGCAACGCAGGGCACGCATTGTCAGAACCGGGGATCAGTGCGGAATTGGTCCGCACAATGGACCGGATTGCGGCAACATGACCCGGCGCAATTCCATCATGGACCGTCGTGCGCTTTTTGCGTCGGGTGCTGCTGCGGCGCTGCTGGCTGCGTCTGGTGTGTCGGCGGCGGGTATTCCACGCTCTGGCGGCCGATTGCGATTGGCGCTTTCTGGCGCCGGGCGGGGTGATACGTGGCGGACGGGCATTGGCTTGTTTATGCAATCTGCCCGGCAAGGTTTGGTGTTTGATACGTTGACGGAAGTGGCCGCAGATGGGACGTTGCGTGCAGAGCTGGCCACTGATTGGCAGTCACCTGATGGGGGTGGCACTTGGGTTTTCGACCTTCGGCGCTCAGTGACCTTTCATAACGGTATGCCCTTTACCGCAAAGGATGTGACTACAAGCCTTGCACCGTTGTTTGGCAAAAGTGCTTTGTTCAAAGCGGACGGCAAACATGCGGTTGAGATCAGATTGAAGGCGTCCAACCCGGGATTGCCTTTGCTTTTGTCGCAACCTGAATTTGTTATCCGACCTGCGCATATGCCGGACGCGGGGATTGGCACCGGTTTATACCGTGTTAAGCACTTTGCGCCGGGACAGCAGTTGCTGACGCAGCGCGTTACGACGCACTACAAAGATGGCAGCGCGGGTTGGTTCGATGAGGTTGAACTGGTTTCAATCCCGTCAGAGCAAGTGCGCATACAGGCGTTGGCGGAATATCTGGTTGATGCTGCTGATACCAATGATGTCAGCGATCGGACCTATTTGACTGATTCCACCTTAACCCATCATCGTCACGGTCCCTCTACCGTAGTCAGTCGTGATCTTGCCCAGCCAACGCAGATCAGCCATCTGCGCCCGCTTGATAACCTGCGCGCAGCTGAACGTTGGTGGTTTGCCTGAGCGGGGGTCAGACTCCACTTGCAGTTATCCCCCATCCCGCCTATATCCAATTTAACAGCGGCGCGTTCGGGTCCAAACCAAATGCTCCACCGATCTTGAACACGGGCCGCGCGCCCGTTTTTTTGTGCCTAAGGACAACATGAACAACGACTTGATCGCAAAAGCAGCCATTGACCGCCGCATGGCCGAAATCATCACACCGGTGATTGAGGACATGGGGTTTGAATTGGTGCGCGTGCGCTTGATGTCGGGCAAGACGACGATTTTACAGATCATGGCGGATCGTCCAGAGGCGGGTATTGAGGTTGATGAGCTGGCCCTGATTTCACAAGCAATTGGTGCGACTTTGGATGTCGAAGATCCGATTGTTGAGGAATACACCCTTGAAGTGTCCAGCCCTGGTATTGATCGCCCACTGACCCGGCTCAAGGATTTCGACATGTTCGAAGGCTATGAGGCGAAGATTGAGACAGAAGAACTGATTGACGGACGCCGCCGCTTCAAAGGTGAGCTGGCGGGGGTCGAAGGTGATGAAGTGCTGATTAATGTCGAAGAAGGCACCATTGGCCTGAAATTCGACTGGTTGTCGGATGCCAAATTGGTTCTGACCGATGAGTTGATCAAAGAAATGCTGCGCCAGCGCAAAGCGTCAGGTGCAATTGACGAAACCAAGTTCGATGAGATTCAGACGGAAGAGTCTGACGAGGGAGACAATTAATGGCCATTACATCTGCAAACCAGCTTGAGTTGTTGCAAACCGCCGAGGCAGTTGCGCGCGAAAAGATGATCGACCCCGGTTTGGTGATCGAAGCGATGGAAGAATCGCTCGCCCGCGCGGCAAAGTCGCGGTACGGCGCAGAAATGGACATTCGCGTTGCGATTGACCGCAAAACGGGTCGCGCCACGTTTACCCGCGTGCGGACCGTTGTGGCAGAGGAAGAGCTTGAGAACTATCAGGCCGAATTCACCATTGAGCAGGCCAAGCAGTACATGGAAAGCCCTGAGGTCGGTCAGACCTTTGTTGAGGAAGTTCCACCTGTTGAAATGGGCCGTATCGCGGCGCAATCTGCAAAGCAGGTGATTTTGCAAAAGGTCCGTGAAGCGGAACGTGATCGCCAGTATGAAGAATTCAAAGACCGCGCAGGCACGATCATCAACGGTCTGGTTAAGCGCGAAGAGTACGGCAACGTAATTGTGGACGTGGGCGCAGGTGAGGCGATTTTGCGTCGCAACGAAAAGATTGGCCGCGAATCATACCGCCCTAATGACCGTATCCGTGTTTACATCAAGGATGTACGTCGCGAACAGCGCGGACCTCAGATTTTCCTGAGCCGCACAGCGCCAGAATTCATGGCTGAATTGTTCAAGATGGAAGTGCCGGAAATCTATGACGGCATCATTGAGATCAAGGCAGTTGCTCGTGATCCCGGTTCACGTGCCAAGATTGCCGTGATCAGCTATGATAACTCCATCGACCCTGTCGGCGCTTGCGTTGGTATGCGTGGGTCGCGTGTTCAGGCCGTTGTTAATGAGCTTCAGGGTGAAAAAATCGACATCATTCCTTGGAATGAGGATCAGCCGACGTTCTTGGTTAACGCCTTGCAGCCTGCGGAAGTCAGCAAAGTTGTTCTGGACGAAGAAGCCGGTAAAATCGAAGTTGTTGTTCCTGAAGAACAGTTGAGCCTTGCCATTGGTCGTCGCGGTCAAAACGTACGTCTGGCGTCACAATTGACCGGTCTCGATATCGACATCATGACAGAAGAGCAGGAAAGCGCACGCCGTCAGGCCGAATTTGAACTGCGCACCAAGCTATTCATGGATAATCTGGATCTGGACGAATTCTTTGCTCAGCTATTAGTTTCCGAAGGGTTCACCAATCTCGAAGAAGTTGCCTATGTTGAGATCGACGAGTTGCTGGTGATCGACGGTGTTGATGAAGACACCGCAGGTGAGCTTCAGGCCCGTGCCCGCGATGTGTTGGAAGCGAAAAACAAGGCGGCAATGGATGCAGCCCGTGCGCTGGGTGTTGAAGACAGTCTGGTTGAATTTGAAGGTTTGACACCCCAGATGTTAGAAGCATTGGCCAAAGACGACGTGAAAACGCTTGAAGACTTTGCAACCTGTGCGGATTGGGAATTGGCCGGTGGTTGGACCACCGTTGATGGTGAACGTGTCAAAGACGATGGCACGCTTGAACCATTTGAAGTGTCATTGGAAGATGCTCAGGCGATGATCATGGCGGCCCGTGTTATGCTGGGTTGGGTCGATCCTGCCGATTTAGAAGCGGACGCCGAAGACGATGACGAAGCTGCCTCCGAGGAGGCCGAGGCCTGATCGCAGGCCTCGGAGGTTCCTGATGGGTCGCGGTGGCGTTCCAAAAGACCGTGATGACGGTCCTGATCGCAAGTGCATTGCCACGGGTGACGTGCAGCCTAAGTTTGGGTTGGTTCGCTTTGTGGTTGGTCCTGATGATCAAGTTTTCCCGGATATTCTGGGAAAATTGCCTGGTCGTGGCATGTATGTGGCGGCGGATCGGGCAGCAATTGAGATGGCTGCCAAAAAGAACCTGTTTTCTCGGGCAGCAAAACAGCCGGTGAAAGTGCCAGAGGGCCTTTTGGAAGAGGTGGAAAAGCAGCTGGCCCGCCGCGTCGTTGATCTGATCTCGCTTCAGCGGAAGGCTGGCAAAGCCGTTGCTGGGTATGAAAAGGTCAAAAGCTGGCTGCAAATGGAAGAAGCCGAAGTACTGGTTCAGGCCTCTGATGGGTCAGGACGCGGAAAGTCGAAACTAAGTACGCCGCATTACGGCCATTACATTGGTTGGTTGACGGCGGATGAATTGGGTTTGGCATTTGGTCGCCAAACTGTGATACATGGGGCGCTCGCCTCTGGTGGACTCACGCAACGTGTTGTAGAGGAAGCCGGAAGACTAAGAGGCGTGCGCGTAATCGAGACTGGCAAGGGCCAGTCGAAAGGATAGACAATCGTAATGAGCGATAGTGACGGCAGAAAAACATTGGGTCTGGGCGGTTCGCGTCCCAGCAACGTAAAGCAGAGCTTTAGCCACGGACGTACCAAGAACGTCGTGGTAGAAACCAAACGCAAGCGCGTTGTGGTGCCGAAACCGGGTGGCCAAAAGCCAAGCGGTCCTGGCGCTGGTCCCGTGAGCGACCCCGCAAAGCGTCCCGCTGGCATTACTGATGCCGAGATGGATCGTCGTCTAAAGGCGGTTCAGGCCGCGAAGGCGCGCGAAACCGAAGAAGCCGCTGCACGTGAGGCCGAAGAAAAGGCGCGCGCAGAAGACCGCGAACGCCGCCGCGCCGAAATAGAGGCGAAAGAAGCCGAAGATCGCGAACGTGAAGAAAGCCTCAAGGCGAAAGCCGATGAGGAAGAGCGCGCCAAGCGTGAAGCAGAAGCCGCAGCGCAGGCGGCAGCCGCACCTGCGGAACCTGCTGCTGCACGTCCTACACCCAACAAACAGGCCCCCGGCCCCGCGGTCCGCAAGACAGAACGAGACCGTGAGGAAACCGACAAACGCAATAAGCAGAGCGACGACAGCCGCCGGTCCGGCAAGCTGACGTTGAATCAGGCATTGGCTGGTGGCGAAGGTGGACGTCATCGTTCCATGGCGCAGATGAAGCGCAAGCAAGAACGCGCACGTCAAAAAGCCATGGGTGGCAATGTTGAGCGCGAAAAGATCATTCGCAATGTGAACCTGCCGCCAGCGATTGTTGTATCTGAATTGGCCGCTCGTATGGCCGAAAAAACCGGTGCTGTTGTCAAAGCGTTGATGAACAATGGTATGATGGTCACGCAGAACGAAACCATTGATGCAGATACTGCTGAACTGATCATCGAAGAATTCGGTCACAAGGTTGTCCGAGTTTCTGACGCTGACGTTGAAGATGTGATTAAGCTGGTGGAAGATGATCCGAAGGATCTGGTAGATCGCCCACCTGTCATCACGATCATGGGTCACGTTGACCACGGTAAAACATCGCTGCTGGATGCAATCCGCAACGCTAAAGTTGTGGCTGGCGAAGCAGGCGGGATCACCCAGCACATCGGTGCGTATCAGGTGACTACAGATAATGGACAGGTCTTGTCGTTTCTCGATACACCGGGTCACGCGGCGTTTACGTCAATGCGGTCGCGCGGTGCGCATGTGACGGATATTGTTGTGTTGGTTGTTGCAGCGGATGACGCTGTGATGCCGCAGACAATCGAAGCGATTGCACACGCAAAAGCGGCCAAGGTGCCGATGATTGTTGCGATCAATAAGATCGACAAACCAGCGGCGAATGCTGACAAGGTGCGCACCGATCTTTTGCAGCACGAAGTGATTGTTGAAAAGATGTCTGGTGACGTGCAGGACGTCGAAGTGTCTGCAACAATGGGTCAAGGTCTTGATCAACTTCTTGAGGCGATTGCGCTTCAGGCTGAAATTCTTGAACTGAAAGCTAACCCAAAACGTGCTGCCGTTGGTGCAGTGATTGAAGCGCAGCTGGATGTTGGCCGGGGCCCAGTGGCGACGGTTTTGGTTCAGAACGGCACCTTGCGTCAGGGCGACATTTTTGTTGTTGGCGAACAATACGGTAAAGTTCGGGCACTGATTGATGATCAGGGCAACCGGGTTAAAGAAGCCGGACCATCGGTGCCTGTTGAGGTGTTAGGTCTGAACGGCACACCCGAAGCGGGCGATGTATTGAACGTGACCGATACCGAAGCGCAAGCACGGGAAATCGCTGATTACCGTGCGAATGCGGCCAAGGACAAACGCGCTGCTGCGGGTGCGGCAACCACGTTGGAACAGTTGATGGCGAACGCCAAAGCCGACGAAGACGTCAGCGAGCTGCCAATTCTTGTCAAAGCCGATGTGCAGGGTTCTGCGGAAGCCATCGTTCAGGCAATGGAGAAAATCGGCAACGATGAGGTCCGCGTGCGGGTTCTGCATTCCGGTGTAGGTGCGATTACTGAAACTGATGTTGGCCTTGCAGAAGCATCAGGCGCGCCAATCATGGGCTTCAACGTCCGTGCCAACGCATCTGCGCGCAACACAGCCAACCAAAAAGGCGTCGAGATCAGGTACTATTCAGTGATCTATGACCTTGTGGATGACGTAAAAGCTGCGGCTTCTGGTTTGCTGAGCAACGAGATTAAAGAGAACTTCATCGGATATGCAAATATCAAAGAGGTCTTTAAGGTCACGGGCATTGGCAAAGTTGCGGGTTGTCTTGTTACCGAAGGCGTCGCGCGCCGCTCTGCTGGTGTGCGTTTGCTACGCGATAACGTGGTAATTCATGAAGGTACATTGAAAACGCTCAAGCGCTTTAAGGACGAAGTACCAGAAGTACAGTCTGGTCAGGAATGTGGCATGGCGTTTGAAAATTACGAAGATATTCGCCCTGATGACGTCATCGAGATTTTCACACGTGAAGAAGTCACGCGTACGTTGAGCTAAATCAGAGTAATATAGAAATAAAAAGGGGCTGCGGTGACGCGGCCCCTTTTTAATCAGTTTTTGCGGATAACCGGCATGCCAGCATAGACAGTGTCATCTACCTTTACGGCGATTCGCCCATCAGGCATGTCTTTTACAAAAATGCCCTGAACGGACACACAGCTTCCAATAGTGATTGTTCGTAGCATCTACTTCCCCCCAGAAAGATAAGACCACTTTAGCCAACAATGATGTGATTGCTACAGTATTGTTTCAAAATTGCGAAACTTTTAAGAGAAATTCTTGGTAGTTTGCACGCTAAGATATCACAACCAATCCCGCAGGATTGAAATGAGGGGTACGTCGGCGGCTGGCATCGGGTAGTTTCGCATGTCATTTGCTCTGACCCACTTCAGCGCCTGTCCTTCGCGTGACATCGGGGCACCTTCCCATTTGCGGCAGGCAAAAAGCGGCATCAGTAGATGAAAGTCATCATAAGAATGACTGGCAAAGGTCAGTGGTGCGAGGCATGAGGCCCAGGTGTTGATACCCAGCTCTTCTTCCAGCTCTCTGATCAAGGCAATTTCCGGGGTTTCGCCCGGTTCAACCTTACCGCCGGGAAATTCCCAAAGCCCCGCCATGGATTTCCCCGGCGGGCGCTGGGCCAATAACACCCGTCCATCTACGTCAATCAAAGCGACGGCTGAAACCAAGACAACCTTCATAGAGCTTTGTTGCACATCAGGACCGATAGTCTGCGTTGATCTCGATGTAGCCATGGGTCAAGTCACAGGTCCAGACGGTCGATTTGCCTGTGCCCAACCCAAGGTCGACGCTGATCAGAATATTTTGGCCTTTCATATGTGCAGCAGCGGCTTCTTCCGAATAGTCAGGGCTGCGCCAGCCATCTTTTGCGACCTCAACATCACCAAACCTGATTGACAGTAAGTCCCGGTCAGCGGCGGCACCTGATTTACCAACAGCCATCACGACCCGGCCCCAGTTTGGATCTTGTCCAGCAATTGCCGTCTTGATCAGCGGAGAATTTGCAATCGCCATTGCGTGAATTTTGGCATCTGCATCATTGGTTGCGCCAGTGACAGCGACCTCAACAAACTTTGTTGCACCTTCGCCGTCTTGGACAACTTGATGCGCAAGATTCAGCATCAAATCGTGGAGGGCAGACGTAAATGTATCACTGTTGGTTGCGTCGACATCGGATGCACCTGTGGCTGCCATGATCAGGCAGTCAGAGGTCGATGTATCGCTATCCACGGTAATACAATTAAACGTCTTGTCGGTGTGTTTTAACACCATGGCTTGCAATGCTATTTGGTCAATGATGGCGTCTGTAAAGATATATACCAGCATCGTTGCCATATCTGGTGCGATCATGCCGGATCCTTTGGCGATCCCTGCTATTTTGACCATCTTGCCATCTATGTCGACCTCGGCAGTTGCCCCTTTGGGGAATGTATCCGTCGTCATGATGGCTTTGGCCGCACTAGCAATGCCATTTGCATCCAGCCCGGCAGTCAGATCGCCCAGCACATTTGTGATACGGTCATATGGCAAGGGTTCGCCGATTACGCCGGTGGATGACGTAAACACCCGCGATTGCGGAACGTCGCACGCCTCAGCAACAGCTTTTGCAATGGCCTCAACCGCGGTAACGCCACTGCGCCCGGTAAAGGCGTTCGCGTTGCCGGAGTTTACCAATATTGCAGCACCTTGATCTGCCGTCCCGCCAATCTTTGACTGACAATCAAGAACAGGCGCTGCGCGTGTAGCTGAACGGGTGAATGTGCCCGCGATGGCAGTGCCGGGTATCATCTGTGCCAACATGACATCAGTGCGTCCCTGATAGCGAACCCCGGCGGCGCAGGTTGCGAACTGGACTCCGTTAATGACCGGAAGATCAGGAAATTTGGCGGGGGCCAGTGGCGAAACTACTGTGATTTTCCCCATACTTCACTCTAACCAATCGGTATTGTTGGTAACCGCTGGATCAATATTTGCGGCTGCGGCTTTGTCCACTTCAGCTTCAGCGGTTACTTTTTCGATGGTTTCCTGAACGAGGATTTGACGCACTTGCAGGTCCAGCTCTTCGCGCACTGATTCCAATGTCGGGGCTTCGCTTGTCCGTTTTTCGTTCAATTTGATCACATGCCACCCAAACTGGGTTTTTACGGGTGCAGAGACTGCCCCGATCTCCATCTCGATAACGGCAGCTTCGAAATCAGGCACCATCATGCCTGCTCCGAACCACCCTAATGAACCGCCATTCGGTCCAGAAGGCCCTGTTGATTTCTCTTTAGCAATCCCAGCAAAGTCAGCGCCACCCGCGAGTTCCTCAACAACTGCCTTCGCCTCTTCTTCGGTCTCAACCAAAATGTGCGAAGCATTGTATTCCTCACCCAAGTCTGCGGTTGCGTACTGTTCGTCGTAGGCCTTTTTTATTGCGTTCTCGGTGTCCGCTTCGGACATGACCTCTTCGACAACTTCAGCTGCGGTCAGTGAACGTGTTTCATTCTCAATCGACAGCGTGACCCGTTTTGGCAATTCGCCGTTAAATTTATCGGCCAGTGCCGTTTGTTGGATCAATTGGTCTAAGATACCCGTAAACAGAACTTCGTCCGGTAGTTGCTGATATTGCTCTGGCAGGCTGGCGCGGGCGACAATCATATGGCCAACTGTGATGTCCGTGCCGTTTACGGTTGCGACAACTGTATCAACGGTTGTTTCGTCCTGTGCCACTGCGGGCAGGGCCAGAACACTGCACATTGCTACAGATGCCAGAAAAGTGAGGGTTTTATGCATGGAATGTCCTATCGTTTCCCGGTGAACGGGGCTGCTACATTGACAGTGTTTGGTGCGGCCCTTACATCGCCCTATGGGCGCCGCTCGGGTGCGTTGTTCACCCGACTATCTATGGGTTGATGAAGGCCTGAGCAAGCAGATCGGCGCAAACATCACAACTTCGGCTGGAGATTACATGCTGGGTATCGGAACAATCGCCAAAAAGGTCTTTGGCACGCCCAATGACCGCAAAATCAAGGCGACACGCTCGCTGGTCGAAAAGATCAACGCGCTTGAACCAGAGTTTGAAAAGCTGAGCGATGAAGGTCTTAAAGACAAGACCGAAGAATTCCGCAAGCGCGCGATGGGTGGCGAAAGCCTTGATGATCTATTGCCCGAAGCATTTGCTAACTGCCGGGAGGCCGCCCGCCGCACTTTGGGGTTACGCGCGTTTGATACACAGATGCTTGCCGCAATCTTCCTGCATCAGGGAAATATCTCTGAACAGAAAACCGGTGAAGGTAAGACCCTTACAGCGTCGCTTGCTGCGTATTTGAACGCGCTCACGGGTAAGGGCGTACACATTGTTACGGTGAATGAATATCTGGTGCAGCGTGATGCGGATTGGATGGGCAAAGTGTTTGGTGCGCTTGGTCTGACCACGGGTGCTGCTGTGTCAAACATGCCTGAAGATGAAAAACGTGCTTCTTATGCATGTGACATTACATATGCCACCAACAACGAATTAGGTTTCGATTATCTGCGCGATAATATGAAATCGAACTTGGCCGACATTTTTCAGAAAACCCACAACTATGCGATTGTCGATGAGGTGGACAGTATTCTGATCGACGAGGCCCGCACGCCTTTGGTGATCTCTGGTCCGTCACAGGACCGTTCAGAGATGTATCAGGTGGTGGATAAGCTGATCCCGTCGCTTAAAGACGAACATTTTGAACTGGATGAAAAAACCCGCAACGTCACCTTTACGGATGATGGTAACGAGTTTCTTGAGGCGCAATTGCGCGCCCATGGTTTGCTTGAAGAAGATCAAACCATGTACGATCCGGAAAGCACAACCATTGTGCACCACGTCAATCAAGGCCTGCGCGCGCACAAATTGTTCACCCGCGACAAGGACTATATCGTGCGTGATGGCGAGGTCATGTTGATCGATGAATTTACGGGTCGGATGATGCAGGGCCGTCGTTTGTCGGACGGCTTGCACCAAGCCATCGAAGCCAAAGAAGGCGTCGACATCAAGCCAGAGAACGTGACGCTGGCATCAGTGACCTTCCAAAACTATTTCCGCCTATATGATAAATTGGCAGGTATGACTGGTACTGCGCTGACCGAGGCCGAAGAATTTGCCGAGATTTACGGGTTGGGCGTGATCGAAGTACCGACAAACGTGCCAGTTGCCCGCGTAGATGAGGACGACGCGGTTTATCGGACAGCGCGTGAAAAATACGAAGCGATGATCGAAAAAGTCAAAGAGGCAAACGCCAAAGGCCAGCCATGCCTTGTTGGGACAACCTCAATTGAAAAGTCTGAACAGCTTAGCGTAATGCTAAAGTCCGCTGGGATCGGACATAATGTTCTAAACGCGCGTCAGCATGAGCAAGAAGCACAAATCATTGCGGATGCAGGAAAATATGGTGCCGTTACAATTGCTACAAACATGGCAGGTCGCGGAACGGATATTCAATTGGGCGGCAACGTCGAATTGAAAGTGCTAGATGCGCTTGATGCCGACCCAGAAGCGGACCCTGTCGCAATTCGAAGCAAGATCGAGGCAGAGCACGCAGACGAGAAGAAAAAGGTTCTGGACGCTGGGGGCCTTTATGTTCTTGCATCTGAGCGTCACGAAAGTCGCCGGATTGATAACCAGTTGCGCGGTCGTTCTGGCCGTCAGGGGGATCCGGGCCGTACATCGTTCTTTTTGTCACTCGAAGATGACTTGATGCGCATCTTTGGTTCTGAACGGTTGGAAAAGGTGCTGACGACGCTGGGTCTGAAAGAAGGCGAGGCTATTATTCACCCTTGGGTTAACAAATCGCTTGAACGGGCGCAGGCTAAGGTTGAGGGCCGCAATTTCGACATCCGTAAACAATTGTTGAAATTCGACGACGTGATGAATGAGCAGCGCAAGGTTATCTTTGGCCAGCGTCGTGACATTATGGAAGCGACTGATCTGAACGAAATCACCACAGACATGCGCCATCAGGTGATTGATGATCTGATCGACACTTACATGCCGCCCAAGACGTATGCCGATCAATGGGACACCCAAGGTTTCTATGCGGCAGTCATTGAACAGCTGAACATGGACCTGCCGGTAATCGCATGGTGCGAAGAAGAGGGCGTCGACGATGATGTCATTCGGGAACGCTTGATTGAGGCCACCGATAAGCAGATGGCTGAAAAGGCCGCAATCTTTGGCGATGAAAACATGCGCAACATTGAAAAACAGTTGTTGTTGCAATCCATTGACGGCAAATGGCGTGATCACCTGATGACGCTTGAGCATCTGCGTTCTGTTGTCGGGTTCCGCGGCTATGCCCAACGCGATCCGTTGAACGAATACAAAAACGAATCCTTCCAGTTGTTTGAAAGCATGTTGGACAGCCTGCGGCAGGATGTGACCCAAAAGCTGGGCCAAATTCAACCAATGACCGCAGAAGAACAGCGGGCCATGATGGAAGAAATGGCAGCGCGCCAGGCGGCCATCAAAGCAGCGGCGGAAGGTGCAGGAGAAAAATCGGTTGTTTCCGAAAACGCGATTGAAGGCTTCGACGAAGGTGATCCAGCAACATGGGGCAATCCGGGCCGCAATGATGATTGTCCATGTGGGTCAGGCAAGAAATTCAAACACTGCCACGGGCGGCTCGCATAACTGCGGATATTAGCGTGCGCCACTATTTTGCCTAAAACTCCCCTTTTCAGGGCCATAACCCGGCCCTGATTACACGCCATACCCATTCTTGAACGATTCCGTTGAAAGGGAATGGGCAGATGTCACGAATGAAAGAAATCCTGACCGCAGTTGGCACTTTGGGCTGTGCTGTAGGTATTGGTTTTGTAATGCAAAGCTCTGATACAGCGGAAAAACGCTATGGTGGCAAAGGCGAAGGCATCGATATTGCAGCGCCTGCGCAGGTTAGCCTTGCTGGGTTTGGTGCAAATAATACTTTGCTGGATGTACAAGAGATTACTCTTACCTCTGCTGAGTTTGACACCAGTGTTGATGCCCCTGCCGTCGACAGCCAAGTCACAACAGTTTCTGCACCGCAAAGCGTTCTGCCGGAACCTGACTTTCCTGATCCTGCGGTAACCCCAGCCTGTGAAATTACTGCAGAAGCTCGGCCGATTGCTGCGGCTATGGTAAATTTGCGGATGAAGGCATCCTGTTTGCCAAGTGAGCGGATAACCGTTCATCACAACGGCATGATCTTTACTGAAACAACATCGGATACCGGAACACTGGATATAGATGTTCCGGCACTGAACGAAGAGGCGGTTTTTATCGTTGCATTTTCGAATGGTGACGGCGCTGTTGCGCAAACAAAAGTTGAAGAATTAACTGAATTTGATCGCGTTGTCCTTCAATGGAAAGGCCAGACCGGATTTCAAATCCATGCACGAGAGTTTGGTGCAGACTATGGTTCCAAGGGTCATATCTGGGCAGAGGCACCGGGCGATGTTGCTGATGCTGTGATCGGAAATGGTGGCTTGATCACTGAATTAGGTGACAGAAACGTAGCTGATGCGCTTGTTGCGGAGGTCTATAGTTTTCCGAAAGCATCTACTTCGATGACCGGAGAAGTTGC
Source organism: Sulfitobacter sp. (assembly GCA_051251995.1). Lineage (GTDB taxonomy): Bacteria > Pseudomonadota > Alphaproteobacteria > Rhodobacterales > Rhodobacteraceae > Sulfitobacter. The sequence goes on from JBPOFF010000005.1 coordinate 176,551, forward strand.
GTTGAGTGTTGAAACAGAGGTTAGCCAGTTGAACTGTGGCCTTGAAATTGAGGCGCAATCGCTGGAAGTGAACGGTACTGGTCAGATCAAAACCCAGAATCTTACGCTCTCTGTTCCCGAATGCGATGCGATTGGTAACTTTCTGGTGTTGAATAATCTGCTCCAAGACTTGAAAGTCGCAGGAAGCTAACGCAACACTTGAGGTCTTATGATCATCTTGAAACGTGCGGCGGTCCTCGCCGCACTTTTTCTATTTAATGGACTACCGCTTTTTGCCCAAGACGTCACGCTTACCTCGCGGGACGGCAAGGTTGAGATTAGCGGCATGCTGCTTGGATTTGATGGCGAGTTCTACCGCCTCTCCACTGACTACGGCGAACTGACGGTTGACGGATCAGGCGTGTCCTGTGTTGGCCCCGGGTGCCCAAATCTTCAGAACTTTGTAGCGGAAATCCAGATGTCGGGCTCTGCCTCCATGGGCGCTGTTTTGATGCCAGCGCTTATTGATGCCTTTGCTCAGCGCAATGACTATACCGTTATTCGCGAAGAAGTTGATCCATCACGCTTTGCCCTTTTGCTGAAACGGCTGGAAACGAATGAACTTGCCGCACGTTTTGAGTTTCGTGCAACAAATACGGACGAAGGGTTTGCCGATCTTCTGGCAAATGAAGCTGATATCGTGATGGCCCTGCGCGAAATCCGAAAAGAAGAGCGGATCAATGCACGCGAAGCAGGCATGGGTGATTTGACAGGTGCCAATCGGAGCCGTGTTTTATCGCTTGATGCAGTGGTTCCGATTGTGTCACTTTCTAACCCTGTGAAACGTATTTCACCTTCTGATCTGGCGCGCGTTTTTGCTGGGGAAATCACAAATTGGCAGGTGCTGGGCGGTGTGGATGCGCCGATAGACTTGCATTTGCCGAGTGAAGCCAGCGGGCTAAGCCAAGCAATTGTGGATCAGGTGATGACGCCAGCCAAACTCAGTTTGGCGAATGATATTAATCGACACGCGCTACCCTCCGACTTGGCAGATGCTGTGGTTAAGGACACTTTTGCTCTCGGCATCACCAGTTTTGCGGAACGTGGTAACACTCAGGTTTTGACGCTTGGCGGAACGTGTGGTTTTGCGCTTGATGCGTCACGTCGAACAATCAAGACTGAAGATTACCCGCTTACGGCTCCGATGTTCTTGTATTTTCCGGCCCGTAGATTGCCCCTGATTGCGCGTGAATTTTTGGCGTTTACCAGAAGTCCGGCAGCGCAGAATGTTATCCGCCGGGCTGGATTTGTAGACCAAACTCCCGAAGAGATCGCGATAGAAGATCAGGGCAACCGATTTGCAAATGCGATCACAGTTGCTGGACCAGAGACCTCATTGCAGGAAATCCAACGTATGACCGCAACGCTTGGCCCTATGGCGCGTCTAACCACGTCATTCAGGTTTGAGGCTGGGTCTATTAGGTTGGATGCGCAATCACGTTCAAACGTGCAGCAATTGGCCCGTGCGTTGGAGCAGGGGAAATATGATGCCCGGCAATTGTTATTTGTGGGCTTTAGCGATGGTGATGGCGCGGCCAACGCGAATCGTGACATAGCCCTGCGGCGATCCGAAGCCGTGTTGCGAGCGGTGAGTGCTGCCGCGATCACGGCAAACCTCGAACGCGTTGACCTTGGGGTCGACGCATTTGGCGAGGCGATGCCAATGGCCTGCGATGAAAGTGATTGGGGTCGTCAGGTCAATCGACGGGTCGAGGTTTGGGTGCGCTGATACAGCGTCGGTATTCTATCGGTGCTAATACTAGAGATACCCTTCGGCCCGAAAGCTGAGTTCGCGGGATTTCCCGATGATCAGATGATCATGCAACTCAAGCCCAAGCGCATCGCATGCTGCGGCAATCTGCCGTGTCATGTCGATATCAGAAGTTGATGGGGTTGGATCGCCAGATGGATGATTATGCACAAGAATGAGGGCGCTGGCGTTTAGCTCAAGGGCGCGTTTTGCAACTTCACGAGGATAAACGGGGACGTGATCGACCGTGCCTTTTGCCTGCTCCTCGTCCCCGATCAGTACGTTTTTGCGATCCAGATATAGCACTCGAAACTGTTCGGTCTCGCGGTGGGCCATTGTTGTGTGACAATAATCCAAAAGAGCGTCCCAGCCTGACACGATGTGTTGTTGTAGCACGCGTGATCTGGCCATGCGATGCGCGGCGGCTTCGACAATTTTAAGCTCGACAACCACAGCGTCACCCACGCCGGAGAGATCGCGCAATCGCGCCTCTGGTGCGGTGATGACCCGGTTGAAGTCACCAAACTTGGTCATCAAAGCGTGCGCCAGAGGTTTTACATCACGCCGTGGGATGGCGCGAAAAAGTACAAGTTCAAGCATTTCGTAGTCTGGCATCGCCGCTGGGCCGCCTTGCATAAAACGGGCGCGCAAACGTTGGCGATGATCGGCAATGTAGGATGGTTGTTTGCCAGAAATTGGCCCAGCGGCTGGGGCCTCATCCATAAGGAAGGGCAGCAGGCTTTCAGCAAATGAATTTGGTTTTTGGTCCATACCCGCAGATTGCTTAGGGTTGGTTAGGATTTGGTTAATTCAGACGTGGAGTGCACTGAAATGCACCTTACCTTGCCAGAGCAAGTGTAAAGTGGGCGCTTGTCCCACCTTACCTGATCACCCCTTCATCGAATCCCAGAATGTCTTGACGCTTGAGAAAAAATTACTGCTTTCAGGGTTGTTGTTCTTTGCTTCACCTTCGAATTCTTTCAGCAGCTCTTTTTGCTTGGCCGTCAGGTTCACAGGGGTCTCAACAGCCAGTTCGATAATCATGTCGCCGGTTCCGCCGCCGCGCAACGGTGGCATGCCTTTGCCACGCAAGCGCATCTGACGGCCAGACTGACTGCCAGCGGGAATTTGCACCCGTCCGCGGCCACCATCAATCGTCGGTACTTCGATGTTGCCGCCAAGGGCCGCCGTGCTCATTGACACTGGCACCCGACAAAACAGGTTTGGTCCGTCACGTTCAAACAATTCATGGTCTGACACTTCGATAAAGATGTACAGATCACCAGACGGTCCACCCCTCATGCCTGCTTCGCCTTCGCCGGCAAGGCGAATGCGTGTGCCTGTTTCAACACCCGCCGGGATATTGACAGACAATGAGCGGTCTTTTTCAACACGGCCTGCACCCCGGCAGGATTTGCAGGGGTTCTTGACGATCTGGCCCATGCCGGAACATGTCGGGCAAGTGCGTTCTACCGTAAAGAAACCTTGTTGCGCGCGCACTTTTCCCATGCCGGAACATGTCGGGCATGTCGTTGGTTCGGCACCACCTTCGGCACCTGAGCCAGAGCAGCTATCGCATTGGATGGATGTTGGGACGTTGATGGATTTTTGCAGGCCCGCAAAGGCGTCTTCGAGTGATATCCGTAGGTTATAGCGTAGATCAGCGCCACGTGCCGCACGGAGTCCGCCGCCCTGACCGCCACGCTGCCCGCCCATAAAGTCGCCAAACAGGTCATCGAAGACGTCTGAAAACGCAGAGGAGAAATCACCCTGGCCGCCGCCAAATCCACCACCGGGACGGCCGCCACCGCCACCCATTCCGCCTTCAAATGCGGCATGACCATAACGATCATAGGCGGCTTTTTTTTCAGCATTTTTCAGGACATCATAAGCCTCGTTAGCTTCTTTGAACTGCGCTTCGGCTTTGGGGTTATCGGCATTCCGGTCCGGGTGCAATTCTTTGGCCTTCGTACGATAACCCTTTTTAATTTCATCTGCAGAGGCTCCTTTGGCAACGCCAAGCACCTCGTAATAATCACGTTTTGCCATGGGAAAGCTCCTGCTTTAGGGAACGTGACGGGCCGGCCCGTCTGACGGACCGGCCCTATCATTGGTTCCTAGTGCACAATTACTTGCGCTTGTCGTCGTCCAGATCTTCGAATTCGGCATCAACGATGTCGTCTTCGCCATGCGGCGCGTCCGCAGCAGCGGCCATATCGTCATCGCCATCATCCTGAGCTGCCTTGTAAATGGCCTCACCCAGTTTCATTGCCGCTTCAGTCACGTTTTGGATGCCGGATTTGATCTTGTCGGCATTGTCGTTTTCCAGCTCGTCTTTCAGCGCGGCGATGGCCAATTCGATCGCTTCAACCGTGGTTGGATCCACCTTGTCTGAATGCTCTTCCACTGATTTTTCAGTTGAGTGGATCAGGCTTTCTGCCTGATTGCGTGCATCAACCAGTGTGCGGCGTTCTTTATCCGCTTCTGCATTTTCTTCGGCGTCCTTTACCATTTTGTCGATATCTTCATCTGACAGGCCACCAGAGGCTTGGATCGTGATCTTTTGTTCCTTGCCTGTGCCTTTATCAAGCGCGCCTACCGACACGATGCCGTTGGCGTCGATGTCAAAGGTCACTTCGATCTGTGGCATGCCACGCGGCGCTGGTGGGATATTTTCGAGGTTGAAGGCACCGAGGATCTTGTTGTCAGCGGCCATTTCGCGTTCACCCTGGAAACAGCGGATCGTTACAGCGTTCTGGTTGTCTTCGGCAGTTGAGAACACCTGAGACTTTTTCGTTGGAATGGTCGTGTTTCGGTCAATAAGACGGGTAAACACGCCACCAAGGGTTTCGATACCCAGTGACAATGGCGTGACGTCGAGAAGGACAACGTCCTTGACGTCACCTTGCAGAACACCAGCTTGAATAGCGGCACCAAGGGCAACAACTTCATCAGGGTTCACACCCTTGTGTGGCTCTTTGCCAAAGAACTTAGTCACTTCTTCAACGACGCGTGGCATGCGGGTCATACCGCCAACCAAAACAACTTCGTCGATGTCTTTTGCGGTCAGGCCTGCATCCTTCAACGCAGCGGCGCAAGGCTTCATTGACGCTTTGATAAGGTCGCCGACAAGGCTTTCCAGCTTGGCACGGGTTAGCTTCATCACCATGTGCAATGGTGAGCCGTCTTTGCCCATGGAGATGAACGGCTGGTTGATTTCGGTCTGTGAAGATGAGGAAAGCTCAATCTTAGCTTTCTCGGCGGCTTCTTTTAGACGCTGCAACGCCATCTTGTCTTTGGTCAGGTCAACGCCATTGGTTTTTTTGAACTCTTCGGCGAGGTAGTTGACGATGCGCATATCAAAGTCTTCGCCCCCAAGGAACGTGTCGCCGTTGGTGGATTTCACTTCGAACAGGCCATCGTCGATCTCAAGGATGGTCACGTCGAACGTACCACCGCCAAGGTCATAGACCGCGATGGTGTGTGTGTTTTCTTTGTCCAGACCATAAGCCAATGCTGCAGCTGTTGGTTCGTTGATGATCCGTAGCACTTCAAGGCCAGCAATTTTACCGGCGTCTTTGGTGGCCTGACGCTGTGCGTCGTTGAAATACGCAGGTACGGTGATCACAGCTTGCGTGACCTCTTCACTCAAATAAGATTCAGCGGTTTCTTTCATCTTGCCCAGAATGAAGGCGGAGATTTGTGAAGGGGAGTATTTCTCACCCTTGGCTTCGACCCAAGCGTCACCATTGCCGCCATCAATCACATTGAAGGGCAGATTTTTCTTGTCTTTGGCAAGATTCGCATCGTCGTTACGACGACCAATCAGACGCTTAACGCCAAAAATTGTGTTGTCGGGGTTTGTGACCGCTTGCCGTTTGGCAGGCTGACCCACAAGGCGTTCATCATCGGTGAAGGCGACGATTGAGGGGGTTGTGCGTGCGCCTTCGGCGTTTTCGATCACGCGAGGCTGGCTGCCGTCCATGATGGCGATGCAGCTGTTGGTTGTTCCAAGGTCAATACCAATTACTTTGGCCATGTTTTCGATCCCTTTTTGAGTTCAAGGCGATGACACGAGGCGCAGGCCCGTTACGGCACCCTTGCCCCGATCTGATGATGCATTGGGCACTACGCCCGCCGCGGTTCGGAGGGTATATAAGGAGCGGAAATGGACCCTGCAACCATTGCAAGGGTCTGGAAACCGGGAATCTGCAAGGATTTTTGCGAAACTGGGTAAGGAAGGGTAAATAAATGACAGTTTTGCGGCTTAGGGGCTTCGAAATTTATAATGAGTTCTTGGACAAGCCCGCCCAGATACAACTGGTTTCGGCGATACGCAGGGTGGTCCAGGCCGCACCACTGTTTCGCCCAGACACACCTTATGGCAAACAGATGTCTGTTCGGATGTCCGCAGCAGGAAAATACGGATGGTTTTCAGATCGGACGGGATATCGGTATGTTGCGACCCATCCAGATGGAACGGTTTGGCCTGAAATCCCTGATGAGGTGATCCAGATTTGGAAAACCTTAACGGGACTGATGCGGCAACCGGAGTGTTGTTTGATCAACTACTACGATGCAAATGCGCGCATGGGGCTGCACCAAGATAAGGATGAGGCGGATTTTCGATGGCCTGTCGTGTCAATTTCCTTGGGTGATGAGGGGTTGTTTCGCATAGGGAATCTGGCAGGTGGCGGTAAAACTGAATCGGTTTGGCTTCGGTCCGGGGATGTTGTTGTTATGGGCGGTGAGGCGCGTCTGACCTATCACGGGGTGGACCGGATCAAGGCGGGGTCATCGACGTTGTTGAAAGGTGGTGGGCGGATCAATTTGACGTTGCGGGTGGTGGAGTAGCTGGTCTTGCAGTGGGATAATCTACCGCCGCGCATTCCAGCTGATTGAAGCGTATTTGCGGGTGTAGAATTCACCCATTAGCCCGATCATTAACAAGACCAAGCCAACCCATAACGGATATTCATAATTACTGTAGCGTGGGTTGTAGTTGATGAAGGCAAAACCGCGCGCCTGATCAATGGCATGAAACAATGGGTTCCAGTCAAACATCGCAAGCATGAAGCTTGGCAATGTATTTGCCACAAACATTTTGCCAGACGCAATCATGTTGGCACGTTGGTAGACCATCGAAAAAATGCTGACAAAGGATGGGAACCACGGTTTTAGCGCAAGCAATACCATACCCACGGCGCAGCCCGTGAACCATGCGATCAACAACATACCAAAGGCCGCAATGGGTTGCTCAATTTGAAGTGGGGTAAAGGCAACGTGGTAGGCAAACAAAATGACAACAAGCGACAACACCTGAATATAGAGCGCACCCATGGCGGCAGAGGTGATCGCAACGATTGTCGTCATGGGCGCATGTTGCATCATTGGACTTGCGGGCCCTTCGGACCCCGAAACAGCACCAACGGCTTTTGTATGTGTCAGATAAAGGAAGATTCCAGACATAATATAGACCAGAAAATCGCCCCTGATCGCCGCGCCCTTTAACCCAAGGATGGTGAACATAACGTAAAATGCTGCAACAAACATGACTGACTGCATCATATTCATAAAGACAGCGACAAACGCATTATTGTGCTGCTTGCGTACGCTACGCACGACCGAGTGGTAGACCAGTTCAGCCATCGCGACTGACGATGCAAAGCTGCCCTTTGGTTTCCGAGTGGATTGAAACATGCTGCTGCCTTCGTGTGTGCCTTAGACTTGCACGGAATTCTTGCTGTTCCGTTAGCTCGACACCATAAGGGGAAATAACTTACTAATCAACGAAAGCTGAAGGGGCCAGAGCAGATGGACTATGACAAGTTGGTGACAGCAATGCGCAGGCTGTCTCTTGAGGCGGGTGACAAGATCATGGAGATTTATGGGCAGGATGATTTTGATGTAAAAGCCAAGTCTGATGACAGTCCGGTAACAGCGGCGGATGAGGCCGCCGATGCGATCATTTCAGCAGGTCTGCGCAAGGCGTTTCCAGATGTGATGTTGGTGACCGAAGAGCAGGCAGCAACACACACGGCGCAGGGCGACACCTTTTTGATCGTTGACCCATTGGATGGCACCAAAGAGTTCATCCACCGTCGTGGTGATTTTACGGTGAATATTGCGTTGGTTGAAGGTGGTGTTCCAACCCGTGGTGTTGTGTATGCGCCTGCTAAATCGCGGATGTTCTTTACCCAAGGCGATGGTCAGTCTGTCGAAGAAATTGGACCGTTTACCAAGGAAAAAGTAGGCTCTGTTCAAGCCATATCAGTCTCTGACGCTGACAATTCAGCGTTATTGGTGGTTGCATCAAAGTCGCACCGGGATCAGGCAACAGATGACTATATCGGGAAATATGCTGTGCAAGACATGAAAAGCGCCGGATCGTCGCTTAAGTTCTGCCTTGTGGCAACGGGAGAGGCAGATTTGTACCCCCGATTGGGTCGCACAATGGAGTGGGATACTGCGGCAGGTCATGCGGTGTTGAACGGCGCTGGCGGTGCAGTTGTCCGGTTCGATGATTTAGCACCTCTCATGTATGGCAAAGCTGGTTTTGCAAACCCATTCTTTATCGCTCATGCACCAAGCGTCGCATTGAAACCTGCCTGATGAAGGTCTTGCCCGTCAGCATTGTTGTCGTGAGCAGGAATCGACCTGAGGCGTTAAAACGATGTTTGTTGGGGTTGTCGCAACTTCAATACCCCTCATTTGAAATTGTTGTGGTTACGGACCCCAAGGGGATAAAATCTGCGCAAGACCAACCTTTTTCTGATGATCTGAAGTTACTTCCTTTTGATGAGCCAAACATTTCGGCAGCGCGTAATTTGGGTCTGATCCATGCCGCGGGAGAGATTGTTGCGTTTATCGACGATGACGCGGTTCCAGAACCACAATGGCTTCGGTTTCTGGTGGCACCTGCATTGCAATCAGACGTGGCGGCGCTGGGCGGTTTTGTGCGGGGGCGGAATGGCATTTCCTTTCAATGGAAAGCCCGCAGCCTGGACGCGCTGGGCGAAGCGCATGAACTGGATATAAGCCCTGTTCAAACAAGCGTCCTGACACCGCCACGCGGGCGGGCAATTAAAACAGAAGGCACTAATATGGCGTTTCGTCGAAGTGTTCTGATTGAGCTTGGTGGCTTTGACCCGGCATTCCACTACTTTCTCGACGAAACCGACCTCAATATGCGGATTGCGCAAGCTGGTCACAAAACTGCAATTGTCCCGCTGGCCGAAGTTCATCATGGTTTTGCTGCGAACAGGCTGCGGACTGAGGCGCGGGTGCCACGTGACCTTTTTGATATCGGCGCAAGCTGGGCGGTTTTCCAACGCAAAAACGTGGTCCAAGAGAAGCGCCTTAGCCAGTGGCAACGCCTACGGACAGAGCAACGGTATCGGTTGTTGCGTCATATGATTGACGGTGGGCTTGAGCCGCGCGACATAAAACGCTTGATACAGCGTTTGGATGACGGATATCGCGAGGGCGAACATCGCGAAATAACAAAGACAGAACTGCCCAAGCACCCATTGGTGCCATTTATGCCATTTTCATCAGAGCGGCGGGTAAGCCGGTTTGTTCCGACTCGTCCCGTTTGCTTCAAGAAAGATTATGCCTTGGCCGTAGATAGGGTGAAAAAAGGTGAGATTGTCACCCTGCTCAATCTGTCTCGAACAGCTATCTATCATCAATTGAAGTTTGATCCTGAAGGCATCTGGATGCAAAGTGGTGGCATTTACGGCAAATCGGTACGAAACGAGGCATTGTTTCGGATGACATCGAGATCACGCTGTTTCGAAAAAGAGCGTTCACGCGTTGCCAGACAGCGCGGATTGAGTGAAGAGTGAGTGACACAAAAATTGAGACTTTGATTTCACACTAAAGACAGAGTTTGCAGGTAGTACTGCGAGATTGAGTAATGATAGCAGAAGCCAGCCCAACTAGAGGTTGTTAGGATAAAGATGCGTAGGAAAGTAACAAAAGCGATTTTCCCAGTTGCAGGTATGGGAACACGGTTCTTGCCAGCGACAAAATCGGTCCCCAAGGAAATCATGACTTTGGTTGATAGGCCGCTTATTCAATATGCTATTGATGAGGCGCGTGCCGCTGGGATTAAAGAATTTATCTTTGTTACGTCCCGGGGCAAGGGTGCTCTTGAGGATTATTTTGACCATGCGCCTCAGCTAGAGCAGGAGTTGAAGAAGAAGAAAAAGACGGAACTTCTTGAGATCCTCAAAAACACCAACATGGAAAGCGGTGCGATTGCATATATTCGTCAACACCGTGCATTGGGTTTGGGACATGCCGTTTGGTGCGCACGTCGACTGATCGGGAATGAGCCTTTTGCGGTCATCCTGCCTGACGATGTGATTGCGGCGGAAAAACCGTGTCTGCAACAGATGGTTGAAGCCTATGCCGAGACCGGTGGTAATATGGTCGCTGCGATGGAAGTAGAACCGGAAAAGTCGTCATCTTACGGCATGTTGGATGTGTCGGATGATATGGGTCAATTGGTTAAGGTCAATGGTATGATTGAAAAGCCCGACGCCGATAAAGCCCCCTCTAACCTTGCAGTGATCGGGCGCTATATTTTGGCACCCACTGTTTTGCAGAATCTCAACCAGTTGAAATCCGGTTCGGGTGGCGAAATACAACTGACCGATGCGATTGCGCGTGAAATCGAACAGGACCGCAGCGTGTATGGCTATCGGTTCCGTGGACAACGGTTTGATTGTGGCTCTAAATCAGGGTTTTTGCAGGCAACGGTTGCTTTTGCTTTGGCGCGAGAAGATTTGCGGGACGACCTTAGCGCGTATCTGCGCAGTATCATGCACATCGACAAGGCGGCTCAATAAGCCGGGCAAAGGACCAATGATGGGCAATGTTCTTGTTACAGGTGGTGCGGGTTATATTGGTTCACATGCCTGCAAAGCGTTGATGGCTGCGGGATTTACACCCGTAACCTATGACAATCTGGTGACGGGCTGGCAGGATGCGGTGAAGTTTGGCCCGTTTGAGCAGGGCGACTTGATAGACAGGGCGCGGCTGGACCAAGTTTTTGCGCAGTATCAGCCGATCGCGGTGATGCATTTTGCAGCGCTCAGCCAAGTTGGCGAGAGCATGGTAGAGCCCGGGAAATACTGGCGGAACAACGTCATGGGTTCTTTGAACTTGATCGAAGCAGCCGTTGCGGCAAACTGTATGAACTTTGTTTTCTCATCAACCTGTGCGACCTACGGCGACCAAGATAATGTTGTGCTTGATGAAGACAGTCCGCAATTCCCGATTAATGCCTATGGTGCATCAAAACGTGCAATCGAAGACATTCTGCGTGACTTTGGCGTTTCACATGAGCTTCAGCATGTGATTTTTCGCTATTTTAATGTGGCGGGTGCTGACCCTGAAGGGCAGGTTGGTGAATTCCACCAGCCCGAAACCCATTTGGTTCCTCTGATGCTGGATGCGATTGACGGCAAACGTGACGGGTTGACGATTTTCGGAACAGATTATGACACGCCGGACGGCACTTGTATCAGGGACTATGTGCATGTTTGTGATCTGGTGGATGCGCATGTATTGGGTCTTAAATGGCTCCGGGATGGCAAGCCCAGTCGTGTTTTTAACCTTGGCACCGGGTCGGGGTTTTCTGTCCGTGACGTGATTGAACATAGCCGTGAAGTGACCAATCAAGCGGTGCCATTTACCGAAGGTCCGCGACGCGCTGGTGACTGCACAAAGCTGGTATCTGGGTCGCAACGCGCAGTTGAAGAGCTTGGATGGAAGCCGACACGTTCAACGATGCGGGACATGATCACTGACGCATGGAGATGGCACCAAACGGGCCATTATGATGCCTAGATGACGGTGGCCCGGCTGCTTGATCTGACGCGTAGTTTGCGACGGGCAGGGCGGGTGGCAACAGGTGTTGATAGGGTCGAACACGCATATTTGAGCCAGTTTATTGGAGAAGACATCCCAGTTTTTGGATTGGCACGGACGGCATTTGGATATGTGCTGCTTGACCAAGGTGGGATGCGCGGCTTTTTGGAGCGGGCCGAGGGTAGAGTGCCTTGGGGCGCTATTGACCTAATGTCACGGTGGCCACGTGGCAGGTCGGCGCAGCAGAGGAAAGCAGAAAGCGACATCCGACGGCTTGCCATGGATCGAATGCTGCCGATGCAGCTTGCGAAGGCCTTACGCCGGGCTTTGCCGCACGGCTATGACTACTTCAATGTCGGGCATAGTAATTTGACGGACCGGGTGTTGGACGCTGTTCAATCAAGCGGAGGGCGAAGCGCCGTTATGGTTCATGATGTGATCCCGCTGGAGTATCCAGACTTCCAAAGAGAAGGCACAGTTGAGCCATTTCGGGGCAAGGTGCAGCGGGTCTGCCGTAAGGCAGACTTTGTAATTTACAATTCATTTGACACGCAGCGACGTACAGAAAAATTCATGCAAGGATGGGGCAGGACACCAGAGCCAATTGTTGCCCATTTGGGAACAATTGCGCCTGTTGCAAATCCTGAGGAATTGCCACCGGGATTGCCGACAGATCGACCTTACTTTGTGACGGTCGGCACGATTGAGCCCCGAAAAAATCACGCATTACTTCTTGATATTTGGCAGGAAATGGGGGACGCGGCGGCACCGCTTTTCATTTGTGGCAGTCGAGGGTGGAACAACGATGCGGTGTTTCAGCGACTGGACCAGTTGACAGATCAGAGCAATGTTTACGAGCTGCCCGGATTAACTGATCCAGCGCTTGCTGCCCTTGTAAAAGGTGCAGCAGGATCACTGTTTCCGAGCCTTGCTGAAGGCTTTGGTTTTCCTCCAATAGAGGCGTTGGCCCTTGGATCGCGTGTTTTATGCAACGATCTGGAGGTTTTAAGGGAAGTTCTGGGCGATAAACCCGTTTACGCACCTGTATCTGACAGATATTTGTGGATAAGTACGATTGAGAACTGGGAGAAGAACCCGCCTAAAGCGCCCAAAGTAGACCACTTTGCTGGACCAAATTGGTCAGATCATTTCAAGACCGTGTTAAGGTTAAGATGATAGCGCATAAAAAGAGCGGTAATTCCCCGAGGGTAGAGGGCAGATTTGGGTTTAATCCAGTCATATCGGCTGAGGCTTCAACGTAAGCGGTGGCGCATTCGTGCGATCCGAAAACGAAGAGAGCTGAAACGTGTTTCAAACCGCACAGGACAAATCCGTGCGGACGATTTGCTGTTGTTTTGCACCCAGCGGAATGAACGGATTAGGTTGCCCTATTTCCTAGATTATTACCGCGAAATGGGTGTTGGTCATTTCTTTTTCGTGGACAATGACAGCACCGATGGATCGCTTGACTACCTTGCAGAGCAGTCGGATGTGTCGGTTTGGCGGACCAAATCGAGCTACAAGAGTGCGCGCTTTGGCGTGGATTGGCTGAACTGGTTACAAATGAAATATGCACATGGTCATTGGGCGCTGACTGTCGATCCTGACGAATTTCTGGTTTATCCATTTTGTGATACCCGGCCATTGCGTGCTTTGACCGATTGGCTGGACGCCTCATCAATCAAGTCATTTTCGGCCATGCTTTTGGATATGTATCCAAAAGGCCGTTTGGACGAGCAACCTTACCGCGAAGGTCAGAACCCAATTGAAATCGCATCTTGGTTCGACAGCGGCAATTATACCATTTCTCGCAACCATCTTTTTACAAACCTCTGGATCCAAGGCGGCCCCCGCGCTCGGGTGTTTTTTCCTGACGACCCAGCAAAGGCACCAGCGTTGAACAAGGTGCCCTTGGTCAAATGGGACAAGCGATACACCTACGTTAGTTCGACCCATATGTTGCTGCCACGCGGATTGAACCAAGTTTATGACGAGTGGGGCGGTGAAAAGGCATCTGGCGTTTTGCTGCATGCAAAGTTTCTGGATACCTTTGGCAACAAGGCCGAAGAGGAGCTTGAGCGAAACCAGCACTATGCCGCCTCAGTCGAGTACAAGGCCTATGCAGAGCGGTTAAAGGACGATCCTCAGCTTTGGTGTAAGTGGTCTGAACGGTATATTAACTGGCGACAGCTTGAAATTTTGGGGCTGATGTCCAAAGGAAACTGGGCATGAGCGTTGGTATTGTCATGCTGGTGCATACCGCGTTGGGGCGTGCCGAACAAGTTGCCCGGCATTGGGCGGCGGCAGGGTGCCCTGTTGTCATTCACATCGACAAAAGTGTCCCACGTAAGACCCATGATGTATTTGTTTCAGCACTCAGCGATTTGGAGGCTGTAAAGTTTTCTGGCCGATACCGTTGTGAATGGGGCACTTGGGGAATTGTCGCGGCGTCACAGGCGGCGTCTGAACTTATGCTGGCCAGTTTTCCGCAGGTCCGCCATGTTTATTTAGCTTCAGGGTCATGTTTGCCACTTCGACCCGTTGAAGAACTGATCGACTACCTCGCACAACGGCCACGCACAGATTTTATCGAAAGCGCCACGACATCTGATGTTCCATGGACTGTTGGCGGGCTGGATGAAGAACGGTTTACCCTGAGGTTCCCAGTCTCTTGGAAAAAGAATCGTTTTGTCTTTGATCGGATCGTCGATATTCAGCGACGTCTGCGACTGGCTCGCAAAATGCCAAATGGCATTGTTCCGCATATGGGGTCACAATGGTGGTGTCTGTCACGGCAGACACTGTCGGCAATCCTGCAAGACCCTGAACGGCCAACCTATGACAAGTTTTTCAGGCATGTCTGGATTCCGGATGAATCTTATTTTCAAACGTTGGCGCGGCAGTATTCAACAAATATCGAAAGCCGGTCACTGACGTTGTCGAAGTTTGATTTCCAAGGCAAACCTCACATTTTTTACGATGATCATTTGCAGCTTTTGCGGCGATCGGATTGTTTTGTCGCGCGAAAAATTTGGCCCTATGCTGACCGCTTGTATGAAGCCTTTCTAACAGATGCGGCTGGAGCGATGAAAAAGACCGAGCCAAACCCCGGTAAGATTGACCGCATTTTTGCCAAGGCAGTTGAGCGTCGGACAAGGGGCAGATCGGGTCTTTATATGCAGAGCAGGTTTCCCAATGAGGATTGGGAAAACGGTGTGACTGCGGCACCTTATTCGATGTTCCAAGGATTTGCTGAGCTGTTTGAGAATTTCGAACCTTGGCTGGCTAAATCAACGGGCGCACGGGTGCACGGGCATTTGTTTGCAACAGATGCGGTTCACTATGCTGACAGGCAATCAGCGATCAATGGTGCGCTGGCGGATTCAGCAACCCTGCGGGACTATAATAACAAGGGTTTTCTGACCAACCTGATCTGGAATACCCGTGGCGAACGCCAGTGTTTTCAGTTTGGGCCTGCTGACAATCAAGACATAAATTGGCGTGTGGCGAAAGATCCTAATGCACAGGTATCGGTGATTACGGGTGCCTGGGCTGTGCCGCTGTTCCGGTCAAATATGGATTTCGCGGACATCAGAAGCACAGCCGCAAAATTGCAAAAGATCGAGAGCGAACACATGGATGTTCTGCGGTCACCCTATACCAAAGCGCGCGTGCGTATTTGGAGCATGGCAGAGTTTATCGAAGCGCCGATGGAACCATTGCAGGGCATTTTAGACGAGATTGGGCGCACTAAATTGCGCCGATTGTCAGAGGCCCCAAAGATGGCAGACCTCAGTGGATTTGGTCAGTTCCTGCAAAACCTAAAAAACCAAGGCATGCATCCTTATCTGATGGGTGACTTTCCTGCGGAACGGGGTATGGAAACCGTACAAAAAACCACTCGCAAACCTTACATAGTACAATAGGCCATGAACGCTAAATTTGATTCCTTTGTTGTGTTTGCAGAAATGCGCACTGGTTCTAACTTTCTTGAAGCCAACCTGAATGCGTTCACGGGAATTACCTGTCACGGCGAAGCGTTTAACCCTCATTTTCTGGGATATCCCAATAATAAACCGATTTTGGGCGTTGATTTGGCAACACGCGACGCGACCCCGGCTGTTCTTTTAGACGCCATTCGAAATGATCCATCTACGTTGAGCGGATTTCGGTATTTTCATGATCATGATCCAAGGGTGCGTGATGCGATTGCCGATGACCCGCGTTGCGCAAAGATCGTTCTAACCCGCAACCCGGTTGATAGTTATGTCAGTTGGAAGATTGCCCAGTCCACTGGGCAGTGGAAACTGACTGATGTGAAAGCGCACAGATCAGCGCAGGTTGTTTTTGAGAGCGGGGAATTTGAAGCGCATCTGGAAGCTTTGCAATCCTTTCAAGTTTTGTTGCTGAACAGGCTGCAAACGTCGGGTCAGACCGCGTTTTATGTTGCCTATGAAGACCTGCAAAGCGTTGAGGTCATGAATGGATTGGCAAAGTATTTGGGCGTTGATGAAGTGCTGGATACGCTGGACGATAGCCTGAAAAAGCAGAACCCAAGTCCGATTTCGACCAAGGTTAGCAACTACGATCACATGGTAAAATCGCTATCGCAATTGGACCGGTTTGACCTGACGCGCACGCCGAACTTTGAACCACGCCGTGGGCCGAACGTGCCATCCTATGTTGTCGCTGCTGAATCTGCTTTGATTTATATGCCGTTGCGCAGCGGGCCACATAGTCAGGTCGTGGATTGGATGGCTGCGCTTGATGGTGTGCCTCAGAGTGAGCTGCAAACGAAGCTGTCACAAAAGGACTTGCGGCAATGGAAACGCAAACACCCGGGACACCGCAGTTTCACCGTCTTGCGGCATCCTGTTGAACGCGCACACGACGCGTTTTGTCGACATATTCTGACCACCGGAAAGGGCAGTTTTACGCAGCTGCGTAATACGATGATGCGGCGGTATAATATGCCACTGCCTCCAAATGGGCCCGACGATACTTATGATACAGCAGCACACCGGGCGGCATTTGCAGCATTTTTGGTTTTTCTCAAAGGGAACTTATCTGGGCAGACTGCGATCCGGGTTGATGCGTCATGGTGCACGCAAGCGCAGGCGATTACGGGGTTTGGGGAAGTATGCCTGCCAGACCGCATTATTCGGGAGGCAGACCTAGAGACTGAACTGGCAGATATTGCACGGTCTGTTGGACATGTAGAGGTGCCCGAACTGCCCGATTGCCAACCGCAACAACCTATTGCGTTGGCTGAGGTTTACGACGATGAAATCGAGAAACTGACCGCTCAAGCTTACCAACGAGATTATGTGACGTTTGGGTTTAGTCGCTGGGCTTAGGCCGCCTGTACAGACTTATTTTCAGTTAAAATTGTATAAAGCGTCCCTGCTTCGGGATTGGACCGCAGCTTTGCACAGATTGTGGAATCACGCAGTGTTCGGGCAACCAATGCCAGCGCCTTGAGGTGTTCAACACCAGCATCCTCTGGCGCGAAAAGGGCAAAAGCCAAGTCAACTGGTTGCCGATCAACCGAAGAAAAATCAATTGGCTTGTCGAGCAGAACAAACGCGCCAATCACCTCTTCGAGGCCATCAAGACGGGCATGCGGCAAGGCAACGCCGTGCCCCACGCCGGTCGGGCCCAAAGATTCGCGAGCGATCAACGCGTCGACAACTTCACCGGCGTTCAAACCATAGGCATGATGAACTAGATCACCGATGTCGTGCATCAGCCGCTTTTTGCTGGAGGCAGAGGTTAATACCTTTACCGCCTCCGGCTTTAGGAGTTTCGCAAAATCCATTTCGCTCGCTCTGCTCTTTGGATGGGTTTCAGCCATCTGATAGGTTTAAGAAGGGTCAATCCAGCCGATGTTCCCGTCTTCACGGCGGTAAACAACATTTAGGCCTTCTTTGCCTTCTTTTCGAAACAGCACAACAGGGGTGCCTGTCAAATCCATTTGCATGACCGCTTCACCAACAGACAAGGTCGCAATCTTGGTCTGCATTTCTGCGATAATCATGGGTTGAAGGGTCTCGGGTTCCTGCGTGTCTGAATCGCTTTCTGACGCGAGGATATAAGAGGACGCACCAAGAAGTTCAACCGGTTCTGGCCGATCCTTGTGATGATCTTTCAAGCGGCGTTTATACCGACGAAGCTGCTTTTCCATCTTCTCGTTGCAATCATCAAAAGCGCCATAGATATCAACGTTATGGGCCTTCGCAGATGCGGTCAGTCCAGTGGATAGATGTACGGTCGCCTCGCAGACAAATTCGTGTGCCGACTTTGAAAATATGACCATCGCATCCGTCGGACGTTCTGAATATTTTTTGACGGATATACCCAGCTCTTCTTTCACATGAGTTTGAAGGGCTTCGCCAATGTCGATCTGTTTGCCGCTGATTTGGTACCGCATATGGTCTCCTTGTTATTGTGTATCTGGGCGTCATCAAACGTGCCACGGAAGGGTGGCGTTTGATCAGCTCAGGTGCGGAAAAATGGTCCTTCGTTCGAATACTTTTTGACCATGCCTTGGCGATAAGGCCGATGCGAGATCAAACAGGAACGAAATGTCACCATACCACTATGAGGCCTAAAATGACGTGAAAAGTCAATGGCAAGCGGCGCGCGCAGTCACGGAAATTTTTCTTTGTCGGTAACGTGATTTTAAGAAATTCGGAAATTATCGCCAAGATAGACGCGGCGGACGTTCTCATTTTGAACGACCTCATCGGGCGTCCCGGACATCAACACTTTTCCTTCGTGCAAAATGTATGCCCTATCAACAATCTCCAATGTTTCCCGAACGTTATGGTCCGTGATCAAGACACCAATACCGCGGTTTTTGAGGTCAGCGACAAGATGCCGAATGTCCCCTACTGAGATGGGATCAACACCGGCAAAGGGTTCATCAAGCAGCAGATAGTTTGGGTTCGCTGCTAGACACCGGGCAATTTCTACGCGACGGCGTTCACCGCCGGACAATGCCAGCGCAGGGGCGCGGCGCAGATGTTCTATTGAAAACTCTGACAGCAATTCTTCCAGCCGTTCGCGGCGCTGGTGACGGATTGGGACGGAAATATCAAGGATGGCGCTGATGTTGTCTTGCACCGATAGGCCACGAAAAATGCTCATTTCTTGGGGAAGATAGCCAATACCAAGCTGCGCGCGGCGATACATAGGAAGGGTTGTAACATCTTTGCCATCTACGACGACACTGCCGCCTTCGGGGGTAACAAGACCTGCAACAGCATAGAATGTCGTGGTTTTTCCCGAACCATTTGGACCAAGCAGCGCAACCACTTCACCCCGGTCAAGATGCATTGAAAAGTCGCGAATCACGGTCTTTTTACGATAAGATTTACGCAAATGCTCAATCTTAAGGCCAGAGGAACCCTCTGCGATCGTTAGTTCAGGTGGCGGGGTCATTAATTATTGCTGCCTGTCTGCAAAATGGTCTTAACGCGGCCGGACATTTGCGCCGTACCATCCGACAACCGGACAGACATCCGCTCAGCGCTCAGCGCGCTTGCCCCCTGGGCCAAAAGAACACTTCCGGTCATCACAATTGTACCATCATCAATATTGTAATCAGCGCGCTCTGATTCTGCTGCGTCTGGGCCAGAAACCAATGTGACGCCGCCTGTGGCTTCAAGCCGCGCGATGCCTTTGTTTTCGGCCCGGTATACAACCAACACGCGGGCAGCGGACAGGCGCATTTCGCCTTGTCCAATCAAAACATTCCCGGTGAAAATCGCTGTGCCAGTGGCCTGATCGACAGCAAGATTATCTGCGGTAACCTCAACAGGAAGGCCAGTATCTTGGCGAATTGTGCCAAAGGCAACGTTTGTCCCCTGTGCGCTGACTGGCACGCTTTGCATGGCCAAGAATAGGGGGAGCATTAGGAATCGCAGATGTTTCACGGTGGTCACTCTTCTACCTGTTTTGGCGTGTATACCAGTTTCACCCCATTTGTGAAAATCAATTGGGCGGGTTTTCCCTCTTCTGAGGATGTTATTAACATACTACCAGCATTTAAACGTCCCGCCGGACTGGTCGCTTCAACCGGACCGGGTGATTTCAGGTTGAGCACAGACAACTGTGAGGATAATTTATCTGATATGATGCGGTACTGCGCCGACGTCGTTATCACAACATTCCCGGTTAGCTCTGCAAGATCATTTGCGATATCGAACTCAGACATGGCGGCGACAACAGTTATTTTTGTTCCGCGTATAGCGGCAACCTTTACAATAACATCCTCGGCCCGATTGGAGCCGGTTCGTCCATCAGGGGTCTTCAAGGTCTCGGCGGAAAATGAGATTAGATCACCTTCTGCGGTGGTCCCTGAAAAAAACGGGCCGGTGACCTGTTGATCACGCAACCTGTCTTGAATTTCCTTGTCTGCAAACGGAATGACTGTTTCTGGGTCAATCGCGCGGGACAATAGGAAGAGGGTTGATAGCAGACCCAGCGCAGCAAGCGGAAACAATACCTTGAGCCAAGACACCCATCTGGAATAGCTATCCGCGCGCATGACGAACCTATCCCAAATTCATATAATAGAGGTTCAGGAAATGAACTGCTCTAGTCGGTTGCACTGCACTGGTCGATGCAAAAAAATCGTCTAAACGAACGTCCAAAACACCACCCAAAGCGTTAAACTGATCGATTGTTGAGAATTGGTTGATCATGCGTGTGCAAAAATATCTATTTCAGGCCAGCCTTCCAGATCAAGATGGGCACGCATCGGCAGAAAATCAAAGCAAGCTTGTGCGATTTCCATGCGTCCCTCTCGAATCAGGCGGGTGTTCAGCTCTTCGCGGAGTTGATGTAGGTACAACACATCTGAGGCGGCATATTCAATCTGAGCTTCGGTGAGTGTTTTCGAGCCCCAATCGCTGGATTGTTGCTGCTTTGAGATGTCGATGTTCAGCAGTTCTTGCAACAGCTTTGCCAACCCGTGCCGATCCGTAAATGTACGGATCAGGCGGCTTGCGATCTTTGTGCAATAGACCGGTGCGGTGACAGCCCCAAAGGCGTTTTCCATCGCGGCAATGTCAAAGCGCCCGAAATGGAACAATTTGAGGACATCAGGATTGGTCAACAACGCACAAAGGTTTGGTGCCTCAGTCTGCCCTTTGGCAACTTGAATAAGATGCGCGTTTCCATCACCCCCCGACAGCTGAACAACACAAAGTCGGTCGCGGTGTGGGTTCAACCCCATGGTTTCGCAATCAATGGCAACGATGGAACCAAAATCAAGGTTATCGGGCAGATCGTTTTGGTACAGAAAATTTGTCATGCATCACCCTATATCTGGCTTGTGTGACTTGGGAAAGTCCGCGTTTTGAAGTGGTTAAGTGTCGCTATGGTAAGTTCCAATATCATTGAGACTGGGGCGGGGGAATTGTTTTAGCATTTCGGCAACCAACCTGTGACAGGTCAGCCCCGGCCAATCAGGTGAAACAAGCCTGCTTGGTAAGCTGGGATGTTTGAGAACAAGCCGTCGCCAATTGTGTACGATCAAGCATCGCAAAACCGCGGTTTCTAATGGTCCTATGTTACCCGGGATCACCCTTTTTAGGTCAGAGAGGGTTCCCACAAGAGCAGAATAATCATTTCGAAGCTCATCTGGTTCAAGTTGTTTGGACACCCAAGCAGGAACGCTGCCGCCCAACAGCTGCAATGCGTGTGTCGGTGCAGGAGTATATGAATGCCCAAGATATATGCGTTTTGTTAGGCTGGCAAAACCAAGCGTGGCCATTTTCTTTGGACTGTCCGCCGATGCCTCTTCGAGCATAATCAATTGCCAATCGTCGTGGCCATCGGGGGGCTGCGCGTAAATCCGTGGACTGGCCGCAACACTTTCAGCGCGACCTTTGGCTGTGAGGCTGTGTTGGCTAATACGGCCAAATTTTTCTGACGATATCCACCCATCTTTTCGCAATCGGTGCAGTGCGACGCGGGTTGCTTCTGGCTTGACCTGCAACAACTGCATGATTGCCGTCAGCACGGGTCCGTCAATGACATCGCCTTCGCCCTGTGCCAAATCACCAAAAAGACTGATCATCAATGACCAGACCCTTTGTCCCCCCAATTCTCTCAGGTGGGTGGTGTGTCTGACAAAATCATCAGACGGCATTCATTGTCAGCAACTCATACTCCGCCACGGCCTCGTCTTTCTGATTGGTTAATGTCACATGCCAACGTACTTCGCCGTATTCGTCATTACGAGGGGTTTTGTGTTTGACGCTCAAACGCACCTTAATGCTGTCTCCGGCCTCAACCGGGGCCATGAAGCGTAGGTTATCGAGGCCTGTGTTTGCAAGGACCGGGCCGGGGTCAGGCTGTACAAACAGCCCAGCAGCAAAACTTAACAGTAAGTAACCGTGTGCAACGCGCCCGGGGAAAAATGGATTTGCACGGGCAGCGTCGTCATCCATATGGGCATAAAACGTATCGCCGGTGAAATGGGCAAAGGTTTCTATGTCGTCCAAGGTGACTTGGCGACTGCCGCTGTTAAATGTTTCACCGATTTCAAGCTTGGTGAAAGTGCGGGTAAAAGGATGCGGTTTGCCGCTTTTTTCAACTGCACCGGGCACCCATTGTTGACCGATTGCAGTCAAAATGTCGGGGCTGCCTTGAATGGCGGTGCGTTGCATATAATGCATGACGCCGCGGATACCGCCCAATTCCTCGCCGCCGCCCGCACGGCCCGGTCCCCCATGCACCATATGAGGCAGCGGCGCGCCGTGACCTGTTGCTTCTGACATCGATGTACGATTGTTAAAATAAAGCCTGCCGTGAAACGCTGCCGCGCCCAAGGTTATTTCACGGGCAACATCACCGTCATTGGTAATAACAGAGGCGACAAGTGAACCCTTTCCCTTGTTGAGCAGTGCAATTGCGTGGTTCAGATCACGATAGGGCATGATCGTGGAAACAGGGCCGAAAGCTTCGGTATCATGTACGCGATTGGCGTTGTCGGGGTCTGAACAATGAAACAGCATGGGCGATACAAACGCGCCCTTGTCTTTATTGGCTCCTATAACGTCAAAGTCGTTTTGACCCCCGAAAACGCACTCGGCTTCCTCGCTGATCAGGGCGGCCTTTTCCAGCACATCATGTTTTTGGCTATTTGATACAAGTGCGCCCATGTCTGTCGCTTTTTCACGCGGATCGCCGATCGTGGTTTTTGACAGGCGCTCTTTGATTGCTGTAATCACCACATCAATCTGCGCTTCTGGCACCATAATACGACGAATTGCGGTACATTTTTGGCCAGCTTTGGCCGTCATCTCGCGGTGGACTTCTTGCACAAAAAGTTCAAATTCAGGCGTGTTAGGCACTGAATCTGGCCCAAGAACGGAGGCATTCAGACTGTCTTGCTCTGACGCAAAGCGAACAGAGTTTTCTCTCAAATTAGGATTGCTTCGCAACATCAATGCCGTCTGAGCAGAGCCAGTAAAGGCAACCGCATCCTGACAATCAAGATGATCCAACATGTCACCTAACCCGCCACTGACCAACTGCAATGCGCCGCGCGGTAGGATGTCAGAATTTAACATAATGCGTACACAGGCCTCGGTGACATAACATGTCGCGGTGGCAGGTTTTACAATCGCAGGCACCCCAGCCAAAAGTGTCGGAGCAAGTTTTTCAAGCATGCCCCAAACGGGAAAGTTAAATGCGTTGATGTGAACAGCGACGCCTTGCAGAGGTGTGCAAATATGACGGCCCATAAATTGTCCATCACGGCCCAATTGTTCGGGTGGGCCATCAAGGTAAACGTGGCCATCAGGCATTTCACGCCGGCCTTTCGACGCAAAGACCAGCATCGTGCCAATGCCGCCATCTATATCAATCTTGTGGTCATTCAGCGTGGCACCTGTGTCATATGAAAGCTCATAAAGTGTTTGCCGGTGGTCGCGTACGTGCAGTGCCAAGGCCTTTAACATGCGCGCGCGGTCATGAAAGGTCATTTCCCGTAATGCCGGGCCGCCGACCTCGCGGGCAAAGCCAAGCATCGCTTGAACATTCAGCGCATCATTGCCAGCCTGTGCAATGATATCCCCGGTGATGGCGCTGGTAATATTGCGCGCGCCTGCGCCGGAACTGACCCACTGGCCAGCGGCATAGCTTTGGACGTCCAGCATAAATGCTCCTAGTGTGTATCGTAGTCGATGATTAATGTATCACTCAGCGGATAGCTTTGGCAGGTCAGGACGTAACCACGTTCTACCTCATAATCCTCAAGCGCATGGTTGCTGAGCATCTCAACTTCGCCTTCTATGACCTTGCCCATGCAGGTCGAACAGACGCCAGCTTTGCAGGCAAAAGGTGCATCCTGTCCGTTTGCCAGTGCTGCCTCAAGAACGGATTGACCTTTTCTCATCTCAAACGTGCGCTGGGCTCCTTCGATGATAACGGTGACCTGTGTACCTGTCTGATCTTCACTGCGCTTGGCCATCTCCTGTTTCGCCAAGCGTCCTTGCTGGCTTTCGCTAAAAAGTTCAAATTTGATCTGATCAAGCTCTAATCCGTGCGATTTCAAGCTATCAGCGATGGCCAGCATCATTGGTTCAGGCCCGCAAATAAAGGCGGTGTCGATAGATGAAACATCAATCCACTTTTTGAACAAAGCTTTGCATTTTTCCTGATCCACGCGGCCTGTGAAAAGATCAATATCCTGCCCGGATTCCAACATATGGATGATCGTCAACCGCCCCATGTAATGGTTTTTCAGATCCTCCAATTCTTCGCGGAACATGATCGTGTTCACCGCGCGGTTGGCATAGACCAACGTAAAGGTGGAATGGGGTTCGCGTTTTAGCACAGTCTTAAGGATCGACAGAACAGGCGTAATGCCCGAACCACCGGCAAAACCAATGTAGTTTTTTGCCTTGTTTGGCTCTAGTTTCGTAAAAAATTTACCCTGTGGTGGCATAGCATGCAGCGTGTCGCCGACTTTGATTTGGGTATTGGCGAAGGTCGAAAATGCACCGCCATCAACTTTTTTGATGCCAACCTGCAAGATGCCGTCATCCAGCCCCGTGCAGATCGAATAGTTGCGCCGCAGCTCTGTACCGTCGAAATCCTGCTTGAAAGTCAAATACTGACCTTGGGTGAAGGTAAATGCCTCCGGTTCCACAGGCTTGAGGGTCAGAACAACCGCGTCGCGGATGGTATGATGAATTTCGGTCACCGTCAGGGGAAGGAATTGGCTCATATCAGGGGCCTCAGATGCACTTGAAATAGTCGAATGGTTCTAGACATTCGGTGCAACGCCACTGTGCCTTGCAGGGGGTTGATCCGAATTGGCTAATTTTTTCTACCTGCGCGGATTTACAGCGTGGGCAGTGTTTTGGGGTTCCGGTACTTTGTGGTGGCGCGATGCCGTATTTTTCCAGCTTCTCGCGGCCTGCGTCCGTAAGCCAGTTCGTCGTCCATGCAGGTGATAATTGCCTTTTTAGAGACAGTTTTTTGACCCCCTTGGCGCGTAGTGCCGTTTCGATGTCAAGGTTAATGATGCTGGTTGCGGGGCACCCGGAATAGGTGGATGTTACGGTGACTTCCAACATATCATCGTTCCATTGAACATGCCGAATGATCCCAAGATCAGTTATAGAAATCACAGGGATTTCAGGGTCTGGCACCTGTGCGAGCCAGCCCCAAACAGTTTCTAACGTAGGTTTTTCAATCACCATGTCGCGTCCGGATAGGCGCGTTGTAGCCATTGCATTTGTGTCAACATATGGCCCAAATGC
Organism: Sulfitobacter sp.; assembly: GCA_051251995.1. GTDB lineage: Bacteria > Pseudomonadota > Alphaproteobacteria > Rhodobacterales > Rhodobacteraceae > Sulfitobacter. Next base: position 202,003 of record JBPOFF010000005.1, read on the forward strand.
TCAGAATGCCGCACGCCTGATTTCCCACCCTTGTGCGCAAAATCATCAGTTGGTTTTATTAGGGCTGCCGCTGCAAATACTTGATCCAGCAATTCATCATATCCTACGCGTAAAGATGCTGGATCGGATGCGATGCCTTCCGCCACCATCACTTCATCAACACTGTCGGAAACGAACAGTTCACCTATATAGGGCCACAGACGGTCCAGTGCGGCTTGCATGCGTTTGTGGCTTTCCTCGGTGCCATCACCGAGACCAATCACCGTGTCGGTTGACCGTTCGAGGTGATAGGTGGCTTCCTTTGATGACTTTTCCGCAATGGCTGCGATCTGTTCATTGGAAGAGGTGATTAACCCCTTAAGCTGTGCAAGATGCCACGCATCAAATAGGAACTGTCGCATCATGGTTTGACCAAAATCGCCGTTTGGTTGCTCCACCAGCAGAACATTTCGGAAGTCCCAAACGTCGCGATGAAATGCCAATTTGTCTGCATCTCGACCAGCGCCCTCGACTTCACCAGCCAGCCCAAGCCAAAGTTGGGTTTGGCCGATCATGTCGAGCGCTGTGTTTGCCAAAGCGATATCTTCTTCAAGCACCGGGGCCACGCCGCACCATTCTGAAACCCGATGGCCCAAGACCAGAGTGTTGTCGCCCATGCGGCATAGGAATTCGAACAGCGGTTGCGTCACATCGCACCTACTTCATCAGGAATGTTGAAAAACGTTGGGTGGCGGTAAACCTTGTCGTTCGCTGGCTCATAAAGTGCACCTTTTTCCTCGGGAGAGGAGGCGGCGATATTCATGGCCTCGACCGCCCAAATGCTGACACCCTCATTACGACGGGTATACACATCACGGGCATTCTTGATTGCCATTTCGGCGTCAGGGGCATGCAGGGACCCCACGTGTCTGTGACTTAGACCGTGCTGACCGCGAATGAAAATCTCCCACAATGGCCATTCTGTTGCGCGCGCCTTGCCGTGTGGCGCTGCTTCGGTGCCGTCATATTCGCTGGATTCAGGGCTGCTCATCTTCTTACTCCGCTACCAATTTGATTGCGCGTTTCTTTTCCGCGTGGGCCAGCAGCCCTTCACGCACCCAGCGGCCATCATCCCAGGCCTTGTTGCGTGCTTCCAGGCGTTCTTTGTTGCAGGGGCCATTGCCGCGCAGCACGTCGAAAAACTCATCCCAATCGGGTTCGCTAAACTCATAGTGGCCGGTTTCGTCATTTAGCTTTAGTTTGTCATCGGGAATGGTCAGGCCAAGATAGGCGGCTTGCGGTGCCGTTTGATCTACGAATTTCTGACGCAGTTCATCATTGGTATTCATCTTGATCTTCCAGGCCATGCTTTGCGCGGAGTGGACAGATTCAGCGTCGGATGGACCAAACATCATCAGGGACGGATACCAGAACCGGTTCAACGCATCCTGCGCCATCTTGCGCTGTGCTTCGGTGCCGTTTGCCATCTTCATCATGATGTCGAAACCCTGCCGTTGATGAAATGATTCCTCTTTGCAGATGCGGACCATCGCGCGGGCATAAGGACCGTATGATGTGCGTTGAAGAGGCACCTGATTCATAATCGCGGCACCATCAACCAACCAGCCCACGGCACCCATATCTGCCCATGTTAGGGTCGGATAATTGAAGATCGAGGAATATTTCATTTTACCGGACAGCAAATCACGCGTCATCTGATCACGGGTCACGCCGAGGGTTTCAGCGGCGCAATAGAGGTACAGCCCATGCCCCGCCTCGTCCTGCACTTTGGCCAGCAGGATCGCCTTGCGTTCGAGGGTCGGCGCACGGGTGATCCAGTTGCCTTCGGGCAGTTGGCCAACAATTTCGGAATGGGCGTGCTGGCCGATCTGACGGATCAGATTCTTGCGATACCCATCGGGCATCCAGTCTTTTGGCTCAATCTTGCTGCCCGCGTTTATACGTTCCTGAAAGGCTCGCTCGTCAGGCTCCATTTCATCCAAAGATTTGACGCCTTGGCCTGTAGACTTGATCATCTGTGCATACATCGTTCAGGTCCTTTCAAGGATTAGTGCAACACCTTGCCCCACGCCGACACACATCGTGCAAAGGGCATAGCGGCCACCAGTGCGTTTCAGTTGCAATGCCGCTGTCATGACCAAACGCGCACCGGACATGCCCAGCGGATGACCAATGGCGATGGCCCCGCCATTGGCGTTCACATGCGGGGCGTCGTCAGCAACGCCCAAGGCGCGCAGGGTGGCAAGGCCCTGGGACGCAAAGGCTTCGTTCAGCTCAATGACATCCATTTGATCAATGGTCAGCCCCGTGCGGGCCAGAACTTTTTGACAGGCTGGGATCGGGCCGATGCCCATCACACGTGGTTCGACACCAGCCGCTGACATTGCAACGACACGGGCGATCGGGGTCAGATCGTGTTCCTTTGCGGCAGTTTCTGAGGCGATCAACAACGCCGCAGCACCGTCGTTAACGCCAGATGCGTTACCAGCAGTTACTGTTAAGTCCGCACCGTTGATTCCGCGCAGCTTGGCCAGCTTTTCAATGGCGGTGTCGGGGCGCGGGTGTTCGTCGCGGTCAACGGTGACCGGGTCACCCTTGCGTTGCGGGATCGTAACGGGTGTGATTTCGTCGGCAAACATCCCTGCGGCTTCCGCAGTAGCCCAGCGTTGCTGGCTGCGCAGAGCAAAGGCATCCTGATCCGTGCGGCTTACGCCGTGGTCCTCAGCAACATTATCCGCAGTCTGAGGCATCGAATCGACGCCATATTGCGCTTTCATCTTTGAGTTCACGAACCGCCAACCAATCGTTGTATCGTAAACGGCGTTGCCCCGAGAAAAGGCAGTCTCAGCTTTGGGCATAACAAATGGTGCGCGCGTCATGCTTTCGACGCCGCCAGCGATGGCCAGATCCATGTCGCCCGCGCGGATCGCCCGCGCGACGGCCCCAACGGCATCCATGCCAGAAGCACAAAGACGGTTTATCGTGGCACCCGGCACATCCACAGGAAGGCCCGCGAGCAATGCAGCCATGCGCGCGACATTTCGGTTATCTTCGCCCGCCTGATTGGCACAGCCAAGAATCACATCATCAACGCGTGACCAATCAACATCTGTATTACGTGCAATTAAGGCTGCTATTGGGATGGCCGCCAGATCATCAGCGCGGACCCCCGCAAGCGCCCCGCCGAAACGTCCGATTGGCGTGCGTACCGCATCGCAGATAAAGGCTTCCACGCGGATTCCCCCCCTTTGTTGAAAATCAAAGTAGTCGAAGAGGAATGTTCAAGCAAGTCGTGTGTTACGATATTTTTATTTTATTAAGTATTTAGTAACACATTATGCAGACCCCAATCCCGCTACATTTACGATTGCAGTATTTCTGTGTCGAAGTCCCCTCGTAAAGCGACTTCCAACAATTCCAGATCAGTAGAACATGCTTTGTATTGCGCCTTCATGTTTGGCGGAATGACAAACGCATCACCCGGTTGCAGATCACGATCATCTTGGCCCTCGGCAGACAGGGTCATTGCTCCGTCCATCACAAAGGTGAAATGGATGTCAGCGTCATGTTTGCTGGCAGGAGGGGTCCCTTTGTCAAAACGGGCAACCTGAATGCCTGCCACGCCTTTGGTTCCGGCGGTGATCCCGGTGTCGCGCATGTTAAAGCCGGGAATACGAAACGGTGCCCATTCTGCTTTGGCCTTTTCATGATGCACAAACGTTTGGCCGTCCCATTCGCGGTTCGGGTCCCCTTTGCCATTGGGCAGAGTAAAATCATGATCAATCGTTGTCACATGTTCCGCTGGCACACCAATTTCAATGACTTCAATCTCGGCTGATGCCTCCATCACACGGTGCCGGATGCCGGGGGGTTGTGTAACGCAATCACCAGCATGCAAACGGATCATGTCGCCTTGATCTTCATACAGCACATCCACCCAACCTTTGTAGCAAAAGATCAGTTGAAATCCGACGGTGTGATAATGCACCATATCAGGCACCGGGCCGCCATCGGGAATTCGAATGTGACTGGCAATGATCGACCCGCCCAGTCGGGTCGGGATCAGGTCGCGGTAATGCATGCCAGCGCGCCCAATGATCCAAGGGGCTTCGTCGCGCAACCGGCGGACCGCAAATTCGTGCTGGGTTTTTGGCTGCTCAACAATGGGTGTTAACGGAACAATCTCAACCTTTGTGCCGTTTGGCGCAGTGAGAAAGCGTTTGCCCCCTGCAAAGCTGTCAGGATCGTCCGTCATGATACGTAAGTGGCCAGGTGGGATGGTCGCACCTTTTTCAATCCGCAACCTGATGCCGTGACCGGAAAAGCTTGCCACCGATGGGTCATCCGCAGGAAAAATACTCTCAAGCCGCATGCCGAGCGTTTTTGTGAAAAAGGGCAGATCACTGCGCAATTCATCGGTCGGCAAGAGGAACTCGGCCTTGATTTCTGTCGTTGTCATTCAGGAGACCTTTAATTTTTGCCCACTGACGGGCTTGTCGAAAGATTATTTGCATACTGTATGCAGTTTATGCTTTATTGAACAAGCTAAATTTGAAATGAGTTACTTAGTGGTCCAATCGGGATAGTGAAAAAGATGCTGTTTGACGCAACATTAACCAAACCTCTGGGGCTCAAAGATCAGGTTTATAACATGGTTCGAGAACAACTGCGGCAAGGTGTAATTGCGCTTGAGGATCGTTTGGTTGACGCTTCGATGGCGAAGTCCCTTGAAATATCGCGTACTCCCGTCCGGGAGGCTCTCCAGATGTTAGTGCATGAGGGTTTATTGGAGGCGACAACACGGGGGTTTAAGCTACGGCAATTGTCGCCAAAGGAAATTGTGGATCTTTTTGAAATTCGCCTATTGTTGGAGCCTAAATTGGTGGGCAAAGCCGCGGCCAGCGGGGAGACAAAAAACAAGTCAGTGTTACCAAATTGTGTTGATATCATCCGATCTTCTATCGAAAATCACCAAACCAAGGCGTTCAACGCCGCCGTATATCAGTTCTTTGAAAATTTGGTGGCGCTGTCTGACAACACACACATGAACCGATCTGTGCTTTTGTATCACGACAGATTGGCACAACTGCGTGTGCCTCTGATGGCGACATCTGAGCACCGAAAGCTGGCTGCCGAGGGGTTTGACGCAATCACCGAAGCTGTTGTGATGGGTAACGTTCAAGGAGCTGAACACGCCACACGGACGCATATCCAAAACGGTATCAAAGCCTGCCACGATCTTGGGCTTACGCATATTGAGGTCGGGGCGAAAGCCGCCATTGTTTGATGGCCTGAAATCACTCCCATCGACCGTAAACAAGTGCTTGAGGTAGTTCATTCTATGTCGACAAGTGAAAAACTTTATATCCCTTGGAACATTTGCCTGGAACTGAGCCACCTAAAACTGCGTGTGGGTGAGCCGGAATATCCTCCCGTTCACCCACATTCGTTTTAGAGCGCTTTGAGATACTCAAGCAGTGAGCGCCGATCTGCATCAGATAGGCCAGTGCCATATTCGTGGCCGCACCGACTGTTGCCGCTATCCAAATCATCACATCCAGTGGTGTTGAGTGTATATCCAAACCGATCCTGTTCAACCGCCAGTCCAACGGTATCGATGTCATAATTTGGTCCAATCTCGAAAGATGTCTGGCGTTCAGCGGCTGGCCTCAATAGATCCTCAAGAGTTGCAACCGACCCATTGTGCAAATATGGGGCAGCGGCCCAAATCCCCTGCAAAACACGTGCTTCGTATTTACAGCCGCCTGTCGTCAATGCAGCATTGTCAGGTCTTTTGAAGGCGTCTGACAAATCATCAATCATTCCATCAGGCAGTGCCGTCGATTGCGCCGTCAAGGCAACATCGCTGCCAGAGGACCCAAAGCTGAGATAATCCTGAATAATGGAGCCAATCACAGAGACACTAAGCAGATTGAAGGCTGTGTCTTGTGGCTGAAGCTCAAGGCCAAGAACAGGTATCTTCGCCCCGCTCATTATTCCTGTGTCGACAGTCCGCTTCAGAATTCGGCACTCTGCTGTGTCGGTGCCGACATCCTGTACTGGGGTTCCCCAAGTCCCCCAACGTGTGCCCCGCGTAATACCGTGACATGCAACACATCCACCATCTTCTGGTGACTTGTTAAACAGTTCCTCTCCTTGCGCAACGAGGGTTGCATCCAGTTCCCATTGCCATTTCGGCGGCCCAATATCCTTGATCAGGTTTTCCACCCGTTTGAGGCCATCAAAATTGGCTGAGTTGTTAGAGGTGTAGTCCCGATTGAGCTTAAAGAGACCGGATTGTTTTGTCGGATGAAAGGTTCCAAAGACGCCGTACACTTCGCCCAAATTCCGCGCGAGACCTAAAAGGTCATTTCCGTTATCGGCAAATCCGGGCCATTGCGTCTTGTCCTGCCGCGCGGCATTCCAAAGAAAAGGATAGCGTGTAGGTGCATCAGCCTTGGCTATGTTTTCTGCAATAATATAGGAGGGGGGTGACCCGATATCGAGCCCGGCCAAGCGGTTGAAGATCATTGAAACAGCATCAAGCCGTGATGGGCCCCATGCGGGATCAGGCAAAGACCGTGTAACGATTGTGTTGAACCTGAGATACCAAAGCTCTGCCTCGATTTTCAATTCTGCCTTGGCAGTAGCACTTGATGAACTGCCCAAGATTGCATCTGCGAAGGTGTCAAATGACGCTTCATCAATCAGGACACGCCCCATCGCAGCATCAAGGTCTGCTAGAAAATTTTGAAAATCAACAATGCCCGGCCCGCCATCAATGCGGTAAGGCGTAGAACCCACGTCGATTTGGCGTGTATGGCACGCTGAACACGTCATCCCGATGGACGCTGGATTTCCTGCAAGCGTGAAGCCCACAGGTAAGTTTGTATTCGGTCCACCTGGGTTGGGAAGGTATCCATATCGCGTGAGGCTGTCGTATAAAAAATCTTCACCTGCGTCAGTCTTCAAGGCCTGAATCCACGCCATTGGCATGATCCGCGACCCTTGATCTTGCGTGTAGAAAGCCGCTCTGCGCTCCCGGGTCCAATCATCACCCTGGTCAATGAAAACAGTTTGCGCCGCGGGTTGTGGGTTTATCGTGGTGGAGGTGAAAAGCAAAAATGCCGCTATTGGGAAAATGATTAATTTTTTAAAGTACATTGATAGTTCCTCTCTGAAACGGCGTGAAATTAGTTCAATTTTGTTACAATCTGCTCAGCAGATGATCTGCTTTGATGCTTCGTGATTGGTGCGATTTGCAGGTCACTTTGAGATAAAATCCCTTTATTGTGGTGGTCCAGATGGGTAAATAATGGACCGGCCAGGGTGCAAAAGTTGCGGTGGCCCGATGCGTTTGATCAAAATTTTGACCAATATATGGTTCTAATAAATTTATCCGTCGAATTGGATATACACTCTAAAACACCATGCTCATTCTTGATCTAGCATATGCAAAATCTGAGCACAGCAAGGGCACCTCGCATTTCAATTGCTTGGGGTGACGCAGCGGAAACTTTATGTTACTAATAGTAGCAATGCTATTGTATGTCGATTTCTTTTTTATGACGAAATCTCATTGGCTGGCTGATTTGAAGAAAATTTTTAGACGAAAATGTTTTTGATATTTGTAAGGGGCTCATATGTCCGGAAAAAGAGAAAGCGGGTTTCATAGGCCCTGCTATGGCACCAGTTCGAGGAACCAGATTTGTCGATTCCATCGGAATGAGACAGATGCCCGTGCGGCATTATCATGAAAACTCGTCGCCAGATGCTTGGGTGTGTCGCGGGCCTGCCTTTCGCGTCATTGGTTGCATGTACTGAACTACGTCGCGTATCTGAGATCGACAGCGCGGTTGGCGCGATTGATGTGCATGCCCATATCTTCAATGGCCTTGATATTCCGCGCGTCGGTTTTTTGGAGCAGGTGATCCTGCGCGATCCGCACAGTGACAGTAACCCAAACCAACTGACCGGAGGTTTCCTAAAGCTGCTGGCATATATTTTGTTGACCAACACACCAACCGCAAAAGAAGAATTGCGAGGCCTGCGAAGTCAGGGGCTGTCAGCGGATGCGCTACGACGCGATCCGGTATCAAGGGACCAGCAAAACGTCGCAGAGGCGATTGCCCGCTTCACCGCCGATCAATCGCGGCAACCGTCAAATCCGACGGGGTTATCGCGCCCCAATGATCGGGCTGTTATTGATATGCTGTACCGTGAAACGGGAGCAAAGCGTGCCACCACCGGGCTTGCATCGCCACAATCCGAAGCAAAAACCCTTGCGGCGAATATCTATGAACAAAGCGTATCGGGGACTGCATTATGGCGATCACGCACCCGGGACTATAAATTAAACAAAAGCGCGATATTGCAGACGATCCGCTGGGCCGGGATGCTCACACGCTCTCGTGAAGCGATCTACGATGAGTTGGTGGGCCTTTATGGTGGCCCAAATGGAGTTTCTGTCTATTCGCCGTCGATTGTGGATTTCCAGCTTTGGTTTCAGACCAAGGAAAAAGTGACACCGATTAGGGATCAAATCAGTATAATGTCCGCGCTGGCACGCCGCAGGCAAGATGCGATATTACTTAATTTTGCGCCATTCTGTCCATTGCGCGCTGCGTTGTTGGTTCAGGATAATCCTGGCGCTGATCCGCTGGCAGATATCAAGTGGGCGATCACCCAAAAGGGGTTTGTTGGGGTCAAGCTTTACCCACCTTTGGGTTTTCGACCTTTAGACAACAAAAACGCGCGATTTAACTTTGTCAAACGCGTCCCAAAGGGCGGCGGCAAGGCTTTAGATAGGCAACTGCTAAAGCTGTATGCATGGTGTGAAGCAAATGATGTGCCAATAAAAGCCCATGCTAATAATTCGATTGAGGCGGGCATTTGTACGGGCCTTAACGCGTCACCGACCAATTGGATCCCAGTTCTGGGCAAGTTCCCGAACCTGCGCCTGAACCTCGCGCATTTTGGTGGCTTTGACGAAACCAGCAACACCCCCGAGCCACTAGGGCTTTCGAATAGATGTGTAGAGCCGACAGGCCGTGATTGGGAAGATTTGCTGACCGACATGCTGGGGACGTATCGGGGCCTCTACTTTGATCTTGGGTATTGGATTGAAACCAGCAATGGCGGGGCGGAGCGCCGTAAAGTCCTGCGTAAAATGAGGGCCTTGATTGAACGCGAGCCGTTGGTGGTGCAGCGTATGATGTATGCATCAGACTGGTCAATGATTGGGCGCGAAACCTCACACCCGATCTATCGGGTCGCGGTTCTGGCAGCCCTGAAGGAATTGAATTTACCCAATGCCCAACAGGGCGAAATTGAGGGCGGCAACGCGCGCCGATATCTTGGCATTGACCAAAAGGGAAAACAGTACCGACGGTTGGATGGGTTTTTCAAAGATCACCCCGTTTGGCGGGCTGAAATTCAAAAAGTTTGAAACAAAAGTACTTAAAGGAGTTCGTAAATGACCATTGACCGGAACTGCCTCATTTTAGCTATTTCGATTGCCCTGCTCAGTATGAAACCGCTTTATGCTGAGAAGGCGACACCGCAACAAGCAGAAGCCGAGATGGCAGATGCTGCTGAGGCCAGCAGGCTGAATTATGCGGGTATGACATTTGAAGAGTTTCGCGACAGTGTTCCTTATTTCCCAGAAGTCGGACGTTGGATTGTCGATGGCGATATACCGATCACTTCGGAAAAGCGGCTGCTTGAATTCTTTAACAAAAATGTTGCCTCAACCCCGCCAAAAGTAGCGACAGGCGACGTGGTTGAGTTGATTGTGTCAAGTAATGGCGGGCTGGATCACATCTGGAGCAACGCGGCAAAACGGCAGTTATTCTACTGTGTTTCAGAACGATTTGGAGCCAATTACAACAAAGTTGTTGTGAGCATGCAGGCCGCGACATCTGCGTGGGAGGCTGTGGCAGATGTGAATTTTATCCACCTGTCTGACCATGACACACGCTGCACAGCCAAAAATGCGGCTGTGGTGTTTGATGTGAACCCTTACAACTACGGCGGTCAGTATTTGGCGACGGCGTTTTTCCCAAATGAAGGCCGCCGCAATAGATCAATGCTGATTGATCCTTCCGCATTGAATCTTTCACCCAATAATGCGCTTTCGCTTACGGGTGTGCTCCGTCATGAGCTGGGGCATACACTTGGGTTCCGTCATGAGCATATTCGGCCTGACTCGGGTGCGTGCTTTAACAGCGAAACTTGGCGCGAAGTGACAAACTATGATCCGTTTTCCGTGATGCATTACCCGCAATGTAACGGTCAGGGTGATTGGTCGCTGCGTCTGAGCGCCACTGACAAAAGTGGGTCTGCTTGCATCTACGGCCCAGCGCCGGGGTTCGTAATAGATAAGTCGATTTGCAAGCCCCTCGACCACGGGCTGGTTGGTCCACAAGTAAGCGAAGGACCGGTAGCTGTCACAGCGGGCAGCTTTACTCGGTTTGGTCCCTATGATGTCACACCGGGGCTGCCGTTTATGGTTGCGATGACGGGCGAGGGAGATGGCGATCTCTATGTAAAATTTGATAGTCCTGCACGTGAGAATAATTATGATTGCCGCCCATTTCTTGAGGATTCCGAAGAAGTATGTTCGGTCGATGTGCCATCAGGCGCCACGGTCGCCTCTGTGATGGTTCGGGGATATTTGGATGCCGAAGTTCAACTGACAATAACAGGTACTGCCGCTCAAACGACTGAGGAGGAATCAAAATGAAACGGGTTGTTTTATCGCTCGTCCTCACCTTGATGGCTCAGGTCGCGACCTCTCAAACAGCCGAGACGGCAGCCGAGTTAAGTTGGAGTTCAACGCCAGGGAACCCGATCATTCTTGCCCAGGAAATCTCTAGCCTGTACCAGACACTTTATAACTCCAAGAACCTGCGTATTCGAAAAATAGAGAACCCCACGGGTCTTGATGTCCAAACATTGATGCGCCAAGCGGGCGTGTTTCGCGGGGATGGGTTTCCTTGGAATATCGACAACATTGTATGTGACTTGAATGCCCGCTTGTGCAGCAGACCGCGTAATCCGGTCTCTGAAAAAGAACTGGCAGATATCACGCGTCACATCGGCGGATTTGCGATAACAGATTCCCGCCTGTCACGCTGGCGGCTGACGGCAAAGAACGTCGTAACCATACCCGATTATGTTTTCAGCCCCGTGACCAGCATGGAACGTATTCCGGTCAGGAAAGGGTGGACACCGGAGCAGGCTGAAATCTCAGAAGATACCGATTGTTCTCCTTGGGAGTTAGAGTGTTTGGGTGTGGTTCAAGACTATAACCCGTCACGTGGGCCTTTGAAATTTGATGGCTTCGCAATTCTACCCGTGGTTAGCTATGTCGCACGTGTACCGCTTAAAAGTGACGAAGTTTCGAATGCTGAACCCGATAAATTTCGCAGCCTGATTCAGCGACTTGGAGAGGACAAGCAGCTGCAACCGAACACTTATGCGTTAGAGAAAGAAGGCCAGTTTACCGAACAACTTAATTCTTATTGGGGCAGTACGTCACAAAGCGGTGCTGCGTTAGAAAGGTTGCGTGAAAACCTTAATGCTGTTGGCACATTCCAACAGCATTCCAAAATATCGGACGAACCTGCATATCGTGATCAGAAGGCATTGTTTGATCTGATCCACCACCCCTTCGGAAAAGGTGTTGATTTGTCAGAGGAATTTCAAAACCCGGTTGATATCGTGGTGATGGACAGCAAGTTGGTCACAGAACACTGCGATCTACCCAGCACGGTGTTTGATACCCCGGGTCAAGAAAATGCTGTCTGTGAAACGGATTTTGGTGAATTCAACAAAAAGCGCGATCATTCGGCCCATGTCATTGGATTGATTGCGGCCCCGATGAACGGAAAAGGAATGATCGGTCTAAACCCTGCCGCACGGATGCATTTCATGGAAGTGCCATTTGATATTTTCGGCAATGGTGAGGATTTGATATATGATAAGGCATTTCGTCAGGCTCATGAGATTAACGCACGCGTGGTCAACGCCTCTTTTGGTATGACACCCGAAGCTGGTAACACAAGGTTCCTGCGGTCCGGCATCATTGGATTATCTAAAAATGCACTGGTTGTTGCGTCTGCTGGTAATGAAGCGCGCAATCTAACGGGCCGTGAATGTGATGTTTACCCGGCGTGCTATTATGATGAACCGAACGTCATTACGGTTGTAGGCATTAGTAATCTGGACGCCAAATTGGCCCTTTGGGACGATGGTGATGGGGGCGGGTCTAATACCAACCCTGATTTTCATATCGCGGCCTTAGCCGCGGATGTCGTTTCTACTGTGGATGGCAATAAATTGGCTTGGATTTCGGGAACCTCCATTGCGGCCCCGCAAGTTTCGGCCGCCGCATCTTTGATCTATTCTGCAACCGAGGCGACGTATCCTGACAAACTGAATGAATTGGGGGTTCTGCCACCGATTGCGGTAAAAAATCGGCTTATATACACTGCTGATATTCTGCGGAAATTCAAGCCGCAGGTTTTTGCAGGTCTACTGAATGTAGAACGCGCTATCCAGATTAAGTACGCGCAACTCGAATATATCGACGATGCCGGAAACGCTGAAGCGGTAAAGGGCCATGTGGTTCAAGTCGGCACTGATACCATTATTTGCCGTTTGGATGACGGAGAGAAATCCAAGCATGCATGGCGCGATATTCGTCGGTTATTTAAAGATCCGGGCACTGACCGATATGTTTTGTTCAAACTGAAACAGCCCGACAACCCGGAAAGTGAAATTGAGGAGCAGATTTGTCCTCGATTGCTGAGCCAAACAAATAAGGTCTGGCTTGAGCTTGATACCGGCGAAACCCGAACACTGAAGATGGAGCAGATCAGGGATTTTACCTCAGCGCTTTTCCCGCTGCCACCTGAATTCCCTTAGAGAGGTCGACATAAAAATGTTGCGCGCCCTACTCATTATTTTGCTGTCTTTAGCAACGACAGCACTGGCAGAAGAACCGCCAGTATTAGAGGCTGCCAAGGGAGGGTTGGTGCTTCCAAGAGGCGTTGTCGTGACGTCTTCGGAATTTGGCCAAGCGGATCCGTGGTGGTCCAAAGAATTTAGGGCATCCCGCGCAGATTTCATGCGGGCACAGATCGCGTTGCGTGGCTTGCCGGCACCAGCAGGAACAACCCTTGTTATACAAAGCTGGGGCGACGAGATCAAAAAATACGACATCGCGGACCGCTCAGGAGAGGAATTCTGGACCGGGATCATTCGCGGCAGTACAATGTTCATCAGCATCGAAGGCGCAACGAGACCCGAAGGTTTGGAAGTCGAGGTTCTGAATATTCTGCGGCAGATTGATCGACCAGAAGTGTTTTCCCATTGGAATGGCAACCAAATGCAGCAGATGGATGCGGCGGACCTTCCTGATTTTGTTCATGCCGCATCAAATCCTGTCGCTTGGTTAAATTTCACTGACGGGAATTGGGCGCGCAATTGCACCGGCGTTTTGATTTCAGAAGACACGATTCTGACAAACGAGCATTGCATTCGAAACCAAGAGGGATGTGATTCACTGATAGCGACGTTTGGTTTCCAAAAAACCGCCAAAGGTAAAAAGAGCTTTGGTGAGGAGTTTACTTGTGCAGCATATGATCCGGCTAAAGTGAATTTTACCTTGGATGCAACGTTACTGAAGTTGTCTGGCAAGCCCGGTGCCACTTGGGGGGTCGCGACTTTGGCTGAGGCCGACATAGTTACCGCCAAAACGCCATTGATGATCATTCAACATCCCGACGGCAGGGCCAAAGAAGTTTCATTGATAGATTGCGCTTTGGTTCAGACCCCTATCATTGGGCGTGGTCCCGAGACTGATTTTTCCCATACCTGCGACACTGAGGGGGGATCATCCGGTGCGCCGGTCTTTGACACCACAGGAGCCTTGGTCGGGTTGCATCACTTTGGGTTTAACGACACACCAAATGCGGTATGGACCGAAAATCGTGCTATTCGATTGGCACCATTGCGTACATGGCTACACGACCAATTGGCGCATGATATCGTTGATGTAGATTGAGCTAAGCCACCAGTTTCGCAAATTGAGTTGCCTTTGCATAGGGCGAAGGATCTGATGTTTTGTGTTGTTGTCACAAAGCTTTGTTCGACCCGTCAAATTTCGGGTCGCCAAGTTAAAGCGATCTTCAACGCACTGATGCGCCGAAGCTTTACTGCCGACTATAAGTCCCTAAAATCTTGCAGAGCGAAGCTATAATTTTATAGATCGACTGAGGTATCCAAAGAGGCATTCTTGCATTTTCGGAGTATTTCAAGCATTGCCACCTAAAGACCTCACAACGCTAAACTCCAACTTGAAAGATCGGCAAAGATCCATGACCAACACAGCAACGCCAGATATCATCTACACCAAAGTTGACGAAGCACCTCAGCTTGCATCGGTGTCGCTTCTGCCTGTCATTCAATCCTTCGCAAAAGCTGTGGGAGTAACGGTTGGGGTCAAGGACATCTCGCTTGCTGGTCGCATCATCGCGACATTCCCTGAGAACCTGACTGCTGATCAGCGTCAACCGGATGATCTGGCAGAGCTGGGCAAGCTGGTGAAATCGCCAAATGCAAATGTCATAAAGCTCCCCAATATCTCAGCCTCGGTGCCGCAACTTGTGGCGGCTGTAAGTGAACTACAAGCGAAGGGCTATGCCATTCCCGACTATCCAGCTGATCCCGCGGATGATACGCAAAAGGCTATTCGTGCGCGCTTTGATGCGATCAAAGGGTCGGCTGTAAATCCAGTTTTGCGCGAAGGCAATTCGGATCGTCGCGCGGCTGTTGCGGTCAAGAACTACGCGATGGCCAACCCACATTCGATGGGAGAATGGGTGCCTGAAAGCAAAACAACTGTTTCAACGATGTCCGCCGATGATTTCTTTTCCAATGAAAAATCAATCACACTGACGGCAGACCAAACCGGCGAGGCACGTATTGAACTTGTCACCATTGATGGCGGCGTCACTGTGTTGAAAGAAGGCGTTTCGTATTCAGCGGGCACCGTGGTTGATGCGACCTTCATGTCATCACGGGCGCTCGACAGTTTCCTGGCCGAACAAATCGAAGCTACCAAAGCGGCGGGCGTTTTGTTTTCTATCCACCTGAAAGCCACGATGATGAAGGTCTCAGACCCGATCATTTTTGGCCATGCCGTAAAGGTTTTTCTGCAACCGGTTTTCGATACCTACGGCGAGAAACTTGCAGCAGCAGGGGTCAATCCGAACTCAGGCTTGGGTGCGCTGCTTGATCAGGTTGCAGAAATGCCCGAAGCGGATGAAATTTTGGCTGCAATCGACACTGTGATGGCAGACCGCCCGTCGCTCTACATGGTGAATTCAGACAAGGGCATCACAAACTTACACGTCCCATCCGATGTCATCATTGACGCTTCAATCCCAGCATTAATCCGCGCAGGCGGCAAGGGATGGGGGCCTGATGGTAATGCCGCCGATACCAACTGTGTCATCCCAGACAGCTCTTATGCGCCTGTCTATGACGAGTCCGTTTCGTACTTTAAAGAAACAGGGGCACTTGACCCCCGCACGGCGGGGTCGGTGCAAAATGTTGGCCTGATGGCGCAAAAAGCCGAAGAATATGGCTCGCACCCGACAACGTTTGAAATTCCTCATGACGGGACTGTGCGCATCGTTCTTGCGAATGGTGACATTCCGCTGGAGCATGCGGTCGAGGCCGGTGACATCTGGCGGTCCGCATCGACCAAACAGGCCCCGATCGAAGATTGGGTGAAATTGGCGATCAGCCGCCAGAAGGCCGAAGGCTGTCAGGCTATTTTCTGGCTGGATGAGGCGCGCGCGCATGACGCCGAATTGCTGAAATATGTCAAACCTATCCTTGCTGCCGAAGGCGTAGCGAACAAATTTCAGATCATGGCACCGCGTGCAGCGACCCGGTTATCACTGGAAACCATCCGCGAGGGTAAGAACTCCATCGCAATAACAGGCAACGTCTTGCGGGATTATCTGACCGATCTTTTTCCTATTCTCGAACTTGGCACTTCTGCCAAGATGCTTTCTATCGTCAAGTTGATGAACGGCGGTGGTATGTTTGAAACTGGTGCAGGCGGGTCCGCGCCCAAGCACGTGCAGCAGTTAACCCAAGAAAACCACCTGCGTTGGGATTCGCTTGGTGAGTTTTGTGCCCTTGGCGAAAGCTTGAAGTTTTTGGCTGAAACGACGGACAATGAAAAAGCGCGCATTCTGGGCCATGCCGTTGATCGGGCGACGCAGGGCGTATTGGATCAGAATAAGTCACCAAAGCCGAAAGTTGGTCAAACAGACAACCGCGCCAGCCACTATTATTTTGCGCTTTACTGGGCACAAGCATTGGCCACACAGAATGAAGATTCTACCTTATGTGCCAAGTTCGCACCCATCGCCAAAGCATTGGAAGAAAACGAGGCAACCATCCTTAAGGAACTGTCTTCAGCAGAGGGCAGTCCTGCCGATCTGGGCGGATATTACCTGACCGATACGCAAAAAACCGAAAGCGTGATGCGGGCATCACAGACCTTGCTGCGGATACTCAGCGATCTTTGATCGTCGGGTTGTTATTCTCGGGTCTATGAATTGATCAGCGGGCATCTGAAAGCGGATTAGCTTTTGGATGTCTGACATGCCGCGTAAACCGCTTAACGGTGATCCTATCTTCTCCCGCCGTAGCAAAAGATTAACGGGCTTACCGAAGGCCCGTATGAAAATTAGCATAGATCCTATTCGCTATGCGGAGGCACCCAGAACGGTGCTGGGCGCAACAGTGTATTTTGCTGTTCAGTCTGGTACCCAAGATCGGCCCCGCGCGTTCGATACGTCAGCCAATCCGGATCGCCATATAGCGCGGCCCGACGCGCCTCTCTGTCAGCGGCATCGCGATATTGCCAAAGGTGAACATAGGCGTTCACATCCCCGGTTTCGACCGTACCATAAAACAACGGTTCACCCAGATGCCGCCGTTGAGCGTCGAAGCCATGCTTGGCATAAAGGTCAAGCTGTTTGCCCATTGTTCCGGGACGGCAGCGATAAGTGCGAAGATCATAAAGCATTGTTGGTTTCTTTCATATCAAAGAGGCGCTCGGCCTCGCTGCGGATGTGTTCAGCGATTGGAATGGCAGAGGTGGCGGCGGGTGACGGTGCATTGCAGATATGGATTGTCCGGGCCGTGTTTCGGATCAAGAAATCATGCACCAAGGTTCCGTCGCGCATCACTGCCTGCGCTCGGATGCCGGGGGGATGGGGTTTTAGATCGCTTAGTTCTAGTGAGGGGCAGTAGCGCTGGCAGGCCCGCAGATATCGGCGGCGGAAAGTGGAATTGGCCATCTCTTTCATGCCTGAGGGCAGGTTCGCGCCCAGTGTGCGCCAGAAGCCGGGAAACCGCGCCATCGCGGCAAGGTCGCGCGGCGAGACGGCCATTTTACCGTATTTCTCGCGCGCGAAACTCAGGACCGCGTTCGGGCCAACGGTAACATAGCCATCGATCATTCGGGTCAGGTGAATACCCAAAAACGGCAGGTCCGGGTCCGGTACAGGATAAATCAGATGATTGACGATAGTGTCATGACGCGGAGCAAGGCGGTAATATTCACCTTTGAACGGGACAATGGCAAAATCGTCGGCCAGCCCGCACATTCCCGCCAAACGGTCAGCATGGATGCCGGCACAGACAATCAATCGGCGGGATTTCAAACTTTGACCATCTGCGAGGGTAAGGGTCACATCGTTCTGGGATTCCGCTATCCCACACACTTCGGCACCATGGGTGATTTCACCGCCCGCAATGCGAAAAATTTCGGCCATTTTGCGCACGATCGCACCGTAATCAGCAATCCCAGTAGCTGGGCTGAGGAGCCCGGCACGGCCCGAGATATTGGGCTCCATCTCGCGCAGCTCCGCACCGGAGACAGCCTGCACAGCCAGCCCATTCTGCTGGGCGCGATCTGTCAAGGCGACCAGTCGATCTTCTTCCAGCGGTGATGTGGCGACCAACAGCTTGCCACATTGTGTAAAGGGCAATTGGTGGTCGCTGCAGAAACGAACGGTGGCTTCTAATCCACGACGGCAAAATTCGGCCTTGAGGCTGCCGGGGGTATAATAGATGCCAGCGTGGATGACGCCACTGTTGCGCCCTGTCTGATGTTGCGCCAGTGATTGTTCTTTCTCAAGGACATTGACGGATAGACCCGGCCAAGCCCGCTGAATTTCAAGCGCGGTAGCGATGCCAACAATGCCGCCGCCGATGATTGTGATGTCACTGTTCATACCAATGCTTTCGGATTTTTTATGCCGAGCGCGAGGAAGGGCCGCGCCCGGCGCAGCGATCAGGCGATCGGTGCGATCTTCTGATCACCGTTCTTGCTTTCCCATTCCGCCCATTCGTCGTGCGGATTAGGATCACGAATGATGTCGTCTGCGGACATAGCAAAATCGGCGATCTCGTCCTTGCGCATCACCACGACACCCGGGTGTTGCAGTGCATATTCCAGAAACCGGTCGAGCGATTTCACGCGAAACGGGCGGCCCTGCACCCGATCATGGGTCGATATGGACATCATCCGGCGGCGCTGCCCTGCTTCTTCATAAAGCTGGTCAAACTCATCTCTTAACTGGCGTTCGTATTCTGTGGTGGTAAATTTGTAGCCTTCGAATTGGATGATGTCGTTCAGGGTCATTGAATAGGGGACTACGGCAAAATCCTTGTCCCGTACGGGAATCAGAAACGGTTCATCGCGGCTGACATCGTCGATATGATAGTTGAAACCTTCGTCCTGAAGGATCTTGAGCGTGTTGATCGTACCGCGCATGGCAGCGCCGTTGTATCCCGTTGGTGCAACACCTGTGGCGCTTTTGATTGACGCGACATTGTCGGCAATAAACTTGCGTTCGTCTGCTTCTTGTAGATCAACCTGCATAATCCAGTCACGGCCATGCGCAGCGGCTTCATGCCCACGATCAACAATTTCCTTGGCGACTTCGGGGCTGCGATCAACGGCACGGCCAACCATATGGGACGTGACCTTGATATTGTGTTTGTCCCAAAGGTCCAGCATCCGTTGCAAGCCTTCAACATAGCCGTAGCGATACCAGCTTTTGGTGGGGAAATCGGGATAGGCGGGGTCCATGTCGATGAAACCTGAAAAGGGTCCGCCGGGGCCATAGGGTGCTTCGCCACCTGCCTCGAATTGCATCGAGATCGAGATGACTAGGCGGGCACCATCAGGCCAATAGGATTTGCTCATGGGATATACTCCTTTTGTATTGGAAAGTGGGCGCGACAGGTGCCGCGCCCGTCCGTATCAGTTGACGCCCCAGATACCGCTATAAATGTCGCGGTATCCGTTGTCGGGGTCATAGGCGAGGTTTGCGCCACCGTCTTCTTGGATGTTGTCAGGCGTGAAGAGGTGAACTGGGATGACAAAGCCGCTATCGGGTTCTCCGGCCAATGCACGGTTCATTTCATCCATGGCCTGCCAGCCATGTAGGTTCAGGGGCTCAGCCACTGTGGCGAATTGATAGAAGCTTTGCTGAATGCGTTGGAACGCTGCTTCGGACCCGTCACCAGCCGAGATGTTGCGCGGGTATGCGTCCTGCGATTTGCCTGCGGAAATCAACGCGGGTGCCATGAAATCGTAGGGCAGATCGTTGATCGTCAGCGAATAAGTCCATTCATCGCCGTAGCGCTGCAACAATGCATTGGTCAAAGGCGGCATGCGCGTGCTGGCTTCGGCCAGTGGCGTATCTTCAACGGACAGAATCTTGCAACCCTCGCAGTTCTTAATCACTGCGGCAATTGCATCGGATTTTGCGATGGCGATCTCATAGACGCTGTCGGTAAAGATCACGACACCAGCTTGCCCATCGCTGTCTGCTACAGCAAGTGAAGCAGCGGCACGGGAAATTTCCAGCGGATCTGTTGTGATATTGGTGAAAATTGGGTGCTTGTCCGACGGGCCAGTGGTGGCAGTGGAGTGCCAGCCGACGATCTTGATCCCGGCCTCATCAGCTTGACGGATGGCTTCGGCCTGTTCATTGGCGTCAACCGTGCCAAGGATGATCCCGTCAGGTTGAAGGGCGATGGCCTGCTGCATGGCCGATGAACGGCCCGAAACGGTGCCTTGGCCGTCGATCACCCGTAAGTTCCAGCCGATGGCTTCTGCGGCTTCGCGCACACCTTCGCTGACACCAAGAGCA
The DNA here is from genome assembly GCA_051251995.1 of Sulfitobacter sp. GTDB lineage: Bacteria > Pseudomonadota > Alphaproteobacteria > Rhodobacterales > Rhodobacteraceae > Sulfitobacter. The sequence goes on from JBPOFF010000005.1 coordinate 222,261, forward strand.
CCGCCGTTACGTTGATCGGCTGAGACATAAACGACTGTCTTGCCCACCTGTGCCGCAGGTCCGGTTGTCGGACCAGTCCAAGGTGGATTGGGCTTGGTAATCTCGGCGACATAGGCCTTGGCGTCGCTGACCGCATCGGCGGCGGCAGGCAGGCCCGCCAAGGTGGTGGTGGCCAGCAGGGCTGCCATGGCCAAGGGTTTGATCAGTCGTTTCATGTGTTCTCTCCTCCGTGAACAATTGAACTAGGTGTTGTCGGAATGTTTGGGTTGCAGGGGTTGTGCAGGGGGCCGCGCCTTGCGGACCGAGCTGCGCTTGCGCTGCGCATAGCCTGCGATACCGATTGCGATCAGCAACATGGTGCCGTTGAACAGAGGCTCGACATAGAATGCGCCGCCAAGTTGCTGGATACCCGAGATGCCCACCGCAAGAATAATGACCCCGATCAGGGTGCCCCATACATTGACCCGTCCCGGCTTGATCGTGGTTGAGCCCAAAAAGGCACCGACAAGTGCAGGCAGCAGGAACTCAAGGCCGACACTGGCCTGGCCGATCCGCAACTTGGCTGCGAGAACGACCCCGGCAATTGCGCCGATCAACCCCGAAGCGACAAAGGCACCGATGACAAAACGTCGGGTGCGAATGCCGTTCAGCTCAGCGGCGCGGGAGTTTGCGCCAATCGCATAAAGGTTGCGGCCGATGGGCAGATAATCAGTGATGACCCATAGGAAAACGGCGATAGCCAGCACATAGAAGGCAGCAATTGGCAGACCAAAAACCGTGGTCGTATAAATTCCGGTAAATGTTTCGGACAACGGACCAAGCACCTGCCGCCCGCCAGTGTACCAAAGCGCTAGCGCATAGACGACGGTGCCGGTGCCGAGGGTCGCAATGAAGCTGTCGATTTTGGCAACTTCGACCAGCAACCCATTTAATGCGCCCAGTAAGCAGCCGCCCAAAAGGACAATCAACACTGCCACCGACCAGTGCAGGCCATAATCGGTCTGAAGACTGATCGCCAACACATGCCAGATCACGATGCCATAGCCCACTGTCAGGTCGATCCGTCCGGTCATCATCGGGATCATCGCCGCCAGTGACAGTAGTGCGATGACCGATTTTTCGCCCAAGATCGCACGTAAGTTTAGAAATGTTGGGAATGTCTTTGGTAGGATCAGTGAAAACAGGATGATCAACAGCACGGTCAGGATGGGAAGGCCATAAACTGGAAGCAAACGAACGACGCGTGCGCCAAACGACAGCCCCTCCAACTCGGTTTTCGTGGGCTCCAAAGCGTTGGATTCAAGCGATTGCATTAAACGTCCTCCCGACGGGCCGGCTCCATTGAGGCGGCGTTTAGTAATGTTTCGACTGAAATGTCCTGATGGCCCATTTCCTTCACGATTGCCCCGTTGTGAAAGACGCAAGCCCGGTGACTGAGCGCTGCAACTTCTTCAAAATCTGTTGAAATAAGCAGGACAGCGAGGCCTTCCTTGAGCGCACGGACCAGAAGCGCGTAGATGTCAGCCTTGGATCCCACGTCGACGCCAGCGGTTGGGTCTTCGAGGATTAGGATCTGCCCACCCACGGTCATCCAACGGGCCATGATGACCTTTTGTTGATTGCCGCCAGATAGGGTTTCGATGGGCGCAAAGGGGTCGTTGGGGCGAATATCGTAGGTCTCACCGATGCGGCGGGCCTCGGCCACCTCATCAGAGGGGCGGCGGAAAGTGCCTAGCCCACGTCCTGTCAAGCTGGGATTGAGAAATAGGTTTTCTTGGATGCTTAGGCCTTGTGCTACGGATTCGGCGTTGCGGTCACCGGCGACCATGCAGATGCCTTGCCGCACCGCATCTTGCGGATGCTGGGCATGAAATGGGACATCGCCAGCCAGATGGATATCGCCTGAAACGACGGGTGCCCGACCAAAAAGCGCATGCCCCACCGCGTCCTGCCCCGCACCGCGCAACCCGACAAGGCCCAGAACCTCGCCACGGCGCAATTCGAAACTGATCGGACCAGCACCTTCTGTTGTCACTTCTTCCAACCGCAGAACGCATTCCGCATTTTGTGGCGGGTCCGTATGCAGAAACACATCATCCAGATTACGGCCGATGATCAGTTGGATCAGGCTGTCAGCGTCGAGATTGCCAATCGGCTCGTCCCCGACAAGAAACCCGTCGCGCAACACGACCACACGGTCGGCAATGGCAAAAACCTCGTCTAGGCGATGCGAGACATAGATCATCGCCACGCCGCTGTCGCGCAGGCGCGACAGTACGCCATGCAACATCTCAACATCCGCCTGAGGCAGCGATGCGGTGGGTTCATCAAGCACCAGCAACGTCGCCTTGCGGGCCAGAGCCCGGGCAATGGCGACCAGCGATTTTTCGGTGCGGGACAGGTCTTGTACACGCATATCAGGATCAATGCTGTCGGAAACTGCGACCAGTGCCTTCAGCGCGTTCTCACGCGCCGTCCGCCAATCAATCAAACCGAACCGTCTTGGATAACTATTTTGCATGAGATTGATATTCTCAGCCACTGTCATCCACTCGATCAAGCCCAAATCCTGATGGATAAACGCGATGCCTGGATGCGCATCGCGTGGATCGAATGCCACCTCATGAAACCAAAATTCGCCCTCATCCGTCGGGTAGACGCCAGCCAACATTTTAATGAGCGTTGATTTACCGGCACCGTTCTCGCCAAGCAGGGCAACGATTTCTCCGGCGTTTACCGCAAAGCTGACTTTGCTGACGGCTTGGGTTCCGCCGAACCGCTTACTGACGCCCTTTACGGACACGACGGGGGTGTTTGCACGGTTTACATTATCCAGTGGCATGTTGTGATCTTCCTCCCGATATATCGCCGCACCCTATGACCTATAATCGACGATATTCAGCAATCTTGCCTTTATCGGACTTGACCTGCATTCGACAATCGGACATTTTTGTTTGAGTTTCGGCCAAACGCCTAATTGGTTTTTGGCCGCTTGAATTCGATTGTGTAAGGAACACTGAAAACCATGTCCCAACTCAAGTCGGAATCGACAATGCTGAACCAGTGCGAGAATAGTAGCGCGTTTGCCGTGACCGAGGAAATGACCAGTCACATGGCTCAATTCGGCACAGGTCGGTTCGATTATGTGACCGAGGCTGAATGCGGCGGTCAGCTCGTGTGCTGCAATTCCGGTGAATTGGAGTTGTTTGGTCATGCGGGCGAATGGGTGATCCCTCCTGACCACATGGTGTATATCCCCGACGGTCGCATGTTTCGGCTGTGTGCCCGTACACCGTCTTCGGGTATGGTGGCAAAGTTCCGCTGTAGCGAGGTTGCTTGGACGCACGACGGCTGTTGGGTCGGCCCGGTACGCGATTTCGCTGCGAGCATGTTAAACTACGGATTGAAATGGGAAGCAGATACTGCTCCCGGCAACCGCGGTGCCCGCGCTTTTTTCGAAACACTTGGCGATATGATTCCAGGATGGTTCCGACACGAGCGGATTATGTGGACCCCATACGCGAACAACACGACCATTCAAAAAGTCATCGATTATGCCCAACAAATAGGACCATCTGTGTCGCTTACTGACGCCGCTGATCATTCGGGCATGTCAGAACGTACTCTGCGCCGCCACATGCAGTCAGAACTGGGGCAAAGCTGGCGGGAGTTCATCCGCGAAATGCGCATGAACCGTGCTATGGAAATGTTGCGCAAAGAACGACGCTCGATCACCGAAACGGCTTTCGAAGTCGGCTTTTCCTCAAGTTCCGCATTTTCGGTGGCGTTTCAGGAGTATGTCGGGCGTACGCCTTCGGCTTATGCAAAGTCGTTCGGTCATCGCGGCGCACCAGTCGCGCATTGATCTGTTTGCGGACCAACCTTTAGGATCGCGCGCCTAGAACAAGCGCCATCAACATCAGCGCGCCGCCAAGGGCAACCAACGGGAGAATTGGTTCGTTCAGAATAATATTGGCGCTGAAAAACCCGATCAGAGGCGTTGCAGTGCTGATCAGCGCGACACGCGCCGCTGGAAGGCTTCGTGCCGCCGCGACCATAAGGCCGAAGCCAACACCGCTGGCCAACGGTCCTATGAACAACAGCAACCAAAGGGCGCGAGGTTCGAGGATTTTCCGATCTGGAATCCCCTCGACCACGCCTGCAACCACAGCCATGATCAGCCCTGTTAACAAGAACTGCCAGACAAGGGCATCTACAACTGGACCATGCCAGTTATGCTGCGATACCTGCCGGATGGCCAACGACCAGAATGCGGCGGCCAGAAAAATCGCCCCAAGCGGAGCCCATGTTCCTGTTTTCCCCGACGCAAGAACGATGATCCCACAGCCCGCAGCGGATAATAATGACAACGTAATCCGACGACCTCGGGGCCGATGATGGTCTTGCAACCAGTCCAGCAGAACCAGCCACAGTGGCGTGGTATAGATTAAGATACTGGCGCTTCCGGCGGGGACATGTTTCAGCGCCAAAGTCATCAATCCCATCATTCCGGAGAATTGCAGCAGCGCGACGCCAATGATGACTGGCATATCGGCCCGGACCAGTACCGGCAGGCGCCTGTGCCAAAGTAGGATAAACAGTGCGATTATCGGTGCGCTGACGCCAAACCGTATGCTGACCATCCAGAAGGGCGGTATTACATCCAGCCCCAGTTTCATTATTGGCCAATTCAGACCCAGCAACAAAACTGAAAGAACCAGACCCCGCATGGCCGCGCTATTATGGATCAAACCACTGCTGAGATTTCCTGCGTTTGGCATGTGATTAGGATCATTGACGCAATTCATGGGGCTCAAGCGTCGCTGCCATCAGAAACCCTCCACTACAATCTTACCCTTGGCACTGCCTGTCTCGACCAGCCGATGTGCCTCGCGCAAATTGGCGGCGTTGATCGGGGAAAGAACTTTTGACAGCGTTGTTTTGATTTTACCGGCGTCGATCTGATCCGCGACATATGACAACAGTTTGTGCTGCTCGATCATATCAGGGGTCTGGTGCATGGAGCGGGCAAACATGAATTCCCAGTGAAAGCTGGCCGCTTTCGACTTCATGCCGCCCATCGGCATTGGTAGGTCGGTGTCGTCGATACTGACGATTCCACCTTGAGGAGAGACCAGTTCAACGGCGGCGTCCCAATGGCGCATATCGTTGAAAATCGCGATATGATCGACGTACTTAAAATCACTGGCACGGACTTGCGCCACCATGTCATTGCGATGATTAATCACGAGGTCGGCCCCAAGAGACGTCACCCAGTCAGATGTTTCAGGGCGCGACGCCGTGGCAATCACAGTCAGCCCTGCTTGCTTGGCAAGTTGGATACCGATGGATCCGACGCCGCCGCCCGCTCCGATGATCAAAATGGATTGTCCTGCATCCATTCCGTCCCGGTCAATTCCCAGCCGATCAAAAAATGCTTCATACGCTGTGATTGTTGTCAGCGGGAGTGCCGCGGCCTCGGCATGGCTTAGTGATCTTGGCTTGCGACCCACAATGCGTTCATCAACCAGATGAAACTCTGCATTGGTGCCAGATCGCGTGATATCTCCTGCATAGTAGACCTCATCACCGGGTTTGAAGAGTGTCGCATCCGGTCCGACGGCCTCGACGATGCCAGAGGCGTCATAGCCAAGAATACGGGGGATGTCCTCGACCTTGTCCTTGGGTGCGCGGACCTTGGCATCGACCGGGTTCACGGCAATCGCTTTGACAGCAACAAGGATGTCACGGCTCTTAGGCTCGGGTTTGTCCAAGGTCAGGTCGAGAAAGGTATTATGGTCCTCGACAGATAAATAGTGTGTGAGTCCAACGGCTTTCATGGGGTTTCCTGCTTATGTTCGAATTCGACGGTGACAAAGACAAGGTCTTGGTCACCGGTGTTGGTGAGGTCGTGTACGAAGGCATCGCTCGGTGTGAGATCAGGGAAATGCTGTGTCTGGCCTGCGGAATAGGTCACATCCACAACGCGGCCATCATCAAAGCGCGATCGCGCTTTGCCGTCGCAAAGTATCGTCCAGAAGTAGGGTCGGTCATGTCGGTGGGCCGGCAGAGTCTTGCCCGGAGCGATCCGCAGATGCCAGATCCGCATGCCATCCGTTTCCGCGACAAGCTGCGTACCGATCCGGTCATTTTTGCGCGCTCCGGAGACTTCCGCCCCTGTTAACGGGGCGGTCATGCCGCTGCTTCGTAGTGAGGATATGTTGTATAGCCACCCGCATCGCCGCCAAAAAGTGTGTCTCCGTCAAAATCGGCCAGAGGCAGGTTTTCAGCAAGGCGACGCGGCAGGTCAGGATTGGCAACGAACGGTCGACCAAACGCAACTACATCGACCAGTCCGCCAGCGATAATGGCTTCGGCCTTTGCCTTATCATAGCCCCCCGCCACAATAATAGTACCGGAGAAGACATCCCTCAAAGCCTTGCGGAATGTGTGCGGGGTTTCAGGCGCGTCATCCCAATCGGCCTCGGCAATATGGATGTAGGCAATGCCAATACGGTCAAGTTCCCGCGCCATCGTCAAGATTGTCTCGGGCGCATCCGGATCATCCATGCCACGCTGTGTGATGAAGGGCGAGATACGGATGCCGACCCGATCCGCACCGATTTCGGCAGCGACCGCTGCCACAGCTTCGACGGCAAACCGGATGCGGTTTTCGACGCTGCCGCCATATTGGTCAGTCCGGTGGTTGGAACTGGCGCGCAGGAATTCGTCGATCAGGTATCCATTTGCGGCGTGAATCTCCACGCCGTCGAACCCGGCCGCCTTTGCGTTTTTTGCGGCCTGCGCATAATCGGCAATGACATCAGCGATTTCACCAGTCGCCAACGCCCGCGGCGTGGGGCATTCGACCATGCCGCCCTGTTCGGTTTCTGGGTCAACGACCCAGACAGTTGCATCCGGCGCGATCGCCGAAGGCGCAACGGGAAGTCCGTCTTCATGGAACATAGAATGGCTCATCCGGCCCACATGCCAGAGTTGGTTGAAAATGCGCCCACCCACCGCATGCACAGCCTCGGTTACAGCCTTCCAGCCGCGAACCTGTTCGGGCGAATGAATGCCGGGGGTAAAGGAATATCCTTGCCCCTGTTGGCTGATCTGGGTCGCTTCGGTGATGATCATTCCGGCAGACGCGCGTTGGGCATAATATTCGGCCATCATCGCGTTTGGCACATTCCCAGGCTGGGTGCTGCGCGAACGTGTCATTGGGGCCATCGCGATGCGCGACGGTAACGTATTGAGTCCAAGTGTGTGCGGGGTGAAGAGTTCGTTGTTCATTGGAAAGTCCTTTGGATGTGTTCTGTTATGGAGGTCAGTTAATCAGCGCGCCGCCGTCGATGTCGATCACGGCACCGGTGACGAAGGCATTGTCGATGGCAAAAAGGTAACCCAGTGCAAGGTCGTCAGCAGCGCCAGCTTTGCCCGCGGGAAGAGAGGCTGCCGCACGTTTTAACATTGCGTCGCGCGCGTCCTTTTCCATGCTTGCGTAAGCTTCAGTATCGGTCAGTCCGGGGCTGATGACGTTAACGCGGATCGGAGCCAGTTCTTTGGCCAGAATTTTTGCAACAGCTTCGATCCCGGCATTCATTGCCGTTTTCACGAACGTTCCCGGTACTGTACGCCGGGCAAGAAACCCTGATGTCAGGGTAATGGTGCCACCGGGCCGGATGTGTTTCGCCGCCGCCTTGGCAACAGCGATGCTACCCCAAAACTTGGTATCGAAAGCCGCTTTGGCCGCTGCGAATGCAACATCTGTCACAGCCCCGCCCGGTGCCGCCGATCCAGCAGTGAAGATGACGTGATCTACTGAACCATGAGTGTCAAAAAATGCTGCGACTGCCGCTTCGTCGGTGATGTCCAAACCATTCGATCGGCTTGCGGTGGTCACTGTTCCTGTGCGTTGCGAAAGTGCGGTGGCGACTGCCTTGCCGATGCCGGACGTGCCGCCAATCACGATTGATCTGGTTTCTGTTGTAAAGCTCATTGGATTTGCTCCTGTGTCTTTGGCATGGGTTCCTTAAAAACCGCTTCGATGAGCGGGCCGGATGGCGTGCGGAAAAACAGCCGGCGTTCGTCCAGTTCGGGAATGTCCATCGTGGTATATCTGACCCCAAGGCGTTCCAATTTGGCGCGAAATGCCACATAGTTCTCAACGTGGATGCCGATGTGATCAAAAGCCTCCGCTGCGCCGTCCAAGCCAGACCCATGTGAGCCGATCAGGTGAACGATGGGCTTGTCCCCCGCAAAGAGCCAATGACCGGGAATCCGGTGGATTGCCTTTGGGCGGGCACGTTCTTCGAGCTCATCAAATATCTTGAGAAAAAACGCCCGAGTCCCGGGAAGGTCGCGTGTCCGAATTGTGATGTGATCAAGGTGCATGATGACCTCCTTTCGTTGAGAAACAGCTAGCACTTGCGAATTTCCCGGAAAATAGGGTAATATATGAAAATATAATTCGGTAATTTCGTATAATGGAGAAACTCCATGCTCATCCAAAACCTCAGGCTATTTCTTCAGATTGTTGAGAAAGGGGGCCTTGCTGCGGCGGGTCGTGAATTGGGATTGGCACCAGCGACTGTTACGGATCGGCTTGCAGCCCTTGAGGAACATTACGGCGCACGGCTTTTGACCCGAACAACCCGTGCGATCAGTTTGACCGACGAGGGACGCGCGTTGGTCACCGGCGCGCGACGTATTCTTGCAGAAACGGAAGAAACTGAGGCTCGGATCAAATTAGGCGTTGAGAAGATATCTGGGATGATCCATATGAGCGCGCCAAGTGATCTGGGCCGTAATAAAATAGTGCCTTTGCTGGACCGATTTATGACCCTGCACCCGGAAATTGCAATCGATCTGACGCTAAGTGATGGGTATGTTGATCTGGTGGGGCGTGGTATTGATATCGCCCTGAGGTATGGCGAGCTTTCCGACAGCACGATGAAGGCGCAAAAGCTTGGACAAAATCGCCGCCTTGTCTGTGCGGCACCAAAATACTTAGACACTCATGGCACGCCTCAGCATCCTGATGATTTGGGCCACCATAACTGCCTCATTATGCGGTTCGGGACCAATACAGACCAGGACTGGACTTTTACCATTGATGGACAAAGGCGAACCTGCCGGGTTCGTGGTAATCGGGTCGCCAATGATGGCGACCTGATCAGGCAATGGTGCCTGAATGGCTATGGCGTCGCTTTGAAATCAGAATGGGATATTAAAACTGAATTGGAGACAGGCCAACTGGTCACGTTGCTTGACGCATTTGTACCTGCGCCTAACGCGCTACAGATGGTCTATCCGGCAGGGGCAGTTCAGCCACGGCGCGTGCGGGCGTTGATGGATTATCTTTCAAAGACACTTGATTAATAGCCCGTGGTTCAGGAACTGGTTTTGTAGCCACAAAAGATGACGGCTTAGAAAACTCTTGGCTTACACGGCCAGAGGGGATCATTCGCCCGGTTATGGGTTTCCAGCCAAATGCATTTGGCAATGATGTCAGGTCAGGTCAGGAGAGGTTGATAGGGGTGCCTTCAATGCTTCTATGTTGAATCTTAATGAGGTTTCTCTGACTCAAGGCAATAGGCTACGTGTTCGTGGTTGCCGGGATTAGTAAATGGAGAGATTTTTGCGCCAGAACTTGCATATTCGATGGCGTCTCAATGAAGGACTTGTTTTGACCCTATACCATGGAACGGGCTTCTTCACGTTTCTTGCGGGCTTGAGCCAAAGACACGTCTGGATACTGACCGTGAGATAACAAGCGCTCCTTACCGAAGTGCCGGTACTTTTGTTGCCACAACTTGGAACCATTGGGCTTCACTAAAACAAACAGACCCCCGCCATCTGACAGCTTATAGGGCTTCTCTCGAATCTCGGCTTTCCTAATTTTCAAGTCAGAAAGTGCCATTGGGGGTATCGACCTCTCACTGTGGGGGTAACACCCCCGTTGATACCCCCAAGTGCTGTGTTTTCTGGGGGTATCGTATGTTCAGCTATGGTCAAAATCGTATCTGATATTACCTAAAACATCAATGTTTATAGGGCTTTATATGCATCTATGTTCAGAAAAATTGGTGCCCAGGAGAGGACTCGAACCTCCACACCGTTGCCAGTACTAGCACCTGAAGCTAGCGCGTCTACCATTCCGCCACCTGGGCAGGTCACGTGAGCCGTGCATGTAAGCCCGGTATTAGTGGGTGTCAATTGGTATTTGGCATATCAAGTTAGATCAGTCACACTGATTTTTGCTGAAAATAATTCCGGGTTGTCCGTCACAGGCGTGGCGGGTACATCCTATTGGTGAGATTTGAGCACGCAGGAGCAACGTTATGTCCAAGCTGGTAACCATATATGGCGGGTCGGGTTTTGTCGGGCGGTATATCGCGCGGCGGATGGCCAAAGCAGGCTGGCGCGTTCGCGTTGCTGTTCGCAACCCGAACGAGGCGATGTTTGTGCGGCCCTACGGCGTTGTGGGTCAGGTGGAGCCGATCCTTTGCAATGTGCGTGATGATGTATCTGTCAGTGCTGCGATGCAGGGCGCGGATGCGGTTGTAAACTGCGTTGGCATTCTGGTTGAAAACGGCAAGAATCGTTTTGATGCTGTACAGGCCGAAGCGCCTGAGCGTATCGCCCGTCTGGCAGCACAAAATGGCGTTGCCCGTATGGTGCACATTTCATCTATTGGTGCGGACCCGAAGGCTGACAGCGACTATTCCCGGAGCAAGGGCGAAGGCGAAGCAGGTGTTCTAAAGCATATGCCAAATGCCGTGATCCTGCGCCCGTCTATCGTTTTCGGACCTGAGGACGGATTCTTTAACAAATTCGCTGGTATGACCCGTCTGGGGCTAATCCTTCCAGTTGCCAATGCAGAGACACGGTTTCAGCCAGTTTATGTTGATGATGTTGCAAAGGCCGCGGAAATGGCGATCAAAGGGGAGGCTAAGGGCGGAATTTATGAGCTTGGCGGTCCTGATGTCGAAACCTTCCGTGGTCTGATGCAGCAGATGCTGGAAGTGATCCACCGCCGTCGATTGATCTTGAACTTGCCAGGTTTTGTTGCTGGCATCATGGCTTTCGGCTTTGACATGTTGCAGACGGCCACATTTGGTCTGGTCAGCAATTCGATTTTGACTCGTGATCAGCTCAAGAATCTGAAAAACGATAATGTCGTTTCTGGTGATGCGATGGGATTTGATGCGCTTGGCATCCAGCCTGTTCCAATGGCATCTGTCTTGCCCGACTATCTTTGGCGTTTCCGGCCATCGGGTCAATATGATGCGATCAAAGATTCTGCGCGGGATCTGCGACGCGGCTGATGGAGCAGTCAACCACGCTTGTCGCAGCTTTTCTGGGTTTGCTTGAAGGGCTGACTGAATTTATTCCAGTGTCTTCAACCGGGCACATCCTGTTGGCTGGTCACTTCCTTGGATTCGACAGCGCAGGCAAAACTTTTGAAGTTGTTATTCAGCTGGGCGCTGTCCTTGCCATTTTGTCGATCTATGCCGCCCGTTTATGGATTGTGTTTAGTACAGCACCGCACGACCCGCAATCTCGGCGCTTTATTCTGTCAATCCTGATCGCATTTCTGCCTGCTGTGTTCATCGGCGTTTTAGCACATGATTTTATCAAGACGGTGTTGTTCGAAACACCAGTTTTGATCGCTGTGATGCTCATTTTGGGTGGTGTAGTGCTGGTTTTTGTGGATCGGATTGCCCCTGAGCCAACGCAGCATGAAGCAATGGAGTTTCCACTGCCTATGGCACTTAAGATTGGATTTATTCAATGCTTAGCGATGGTGCCGGGTGTTTCGCGATCTGGCGCAACAATTGTAGGGGCGCTGATGTTAGGTGCCAGCAAACGTGCAGCGGCGGAATTTTCATTCTTTTTGTCTATGCCGACGATGGCCGGGGCATTTGCCTATGATCTTTATAAAAACCGTGACGTTTTGGATGCCTCAGCATTAGGTGAAATTGCTGTTGGTTTTGTCGTTGCGTTCATATCGGCAGTCTTGGTCGTGAAGTGGCTTTTGGGGTACGTCAGCAAGCATGGTTATGCCCTATTTGGCTGGTGGCGAATCATTGTTGGAGTGCTTGCAGTGATCGCTTTATCTGTTGGATATTAAATAATAGATCCGATTCGGACCCAAAAAGCGTTCTAAAGTAAAGTAATTAAGCTTTGGAATTATATTTTTTAACATATAGGTCAGTATTGCTGACTTTATCTTTTGTTCCGCATGTATTACTCGAAGTTTCTAATGATTTAAAGCAAGGGGCAGACCAATGGCAAAGCAGCCAATGCTAAAATTCGTGAGCGTTGAGCGGGATATGCCGGAGAAGCGGCCTCCTGATCTACGTCGGGCAGATTTCAAAGAGATCTATGCGGAATATGCGGACGCCAAGGCCAAGGAGCAATCCAGCCGATGCAGTCAGTGTGGTGTGCCCTATTGTCAGTCCCATTGCCCCCTTCACAACAACATTCCTGATTGGCTGCGCCTGACCGCCGAAGGGCGCTTGCAAGAAGCCTATGAAGTCAGCCAAGCGACTAACACATTTCCGGAAATTTGTGGGCGTATCTGCCCACAGGATCGGCTGTGCGAAGGCAATTGTGTGATTGAGCAGTCTGGCCACGGAACGGTGACCATTGGATCGGTCGAGAAATACATTACTGATACGGCTTGGGAACAAGGTTGGGTGCAAGCCATCAAGCCAAACGTCGAGCGCAGCCAGAGTGTTGGTATCATTGGCGCTGGGCCGGGTGGCCTTGCTGCGGCGGACGTTCTGCGTCGTCAGGGCGTCCAAGTCACTGTCTACGACCGCTATGATCGGGCCGGCGGTTTGCTGACCTATGGCATCCCAGGCTTTAAGCTTGAAAAAGACATCGTCATGCGCCGCAATGATCAGCTTGCTGAAGGCGGCGTGACCTTCAAGCAAAACTGTGATGTTGGACGTGACATTGCCTTTGCCGATATTCGTGCAGCCCATGATGCCGTGATCATCGCAACTGGTGTTTATAAAACCCGTGAGATTCAGGCACCCGGTGTAGGTGGCGCTGGTGTTGAACGTGCGATTGATTTCCTCACCGCAAGCAACCGCAAAAGCTTTGGTGATATCGTCGAAGAATTCGAGAGCGGTCGCCTGAATGCAAGTGGCAAAAAAGTTGTGGTGATTGGTGGCGGTGATACTGCAATGGACTGCGTCCGCACATCAATCCGTCAGGGTGCGGAAAGTGTAAAATGCCTGTACCGCCGTGATCGGGCCAACATGCCCGGCAGCCAACGCGAAGTTGCCAATGCCGAAGAAGAAGGTGTGATTTTCGAATGGCTCAGTGCCCCAAAGGGGTTTGTCGGAGAACCAGTGACTGGCGTGATGGTGGAAAAGATGCGTCTGGGCCAACCAGATGTTTCTGGTCGACAAGCGCCTGAAGTGATCGAGGGATCAGACTACGTCGAAGAGGCTGATTTGGTGATTACAGCATTGGGTTTTGAGCCCGAGGACCTGCCCACCCTTTGGAACGAACCAGATTTGCCAGTGAACCGCTGGGGCACAATCAAAGCAGATTATATCACTGGGGCGACAACCCTTGATGGTGTCTATGCCGTTGGTGATATCGTGCGGGGTGCGTCACTGGTTGTTTGGGCCATAAAAGACGGGCGCGATTGTGCTGAGGCGATCTTAAAGCGATTGGACGCACCTGCAACGATGGTGGCGGAATGATGGCTGAGACAAGAAACATCAGTGGGCAATGTCTGTGTGGTGCAGTGAAAATATCTGCGACGGTGACGGACCCTATCTTGCGGGCATGTCATTGTAATATGTGTCGGCAGCACACTTCGGGGATGTTTCTGTCGCTGGCGACAGATTCGCATAGTGAAACGATTAAAGGGCCAGCCAAATCGTTTCAATCGTCCGAGTGGGCCGAGCGTGGATTCTGTGAGGTCTGCGGATCGACGCTTTGGTATGGCACATTGCATGATGGTGTTAAGAATCTCTCCGCTGGCTTGTTTGAAAATGCCGGAGATGCCCCGCTTAAATTAGAATTTTTCGTGGATCAGTGTCCGCAGGGATACGCCCTAAAGGGCGACCACAAGCGCCTGACAACCGCACAGACAATCGCGCTTTTTGCGCCTGAAGAAGGAAATGGCCAATGACACGCGATTTAGATGCATCTCCGACAGAATATGACGACGCATGGGTAGCACGCGAAGAAGCCAAGCGCGCAATGATGGCCGATCAGGGGCTGTATTCGCCCGAAGAAGAACATTCATCCTGTGGTGTTGGTTTGGTCGTGAACATTGACGGCTCCAAAAGCCGCGAAGTGGTGTTGAATGGCATCAAAGCGCTTAAGGCGATTTGGCACCGTGGGGCAGTTGATGCAGATGGCATGACGGGCGATGGCGCTGGCATCCACGTGCAAATTCCTGTGCCGTTTTTCTATGATCAGGTACGCCGCACTGGTCATAACCCACGCGAAGACGAACTGATTGCGGTCGGACAGGTATTTCTGCCACGCACCAATTTCGCAGCCCAAGAAACTTGCCGGACCATTGTTGAGACCGAAGTTTTGCGGATGGGTTACTACATCTATGGCTGGCGCCATGTGCCGGTTGATATTTCGGTGCTGGGCGAGAAAGCAAACGCAACCCGGCCCGAGATTGAGCAAATCCTGATTTCGAATGCCAAGGGTGTTGACGAAGAAACTTTTGAGCGGGAACTTTATGTCATCCGTCGGCGGATTGAAAAAGCTGCGATTGCCGCGCAGGTGCCGCAGATGTACATCGCGTCAATGTCATGTCGCAGTATCATCTATAAGGGGATGATGTTGGCTGAACAGGTGGCCGAGTTTTATCCGGACCTGAAAGATGACCGTTTTATCAGCGCTTTTGCAATTTATCACCAGCGGTACTCAACTAATACATTTCCTCAATGGTGGCTTGCACAGCCGTTTCGGATGCTGGCGCACAATGGTGAGATCAACACGCTTAAGGGCAATCTGAACTGGATGAAAAGCCACGAAATTCGGATGGCCTCGGCGACGTTTGGCGACATGGCAGGGGATATCAAACCGATTGTTGCGGCTGGGTCATCAGATTCCGCTGCACTGGATGCGGTTTTTGAAGTGCTCGTGCGGGCGGGGCGAAATGCACCCATGGCGAAAACCATGCTGGTCCCAGAAAGCTGGTCTCAACAAGCCATCGAACTGCCGCAAGCGTGGCGTGATATGTATTCTTACTGCAACTCTGTGATGGAGCCGTGGGATGGACCGGCGGCGCTGGCGATGACCGATGGGCGCTGGGTTTGTGCGGGCCTTGATCGCAGTGGTCTGCGCCCGATGCGATATGTGGTTACGTCAGATGGCATGCTAATTGCAGGGTCAGAGGCAGGCATGGTACCGCTTGACGAGGCAGAAGTTGTCCAGAAAGGTGCGTTGGGACCGGGCCAGTTGATTTCGGTTGATATGCAGGAAGGTAAACTTTTTCACGACAAACAGATCAAAGACAAACTGGCCGCGCATCAACCATTTGGTGAATGGGTCGGCAAGATCGTTGAATTGGATCAGGCGCTGGCGTCGGTCACCGAAAAGCCTTTGTTCGAAGGCAATGAACTGCGCCGTCGCCAAGTTGCCGCAGGTTATACCATAGAGGACCTTGAGCAAATTCTGGCACCGATGGCCGAAGACGCCAAGGAAGCATTGGCAAGCATGGGGGACGATACGCCATCGGCTGTTCTTTCTGCGCAATATCGCCCATTGAGCCACTTTTTCCGCCAGAATTTTTCTCAGGTCACAAACCCACCTATCGATTCACTACGTGAATTTCGCGTGATGAGCCTTAAGACCCGGTTTGGTAACTTGAAGAACGTGTTGGACGAAGACAGCAGCCAGACTGAAATATTGGTCTTGGACAGTCCATTTGTTGGTAATGCTCAATTTGACGAATTAATCCGCCATTTTAACGCAGATTTGGTGACGATTGATTGTTCGTTTGAACCCGGAGGTGCCAACTTGAGTGCGGGTTTGGCCCGTATTAGAGCCGAAGCAGAGGATGCCGTGCGTTCAGGCGCTGGGCACTTGGTTCTGACCGATCAAAATAGCGGTGAAGGCCGTGTCGCGATGCCAATGATTTTGGCGACAAGTGCGGTGCATTCTCATTTGGTTCGCAATGGCTTGCGGACATTCTGTTCGTTGAATGTGCGTTCTGCCGAATGTGTTGATCCGCATTACTTTGCGGTTTTGGTCGGCTGTGGTGCGACCGTTGTGAACGCCTATCTGGCAGAAGATTCATTGTCAGATCGGATAGGACGTGGATTGCTCGATGTGTCTCTAACGCAGGCAATTCAGCGATATCGTACGGCGATTGATCAAGGGCTGTTGAAAATCATGGCCAAGATGGGGATCAGCGTAATTTCTTCTTATCGGGGCGGTCTGAACTTTGAGGCTGTGGGTTTGAGCCGCGCTATGGTCGCGGAATTCTTCCCGGGCATGACCAGCCGGATCTCTGGTATTGGTGTGACAGGTATTCAGCGTAAAGCAGAAGCGGTACATGCAAAGGGCTGGCGGGGGGACGGCGTTGTCCTTCCCATCGGTGGTTTTTACAAGGCGCGTAAATCAGGTGAGACCCACGCGTGGGAAGCATCCTCAATGCACATGCTGCAAATGGCCTGTAACAGAGCCTCATATGAGATGTGGAAGCAGTATTCAGCTAAGATGAAGTCGAACCCCCCAATCCACTTGCGTGACCTGCTGGATATTAAACCATTGGGTGCGCCCATTGGTCTGGAAGAAGTGGAAAGCATCACGTCGATCCGTAAACGATTTGTCACACCGGGTATGTCGCTGGGGGCGCTTAGCCCTGAGGCGCATAAGACCTTGAACGTTGCAATGAACCGGATTGGCGCAAAGTCAGACTCTGGTGAGGGGGGGGAAGATCCTGCACACTTTGTGCCCGAACCAAACGGCGACAACCCCAGCGCAAAGATCAAACAGGTCGCATCAGGGCGGTTTGGTGTGACGGCGGAATATCTGAACCAATGCGAAGAACTAGAGATCAAAGTCGCGCAGGGTGCCAAGCCCGGTGAAGGCGGACAATTGCCGGGCATGAAGGTTACCGACCTGATTGCGCGGTTGCGGCACTCGACCAAGGGCGTGACGTTGATCAGCCCGCCACCGCACCACGATATTTATTCTATCGAAGACCTTGCGCAGTTAATTTATGACCTCAAGCAGATCAACCCACGCTGCAAAGTTACGGTCAAGCTTGTGGCGTCCTCTGGTGTTGGTACAATTGCCGCTGGGGTGGCCAAAGCCAAAGCGGATATCATCCTCATCTCCGGGCATAACGGGGGCACCGGGGCATCACCCGCGACGTCTATCAAATATGCGGGTCTGCCATGGGAAATGGGCCTGACCGAGGCGCATCAAGTGCTTAGCATGAACAATCTGCGCGACCGGATTACCCTGCGTACTGACGGCGGGTTGCGTACTGGGCGTGACATTGTGATGGCAGCAATGTTGGGGGCGGAAGAGTACGGAATAGGCACCGCAGCATTGATTGCAATGGGCTGTATCATGGTGCGTCAGTGCCAGTCGAATACCTGCCCTGTGGGTGTCTGTACCCAAGATGAAGCGCTGCGCGACAAATTCACAGGTAACGCGGACAAAGTGGTTAACCTGATTACCTTTTACGCCACAGAAGTGCGCGAGATATTGGCGAGCATTGGTGCCAAATCACTGGATGATGTCATTGGGCGTGCGGATCTGTTGACGCAGGTGAGCCGTGGCTCAGCGCATCTTGATGATCTGGATTTGAACCCGTTGTTGATCACTGTCGATGGTGCGCATCAAAACGTGTATGACCGGGACAAGCCGCGTAATGCTGTTTTGGATACTTTGGATGCGCAGATTGTTCGTGATGCGGCGCGGTTCCTTGAAGACGGCGAAAAGATGCAACTGAGCTATGCGGTGCAGAACACGCACCGCACTGTGGGCACACGCACGTCGAGCCATATCGTACGTAAATTTGGTATGAATAATTCGTTGCAGCCGGATCATTTGACCATCAAACTAACAGGATCAGCTGGGCAATCGCTGGGTGCCTTTGCGGCCAAGGGATTGAAGCTGGAGGTGTCTGGGGATGCCAATGATTACGTCGGTAAAGGTCTATCTGGCGGGTCAATCGTGGTTCGTCCAGCGATGGCCAGTCCGATCACTGCGTCCGACAACACCATCATTGGCAACACTGTGCTGTATGGTGCCACCGCAGGATATCTTTTTGCAGCAGGACGGGCCGGGGAACGGTTTGCCGTTCGCAACTCGGGTGCCAAGGTTGTTGTTGAGGGCTGCGGGAGCAATGGGTGCGAATATATGACCGGTGGTGTCGCCGTGATTTTGGGTGATATTGGCGCGAACTTTGGTGCAGGTATGACTGGTGGCATGGCATATCTTTATGATCCGCATGGCCGTTCGCAGGCTCTGATGAATATGGAAACGATTGTGACCGTGCCACTGACTGTTGATACTTGGGTGGGTCAAGTCAAAGAGATGTTAGAGATGCACCTGAAAGAGACAGGAAGCCGTCGCGCTGCTGACATCCTACAACATTGGGATACCGAAAAGCATCATTTCTTGCAGGTCTGCCCTAAGGAGATGCTGGCGCGTCTGCCCGCCCCCTTGAGCAATGATAAAACTGCTATCCCGGCGGAATAGTAGATTATAAAAAGGGCAGTCTGATCGAAATATGATTTTAGTTTAATCAGACTGCCTGATTTATTTTCAAATATGCACCACTAAGTTGACCGCACACTTTACCTAAAGGTTTTGCGGGCTAACTTCTAATTATGATAAAATTTTTACCCAATCTGTACCATCTGCTTGGTCGGTTGTGTTCTGTTTTGATCTTATCCACCTTTGTACTTCTGGTGGGATGCACAGATCAGGCTCCACGCGACGGCGGCGATATTCTGGTCCTTGGTGACTCTGTGATGGCGTGGAACAATTCTACCCAAGCGTCCATTCCAGATGTAATGGCAAGCGCCTTGGGCCGAGACGTTGTGAGCAAAGCGGTCCCGGGCGCGCAGTTTGATAATTCCTCGGCAATTGCTGGGGCCGTTGGGTTTGACATTCGGCGACAACTCACACCCGGGCGCTGGAATTGGGTCGTTATCAACGGCGGTGCAAATGATCTGGGGTCTGACTGTGGCTGTGGTGCATGTGAGCCCGTGGTCGACAGGTTAATCGCTAAGGGCAGCACCAGCGGCACGATCCCAGCATTTATCAAAAAGGCCCAGGCCACCACCGGCGCACGTGTGTTATGGATGGGGTATTATGCCGGGTCTGGGTCAGGCTCATTCAAAGGCTGCCGTGATGATTTGGTCGAAATAGAAGCCAGAATTGCCCGCTTTGCAGCATCTCAGACCCATGTTTATTTTGTTGATGCAGAAGACGTGATCACGCGCACTGACAGATCACTGTTTGCCAAAGACAATACCCACCCCTCTGCAAAAGGGTCTGCTCTGATTGGTGCGTATCTAGCGCAACAGATAAGATCGCACGAGCGTCACATCAAAACGAGTGGGTAGTCATTGAGTTTGAATACGGTTCTGTCTTATAGCTAATCATGGTCGGCCGCTCTAAAACTCCCAAGCCCAAAGTGAAAACGCCTGTGGTGCGTTCGCTGAAGCGACGTATGTGGCGCGTGTTTTTGCGTACCGTTTCTGTGGTGTTTCTTGTTGCGGTTTTATTAGTCGTGCTGGCCGCGTTTATCAATCCACCGACAAATATCTACATGTCCGCTGAAAGTCGTCGATTGGGCGGGATCAAGCATGACTGGGTGGCGTTGGAAAACATGGCGCCAGTTATGGCACGGTCGGTTGTCGCGGCCGAAGATGCAAACTTTTGCGAGCATTGGGGTTTTGATCTGGTGGCGATCAAACTGGCGATCGCACAAGGGTCATCACGCGGTGCCTCCACCCTTAGCCAGCAAACCGTTAAAAATGTTTTCTTGTGGCAAGGCAGGTCTTGGGCGCGCAAGGCGATGGAAGCCCTGATGACACCATTGGTCGAAGCAATTTGGACCAAACGGCGCATTGTTGAGGTCTATTTGAACATTGCAGAATTTGACGAAGGCGTGTTTGGGGTTTCCGCTGCTGCCAAACATTACTTTGGGGTTGCCCCGTCGCAACTGACGTCGACCCAAGCGGCGCGGCTTGCGGCGATACTGCCTTCACCAAAAACACGGTCAGCATCCAAGCCCTCAAATGGGGTGCGCAAACGCACGCGACAGATCATCAGTGGGGCGGCGACGATTCGCGCGGATGGACGCGCGGATTGTTTCGAGAGTTGAATTGCTTATCGATACGAGGCATTGAAGGGAACCACCCTCTTGTACCGGAATTCAACTATGGCCCGTCTTTTCCATGTCCCGCTTTCACCGTTCTGTCGAAAGGTACGTTTGAGCCTTGCTGAGAAAAAGATCGAGGTAGAGCTGGTTGAGGAAAGGTACTGGGAGTTGGATCCCGATTTCTTGCGCCGCAATCCGGCGGGCAAGGTGCCAGTGTTGCGGTTGGATGGCATCATGATGTCAGAAAGCGCTGCGATTTGTGAATATATCGAAGAGACACGCCCGGAACCGTCGCTTTTGCCAAGCGACCCGGTGCAAAAACTTGAAGTGCGCCGATTGGTCAGCTGGTTTGATGATAAATTCCATTCTGAAGTAACATCAAAACTGCTTTATGAGCGCGTGAATAAGAAAATGATGAAACTAGGCTATCCCGACAGCACCAATGTCAAAGCGGGTGCCAAGGCGATCAAGTATCATCTGGACTACATGGCGTGGCTTTTGGATCATCGCCGTTGGCTGGCAGGGGACAAGATGACGCTGGCTGATTTTGCAGCCGCTGCGCATCTTTCATCTCTCGATTATATTTCTGACGTGGATTGGAACCGCAGCGAGGGCGTCAAAGACTGGTATGCTAAAATTAAATCGCGCCCTGCGTTCCGCGCGTTGTTGGCTGATCAGGTTTCGGGTTTCCCACCGCCAAAGCACTATAATGATCTTGATTTCTAAACGGTGAGTTCTGGGGTTTTCCCAAGGCTCCAAAGTTATTTGGCCAATTGAATATGAAACAGAGCCTGAAAGACAGATTGGTCGAACAGGCCTTGGCCGAAGGGTTTGTCGCCTGCCGGGTGTGTAAGCCAACCGATGTTCCAAAAGTACCTGACCGCCTAGCCGCATTTGTCGATGCGGGGTATCATGGACAAATGGGGTGGATGGCCGAACGGATGAATTGGCGCGGAAATCCTGCGGTCCTTTGGCCAGAAGCACGTTCTGTCATCATGTTGGCAGAATCCTATGCACCATCGCATAACCCGCTTGAGGTTTTGGAGCGACGGGATAAAGGGGCAGTTTCGGTCTATGCGCAGGGTCGGGATTATCATGACATTGTAAAAAAACGGCTGAAGCGGGTGGCGCGGTGGTTGATTGCCCAAGAAGCCTGTGAGGTAAAAGTATTTGTAGATACTGCACCCGTGCCAGAGAAGGCGCTTGCGCAGGCCACAGGGCTGGGGTGGCAGGGTAAACACACAAATGTTCTAAGCCGAGAATGGGGAAACTGGGCCTTTTTAGGGTCTATTTTTACCACATTGGAGTTAGACATCGACCAGCCCGAGACGGATCATTGTGGGTCCTGCACCGAGTGCCAAGACATTTGCCCAACAGATGCTTTTCCGGCCCCTTACAAGCTGGATGCGAGGCGGTGTATTTCCTATTTAACAATTGAACATGCGGGGCCTGTAGATTTGGAGTTGCGTGGCAAATTGGGCAATCGCATCTACGGTTGCGATGATTGTCTGGCGGTCTGTCCGTGGAATAAGTATGCGGTCAGTGCGAGCGATTTAAGGTACCATGGATCGGGCGTCGAACCGTCAGATCTAGCTGATTTGGCAAAGCTGGATGATACCGCTTTTCGGCTGCGATTCTCGGGGTCACCGGTAAAGCGAATTGGCCGAAATCGCTTTGTGCGCAATGTCCTTTACGCCATCGGTAACTCTGGGTTACCCAGCTTAAGGTCGGTTGCGCAGAATTTGGCAGAAGATCCAGACGCGGCCGTGTCGGATGCTGCAAGGTGGGCAATCCAACGTTTGTCCGAACATTGACCTAATCGGGCTAGACCTATGCCGGTTAATCACTAAACCTTTCATGAGCTTAACAAGGAGAGACCTGTGGCATTGCTGTTGGGTGTGGATACTGGCGGGACCTATACCGACGCGGTCTTGATCCGTGATGAAGAGGTCGTAGTTGCCTCGGCAAAGTCGCTGACCACGCGGCATGATCTTGCCATTGGTATTGGCGGGGCCGTGCGCGCCGTTATGGCAGAAGCCGGGATTGATCCAGCAGAGATTTCAATGGCGTCGTTGTCGACTACGCTTGCCACGAATGCATTGGTCGAGGGGCAAGGTGGCCGCGTCGCGCTGATTTATATCGGCTTTAAAGAGCGTGATTTGGAGGCGCATGGTCTCGCTCAAGCGCTGAAAGGTGATCCTTATGTTGTCTTGGCTGGCGGGCATAATCACGCTGGCGGAGAGGCGCAAAACCTCGATGAACCAGCCCTGCTTGAGTTTTTACAAACTCATAAGAACGACGTAAGTGGCTTTGCTGTAGCGAGCCAATTTGCGACGAGGAACCCAGCGCATGAATTGCGCGCAGCGGCTTTGGTCACGGAGATTACGGGACGGCCTGTATCCTCTTCACACCAGTTGTCAGCAAAGCTGAACGGCCCAAAACGTGCCATGACCGCGGTATTGAACGCGCGTCTGATCGGGATGATCGACCGATTAATTGGTCGCGCCGAAGATACGTTAAAAGAAGTAGGGATTACCGCACCCATGATGGTGGTCCGGGGTGATGGCGCGCTTATTTCCAGTGCTCAGGCCCGCGCGCGTCCGATTGAGACGATTTTGAGTGGCCCTGCGGCGTCGATTGTGGGTGCGCGTTGGATGACAGGCGCTAATCATGCGCTGGTCAGTGATATTGGCGGAACCACCACCGATGTGGCACTGCTCAAAGGTGGGCGTCCGGCGATTGACCCGGCTGGCGCGCGTGTTGGTGCCTACCGCACTATGGTCGAAGCGGTTGCTATGCGAACAACCGGGCTTGGGGGCGACAGTGAAGTCCACTTTATCTCAGAGGGGCTGACAGGTGGGGTGACCTTGGGGCCTAGCCGATTGGTGCCCGTATCTTTGATTGCCATCGATGCCTCCAAAGTTGTGCACGATGCACTGGACGCGCAGTTACGTAGTGTCACGCCGGGAGAGCATGATGGTCGTTTCGTTCGTGCCGTATTGGCACAAAGGCACGAAGGGATCGGCCCGAGAGAGCAAGCGCTGCTTGAGCGCATTGGTGATGGTGTACATCCGCTGGGTGACATTTTGCGCGCAAGGATTGAGCATGGTGCACTAAAACGGCTGGTCGAGAGGGGCTTGGTGCAGATTGCTGGGGTCACGCCGTCTGATGCCAGTCACGCATTGGGCCGCGTTTTACATTGGGATGCGACGGCGGCGCGTAAAGCTTTGCAGCTTTTTGGTCGTCGGCGCACCGGTTCTGGAAACATGCTGTCGACCAGCGCGGAAGCGGTGGCTGAAATGATTATTGATCGGCTGACACATCAAACAGCTTTAGCTTTATTAGAGACTGCTTTTTCCGAAGAATCGCCTGGATTTGATTTGCCACCGGAGGTTTTGGCCAACCATGTTCTGATGCAACGTGGCATGGCAGGGCATAAAGGTTTGGTCAAGTTAGAGACTGGTTTGAATGTTTCAGTGATTGGCTTGGGTGCCTCAGCATCGAGTTATTATCCGGCTGTAGGTCAGCTTGTTGGGGTTGAGGTAATCTTGCCTGAATACGCTGGTGTGGCCAATGCTATCGGTGCCGTTGTTGGCCGGGTCACGATGCGTCAAAGCGGTACAATCACATCGCCAAGCGAGGGAAAGTACCGGGTTCACCTGATTGATGGACCAAAAGATTTTGGAGATCAAGATAGCGCTTTGAACCTGTTAGAGACTGTTTTGCGCGACTTTGCAGAAGCTGACGCGCGCGCTGCGGGTGCCGCAGATATTCAGATCACAGTCACACGAGACATCCGCAAGGCAGGTGTGGAAGCGAGAGAAGTCTTTATCGAAGCCACAATCACGGTTGAAGCCGCAGGCAGACCACGTGTAGCGGAGGGATAGGCTCCACCGCCACAATCTGTTATTCAGCAGCGTCGCGCTTTGGCAAAATCCAATCGGCACGAGGGAAATGACAGGTGTACCCATTTGGCACACGCTCCAGATAATCCTGATGTTCCGGTTCGGCCTCCCAGAAATCACTGACGGGTTCAATCTCTGTGACGACCTTGCCGGGCCAGATACCAGATGCATTGACATCAGCGATAGTATCTAAGGCAATCGCTTTTTGATTTTCATCTACATAGTAGATTGCTGACCGATAACTCATCCCGCGGTCATTTCCCTGACGGTTCTCAGTTGTTGGGTCGTGAATTTGGAAAAAGAACTCCAACTGCTCTCGATAAGTCGTTTTAGTGGGGTCAAAGATTACTTCGATCCCCTCAGCATGGGTGCCATGGTTGCGATAGGTGGCGTTCGGAACGTCACCACCAGTATATCCGACACGGGTTGATATCACGCCGGGCCGTCTTCGGATCAGATCCTGCATGCCCCAAAAACATCCTCCTGCCAAAACTGCGCGTTCGGTTTTCATGCGACGTCCTCCACTTGATCCAGATAATTGCCGTATCCTTCAACCTCCATTTCATCGCGGTGCACGAACCGCAAAGATGCAGAGTTGATACAGTATCGCAAACCACCTCTGTCTGCGGGTCCGTCGTTGAAAACATGGCCAAGGTGGCTGTCGCCATGGGTGCTGCGCACTTCTGTACGGATCATACCAAGTGACACATCGCGCAATTCATTAACGTGGGCGTGTTCGATTGGCTTGGTGAAGCTGGGCCAGCCGCAGCCGGATTCGTATTTATCCGACGATGCGAACAATGGTTCACCTGAAACAATATCAACGTAAATGCCGGGTTCTTTGTTTGCCAAGAGCTTGCCTGTTCCCGGGCGCTCGGTTCCACTCTCTTGTGTTACGCGAAATTCTTCGGGTGAAAGGGTGGCAATGACGTCAGGGTTTCTTTCATAGCGGGGCATGAGATTCCTTTCGCAAAATAGGTTCACTGCATTAGATGGGTTAGAATGAGGAAATTCAAAGGGTTTGTCACATCAGCGCACTTCTACGTGAAGTTATCTTGAGTGTACGAGGTCAGTTTCAGGAGTAGGAGTCTTTGTGATGCATTATTTTGCTATGACAGTGCTGTGGTTTCTAAGTGTTTTGGCCTGTTCCGCAGAACCGAGAGACGCGGTTTTTCCCAATATTGACGGTGGCACTTTGGATTTTTCCGAATGGGCCGGACAGCCGGTGCTTGTGGTGAATACCGCATCTCAATGCGGCTTTACCTATCAATACGATGGTTTGCAGGCGCTTTATGATCAGTACAAATCGCGTGGTCTGATTGTGCTGGCGGTGCCGTCCGATGATTTCAATCAAGAGCTGGCAAGCGGGCAACAGGTCAAAGAGTTTTGCGAAATCAGCTTTGGACTGAACCTGCCTATGACGGACATCACTCATGTTCGGGGCAGCGACGCGCATCCATTTTACAAGGCGGTCGCCGATGAGGTTGGCTTCATCCCGAAATGGAATTTCAACAAGGTGCTCGTCGGGCGGTAATCCCCCCTAAAATTAGTGGTGTTCAAAAGTAGAATTTTCTCGGCAAGATATCTGAGGAGATTTACGATGAA
>JBPOFF010000006.1:0-226852 GCA_051251995.1 Sulfitobacter sp.
TCATCGTAAATCTCCTCAGATATCTTGCCGAGAAAATTCTACTTTTGAACACCACTAATTTTAGGGGGGATTACCAGCCTTTCAAATGGTGATGAATTTGGGCATCGAACGGAACATAAAGTTCAACGCTCAGAGGCAATAGCTCCACGCAGCTGACGGATCAGGTGACAGCGAAGCCTGAATTTATGTGGTTATTACAAGCGTGAATCTCAAGTGGCCTGCGGGCGCAATTCTGGCGTTGTTAGGAATATCGCCCCATAAAATGATAGGTAAGTCAATAATTCTCACCTTTATTGATACTCGCTATCATTCTACGCCATTTGAAGTTGGCATGGTGAAGCCGCCCTTCGATGCAGGGCGCGTGGAGCCACACAACGCGGGACAAAACGGATATCGGGTTGATGTTAGTTATCGGACGCAGGAAGGGATATACTACGCTCTGAATTTTCTGAGCAGGTTGATCAAATCCCGCAATGTGTGTTGCATAGAGGTCGGTCGATACGTTTCACAAAGGGCTGACCGTTCTAATCGATATCTTTAGCTCCTTCAGAAGTTCCGGGGTGTACTCAAGTTCAAAATCCCAGTCTCTATCTTTATCTTCGTCTGCCCACTTAGAAGATGATCTCACGTGCCCCATGTATTCAAGAGCCTCGTTGTATTTATTTTTATCATTGGCAATCGAAGGGCGATATTTCATTCGGTAGCCAATATTTTCGGATCCGAAATTTTTCTTCACGTCATCAATGAGTTGAGAAATATGTCCCGCGACAGACAGAACCTGATTGGCTATTGATTGGTTCTTTTGAACTTCAAAACGACTTCCGTCAACCGATATGCCTTTCACTGCATGCTCCGCCCAGTTAATTTCCATAGTGAATTCTGCCACTAACTCATCGGAGTCGTTTTTTACATAGAAGCTAACACTTCGAATTATTTCACGATCCAATATACCTTTTTTTATGTCCTCATGCAGCGATGTGCCGGGAAGAATTTTTTCAGATATCTCAGCAACTGTGCGGTATAAAACCTGCCGCCGGGTGAGCACTATTAGTTCCGGCTTGACATCTAGTTTAACCATTTATTTACCCGCGATATAATCGTTTGTCTGTCTTTGGGAGCGATCTTTGGCTAGTATGGAAAGTGTTGCGAAATCTATTGCTGAAACACCATTCAGTAACTCACCTCTAATTTCGCTTAGGTCAGCATTCTTGCGCCTATCAAAAGCCCGAGTAATCGCGAGTTCAACTATGTCTGCTCTCAAGCTTGCAAAAAAGGAAATCGGCTGTATTTGGTAGCGCACGACAAGCTGCTCAATTTGCTGGCTGGAAGCACCCGGCACGAACTGCCTTAAAATCCTCCCGACAATATCAATCTTCGTCGAAAGGTCGGGCTCCCAATCGAACAACTCGAAACGCCCGTGACGGATCAGAGGTTTATACAGGGAAGTGAAGTTGTTCCCGGTGAAAAAAACTGGCACTCTTACTGTGAGAACACCTCCGCAAGCAAGTGGATCATCCGCCAAATTCATAAGGAATCCTGTCAGCAATTGGCTGTTGACCGTGTATTCCGATGACTTGAATGTTGAGGAAATGCTGAGGTCAAAATCGTCAATTACGATTGCAACGTACTCTCCCGTTCGCCGGTTATGTTCTGAAGCATCCAAGTAGGCGCGTGAGATAGGTTCAATTGCATCACGCTCATGTTGGCCGCTGAGCTCTGATGCCGAAAGCGAAAATGTTGAAACCGCACTTTGACTGAGTGTGGCGCGAATCTGGAAAGATTTACCTTCCCCCGGAGGGCCCTGCACGCCGAGAAACAACGCAGGCTCAAATTTGTTGATCGAGTTTTTTACGACATGTGACAATATCCGCCGTCGAAAGGCTTCTGGTATGAATACATTATTGAAGTTTTTCGGGGAAACTGGCTTCCTTACATCCGATAAACTTGCTCTATTCTGGTCAACTGAATCGAATTCGATAGGTCTGAAGCTCATGGCTTTGAATCCTTTAATTTGAGGACTATTTCGTCCCCTGCGCTTTCGTTCAGCATCAAATGAGTTCCAAGATCCGCTACATACTGCTGGCTCAAAAAGGGAGCGTCGGAGATTTTGTCGGTTGGCATGTCTCTGTGTTCTTTCGAGAGCGGTGAACTTGCTTTGGCCGAGAGTGTAGATCGCGGTAGCTCGCGCCTTAACGTTTCCGAACTAGCATGATCTTTCAAGTCAATTACTATTTTGGGGGCTTCGGTCTTGTGCAGACGTTTCAAACCCACCCACGCGAGCACAATCGTCGCAATAGCAGTCAAGAAGATGCCTATGGTTTCCATACTTCACCCAGTTTGAGTTTCCGCTTACATCAATATCTAATGATATACGGGCTTTTAGTATAGAGCCAGTTCAGTTGCTTGTCGGCTGAAAAGAAGTCAAGCATTCGCTGCGCCGTATCCAACGCGTAGGTCGGGCTTTAAGTTTTAATTCGCCCCCACACTGCGCGAATGGCTGGTTCGGCTCAACCGGTTGTTTGAACGGGTTCATTTAGGGTGGCGAAGCAGGATAGAAAGAATAAGAAAGTACATTTATCGCCTAAAGCAATGGCTGTTTGGCGGGGCGCAAATCCCAACCTCCAACGCGCTATTTGATGTGGAAGGGTACAAAGGCAATATCGTGTCTGATCTGTTTGGCGAAGACAGCTATTTCGACAATGCCGACAGCTTTTGGGACGCGCAAAACATCGCAATTGCCGAAGCCAAGGAGCACTATCTGGCGGACGGTTGGGCAGATGTCATTGTGCTGGACGTGGGGGGATACTTCGCAAGCTATGAACATGTGGACACGGCCAAGGACAATGGCGGCAAGGTCTATGTGAAAGTGGCACAGGATGGAGAAGTGACGTTCTATGAAGGCCAACTGTCCCAGAAAGACATCAAAGCGCGTGACAAGGCCAAGGGTGACCTTGACGCACCAATTACGTCTCAAAAACCAGAATTAACAAAGGCCATGCAGAACTATCTTGATCTGCACCGTCATTCCGCCGTGCGCACGGAATTGTTGTCGCATCATGGCGTGGCGTTGCGTGTTGCCGTGGCGCAGATGATTGCGGGGTCTGATTTGTGGTCAGTGCAAGCCGATCCACAAAAGGCCGCAAATGAAGCGATTGCCGACAGCCTGACAGAGAACAAGGCCGAAGCTACGTTCAGCACAGAACGGCTGGCAGTCATGGCGCTGTTAGGTCTGGCAGAGAAAGACGGTGACACCATCGTGCCGCGCAAGGATGATTGGCAGGTGAGCCGCGATGTCCATGCGATCTTTGCCAAGCTGACCACGCTTGAGGACACAGACGTAACCCGCATTCTGACTTTCGTGGTCGCCGAAACGCTACCCTGCGGTTCTGCAATGGTTGAAGGGCTTGGTCAAAAGCTGGACGTGGACATGCGCGATCACTGGACAGCGGATCAAACATTCTTCGATCTCTATCGCGACAAGCAAGCGATCAATGCGATGTTGAAAGAAGTGGGGGGCAAACCTGCCGCAGACGCACATATCGCGTCCACTGCCAAATTGCAGAAAAATATCATCCAAGACTATTTGGATGGCACCCGCACAGGCGACAAGAAAGACTGGTACCCGCGCTATATGGCGTTTCCGATGGCGGCTTATACCAAACGTGGTGGTATCAGCGCGGTTGAGAACGCCAAAGCCGTGAAGAAGCACTATGCGTAAACAATGGTGCAGAGGGCGCATTGCCCTCTGCATCCACCCCAAACAAAAACCGCCTGATGGCTTGGGCCATCAGGCGGTTTGATTGCGACAATCACGCAATCAGTGAAGGCATTGAGCCTTCAATTTTCTATGGCGAGGTTTCTGCCATTATTGCTCGTGTTCAGGCTCTTCCTCAGCATCACCGAACCCCTGTGATTGATCTTCAATCGTTTGTGAAAGACAAGACGCCATCGGTGCGTAATTGCCCTCATGCGCCTGTTTTGACGCCGCCATCCATGCCGATTTCTCAATCCTTGTTAAATCAACCGCATGCCCGGCTTGTTCGGCCAGTTGTTTGTAGAAATAGAGTTGCGTTCGCCCGTTGCCTTCGCGAAACGGATGCACATAGTTGATGTCACCCAAAATTTCGCCCGCGAGATCAGCAAACTGATCGGCTGGCAAATTGCGCAGATAGTTGTGCGCGGTGATGCGACGATGCACATCCGCCATGCCGGTTTCGATGAATTGACGAAACTGGAACTGGCTGCCGCCTTTGGAAATTTCGACCGTGCGGAGTTCCCCAGCCCATGTAAAAACATCTTGGAACAGGTGGTGATGTAGCGCGCGCAGATGCGCGAGATCAAAATCACCGATAGGCAGCGGTTCAAGAGCGCGCTGTGTCACCAATCGCCGTTCTGCGCGGTCAAGCTGCGCGGTATCGCGCAGCCCTAGCTTGTTTTTCAGGACGGTGTAATCAGGCGGATAGCAATATTCTGCATCGCTCATTCAGCGGCGGACACCAATGTGTCAGCTTGCGCTAAAATATGCGCGCGGCGCTGATCAGGTGTCAGGCCATCACGTTCAAATTGCTCAAACAGGGCGATATCATCGCCATCCAGTGGATTGCTTTCAACGCTTTGCAGGTGCATCGCCTCAGCAAGCTTTTGGTTTGTTTTCATTGTCTTTCTCATAACTATATTTTACCTGAATTCTGAGGAAAAAGCCACAATAATTAGATACCCTCTGTTGAGGTTAGCCGTTTGATCGACCGCGCCACGGTTGACGGATGCACCCCGTTTAATGCGGCGATTTCTGCAACGCTGGCCTCTTTCATGGCAATCTTGCGGATAGCATTGCGCACCTGTGCTTCGCTCATTTTCTGCGGCGGCCCCAAGCGCACCCCACGTTTACGCGCGGCGGCAAGTCCTTGTTTGGTACGTTCCGACAGCAAGCGTCGCTCAAATTCCGCCAATCCACTGATGAAAGTGTAGATCAGCATCCCATGCGGCGTTGACGTGTCAATGTGAATGCTGGCGATCTGGATTTCAACACCACGTTCCCGCAAGCGATCCAACTCATTCAACGCATCCTTGGCAGAACGATAGGCACGGTCCAAATCCCAGATCACAAAGATATCGCCCGCGTTCAGGGAGGCGATGACCTTCTCATACACGGGCCGCGATTTAGCGGTGGCCGAGAGCTTTTCGACATGCAGTGCGTCACAGATTGGCGTCAGGGCGTCGATTTGACGATCCGGGCGTTGTTCTTCTGTGCTGACGCGTAGATATCCTATTTTCATGATGTTTCAGACCCTTAACGCCTGATCGACATATCCGCGTATGCGGCATAATCGACCCTTTCTGCGTTAAGGTGCTTCAAAGGTTTAGCGTGCTTCATTGCCCGACCAAACCGTTGATCTTCCTTTGATCTACTACCATTCTACCAAATTCAAGGTAGAGAATACAAATATTGCACAAACGGTCGATTGTGCAGGATAGGCATTCGTTAACATTAAGGAAATATTCACATATTTCTGCAATAATACTCGCAAGTGGGATGAATGTATCGTCCGTCGGTGAAGCGCATGCGTTAACCGCAGATGATGTTTTAACCGTCATGGAAGAAAGCGAGCAACGCGGCTTTATTGCGGGTGCTGTAGGTGGTTTAGCGTTCTCTCGATATTTACGAGACAAACCGGACCAAACGGGAATGAACTGCATTTATGACTGGTATTACCAAGGTGGTGCCGAGAATGACCGCAAAATTATTGAATGGTTTGAGCGGCATCCGGATAAGTCACCTGAGGCATTCGCTGATTCAATTCCCATGTTGGTTGGGGGATTTAGCGATGATGGGACCAAAGCAGGAAGCGCAAGCGGCATTGTTTTACGAATTCTCGCTGGAAGAACATGTCCCCGAGACCACCTGCTACGGTCGATTGATAGGTTCGTTGACTTGAGCAGTATCCGTGCGCATCTGGCGGATTTCTACAGTCATACAGGCCGTCCATCGGTTGATCCCGAACTCCTGATCCGCATGCTGTTGGTTGGATACTGCTTCGGCATTCGATCCGAGCGACGGCTGTGTGAAGAGGTACATCTGAACCTTGCCTATCGCTGGTTCTGTCGTCTCGATTTGAATGACCGTATCCCTGACCATTCGACCTTTTCCAAGAACCGTCATGGGCGTTTCCGCGAGAGCGAGTTGCTACGACATCTGTTCAAGACGACCGTAGCACAGTGTATCGCGGGCGACCTCGTCAGCGGGCAGCGCATGGCCGTTGATGCCAGCTTGAGAGAAGCTGACGCCAACAAACAATATTCAGCGCCCATGCTCGGCTGGTTGGTGGACCGCAAGATCGCACCGCACATTCCGGTGATCGATAAAGCCGGACGCCCAGACGGCACTTGGCCCCGCACCGCGTTTGAATGGGATGCCGACAACAACCAATATATCTGCCCCGAAGGTGAGGTGCTCAAACAATTCCGTCGGAACTATTCCGACCCAAACCATGGCCTAAGCGGCAAAGGCGTCGCCAAATACCGCGCTCTCAGACACACCTGCCTCGCATGCCCGTCAAAGAACCAGTGCTGCCCCAAAAATGATTTCCGTTCCATCACGCGCGAGGAGCATGAAGATGCCCGTCAGGTCGCCCACGACATTGCCAAAACCAAGCAATACACCGTCTCGATGAAGCTGCGAAAGAAGGTCGAAATGCTCTTCGCTCACCTCAAACACATACTTGGCCTGGGAAGGCTCCGACTACGAGGTCCATGCGGCGCAAATGAAGAATTCCTACTAACCGCCACCGCCCAAAACCTCCGCAAACTAGCCAAGATATTTCCTGCACGGCAGCAAACACGCAGAGCCTGATCACAAAGGTGCTTGCGCGCCGTTCAGATCACTACTTTCCGCGCCCGCAACACGTTGTTTTTTAACAGAATCGGCTTATGTACACATTCGAACCATCCTTGATATTGGTTCTATGAGCGCTCGGCCGTGCCTCCTCGCCTGAGTAAGTTCTGCCGTATCACCCAAAACCTATCCTGCCCCCAAGCAGAGACATCGCCGAAGCGCAAGCACGGCACGCCCCAAAATCCCAGTTTGCTCATCCTATCGCGATTGCTCTGAACCCATTCTTGCCAACCTGTATCCTCCAGCGTCAAGCGGGCTTGGGACCAATCCAGCCCCGCTCGGTCGACAATTTTGCCCAACCCGCTATCGGTGGCAACATCCAATGCCTCTGTAACAATACCGCTGAGCGCTGATCGAAAAAAGGCCTCCAGCATGTCGGGCTGGGTTTGATGCAGCCAATATGCGATCGCATAGGTCCGTTCAATCCCTATGCCCAAAGGGTCGGCGATCTTGCCAAAAGGCAGGCCTGTTTTGGTCGCCTCACGTTTTGCATCAGTTACGATATAGAGCCGTTTGCGATAGGGCACTTTCATGTTTCGCATCACCATCGGCAGCACCGGACGCAGCTTTAGAACCAACCCGTTCGCATCGGCAAAGCGGCGCGCCTGAAACAGGCTGATATAGCTATAGGGGCTGCGGGCCGAGAAAAACAGTTCAAGCGGTGGCAGCACCGATCCGTCGATATTGGGCACTGGATCGAAAACGCCATTCCACGTCTTGTCATAGATCGCCGGGCCATCACCCAAACCGTCTTTTATCAGGCGTGCTTCCAGATGGTCGAGGCGATCAACGCCCCAGTACCACTCTCCGGCGTAAAAGACCGTGCCAGGCAGATAGTGACCAAGCTGTGCAAGTTTTTGTTCTGCAGGCAATGCCCAATCCGGAGTGGTGTTGCCTGTCTGTTGCGCATCACCGCGCCAATAGGCGGAAGAAACCTTAAAGGCGTCAGCACAGAATTGATCCGGTGCTACAGTGGCGACCTTAGCCAGTTGCGCTCCGGCGGCGTTCGCCGCTTCTGCTGACGAATGTTGGGCCCCGGACGGGAAATTTAAATCATAAAGTCTGGCAAGATCAGCAGCATCCTTCGGCCCAAGTGACTTGAGCATTTCGGGCTCTGGCATCATCTCGGGATCAACCTGGCCGATGACATGCGGGCGCAGAACCAAACCAAACCGCTGAACCAGTGCGGGCAGGACTTGTACCATCAGATGAGAATACGGGTCCGAGACCTGATGAAAGTAATGGAGTTCGCGCGGGCTGCCCGAGAGAAAGCGCCGAGTTTCTGCCAGCATGTGCAGGGATTTACGTCGAAATTGGCTGGTCAGGAATTGCACCGCAAGAGTATCTAGTTGCGGTTTCAAGATTGCACCATACGTTTTGAGATTGACCCAATCTGCGCCAGGGGATCCATAACAACCGCATTTACCGAGAGGTGATGGGTCATAGCTTTACGTTGTGGCGGCGACTGCCGACATGGTTGGATCCTGTGAACTGCGCCAGAAGCCTGTATTTCAGGGTCAGCTCAGCGGGCTTGCACAGTGGTAGTATCCCTTCAGGATCATAGTCCGAGCGGATATGTGCATCCTGTGTCAGTGGTTCCCACCCGCCAAGCGGCTCAAGAACAGCCCTGACCTTGTTTTGATCTTCTGCGGGCATGGCATTCAAAAAGCCCAGCAACCTTTCGCGACACCAGACCCGGTAGGGGCTTACGTGGACACCGGAAAAATCATGACCCTGCATTTGATGATCAAAGCGCATTTTTCCTGCCTCTAGGGCTTTCGCGTTTGCGTGAAGATAGGGAAGGTATCCGCTACAGGCATCTGCCAGAAGCGGCCCCCAAAGGCGAGGTGCTGCGCCGGGTTCGAAGTTGAAATCGCGGCCTGTGGCCTTGTTCGCTGTCATGTTCCACATCCGCGCGACCCATTCATAAACGCCAGGAGCCCGATCTTGCATGATCCTGTTCGGTGTTGGATCATTGCCGAAATGCCAGAACATCGATCCGAAAAAACCGAAATCGGCAAGGCAGGGCTTGTCGCCCAGAAGATAGGGTTGGGTCTGAAAAATAGCCTCCAGCCGGTCAAGCGTATCGGTATAGATCGACCAGACATAATCGCGGTTGGCGCGGGTTATGCCATCGCCCTCAAGATACTTGTCTGTTTGATGTTTCTGCACCAGTTTTCCGGCAATCCACTTTAAAGGCCGAGCCTTGGCCCAAACACCACCGATGAATTCATTGACGAACATTGTTCGATAGTAATCGTGGTCGAGATGCGACTCCCACCGTGACAGAATGGCCGGACGCCACATCCATTCGTCGGCGTAATCCTCCATCAACCTGACAAAGAAATCGGTGACAGGATCACCGGTGGTCACGGGGGGATGCGCGTGACGCGCTTCAAACCAATCAATCATCGGGGTTGTGTCTTGCAGCCAAAGGCCCTCAGCCGTCTTCACAACGGGCATTTGCCGTAGCCCGGTGTTGCGCATCAACTCATCGCCAATCTCGTCGCGTGACTTGTAAATCGCATTGTGCGGTATTTCTTTGTATCGCAGATATCCAAGAAACTTACCGCAGAAATAGGAGCGATGAAATACAAACACATCATATGGTTTGGTCTGGGGCATCCGCGGGTGCTTTCTAACTGGTATACTCCCGAAGGAGCTCAAACCTTGTATATGAATACTGCCCTCCGGCACATGGTTTTTGTTGCGGGTCTTGCTTTCAATGAGAGTGGCAGCGTTGTTGAGTATCCCGACATCCGGCTTTCTGCTTAATGACGGTTTCGTTCCACATTTCCGTATTGAGATACTGAAGAATACTGCCTTTTTTATCAAGGGCCGCATACGGCAAGCGGCGATGCAGCGTTGATTGACGTGATGTCAGTTTAGTGTGTCGCTTTAATCTGTCATGGCCATTCGATGATTTTACCCAGAAATATATCCATAAACACCCATAAGTGAGTGTTTGCGTATCCGCGCTGATCTGCCTGCCTTGATGCCACACGCTTTTTCCAGAATATCGGTCATACCAGCGTGATCACATATTGTCCGGTTTCGATTGAGCGACAGGCGGAGGTGATCAAGAAAAAGAAGTCTGAATGACCTTTGCCCTTTAACCCCCGCGCGCACCAAGGCAAAGTGGCCGAAAAACGAAAGCAGGCCCCATGTTTGCACAGACCTTCAAAGCCCTTGACGACATCATGTTTCAAGAACCCGGTTGCAATTCGGAGCTGGACTATGCGGAACAATCGTCTTGGATGCTCTTCCTCAAGTATCTCGATGACCTAGAGGAAGAGCGCGCGGCCGAAGCGCTGATGGAAAACACGCCTTTTAATGCGCTGTTTGAGCCACAATATCGCTGGGCTGCATGGGCCGCACCAAAGCTGGCGGATGGCAAACCCGACCTCGACAAGATGCGCATCGGCCAAGACCTTGTGGATTTCGTCAACAACGACCTGATGGCCTATCTGCGGGGCTTCAAACAAACCGCAACTGACCCCAATTCGATCCAAGCCAAGATTGGTGAAATCTTTGGCGAGGTGCGCAACAAGTTCGGTAACGGCTATATGCTGCGTGACGCACTGGGTAAGATTGATCAGTTGAATTTCGGCACCCAAGATCAGAAATCCGAACTGTCTGACCTCTATGAAACCCGGATCAAGAATATGGGCAACGCCGGGCGCAATGGCGGGCAATACTACACACCACGTCCGTTGATCCGCGCGATGATCAAAGTGGTTCAACCCCAATTGGGCGAAACGATCTATGACGCCGCCGCCGGATCGGCTGGATTTCTGTGCGAAGCGTTTGACTACCTCAGGGACAAGGCTAATGCCCCCGATGACCGCCAAACCCTGCAAAAACGCACGTTCTATGCCAAGGAACAGGCCCCGCTGGCCTATGTGATTGGCCTAATGAACATGATCCTGCACGGGATCGAGGCACCGAATTATCTGCGCACCGATACGCTGTCGGAACGCATCGCGGATATTGAGGAAAAGGACCGCTACGACATCATTCTTGCGAACCCGCCCTTCGGCACCAACAAGAACAAACAGTTGCAGCAGAACTTTCCGATCAAATCATCGGAGAGCGCCTATATGTTCATGCAGCATTTCATTGAAAGCCTGAAAGGCGGCGGGCGGGCGGCGATTGTGATTAAGAACACATTCCTGAGCAACACCGATGGCGCGTCGATTGCCCTGCGCCGTCAATTGCTGGATGATTGCGCGCTGCACACGATCCTTGATTGCCCCGGCGGCACGTTTCTGGGCGCGGGTGTCAAAACCGTGGTGCTGTTCTTTGAACGCGGGCGCGAGACACGCGATATCTGGTATTATCAACTCGACCCCGGCCGCAACATGGGCAAGACCAATCCACTGAACGACAATGATCTGGCGGAGTTTGTGGCCATGCAGGCGGGCCGCGCCTTGGGCGACAAGGCATGGATCGTCAATGTCGATGATCTGGACGAGGCGACTTGTGATCTGTCGGTAAAAAACCCCAACGCGCCCGAAGAAGCGCCCCTGCGCGAACCAGAAGAGATCATCGCGGATATGCTAGCGCGGGATGCAGAGACAGCCGAGATTTTGCAGAACATTCGGGGGATGTTGTGAAAGCGGGGTGGGAACTAACTTCACTTGGCAAAGTCTGTATTTTTGAGAACGGGGATCGTGGTAAGAACTATCCGGGGCGCAAAGCTTTCGTGCCCTCGGGCATTCCATTCATTAACGCGGGTCATATTGCCGATGGTGAAATTGACTGGGAAGGGATGAACTACATCCCTGAAGAACACTTTGAGAGAATATCCCGTGGAAAGATAGAACGAGGTGATTTGCTTTTCTGTCTTCGAGGTTCATTAGGGAAATTTGGACACGTAACAAAACCGATGCGGGGCGCAATTGCATCATCACTCGTGATCATTCGCTGTAAACCCGATGTTTCGATCCAGTTCTTGAAGTATTTCCTTCGCTCAGAGAATTGTGAAGAGCAAATTGAGAAGTACGGAGCCGGTGCTGCGCAGCCAAATCTTGGTGCAACTGATCTCAAGAAGTTCCAAATCCCCCTCCCGCCCCCCGAAGAGCAAAAACGAATTGTTGCGGTTTTGGATGCGGCGTTTGAGGGTCTCACCCGCGCCCGCGCCCATATCGAAACCAACCTCCAAAACGCGCGGGAGTTGTTCCGCCGATCCATCGAGAGTCAGTTTAAAATCTTGGCTGCAACTGGGACCGTAAAAACCATTGGTGATATTGCGACCATCAAAGGAGGAAAACGCCTCCCCAAAGGTGAGAAGCTCAAAGAGGAGCAGACACCGTTTCCATACATTTCGATTAAGGACTTCAATGACCAAGGTTCGGTTGATCTAGCAAAAATTAAGTATCTTTCGCCGTCCGCGAGAGAAGTCATAAAGAACTACATCATTGGGGCCGAGGATTTATACATTAGTATTGCTGGTACAATCGGCAAAACTGGCATTGTCCCTAGTGAACTAGATGGCGCAAACTTGACCGAAAATGCGGCTAGGATGATTTTTGTTGATGGCGTAAACAACGAATATGTCTACCATTTTACATTAACTGACGATTTTCAGGAACAAGCAGGTTTGAATACAAGAACAGCCGCCCAGCCCAAATTGGCCTTGAAGCGTTTGAAGACGATCACTATCCCGATGGTAGGCGAGGCTCAACAATTACAGGCTGTAAAGACTTTCAAAGGAATTGGTGGAAACCTCAAAAACGTTGAATCCCTGTACCGCGCCAAACTCCAAGACCTAGACGACCTTCGACAATCGCTCCTCCAAAAAGCATTCGCTGGGGAATTGACATGATGCGTTTCAATCCCTCTTGCATCTGCCTTGTCCGTGGCTAACCTCCCCATATGGTTGATTATTCCCAAGTTCACCCCACTCTCATCCGCACGGAAGGTGAATCCGACACCCGCGCCCGCCGGATTGACCCTGCGCTGCGCGATGCCGGGTGGGATGTTGTGCCCCGGTCCCTCACCAGCCGCGAAGACATCGCCCTTGGCCGCATCACTGCCACCGGGCGGCGCGAAAACCCGATGTCGTGTGATTATGTCCTGACCTACCGCGATCAAAAGCTGGCGACACTGGAAGCCAAGCGCGCGGGCCTCAAAACCGCTGAAGGGGTCGCCCAAGCCAAGGAATACGCCCGCCGCCTGCGCACGCGGTTCACCTATGCCAGCAACGGCCTGACATGGTACGAGATCGACATGAAAACCGGGATAGAGCGCGAGATTGCCGCCCCCCCTTCCCCCGATGAGTTATGGGCACGCACTTTTGAAGAACAAAGTCCATGGCGCGACCGTTTCGGCAGGATCCCGTTCGAGATAGGAGGCGGTAAGTGGCAACCGCGCTATTACCAGCACAACGCCATCACCGCCGCCCTTGAGGCGATTGGCAAAGGCGACAAACGCATCTTGCTGACCCTCGCCACCGGGACCGGCAAAACGGGCATTGCGTTTCAGCTGTGTTGGAAGTTGTTCCATGCCAAATGGAATCTTTCAGGTGCCCCCAGCCGTCGACCGCGCATCCTGTTTCTGGCAGATCGCAATATCCTTGCCTCTCAGGCCTATAATTCGTTCGGTGCCTTCGAAGATGGCGCGCGCATCCGGGTGACCCCCGACGAGATTATCAAACGCGGTGGCATGCCCGAAAATGCG
This sequence comes from Sulfitobacter sp., assembly GCA_051251995.1. Lineage (GTDB taxonomy): Bacteria > Pseudomonadota > Alphaproteobacteria > Rhodobacterales > Rhodobacteraceae > Sulfitobacter. The sequence goes on from JBPOFF010000006.1 coordinate 13,574, forward strand.
TCGATCTTTTTCACCATCTTTCAAACACTCACCACGGAACAGGGCGGCAAGCTGGGCTATGAACATTACGCGCCCGATTTCTTTGATTTCATTATCATCGACGAATGCCATCGCGGCGGGGCCAATTCTGAGAGCTCATGGCGTGATATTCTCACCCATTTCGAGCCTGCGGTGCAGCTTGGCCTGACAGCAACGCCCAAACGCACCGACAATACCGATACTTATGCTTATTTTGGTGAACCTGTGTATATCTATTCGCTGCGCGAAGGGATTGAAGATGGGTACCTGACCCCCTTCCGCGTGCGCCAGTATGCATCGACCAAAGATGTTTATGTGTTTGATGGCGCGGACGAGGTTTTGGCGGGCGAAATCGAAGAAGGCCAGGAATTTCAAGAGGCAGCGTTTAACCGTCTTATCCAGATCAAGGAACGTGAATTGCACCGCGTGCGCACATTCTTGAGTGAGATTAAGTTGAACGAAAAGACCATCGTTTTCTGCGCGACGCAGGCCCATGCCGCATTGATCCGCGATTTGATCAACCAAGAGGTTCGGCCAAGCGACCCTAACTATTGTGTGCGTGTTACATCGGATGATGGCGCGGGTGGCGAAATGTTTTTGGAGCGGTTTCAACAAAACAGCCGCACGATTCCAACGATCCTGACCACATCACAAAAGCTATCAACCGGGGTGGACGCCAAAAACGTGCGCAACATCGTCCTGATGCGCCCGATCAATTCAATGATCGAATTTAAACAAATCATCGGACGCGGCACACGCACGTTCGAGGGCAAGAACTATTTTACCGTTTATGATTTCGTCAAAGCCCACGAAAAGTTCGACGATCCGGCCTGGGATGGTGATCCGGCGGATATTATTGTCAGTCCACCAAGCGGGCCAAGAGCCCCCAAGCCCGGTGACGACCCGACAGGCCCCTCATCTCCAACGGCCCCCGGTGGCGATGACCCCGCAACACCTAAACCAAACATGATCGAGGTAAAACTTGCCGACGATCACATCATCACAATTGCCGCGACAACATTCTGGGGACCGGATGGTAAACCGATCAGCGCACAAGACTTTATCACGCGCATGTTTGGTGAGTTGCCTGACTTGTTTCGTGACGAAGAAGACCTGCGCGCGCAATGGAGCGACCCTGACACCCGTAAAGCATTGCTGGAGCGGTTGGCAGAGCGGAGTTATAATGGAGCCGTCTTAAGCATTGTTCGTGAAACGCTGATGGCAAATGATTCAGACCTGTTCGATGTATTGGCCCACATCGCCTATTCAAACAGCATGCGAACGCGTGAACATCGGGCGGAGGCCGGGCGTAGACGGTTAGGGGATATGTACGATCCCAAAATGGCAGTATTCTTGGGCTATGTATTGGACAGCTATGTCGAGCAAGGTGAAAACAACCTTGATCGCAGCAAGTTGTCTGACTTCGTAAAGCTCAAGTATGGAACCGCGAAAGAATGCGCAGGCGAATTAGGGGGAATGCCCGCCGTGATCGACGCATTTGTCAACTTTCAAAGGCACCTGTATACTCCTTCAAACTAAGCTTTGGGGGTGTGCTACGAATACAAAGATGCTTTATTCTTAAAAACCAATGCATTGCCCGCTAAATGCGGGGACATGTGGCACCATTTTCCTGTTTTCGAAAATTCAGTCCAAAACCCAAATATTACGTAAGTTTCCGGCGTTCGAAATCTGTTATTCTCACTGCACACTTACCCCATAGTGACCCAAGCTGCGTCGCGTTTGGAGGATCTTAGGCAGGCATCAATGAACGCCACGCCTTTTAATCCATCTTCCGCCGTTGGGTAATGCACTTCGGTCGGGCACGGCTGCTGCGCGGCATGTGCCCGGATGGCCTGTGCTGCTTCGGAATAAATGTTGGCAAAGCCTTCCAGATACCCTTCGGGATGGCCCGGCGGGATGCGGCTCATGCGGGCAGCGGCGTCACCTGTGCCTGCGCCGTTCCGGGTGATCAACCGTTTGGCGTCGCCAAGCGGTGCGTGCCAGAGGTAATTCGGATCTTCTTGTGACCACTCAAGACCGCCTTTTTCGCCATATATCCGCAGTTTGAGGGCATTTTCGTTGCCGGGTGCAACCTGACTGGCCCACAACATGCCGCGCGCGCCACCTTCAAAGCGCATCATCACGTTGACGTTGTCATCAAGTTTGCGCCCCGGCACAAATGTGGTCAGCTCCGCGCTGAGCTTTTCCACCGACAGATCAGACACAAAGCTGGCGAGGTTAAACGCATGCGTGCCGATGTCCCCGATACAGCCCCCTGCCCCGGATCGTTCCGGATCGGTACGCCATTCCGCCTGCTTCTGGCCGGTTTCTTCAAGCGCCTCAGAAAGCCAGTCCTGCACATATTCAACCTGCACCAGCCGAATTTTACCAAGCCGCCCCGAGGCCACCATGTCGCGGGCTTGTCGCACCATCGGATAGCCGGTGTAGTTATGCGTCAAAACAAACAGCGCGTCTGAGTGTTCCGCCAGTTTTGCCAGCTTGCGGGCATCTGGTAGCGTTGAGGTCATCGGCTTGTCACAGATCACGTGGATGCCGCGTTTGAGGAACTCGCGCGCGACGGGATAATGCATGTGGTTCGGGGTCACGATCGCCACCGCCTCGATCCCGTTTTTCAACCGCGCCTCTCGTTTCGCCATTTCGGTGAAATCGCCATAAGCCCGGTCCGCTGCCACGCCCAGATCAGCGGCACTGGCTTTGGATTTTTCCGGTGTGGAACTGAATGCCCCTGCGACCAGTTCAAAGTGATCGTCAATGCGCGAGGCGATCCGGTGCACCCCTCCGATAAACGCATCACGCCCGCCGCCGACCATGCCAAGGCGGATGCGCGCCGGGCGGCTATCTGTTGTGCCAGTGATTGCCATCAGTCCAACCCCAGCATTTTGCGATTGGCCGCCGCATCGGTGCTGCCATCGGCAAAGTCATCAAAGGCCCGTTCCGTGACGCGGATGGTGTGGTCTTTGACAAATTGTGCGCCCTCAATAGCACCGTCTTCGGGATGTTTGATGGCACATTCCCATTCGACCACCGCCCAGCCGTCAAAATTGTTGGTCGCCATCTTGGAAAAGATCGTTTTGAAATCGACCTGACCATCACCAAGCGACCGGAACCGCCCTGCCCGGTTTTCCCAAGACTGGAACCCCCCATAGACGCCTTTGCGCCCGGTTGGCTTGAATTCAGCATCCTTGACGTGGAACATCTTGATCCGGTCTTTGTAGATGTCGAGATGGTCAATATAATCCATGCACTGCAACACCAGATGTGACGGGTCATAAAGCATGTTGCACCGCGCATGATTGTCAACCCGTTCCAGCAGCATTTCAAACGTATCGCCGTCATGCAGGTCCTCTCCGGGGTGGATCTCAAAACAGACGTCAACGCCGTGATCTTCTGCATGGTCAAATATCGGACGCCAGCGCCGGGCCAGTTCGTCAAAGGCTTCTTCGACCAGACCAGCGGGGCGCTGTGGCCATGGGTACATATAGGGCCACGCCAAGGCCCCCGAAAAGGATACGGTGCGATCAATGCCAAGGTTGCGCGATGCGGTGATTGATTTTTTGACCTGATCAACTGCCCATTCCTGCCGCGCCTTGGGATTGCCGCGCACTTCAGGTGCCGCGAAATTGTCAAATGCCGCGTCATAGGCGGGATGCACCGCGACCAATTGCCCTTGCAGATGAGTAGACAGATCGGTGATTTCCACACCGTTCTCGCGGGCTTTGCCGATCAGGTCATCACAATAGTCTTGGCTGCTAGCGGCCTTGTCCATATCGAAAATACGTCCGTCCCATGAGGGGATTTCAACACCTTTATAGCCCCAGTCAGCGGCCTGTTTGGTGATACTATCCCATGTATTGAACGGTGTTTTGTTAGCAGCAAATTGTGCCAGAAACAGGCCCGGCCCTTTGATGGTCTGCATGATGTATCCTCTCGGTTAGACGTATTTATTTAGAATGTTTTCCAGTATTTCTTGGCGTCCCGAAACCGGCTGCGGATCAAGAGTTTCTGCCTGCTGTGCGATCTGTTCAAGCGACAGCTTACCCGCCAGCATATCCTGCTGATCCGCCCACCCTGCATACCGCTTGGCCAAAGGCGCGCTGAGCGCCTGATCATCCACCATATTCTGCGCGGCGATAAATCCGCGTGCACAGACATCCATCGCACCCGCATGTGCGGCCAACAGGTCACCCGGATCAAGCGACTGACGCCGCAGTTTGGCATCAAAATTGGTACCACCCGATGTAAATCCTCCGCCTTGGAGGATGTAGTAATACGCGATAGCGACTTCGGGCACATTGTTGGGGAATTGATCGGTATCCCACCCCGATTGATAGTCATTTCGGTTCATGTCGATGGACCCAAAAATCTCCAATGCATTTGCCAAAGCGATTTCATGTTCAAACGAATGACCAGCAAGAATGGCGTGGCCTTGTTCAATGTTCACTTTCACCTCGTTCTCAAGCCCATGGCGGCGCAGAAACCCATAAACGGTCGCCACGTCGTAGTCATACTGGTGCTTGGTCGGCTCTTGCGGTTTGGGCTCAATCAGGATCGCGCCCTTGAACCCAATCTTGTGTTTATAATCGACCACGAGGTTCAAAAACCGCCCCAGTTGCGCGTCTTCTTGGGCAAGATTGGTGTTCAGCAAGGTTTCGTACCCCTCTCGACCCCCCCAGAGTACGTAATTCTCACCGCCCATCCGGTGTGTGACATCCATACAATCGCGCACAGTGCCAGCGGCATAGGCAAAAACTTCGGGATCAGGGTTGGTCGCAGCACCCGACATGTAGCGCCGATTGGAAAACAGATTTGCGGTTCCCCACAGCAGTTTAACCCCGGTCTGGTCCATCTTTTCCAGCATGTAATCCGCCATTTCATTCAGGCGATTGCGGCTTTCCTTTAGGCTTGTCCCTTCGGGGCGCACATCATGATCGTGAAAACAAAAATAGGGCGCGCGCAGCAAGCTGAACATCTCAAAGGCCACGTCCGCCTTGCGTTTCGCCAGCTCCATGGTGTCGCCGGGAAACCAATCACGCTGAAACGTGTCGCCGCCAAACGGGTCGGTGCCCGGCCACACAAAACTGTGCCAATAGCAAATTGCAAACCGCAAGTGATCTTCCAGCCGTTTGCCGCCCACCACCTTGTCCGGATCGTAATGGCGAAAAGCGAGGGTTTCGGTGCTATCCGGATCAAAAGCCAGTGGCTCACTCCGGTTAAAGAAAGACGTCGTCATTTGAACTCCCTACCAACCAGCATCGGTCATAGACTTTTGGATATGTGCATAGCCCTCGCGATAAACTGCTTCAGGCGTTTCGGAAAAATCGCGCCAGACCTTGGTGGCGGCGGCAAGATCGGGTAGGCCACGGCCAAACGCCTCAATCGTCAGCCACCCGTCATAGCCAGACTGCTTGATCGCGGTAAAAGTTTCGGCCCATGGAATGTTGCCGCGCCCCGGTACGCCACGATCGTTCTCTGAAATGTGGATATGGTGAATGAGGTCGGCATGCCAGGTCAGCGCGCCAATTGGATCAGTCTCTTCGATATTAGCGTGAAAGGTGTCGTACATGGCGCGGATGTTGGGGTGGTCGATGGCACGCAGGTGATCCCCCAGTGCGTCCATGGTGTTAAGAAGATAACATTCAAACCGATTGAGCGCTTCCAGACAAACGGTGATGCCATGCTGTGCGGCGAAATCGCCAATCTGGCGCTGAGCCGCGATAGAATGGTCCAACTCCTCTGGTGTGGGACCGGCCCCCGAAAAATGACCAAGGGTTGAATGCAATGGCCCACTGATCCGGTCCGCCCCAAGCGCTGCGGCGCATTCAATCGCCCACTTCATATAGCTTATTCCGGCGGCACGTTCCGCTGCATCCGCTGAAATCAGATTTTGCGCAGGATCGCCCATGGCCGTGACAGCGGTGCGTTCCAGTCCAAGTTCATCAAGCATCTGCCCAATGGCGGCAAAATCTGCGGGCGTTCCGTCAAATACGGGGATTTCGACCCCGTCAAAACCAGTATCGCGGATGTCAGCAAGCAGGGCCTTGTGATCTGGACCAATCTTTGTGGTCCACAAAAACATGCACATGCCAATTTTCACAGCCGCTTTCCCCTTTTGTCAAAATTTACCATCATCTGGTCATACCAAATTTTCAAAATGGGTCAATCCTGATCTTCACAACAACCGGCGTTCTCACATTAAAATAATAGATATATCTCTGTCGAATATAGCTGTTTCGCCCCAAAATTCAGAATTTATCAATATCACCCACTTGACCAAATTTCAAAACCGATGCTAATTGGTCTAACCACTTTAGAGATACGGCAAGGGCGACACGATCTGGGATTGTGCCGAATTGTCTGGAATATTCCACAGGGAAGAGGAAACAAAATGCATCTATCGACTCACAACTGGATGCGGGCAGAGCCGCTAGAAACCACGGTGCGCCGCATCAAACAGATGGGCTATGAAAGCATCGAAATTTCGGGTGAGCCAGATCAATACGACACCAAGGAAACGCTGGCGCTGCTCAAAGAGAACGACATGCGCTGCTGGGGTGCTGTGACCTTGACACTCGGAGAACGTAACCTCGCCGCTAAAGATCAAGGGCAACGCGAACGGTCAGTTGATTACGTCAAAAGTGTTCTGACAATGGTGAGCGAGCTTGAGGGCGAAATCATTACATTGGTCCCTGCGACAGTTGGCAAGGTTGTGCCCGACGGCACCCCCGAGGAAGAATGGGGATGGGTCGTTGATGCCACCAAGGAATGCTTTCATCACGCCCAAAAGGTTGGCGTGCGCATTGCCGTCGAACCTCTGAACCGGTTTGAAACCTACTTCTTCAATCGCGGCGCACAGGCGCTGGCACTGGCCGATGCGGTCAGCCCCGAAGTCGGCGTATGTCTGGACGCATTCCATCTGAATATCGAAGAAGAGGACATGTTCCAGACCATCCGTGATATTGGTCCCCGCCTGTTTGATTTCCACGTGGCTGACAACAACCGGTTTGCCGCAGGGCTTGGCCATATTGACTGGCCAAAGGTGATACAGACGCTCAAGGACATCGGCTATGATGGCGCGGTCACCAATGAATTTGTGGCCCCCGTGGACCGCACCCCGGCAGCACCTTACCCCGATATGGTGGACACCAGCCCCACCGACATTTCACCAGAGCAGTTAAAGTTCATTCAGGATCACGGGTCGAGTGTTCTGACCGAGGAATTTTACGCTCAGCAGATGCAAATCACGGCAGATACAATCCTGCCACTGATTAAGTAAGTGGTGGTTTCCTTTGGGCGTGTGCCCTCCCCTCGCGCCCAAAGGATAAAGGAGTTGTGATGCGAATAGCCTCTGCACAGGCATGGTGGGTCCAAATTCCCATCGAAACAGACAAACAGCATGTCAGTGATTTTGGCAGGCTTCGGACCTTTGACGCGGCCATCTTGCGCTTGGAAACCGACGATGGATTGGTCGGCTGGGGTGAGGCCAAGAACGCCGCTGGCAGCGCCGGAACCTATGGCACACTGGTGCATCTGCTGAACCACGAATTTGGCCCTAAGGTGATCGGTCGCGACCCTGCGGATGTGACGTGGATATGGGAAGACCTGTATAACGGCGTGCGCGCAGAAAAGGCGCGCATTGCGGGACATGTCATGCCCGAACTGGCGCGGCGCGGCATGACCATCGCCGCCATCAGTGCCATTGACATCGCGCTGTGGGATATTTTGGGCAAAGCGGAGGGTAAACCCGTTTGGCAGCTTTTGGGCGGGCGCAAGGCGGACCGGATGCGGGCCTATGCCTCGGGGGGATGGGCCGACAAGAATAACATCGGTGACCAGTTGCTCAGCTATATCGACAAGGGCGGGTTTGACGGGGTCAAGATGCGTGTTGGCGCGATGGACGTCACCCCCCAACGCTCTGCCGAGCGGGTGATTGCGGCGCGCAAGGCACTTGGACCTGATGTGGACCTGATGGTGGATGCCCACGGCACCTTTAATGTCGCGGATGCAAAACGTTTTGCCTATCTGGTGCGTGATTGTGATTTGGCATGGTTTGAGGAACCCGTAACGGGCGATGACAAATGCGGCATGGCCGAAGTGCGCGCAGCATCGCATGTGCCCATTTCAGCCGGGGAATCTGAGGCGACCCGCTTTGATTTCCGTGATCTGATCGTCGGGCGTTGCGTGGACATTCTGCAACCCGATCCCGCCTGTTGCGGCGGCATCACCGAAGCGATGCGAATTGGCACATTGGCCTCAAGCTTTAACCTGCGCCTTGCCCCCCACCTTTGGGCCGGTGCGCCATGCTTTTTTGCGGGCCTACACGTTTGCGCCGCCTCGCCCGCCAGCTTCACCGTGGAATTTTCATTGGGGGCCAATCCGATGATCCATGATTTGTCTAAAAATCCGGTCGAGGTCCAAGACGGAATGATTGCAATCCCCGACACCCCCGGTATAGGGCTGGATATGAACGAGGCTGTGATCAACAAATTCGCCAAAAAAGGATGACATGCAGCAAAAAGAATTCCTCCCCACGTTGGCCTCGTATTTGATTGCTGTGGCTGAAGCGAATGCAGGAAAGGCACCGTCAGAGCGTGAACTGGCAGAGCATTTCACCGTGAGCCGCGGACAAGTGCGCGAGTCCCTCGCCATCCTTGAGGCCATGCAGGTGATTGAGCGCCGGGCGAAATCCGGTATCTATTTGCGCAAAGATCAACGCGGGATCGAACAGCTTGCTTTCTTTGCCCGCGCGGGCCTGCCGGTTGAGCCGCGCCAGATTTACGAGGCGGTCGAAGTGCGCAAGATTCACGAGATCAAAGCCGCGGAAATGGCAGCGGAGCGCGCAACGGAAGAAAACTTTGCCGTTCTTGAACGGGTATTGGCGGAGTCAGAGCAGCGGATTGCAGCAGGAGAAGGTCTGGCCAAACTTGACCATGATTTCCATCTAGAGATCGTCCGCGCCACGCAAAACGAGGTTTTCTATAACCTGTGTACGACATTTTACGTACTCAGCGAAAAGCGCCTATCGATCTACTTTAAGGATAGTGATCGAAACCTCAGGTCCCATGAGGAACACAAACAGATTTACGATGCGCTACGCCGACGCGACGGAGCTTTGTCGATGGCCCTGATGAATTCGCATCTGCGCGGCGCGATGAGCTATTGGTCCGAATTGCTTGAAGATAAAGACACAAAACCCCTGCAATAGGAGGCGTATATGTCTGGGTCAAAAATCATTTTTTCGACACATGTGCTGCACCCGGATGTCACCCGTGCGTTGCAGGCGTTGGGGGACTACCGGGTGGCCACCTCTCCGACACCCGAAGCGATTGACCGCGACAGCCGCGGGGCGCAGATCATCGTGGTGCGCGCCAAGATCGCGCCGGAAATTGTCACCCGTGAACCCGGATTGATGGCCTGTGTCCGCCATGGTGCGGGGTTGGACATGATCCCTGTTGAGGTGGCCACGCAGGCGGGCGTGGTGGTGGCCAATGTCCCCGGTGCCAATGCGGTGACCGTGGCCGAACATGTCATCTGGTCAGCGCTGGCGCTGTTGCGCAAATATTCAATGGTCAACAACGATTTACGGACAGTCGGATGGGAAGCCGGGCGTCATCATTCCAACGCCGGGCGCGAATTATCTGGGCGCACTGTTGGTATCTTGGGGTTCGGCAATATCGGGCGACAGGTGACCGCAAAGGCAGTGCATGGGTTTGGTTGCCAAGTCATTGCGCATACACGCACACCCAACACCCTGCCGGACGGTGTGATCGGCGTTTCAATGGACAGTCTTTTGGCGCAGTCCGATGTGCTGGTTCTATCCTGCCCCTTAACCGATCAGACGCGCGGCATCATCAGCAGCACAGCACTGGCAAAAATGAAACCCGGTGCGATCCTGATCAATGTTTCACGCGGGCCGGTGACAGATGAAACTGCCTTGGCTCACGCACTTGCGTCCGGCCATCTAGGCGGGGCCGCGTTGGATGTGTTCAGCGACCAACCGCTGCCGCGTGATCATGCATTCTTTGACCTGCCAAATGTGATCTTGACGCCGCATATGGCCGGGATCACTGAGGAAAGCATGCTGCGCATGGGCCAAGGTGTGGTGGCAGAGGCCACGCGGATATTGGCAGGTGAAAAGCCACAGAATTTCTGCAACCCCGAGGTCTGGGACAGGTTCACCGCACGGTTTGCCTGAGCTGGTTAGCTCATGGCAAGGTTCTGCCCGGTCTTGGGATCGAAATACAGCACATTGCCCGCGTCCCAGCCAAACCGCACCGTATCGTCGATGGTGAACCGCGTCTGCGCCGGCACAGTTGCGTGGATATGCGTGCCGTCAACGTCGATGGTCAAAATCTTGATGACGCCGTGATTTTCCAGATCAAACACCTTACCCTCTGCCGGGCCATCCGCCGAAATGATCACGTTTTCGGGGCGAATGCCAAAGCGCAGTTTTTGGCCGTCGGTTCCTTGGGGATATGCAATAGGCAGTGCATGCCCGCCTGCATCCATCACCGCCTGCCCGCCTTTAATAACCCCATCCACCAAGTTCATCGGCGGCGTGCCGACAGACCGCGCAACAAATGTGTTCAGCGGCTTGGTATAAATCTCAACCGGCGTGCCAACCTGAACCAGCTTACCTTGGTTCAGCACGCCAATCTTGTCGCCCATGGACATGGCTTCGACCTGATCATGGGTCACAAAAACAAAAGTCGCGCCCAGTTCGTGATGCAGTTTTTTCAGCTCTACACGCAACACATCACGCAGGTTCGCATCCAACGCGGATAGCGGTTCATCCATCAGAAAGACCCGTGGCTGGCGTACGATGGCGCGACCAATGGACACGCGCTGCATCTCGCCACCTGACAGTTTTTCGACCTTGCGGTCCAACAGCCGGGTGATCTGAAGGGTCTCTGCCGCGCGCTCTACCCGTTCTTTGATTTCAGCGGTGGTAAAATTCTGGGTGCGTGATTTCAGCGGAAATTCCAAATTGCCGCGCACGGTCAGCCGTGGATAAAGCGAATATTGCTGCAACACCAACGCAACATCACGTTCTGCCGCGTTCCAACCTGTCGCATCCTGCCCGTCGATCATAACCGCGCCACTATCAGGCTTTTCCAACCCTGCGATCACCCGCAACGTGGTGGTTTTGCCCGCGCCCGTCTGGCCCAGCAGTACAAAGAATTCACCATCCTTGATGTCGATATCGACGCCACGCAACGCCGTGTTTGCACCAAATTTCTTGGTGATGTCTTGCAGCGCAATATCCGCCATCAGGCTGCCCCCCTCAGGTTCAATTCTGTTTGTTTATCAAAGAAATGCGCTTGCCCAGGGTCAAGCTTGACCCAGACCTGCGCGCCTTCGCCTTTGACAAAACCACTGTGCGTCCGGGCGCGCAGCGTGGTGTCGCCAAGGCGCACATCAACAATGTCATGGCTGCCCAAGGGTTCAATGTTGGACGTCACCGCCTGTGCATAGCCTGCCGCCTTGTCGTGTTGCAAAAGCACCGCCTCGGGGCGAATACCAAGCGACACACCCCCCCCAGAATTGCGCAGACCGGCCAACAGACCTTCATCAAAAGCAAAGCCCGTGCTGGCCCCTTTCATCACCACTTCGTCCGCTGCAATCTGGACCTCGGCGATGTTCATCACAGGAGAGCCGACAAACTTGGCCACAAACAGATTGACGGGATGCAGATAGACCTCATCAGGGGCACCGACCTGCTGCAAAACACCATCGTGCAAGATGACAATCCGGTCAGCAAGGCTCATCGCTTCGATTTGGTCGTGTGTCACATAAACGGAAGTGGAACCGCGCGCGATATGCAGGCGTTTGATTTCTGCCCGCATCTGTTCGCGCAGTTTTGCATCCAACACGCCCAGCGGTTCATCCATCAGCAGGGCCTGCGGGCGGCGCACAAGAGCGCGGCCAATCGCAACCCGCTGCATGTCACCACCGGACAGCGCCGACGGTTTACGCTCAAGATGTTGGGCGATTTGCAGGGTCTCTGCGACCTCCTTGATGGCGTGGTCACGTTCTGCCGCATCCATCCGCACAGCGCGTAAGGGAAAGGCGATATTTTCACGTACGGTCATATGCGGGTAAAGTGAAAAGGACTGGAACACAAAAGCGATGTCGCGGTCTGCCGCTTTGCGGTCCTGCACCTCTTTCCCGTCGATCAGGATTTTGCCTTCGGTCACCGTTTCCAGCCCTGCAATCGCGCGCAGCGCGGTTGTCTTGCCGCCGCCCGACTGGCCCAGCATCACGACAAATTCACCGTCTTCAATGGTCAGGTTCAAATCCTTAAGTACCTGATTGGCACCAAAGAACTTTTGCACGTTGCGTATTTCAATCTGTGCCATCAGCTGCGCCCCTCGTGCGACGTGTCCGCCTCGTATTCGTCCACAAAATCCTCTTCGGGTTCAGGATCGGGTGCGATTTTTGAGGTGATCATAAACGTCACCAACCCCACCAGCGTCAGCGTGACACCATATTTGTGCAAAAACAGGCTCCATGGTTGGCACAGTGAGATGATGCCAAAGATCATCAGGCTTTGCGCCGCAGGGGCGAGATAACGTTGATTAATAGACCGAAAACTCATTTGCGGATCGCCCCAAAAGACATGCCACGCAGCAGGTGATTGCGCAGGAGGAAAGTAAAGATCGCGACGGGGATCAGGAACAGCAGTGTACCGGCGGCAATCACGGTCCAGTCCGGCAACCCACTGCCAACCTGGCTGGGAATGTAGGGTGGTGCCGTTTGCGCGTTGCGGTTGGTCATGATCAAGGCAAAGGCATATTCATTCCACGCGGTGATGAAACAGAACACCGCTGTTGCCGCCATACCTGTCAGCGCTTCGGGGACCACCACTTTGAAAAACGCCTGCATTCGAGTGTAGCCATCCACCAGCGCTGCTTCTTCGTATTCTTTAGGGATTTCGTCGATGAACCCCTTCATGATCCACACCGCGAAACTGAGGTTGAACGCGGTATACAGGATGATCAGCCCCATGTGCGTGTCGTTCAGCCCGACCACACGGTACATCAGGAACATAGGGATCGCGACAACAACGGGTGGCAACATCCGGGTCGACAGAATGAAGAACAGCCAATCGTCCTCGCCCTTCACCTTGAAACGACTGAACCCATAGGCCGTGAGTGTGCCCATCGACACCGCCAGCACGGTCGAGATAATTGAGATGATCAGGGAATTCTTAAAGCGGTCGCCATAGCCAGAGGACCTGACCTCGCCCGACTTGCGATTGCGCACCACCTTTTCGCCGCCGTCAAATACCATCTGTTCCCACCAAGGGGCCGCATCATATTCTTCCTGGCTAGGCTGTTCGCGCAGTTGCGACCGCTTGGTGAAAAGCTTGACAAAGGGTGACACTTCGGGCGTGAACACCACGGTGGGCGGGATTGTGGTTGCCAGATTGCGGGGTTTAAACGCGGTGGCGGCAATCCAATAGATCGGCGTCAGCATGATGATCAGGGCAACAAACACCGCAAAGATCGCTGTGCGGTTGGTCCATTTTTCGCGGGGGGTGCGTACTCCGGCCATCTTAGCGCGCCTTCACTTTATTGAGGTATTTCACATAGATATTGGTGATCGCCACAACCATGATCAGCACGATATAGGCGAGCGCTGACGACATGCCGGTCTGCCATTCCTGAAAGGCCATCTTATAAAGCCGAATGGCAATCAGTTCGGTTGTCGGTTGGGACGACAGCACATAGGCCAAATCGAAGGTTTTAAACGCCTCCATCGTGCGAAAGATGATCGCAATCATCAAAATTGGCGCAACAAGAGGCAAGGTAATGCGGAAGAACGTGTAAAAACTGCCTGCCCGGTCAATTTCGGCAGCCTCGTACAGATGTTTGGGCACAGCAGACAGGCCCGCCAGTGACAACAACATTACAAAGGGCGACCACATCCAGATGTCCACAAGGGCAATCGCCCAAAGCGCCATATCCGGGTCCGCCAGCCATTCAAATTTTCCAAGGCCAAAGAAGTAATTGATGATGCCAAAGTTGGGATCATAAAGTAATTTCCAGAACAGGCCGACCACAGCCATCGACAACATCATCGGCAGTAACAGCAGCGTGGTGATCAGACCCTTGGCCGGGATTGTCCGGTTCAGCAGCATCGCCAGACTAAAGCCGACAATCACTTGGCCCGTCACTGAGATCAGCACATATTTTGCGGTGATAGAAAAGTTCTTCCAGATGAACGGGTCGCTTAACAGATCGCGGTAATTCTGAAGCCCGATGAATTTCGCAGGTGCGTTGGTCGAGGCACGGAAATCGGTAAAGGAGTATCCCAGCGAATACAAAAGCGGAAAGATATTAAAGACGATCAGAAAGGCGATCGTCGGGATGATGAACAGATTGCGGATCGTTAGATCGCTGAGCCCCTTTGCCGCAGCGCGGGAATTTGGGTCCAGTCGGGTCATGACTTCAGTGGCCACAGCATTGCTTCCTTGGATCGTCGGGTGTGGGGATGGAAAGGGGCGCCGCAGCGCCCCTTTGATTGTCTCAGAAAACGCGCGTGGTTATTGACCGCGACCATATTTCGCAAAGGTTGCTTTCCAGTCAGCCGCCAAGGCATCCAGCGTTTCCTTTGCGGTTCCTTCATCACCAACGATGAAGGGGTACAGACGCTGGTTCGCGGATGTCAGCAACTCGGCAAACTCCGGCACGGCCCAGAAATCCTTGACCTTGAACATGGTCTGATAGAACGCCTCGTTATACGGCGTCGCGTTGCGGAATTCTTCGGATTCAAGCACAGCGGCACTTGCGGTATAGCCACCCAGCTCAGCCCAGCGTTTCTGGGTTTCGTCCTTGATGAACCATTCCAGGAACGCCATCGCTTCGTCCTGATTTTCCGAATACTTCACAACCGAGATACCCTGCCCGCCAAGTGCGGCATATTGATCACCATCTGGCCCTGCGGGGTTGGCGAAGAAACCGGTGTTCGCGGCGTGCGGGTTTGTCGCCTCATTCAGCAGCGCCGGGAAGAATGCGAAGTAGTTCATCGACATCGCGACAAGGCCCTCGGTAATCGCCTGATTGTTCTCAACAAAGAACGTTTTGGCCCAACCGGGAGGGGTATAGCTGTAAAGCTTTTTGTAGTTTTCAAGCGCTGCAACAGCCTTGTCAGAGTTTACGTAGCCATCAACAACGTAGGTCTCAAAGTCACCCAATTCCGCACCGTAGGAGAAGATCGCGTTTTCCACTCCCATGACCATCGCGTCATAGCTGTTGTCGGTATAGATCGCGATGCCGTAGCGGTCTTCATCGGGACGGTGGAAAAACTCAGCAATGTCCGTCAGTTGCGCCCAAGTGGCTGGCGGGGCCAGATCATAGCCATACTTGGCCTTAAACGCCGCCATTTCAGCTGGATCTTCGAACCAATCCTTGCGGTAAGACCAGCCCACCGCGTCGCCTTCGGCAGGGACGGCCCAATAGGTGCCTGAATTGCCGGGGTATTCAGCGTAATATTTGACCGTCGCGGGGGCCATGACTTCGCCAAGGTTATGTTTTTCAAAGAATGCGGTCAGATCAACATAATGCCCACCCTCAGATGCGGCACCCAGCCACTGACTGTCGCCAACGATCATGTCATAGGCGCTGCCACGGGCGTTGAATTCTGTGAACGCTTTGGTTTGGAAATCGGACCACGGCGTGGTTTCCACCGTCACCGAAACCCCGGTTTCTTCCTCGTATTCATTCACAAGCTCTTGCAGATAGTTTGCCGGATCCCATTCAGCCCAAAAGATCACCAAATCTTCGGCCCATGCCGATGATGCGGAAAATGCGCCAAAGGCGACCCCCGCCAACAACCCATTCAACTTCGTCTTCATTTCCCAGTCCTCCCAGATGTGTTTCCAAATTGCCTTTTTGGCTTTTTGGCCGCTGCTGCCCGTCGAAACGCAGATGATCGAGCACAAGCGGCAATCGTCGTATTAATCTCTTTTTGGTAATACCAGATGAAAGAGCCTGTCAAGACATTGTTTAAACAATGACACCTGTTGATTTGGCCGAATAAATGGTCATAACTGACCTATGAAGTTAAAAATACACCTAATACGACGCAAAATCTTCTTAGGACGCATCCAAGACCTACATACATTGAACTGGAATTTAACCATAATTGGCCGGACCAGTTTTCAGATATCTTTGCGTTAAGGGCGACATTCTATGATTTATCTTGTTGGCACATTCGACACCAAGGCGCAGGAATTGCACTATATTCGCGACCTGTTGTTGGCTGCGGGTGCCGAAGTTCTCACCGTTGATGTTGGCACCCGCGATGGTGTTGCAAATGGTGATGTGCCCCCTGCTGAGGTGGCAGATCACCATCCGGATGGCCGTGTGGCGGTGTTGGGGCTGGAGGATCGCGGACAGGCGGTTGGTGCCATGACGCAGGCTTTTGCCAGCTACTGCGCCACACAGATGTTGCGGATCGACGCCATCATCGGGATTGGTGGCGGCGGCGGCACGTCGATCATCACCGCAGGGATGCGCGCATTACCTTACGGTGTGCCAAAACTGATGGTTTCCACCCTCGCCTCTGGTGATGTGGCACCTTTTGTCGGCACCAGCGATATTATCATGATGCCATCGGTGACAGATATTGCCGGGCTCAACCGGATCAGCCGCCACATCCTGCACAATGCGGCGCATTCGGTTTTGGGGATGGTGGCACAGCCCTATAGGGGTCAGGTTGATGGGAAACCCAGTGTCGGCCTCAGCATGTTTGGCGTGACAACCCCCTGCGTCACACAGATCAGCGACGCCCTGAACGACAGCTTTGATCCAGTGGTTTTTCATGCAACCGGGACTGGCGGGCGCAGCATGGAACAGTTGCTGGGCCAAGGATTGCTGGACGGTTTGATCGACATCACCACCACAGAGATTGCAGATGAGGTCGTGGGGGGAGTTCTCACTGCTGGGCCAACTCGGCTTGATGCCGTGATCGCCAGCGGTAAAGCCTATGTTGGATCGGTTGGTGCCCTGGACATGGTGAATTTCTGGGCTCCTGAAACCGTTCCTGATAAATTTGCAGGTAGGCTATTCTACAATCACAATGCCAACGTCACGCTGATGCGCACGACGGCTGATGAATGTGTGCAAATCGGCAGTTGGATCGCTGACAAGCTGAACGCTGCACCCGGTCCGATCTGTCTGTTGTTGCCCGAAAAAGGCATATCAGCGCTCGATATCGAAGGCGGGCCTTTCTGGGACCCTTCCGCAAACGCGGCGCTGTTTGATACGATAGAAGAGAGACTGGAAAAAACCGCCACCCATCGTAGCCTACGGCTGCCGCTTCATATCAATGACCCGGCCTTTTCTGCTGCCGCCGCCACCGCATATCTGGACATTTTATAGGAAACCCCATGCCAGCCATTCCCCGCGCAACAATCCTGAAAACCCTGCATGCCTTGATTGATGCTGGCCGACCGATCATCGGTGGCGGTGCCGGCACCGGGCTGTCGGCCAAATCCGAAGAGGACGGCGGTATTGATCTGATCGTCATCTACAATTCCGGACGCTACCGTATGGCAGGGCGCGGATCACTGGCGGGGATGCTCGCCTATGGCAATGCCAACGAGATCGTCAAGGACATGGCGGTCGAAGTTTTGCCCGTGGTCAAACACACCCCCGTCTTGGCAGGCGTCAACGGCACCGACCCGTTTATCTTGATGCCGCAATTTTTGGCTGAGCTAAAGGCAATGGGATTTTCGGGCGTGCAGAATTTCCCGACCATTGGATTGTTCGATGGCACCATGCGTCAGGGGTTTGAGGAAACCGGCATGGGCTACGGGCTTGAGGTGGATATGATCGCGCAAGCCCACGCGATTGATTTGCTGACCACGCCGTATGTCTTTAACCCTGATGAGGCCGTGGCGATGACACGCGCGGGCGCTGATATTATCGTGGCCCATATGGGTCTGACCACGGGCGGCAACATCGGTGCCACCACCGCCAAAAGCCTGCAAGACTGCGTGACAGAGATTGATGCGATTGCCGCAGCCGCGCGCAGTGTCCGCGAAGATGTGATTGTGATCTGTCACGGTGGCCCAATTTCGATGCCTGCGGACGCGGCCTTTGTCTTGCAAAACTGCACGCGCTGCGACGGGTTCTATGGGGCCAGCAGCGCCGAACGGTTACCGACAGAAATCGCGATCCGCGATCAGATCACCAAGTTCAAGAACATGGATGTGAAGCGACACAAATAAGGAGGTCCAGACATGAGCATGATGGATAAGTATTTTGTATATCCCGACGACGTGGATAATTTCGGGTTTGATTGGGGGCGGCTTGCGCTGACCTGTGCGCCCGAAGTGAACAATGCCAAACAGTTTTCGGCGGGCGTTGTCTTTGTCCCACCGGGCCAAGGGCATAGCCGCCACAACCACCCCGGCGCAGAAGAGATCATATTCATCATCAAAGGCACTGGCGAACAGATGGTCGAGGATGAAAACGGCACGCCAGAGACCCGCACCGTAACCGCAGGCTGCACCGTTTTCATCCCCGAAAGCCGCTATCACGCGACCCAGAACACCGGTTCTGACCCGATGGAAATCTTTGTGGTCTATTCCCCCACTGGCCCCGAAAAAATGTTGCGCGATGCGCCGGATTTCCGTCTGATCGCCGCCAATGACGTCAAGGATGCCTGACATGACCAAACTAAGCTACGACTTCGACCATCTGGACACTCTGATGGAAAACGCCGGGCTGGACGCCTTGCTTGTCACCTCCAAGCACAATGTCGGATACCTTTTGGGCGGCTACAGGTTCATCTTCTTTTCCGCGATGGATGCGATCGGGAATGGCCGATACCTGCCTGTTATCGTCTATATCAAAGGCAACAAAGACCAGACCGCCTATATCGCCAATACGATGGAAAAAGGCGAACATGATAACATGCCGTTCTGGGTGCCACATTTCTATCCGATGGCTTGGGGCAGCGTGGACAGCATCACTCAGGCGGTTCAGCATCTGGAAAAGATCGGCTTTACCACCGGGCGTATTGGGGTCGAACCCCCCTTTCTGCCAGCAGATTCCCAAGAGGCGTTGCGCGATGCCCTGCCCAATTCCGCTTTTGTGAATGCCACATCGGTTTTGCAGAACCTGCGCGCGGTTAAGACAGCGGACGAACTGGCGCTACTGCGACAAGCGTCGGAAAAAATCACTGATTCCATGCAGGCAACCATCAAGGCCGCGGGTATAGGCAGCACCAAACATGACATCATTGAACGTCTGCGGCTTGAGGAAACCAAACGTGGGCTTGAATTTGACTATTGCCTGCTGACGCTTGGGGCCAGCCACAACCGCGCCGGATCAGATCAGGCCTGGGCCGAAGGTGAGGTTTTGTCGATTGATTCAGGTGGCAATCTGAAGGGCTATATTGGCGACATCTGCCGCATGGGTGTGCTGGGAGAGCCTGACAATGAACTGGTTGATCTGTTGGATGAGGTCGAGGAAGTCCAGCAAGCCGCCTTTGCTGCGGTCAAAGCAGGTGCGCCCGGTGTCGCTGCGATCACAGCGGGCAAGGCCGCGATGGCCCGCCAGCCGAACCGTCAATACATGGACTTTTTCGGGCACGGCATGGGATTGGTCAGTCACGAAGCGCCATTTTTGGTGACCAACCACCCTGTCGCCTATGAAGGCCGCGATGCTGATGTGCCGTTAAAGGCTGGCATGGTTTTGTCGATTGAGACCCAGATGCAGCACCCGACACGCGGTTTCATCAAACTGGAAGATACGCTGACCGTCACTGAGACCGGATTTGAAATGTTCGGGACCGAAGGTCGCGGTTGGAACCGTGGCGGAACCGGCTGAGGCATTGGCCAAGGAAAGTCGCGACAGCGCGACCTCGGCCCTAAATCCGGTCCCTGCCACGAGATGCGGCAGGTTGGGAGCTTTGACGTCAGCCACCATTGGACTTGATGGCATGGGCAGCGGCGGTATAGCCGCCAGAAGCACCATCAACGAAATGGACATGGTCATCAGTATGGATCGACGGGACGATACAGGTCATCATCGCCTCCGATTGCGCGTGAAGGCCGAACCGGATGGTGCCGTCAGCCGTGGCTTTTTCCAGCATAACACGCAGCTGGTTTAGAGTCGCGTCATCACAATCCAAGGTCATTTTCAGCCCGTCGTCAAATTTTCGGAAATCCGCGTTCTTGCTGATGATCCTGCGGTATCGGCGCGCGTCGAAGTCACCAAGCTTGAGGCCGGTTTTGATCAGCACCCAAGCGATGAAGCTTTGCAGCAGTGCTGTGCGCCGCGCTTTGCCAAGTGGGCCTTGGCCGTGTTGGGCATGTGCTTCTAAGGTCGCGCCAGCGGGGGGCCATTTTATCCCCGGTCCCTTTTCCTCAGCCGGATGTCCGTCGCGTTCAAGCCCGTGCACCAATGCCAGAACCTCGCGCGTCAATTTGGAAAACGCGGCGGCAGAGGTATTTGGTTGCGGCAAAATCACCACCGACAGCATTGTCCCATGCCTGCTGGGCATATGGCTCCAACGGCAACTTAGGCCTGTCAGATCTGGTTGAGTGCCAGCAGGTGCTGCGGGCACAGCATGCGCCCCGGCTTTCATCTGTGTCTCTGCCCAGCTCAACCCGCCGCCGGAAAACATCGCATAATCAACACCTTTAGCCGCTTGGTATCGGGCCACAGACACGTCAAACCCTGCCGCGCGGACGTCGGATACCCGCACCATGCCGACGCGCAGCCCCATGTCAAACTCTTCGCGCGCCCAAATCTGGACGGCGGCAAGGGCGCGTTTTGCGGTCTCTTTCCACTCTGGCGGCACCGCGAAACCGGCCCCGTCCCCACCAAAGATAAACGGAAATGCTGCGCCATCATGGGCATTCATTTGTGCCGAAATGACCGCAGCGCCAACCATGTTCACCGTCTTGTAGCGCCCGTCAGCAATGGCTTGGGTCGATCCGATGATGTCTGACGTTCCGACCCACCAATCATCTGGCAGCGGCGTATATCCATCCGCATCGGCAAAACTGGCAAAATCATCGCGCGGGGCGACGGATGTATAAAAGTCGATGCTGGGGGCGATGGTGTTCATAAGATGTATGTAGGCCTGTCATCAGAATTCTCCAACCCTAGTTGCTATGAGGTGATGTGCCATTCCGGCTGGAACTTTGCGGACCTCAACAGTAGCGTGTTTTGAAACAACAAAAGGTCTGAATTGATATGTCGCAAACCTTCACGACGTCCCGTATTTTACGCTTTGGTGATTGTGATATTTCGGGGACTGCTTATTTCCCGTCCTATCTGAACATCCTCAATGGTGTGAACGAAGAATTCTTTGCCTATCTGGGTTTCCCGTGGAACGAGATCATCTGGAAAGAGCGTTGGGGCACACCAACTGTGCATCTGGCCTGTGATTTTTCCAAACCGTCGCTTTTTGGCGATGAGCTGATCTTTACCCTGAATGTGGTTAAGCTGGGGCGGTCATCTGTGACACTGACTCATTCGATTGATTGTGGCGATGAACATCGCTGGAACAGCACGCAAGTTCTGGCCGCCAGTGACCTGGTCAAACATACGTCGATGCCTTGGCCAGACGCGGTGCGCGAGGCATTGACGGCCTACCTTTAGGAATTTGAGCTCTTAAGCCGATCAATGATGCTTGAGGCGGTGACGGTGCCGATGCAGGTGCCGTCTTCGGTCACATCAATACTGGCGTCGGTGCCGTCCAATTGGGCAATCAGCGCCTCCACCGGGGTTTCGGCACTGACGGTGTCTGCCCCTCCCCCCCCAGTTGGCCCCATCACGTCACGCGCGGTCAACACGCCCAGCGGGTTCATATTGGCAACAAAATCCGCAACATAGTCTGACGCAGGGTTCGAGAAAATCTCGCGCGGGGTGCCGATTTGCACGATCCGGCCGCCTTCCATGATCGCGATGCGGCCACCCAGTTTAAACGCCTCGTCCAGATCATGGCTGACAAAGATAATTGTGCGTTTCAGGTCACGTTGAAGGTCCAGCAGTTCGTCCTGCAACCGAGTGCGGATCAGCGGGTCAAGGGCGCTGAACGGCTCATCCATCAGCAGGATTGGTGCTTCGGTTACGAATGCCCGCGCAAGGCCCACCCGTTGCTGCATGCCGCCTGACAGCTCCCCCACCTTGCGGTCCGCCCAATCGGCCAAACCAACAAGGGCCAGTTGCTTGTCCGCACGCGCGTAGCGTTCTTTCTTTGGCACATCGGACAGTTCCAGCGCCAGCGCCACGTTATCGCGCACCGACCGCCACGGCAGCAGGCCAAATTGTTGGAACACCATCGACACACATTCACGCCGGACCTTGCGCAGGTCGGTGGTCGAACATTCCTGAACATTGGCTGACCACGTGCCGTCATGCACATCCACATGGCCGCGCACCACCGGGTTCAGCCCGTTGACCGCACGCAGCAAGGTGGACTTGCCGGAGCCCGACAGGCCCATCAACACAAGAATCTCGCCCTCTGCCACGCTCAGCGAACAGTTATGCACACCTAGCACTTGGCCAGTTTCTGCTTCAATCTGGGATCGGGTTTGGCCCGCGTCCATCAGGGGTAATGCCTTGTCGGGCTTGTCGCCAAAAACGATTGAAACGTTGTTAAATTCTACCGCCGTGTTCATTTATCACCTACCCGCAACATTCGGTCGAGCATGATCGCGACCACAACAATTATCAGACCGGATTCAAAGCCCAGGCCAGTGTTCACTTGGTTCAGCGCCCGTACCACCGGGACGCCCAGACCGTCGGCCCCAACAAGGGCCGCGATGACTACCATCGACAGCGACAGCATGATGGTCTGGTTTAACCCGGTCATGATTTGCGGCAGCGCATAGGGCAGCTCAATCTTCCACAGGGTCTGGCTTGGCTTTGCGCCAAAGGCTTCGGCGGCTTCAAGCAGGGCTTTAGGCGTCGATGAAATACCCAACTGCGTCAGGCGGATCGGTGCAGGCAGTACAAAGATCACTGTGGCGATCAAACCCGGCACCATGCCGATGCCAAAAAATACAATGGCGGGAATGAGGTAGACAAAGGTTGGCAGGGTTTGCATCAGGTCCAGTACCGGGCGCATAAAGCGGTACAGGCGCGGGCGATGTGCCGCCGCGATACCGATTGGCACCCCTACCCCCATGCAGACCACGCAGGCTGACAACACCAGTGTCAGGCTTTCGGTGGTTTCTTCCCAATAGTCTTGGTTCAGAATGAACAAGAACCCCAGCACCACAAAAACCACGGTTTTCAAGTTTCGCTGGATTGCCCAGGTCAACCCGGCAAAGACAGCGATGATGATCAGCGGATGAGGTGTTTGCAGGACCCATAGGATTGCGTCGATCAGCCATTCCATTGCGGTGGCCAAGCCGTCAAAGAACCATTCGCCATTGATTTGCAGCCAATCAAGCGCGGTTTCAGCGACATCGGCAATTGGAATCTTGTTTTCGGTCAGCCAGTTCATGTGATGTCCTCAGACGGGATGTGATCATGCAGATATATAAAAGGCCCACCGAAATTTCAGGCGGGCCTCTGTTGTTTCAGGGATGGCTTTATTCCAGCGCCATCTTGGCGGCGGCCATGCCGTCGCTGCCATCAATGTGGGTCACACCCGCAAGCCATGTGTCCAGCACACCGGGGTTGGCTTCGATCCATTCGGCGGCGGCCTCGTTTGGCTTTTTGCCGTCATCAAGGATCGCACCCATGATTTCGTTTTCCATCGCCAGCGTGAATTCCATGTTATTCAACAAGGTGCCAACATTGGGGCATTCAGCAGCATATCCGGCGCGGGTGTTGGTATACACCGTGGCACCGCCAAGGTCTGGACCAAAGAAATCATCGCCGCCTTCAAGATAGGTTAGTTCAAAGTTGGCGTTCATCGGATGGGGTTCCCACCCAAGGAAAACAACAGGTTCGCCCTTGCGGTCGGCACGTGCCACTTGCGCCAGCATGCCTTGCTCAGAGCTTTCGACAACTTCGAAGTCTTTAAGATCAAAGGCATTTGCGTCGATCATAGACTGGATCAGACGGTTGCCGTCATTGCCCGGCTCAATGCCGTAAATCTTGCCGTCCAGCGCATCGGATTTTGCGGCGATATCGGCAAAGGTCTTGATTCCCATGTCTGCGGCGGCCTTGTTCACGGTCAGCGTATATTTCGCCCCTTGCAGGTTGGCGCGCAGTGTATCAACGGTGCCAGCCTCCCGGTAAGGGGCGATGTCGGCCTCCATCGTGGGCATCCAGTTGCCTAGAAACACGTCGATGTCACCTGCTGCCATGGATGTATAGGTCACTGGCACGGACAGGATCTTGACCTCAGCCTCATAGCCCAGCGCGTCAAGAACAACGGAAGCCGCAGCGGTTGTTGCGGTGATATCGGTCCAACCGACATCAGAAAAAGTAACTTTTTCACAGCCCGCAGCAGACACAGATGTGGCGACGGTAAGGGCAAGTGCAGATGTTGCAAGTAAGCGTTTCATGGCGTTGATAGCTCCCAAAGGATTTTTATTGATTGGTGAGCCAATAAAAAGCCATCCGCAGACGTAATGCAACCAGAATTGTTTTCAGAGGTGGGCAATTGGCTGTTCGACGACCCACCACCATTTGACCAATGCGTCTATTCTTGGCAGGCTTCGAACCTCGCACCACGGCCCGAAACCGCTCACACATCTTAACGAGCCATCACATAATAGCGATAGGACTGGCAATTGACGCATTCGACTTCCCCGGCAGGGCCCCGAACCCTCGTTCGTAACCTGCGCATTGTCTCTGGTTTGTATCTGCTGATCTATATCACCCTGCATTTGATCAACGTGAGTTTAGGGCTGATCTCAATTCAGGCGATGGATGCCGCCCGCCCTTATTTGTCAGGCCTATTGGGTCATCCGATGTTACGGCCGATCCTGCTAACGGCCTTGCTGGTCCATTACGCGATTGGTTTATGGTCGGTCTATAAACGGCCCCGGATCACGGGCACCACCCAAGACCTGATACAGGCCTTGTCCGGGCTGGCGATCATTCCTCTTTTGGCGATCCATGCGATTGGCATCATCATGCTGCAAAACGCCTATGTTGA
The DNA here is from genome assembly GCA_051251995.1 of Sulfitobacter sp. GTDB lineage: Bacteria > Pseudomonadota > Alphaproteobacteria > Rhodobacterales > Rhodobacteraceae > Sulfitobacter. The sequence continues at coordinate 38,696 of JBPOFF010000006.1, forward strand.
AGTAAGTTATGATTTCATCATTCGGATTTTCTGGCTCGGCACCCCTGCCTATGGGTTAATGCAGGTCATTTTATTGTCTGTTGCATGGGTACACGGTGCTGCAGGCCTGTTCATGTGGTTGCGCTCAAAAGAACGCGCCGTGCATATTCTGCCGTGGCTCTATCCTTTGGCAGTTGCCGTGCCAGTACTGGCGCTTCTTGGCTTTACCGAAGCAGGGCGTACCGCCTTGATCTCAGGCGAGGGACCAAAGTTAGTGAGAGAACAAACTGGCGCGCCTGTGCCGGACGTGCCCTTTGATCTGATCATCAACACGCAATACGCAGTGCTTTGGGCGTCAATTGTCATCAGCGTGATGGTACTTGCAGCGCGTGGGATACGGCTTTGGTTTGCTAAACCCTCAATTGTCAGCATTGCCACCAAGAACGTTGGCAAGATCGTCGGGCAGACGGGCGTGACCCTGTTGGATGTTTTTCGCGACAAGGGTCAAAAGCATGCCAACCTGTGTTCCGGACGGGGGCGGTGTGGCACCTGTGCCGTGCGTATTCTTGCCGCCGACCACGACCTGCCCGCCCCGACTGCGATGGAACAAGCCACGTTGACGCGCATCAGCAAGGGCAGTGAAGTGCGGTTGGCCTGCCAATTACCGTTGCTGAGCGGCGGCAAGATGACCGTAGAAAGAGTTTATCCACCAGACTATCGTTTTGATGACGAGGACAGCAACACATCCAGCACCCAGATGGTGTCAGCATGACCCGGATCATCATCACGTTGGCTGCCTGCCTTGGTCTTTGGTTCACGCCCCTTGCGTCACATGCGCAGGAAACGGTGCCCGTTGATGCGCCATCGGCCAATGATCTGCACGAATTCACCCGTCTGTTGTCAGATGAACGCATCCAAAGCTGGATCGCCGAACAAGCAAATGAAGCAGAGGTCGCTGATACCAGCCACTCCATCACGCCTCGGGATTTGTTGGTAAAAGCATTGGGCGAGACCCGCGAGCGCATGGCCGACATTGCCCGCGCCCGCCCGGTACTGCCCGAAGCACCTGCGTTTTTTGCGACCAAGTGGCAGGCGCAGTTGAACGACGGCCAGCAGGTGCGCGGCCTGACCTTTGTGTTGATTTTCCTGTTTGTGGGGGCCGGGTTGGAATGGCTGTTTCGGCAATACACCAGTGCAATCAAATTACGGATTGAAATGAACCCAGGCGAAACGGTGCGTGGCCGCATCACCGCCGCCGCCCTGCGCACTCTGATCACTGCGGTTGGATTGACGATATTTGCACTTGGCAGCATTGGTATGTTCGCCGCCTTCTCTTGGCCCCCGGCGCTTGAGACATTTGTACTGAACCTGCTGATCGTGATCTTTGCGGTGCGGGCGATCCATACCCTGCTGATCTTGTTCTTGGCACCATCAGTGGCCGAACTGCGGCTTGTCCCCCTTAGCACTGACTTTGCCAAGCGCCTGAGCACCCTGTTGCTGTGCCTAAGCGCCGTCTACATTTTGGCGGCAACGATGACCAATACCTATATGGGCATCACCGGGACCGGGCCGGATGCACCGCACAGTATTGCTGCCACGCTTTGCCTGTCTTTTGTCTCGCTCTTGGCAACCTACATTGCCATCACCCTCGGCTTTCGCATGGCGCAAAAGCATTCCGGCCTGACCTTTGGCAAAACGCTGAAATTATGGCGGATTTACCTTATCATCCTCGCCACACTGGCATTCATCGCCTTGGTTCTGAACCGTATCCCTCTGATGTGGGTGATCGTATTGGTTGGCTTGCTGATCCCGACACTCAAACTGTTGCGACTGTGGGTCGATGGCGCATTTGACCGCGCGATCATCCAAGTCACTGCCGCTGAGGCGCAATTGGCCGACATGCAGATAGTGGCTGATGATGAAGAGATCGTGGAAGAGCAAGACACCGAAGGCGCGGCGTTGGACATGCCTGAGGTCTTGCACCCTTATGAAAGTTACCGCGCGGTGACCCAACGTGGTGTCCGGTTCCTTGCCCTTTTTATTGTTGCAGTGACGATCACCCTAATTTGGCAGTTCAACATTTTTGAACGGGCGACCTCACCCACCCTTGCGGGCCGTGCCGTTGCGCTGCTGATTGACAGTGCCATCGCCCTTTTGATTGCTGATCTGGTTTGGATCTGGGCCAGTTCCGCCATTGACCGCCGCCTTGACAACTATACCCCCCCTGAACCCGGCACAGCGCCAGGGCCAGAGGCGCGGATGGCAACCTTGTTGCCGTTGCTGCGGGTGACGTTGATGATCACGCTACTGGCGATGGTGGTGATGTCGATCCTGACCTCGCTTGGCGTTAACGTGGCCCCGCTGCTTGCTGGTGCCGGTGTGGTTGGTGTTGCCATTGGATTTGGCGCGCAATCGCTGGTCAAAGATGTGGTGTCGGGGATATTCTTTCTGATCGACGATGCATTTCGCGTGGGCGAATATGTGGAAATCGAAAATCTGCGTGGCACCGTCGAAAAAATCTCAATCCGGTCTCTGCAAATTCGGCATCACCGCGGTGCGGTCCACACCCTGCCCTTTGGTGAGTTAAAGCACCTGACCAACCATTCGCGCGATTGGGTGATCATGAAGCTGGAATTCCGGGTGCCGTTTGATACCGATCTGAAGCTGGTGAAAAAGCTGATCAAGACCATCGGTGCCACGCTTAAAGCCAATGAAGAATACGGCGACAGCATTCTTGAAACGCTCAAATCCCAAGGGGTGCGGCGGATGGAAGAATTTAACATGGTGGTGGGTGTGAAGTTCATGACCCGTCCGGGTGAACAATGGCTGGTGCGCCGCGATGCCTATCAGATGGTGCGGGATGCGTTTGATGCCAACGGCATTCGCATGGCCGAACGCAACGTGAAAGTCGAAGTGGCCGGGGCGGAACATATGACCCCCGAGGAACGCCATGCGGTGGCCGGGGCTGCACAGCAAAGCATTGAGCAGCAAATCGGACCGGGTGCGCCAATCCCTGATGAACCTTAAAAAACTGCGCGGACCTGACGCAGCGCTTATTGTTTCCGTTTGGCTGTCTTGCTGTTAAGGTGGCGCTGCGAACAGATTCAGTCAAAGAGCCTCCTCCCATGAGCCCGTCCTCAACCCTTTCAGAATTCAGCCCCTGTGCGGATTGCAACATCCGCAATCGCGCGGTTTGTTCTCAGTGCAACAACGATGAATTAAGCCGTCTGGAAGACATCAAATATTACCGCACCTACGACGCTGGACAGCCGATCATGTTTGAAGGGGACGAGATGCATTTTGTGGGTTCTGTAGTGACAGGGGCCGCAACATTGTCGCGCACCCTGCCCGATGGGCGTATCCAGATGGTCGGGCTTTTGTTGCCATCAGATTTCATTGGCAGACCGGGCCGCACCACGGTTGGTTTTGATGTCACTGCCATTCAGAAAGTGACATTGTGCTGCTTCCGCCGCAAACCGTTTGAGACGATGGTGGCGGACACACCAAACATCGGTAAGCGCTTGTTGCAAATGACCCTTGATGAATTAGACGTGGCACGGGAATGGATGCTGCTTTTGGGCCGCAAAACAGCGCGGGAAAAGATTACGTTTCTGCTGGCGTTGATCGGGCGACGCACGGCGGACCTGGATCTTGCCAAAGTTGTGGATGGTCTGGAGTTTGAAATGCCGATGTCGCGTGAAGCGATGGCGAACTATCTGGGCCTGACAATTGAAACGGTCAGCCGTCAGATGACCGCACTGCGCAAAGATGGTATCATTTCCCTGAAAGGGACCCGCGATATCACCATTCCAAATATGGCACGGCTTATGGCCGAAACCGGGGACGTGGCGGTGGACGGCGCATTTTCTTAAACGGCGTGTGCCAGCCGCTAATGGGCAAAAAATACCGGTATCTGAGCGTTGGCCAGCATGGTTTTTGTCGTGCCGCCAAAAATGGCTTCGCGCAGGCGCGAATGGCCATATGCCCCCATCACAATCATATCGCAGCCCATCTCTTGGGCGCGTTGGGCCAGCGTCTCTGCGATGGTGGTTTCGGTGCGGGCCATCACCGATATCTCACATTTCACCTCGTGCCGGGCCAAGAATTGCCCAAATGCCCCACCCGGATCCGAACGGTCCGGCGCGTCCTTGGAAGGGTCAATCAGCGCAACATGCACCCGGGTGGCTGACTGGAGCAGTGGCATAGCCAAACGTGCAGCACGCAACGCAGCGGGGCTTTCATCCCATGCCAGCATGATGTTTTGGGCAGGCCCGGTGATTTTAAATGCGTCGGGCAGCATCAGCAAAGGCGCATCCGCGTCAAACAGGACGGTTTGAGCAATCTTACTGGCATCATCGTCTTTGGCCTCTGCGGGACGCACTTGGATCACCAGATCACTAAAGCGGATATGTCGCTTGATATCAAAACGCAAACCCGACGACAGCGAGGCCACCGTGTCCACATCCCAGCGAATGTCTTCTCGTTCCAACCGGGCCGTGGCATGGGCCGCCAGCACGTCTGCCCGCGCCACCGCTTCCTCGAAGCCGATTGAGATTGGCACCGCGTCAATCGCCCCGTGCACAATACCCGGATGATCAAAGCCGATGCCCATGGTGAGCACCTGCAAATGGGTATCGCATGCACGTGCAAACGAAATCGCTGCATCAAGCTGTGTATCTGCGCCACTTTGATGTGTCAGAATCGTTGTGACGGTCTGAATGGACATGGTTACCCTTCCCGATTGGCCTTGAACGACACCCTTGCGTGTCGCGCAGCACTTTTCTTTGACTTAACCCCGAAACAAAGGAGCAAGACTTTGACACAGATCAAAGACCACCCCTTGCCCTGATGTCATTTCTGCCCAAACTAGCACTGCCGACGCCCGCCTTTTGGGTGACCATTGGATTGCGGCGCAAAAAGGGGACAAGAAATGACGTCTAATTATGTCAAACTGATCGCGCTTGCGTTGATCACTGTATTTGCGGCCATCGGGGCCGACTGGGGCCGTGATCTGGCCTATCAGGTGCATGCGCTGCTGATCATGGTGATCGCGGCGGGCATGTTCGTCTGGGTTCTGCGCAACACCGATGAGCCACCGCGCAGTGGGGTCGACGCCAATGGCTATATGGACGATGTCGTTCGGGCTGGCGTTATCGCCACTGGGTTCTGGGGCGTTGTCGGATTCCTGGTCGGCACGTTTATTGCCTTTCAACTGGCGTTTCCCACGCTCAACTTTGAATGGGCGCAACCCTTTGGCAATTTCGGACGTCTGCGCCCCCTGCACACCTCGGCGGTTATTTTTGCCTTTGGCGGTAACGCGCTGATCATGTCGTCTTTTTACATCGTGCAACGCACCTGCGGCACCCGGCTTTGGGGCGGCAATCTGCGGTGGTTCGTGTTCTGGGGCTATCAGTTGTTCATTGTATTGGCCGCAACCGGATATGTTCTGGGTTCCACACAATCCAAAGAATACGCCGAGCCGGAATGGTACGTAGACATCTGGCTGACCATCATCTGGGTGTCCTATCTGGTGATCTATATGGGCACGCTGATCAATCGCCGTGAGAAACACATCTATGTCGCCAACTGGTTCTTCCTAAGCTTCATTGTCACCGTTGCGATGCTACACCTGATCAACAACCTGTCCCTGCCTGTTTCGATCTTTGGATCAAAATCGGTGCAGTTGTTCTCAGGTGTGCAAGACGCGATGACGCAGTGGTGGTACGGCCATAACGCCGTGGGCTTCTTCCTGACGGCGGGTTTCCTTGGCATGATGTACTATTTCGTGCCCAAGCAAGCGGGCCGTCCGGTGTTCAGCTATAAATTGTCGATCATCCACTTCTGGGCGCTGATCTTTCTATACATCTGGGCGGGTCCGCACCATTTGCACTATACCGCCCTACCCGATTGGGCCGCGACGCTTGGCATGGTGTTCTCGATCATCCTGTGGATGCCGAGCTGGGGCGGCATGATCAACGGTCTGATGACGCTGAATGGCGCATGGGACAAACTGCGCACAGATCCGATCATTCGGATGATGGTGATCAGCCTGGCGTTCTATGGCATGTCGACCTTTGAAGGCCCGATGATGTCGATCCGCGCGGTAAATTCCCTGTCGCACTACACTGACTGGACCATTGGTCACGTACATTCCGGCGTCTTGGGCTGGAACGGTATGATCACCTTTGCCGCCCTGTATTTCCTGACGCCCAAACTTTGGGGCCGTGCGCAGATGCATTCGATGGCCGCGATCAACTGGCACTTCTGGTTGGCCACCATCGGTATCGTGCTTTATGCGGCGTCGATGTGGGTTACTGGCATCATGGAAGGTTTGATGTGGCGTGAGGTCGATGCGCAAGGTTTCCTCGTGAACTCCTTTGCTGACACGGTTTCTGCGAAATTCCCAATGTACATCGTGCGGGGATTGGGCGGGGTCATGTACCTGACAGGCGCGCTGATCATGATTTGGAACATGTGGATGACCATCCGCGGCGGCGCGCGTGTAAACGCACCCGTCGGTGTGGTTGCCGAATAAGGATATTTAATCATGGCAAAGAACCCAAAAATCGCAGATTCCGAAAAAGACCCCAAGGTATCTACCCTGTCGGATCTGCCCGGTGAAATCCCGAACGAACTGCCGCCTGAGACCGGCTTTCTCAAACGGCACGCGATGATCGAACGCTCTGCGACCTTGCTGATGGTGCTGTCGCTTGGCGTTGTCGCCATCGGCGGGATCGTTGAAATCGCGCCGCTGTTCTACCTTGAGAACACCATCGAAAAGGTTGAAGGCATGCGGCCCTATACCCCGCTTGAGTTGACAGGCCGCGAGATTTACGTGCGCGAGGGCTGTTATGTCTGTCACAGCCAGATGATCCGCCCGATGCGTGACGAGGTGGACCGCTATGGCCATTATTCACTAGCCGCGGAATCCATGTATGATCATCCGCACCAATGGGGGTCCAAACGCACCGGGCCTGATTTGGCGCGGGTTGGCGGGCGTTACTCGGATGGCTGGCAGGTTGATCACCTGATGGACCCGCAATCTGTTGTGCCTGAATCGATCATGCCAAAATATGCGTTTTTGGCCAGCACCCCGATTGAGGCCACCCATGTTGAGGATTTGGTCAAAACTCACCGCGCCGTTGGTGTCCCCTATTCGGATGACATGGTTGAAAATGCGGCGGCGGATTTTAACGCGCAATCTGACCCGGACAGTGATTATGACGGGCTGCTGGAACGCTATCCTGACGCGCAGGTGCGCAATTTCGACAGTCAGGCTGGCATCACCGAGATGGATGCGCTGGTCGCTTATCTGCAAATGCTGGGTACATTGGTTGATTTTTCAACCTTTACCCCAGACGCCAGCCGCTAAGGAGCCCCGCAATGGATACCTATTCATGGATGCGCCAATTCGCGGACAGTTGGATGTTACTGGCGATGACGCTGTTCTTTCTTGGCGTGGTCTTGTGGGCATTTCGCCCCGGCAGCCGCAAAACCCATCAGGACACGTCGAACATTCCGTTTCGCAATGACACCACATCACCGCGCAACAGCGGCGAAAACAGAACCAAGATCGGAACCCCGCAATGACCGATAAGAAAATCCCCCCCGGCAATACCAAACCCGTTGATGATGTCACCGGCATTGAAACCACCGGCCACGAATGGGACGGCATCAAGGAACTGAACAACCCGCTGCCGCGCTGGTGGCTGTGGTGTCTGTATCTGACCATCATCTGGGGCATTGGGTACACCATCGCCTACCCTGCTTGGCCATTGATCAACGGGGCAACATCGGGTGTGCTTGGCTATTCTACCCGCGCCGAAGTTGAACGTGATATTGCCGCGCATGAGGCATCAAATGCAGCACTTGAAGAAAAACTGGCCACGGTTGAACTTGCTTCATTAAGCGAAGATGAAGCGCTGAGCCACTATGCGGTGTCATCTGGTGCAGCGGTGTTCCGCAACAATTGCTCGCAGTGTCACGGGTCCGGTGCGGCCGGGGCTAAAGGGTATCCAAACTTGCTGGATGACGATTGGCTGTGGGGTGGCACGTTTGAGGATATCGCCCTGACTGTGCGCCATGGTATCCGAAATGACACCGACGATGATGCGCGTTATTCCCAGATGCCCGCCTATGGTGAGATTTTGGAGGCTGACGAGATCGACGCGCTGGTTGAAACCGTGCGGGGCCTTGCCGGTGAAGATCATGACGCTGCCCTGGCCGCAGCAGGGACAGAAATCTTTGCCGATAACTGTGCCGCCTGCCACGGCGAAACCGGCATGGGCGACCGTGAACAGGGTGCGCCTAACCTGACAGATGCGATCTGGCTTTATGGGGGTGATCGCGAAACACTGCATGAAACCATCACCAATGCCCGGTTTGGCGTGATGCCCGCATGGGGCCCGCGCCTGACAGACGCGCAGGTCAACGCGGTCTCTGCTTACGTCCACCAGCTCGGCGGTGGCGAGGCCGAGTAACAACACTTCGGCGTGCGGTTCTGTTCGCACCAAGCCCACGCCAGAAGGAAGGGGTGTCCGAGGAGGGACACCCCTTTTTTGTGGCTGGAGCTAAGCGTTTTCTGCAAAGGTTGCCTACTTAAGCTCTATCTCTGCCAAAATTCACTTTTCAATGTTTCGCCCCTAGGTTTCGCCTTTCCAATCTAGCTCGCATGATGTCTTCTGCTGACGAAGTCGCATCTGGGAGATCATAAGATGAGTTTTGAGTCTTGGTTGGCTTTTGCGCTCGCCAGTTCGATCGTGGTTCTCATTCCGGGACCCAACATTATTTTAACTGTCAATTATGCAATCAGGGACGGTAAACGTTCAGGGTTGGCAACTGTACCCGGTGTTTCCTTTGGTGCTTTGATTGCTATGATCGTTTCACTTGCCGGAGCGGGGGCCGTTTTGGCCGCTTCAGCAACCTTATTCTCGATGCTCAAGCTGGCAGGTGCAGCCTATCTTATTTGGCTGGCATACTCTCTTTGGACAGCCCCGGCGCAAGAGGAGACTTCAGATGGCACCGTTGAGGCCCAGCCGTTAAAAAAGCTATTCTGGCAGTCTTTCTTGATCAGTGCATTGAATCCCAAAGGCCCCGTTTTCTACGTGGCCTTCGTTCCCCAGTTTGTGGACGTAGCTGGACCGATATTTTTGCAATTTGCACTGCTGACGGCTACTTTTGTCGGTGTTGCGACCTTGAATACATTGTTATGGCTGTTCTTCGCAAATGGGCTCAGGGACTACTTTCGCAATCCAAAAACGATGCGAATACTAAACCGAAGTGGCGCAAGCTGCTTGTTTATCGCGGGGCTATTCACAGCACGCGCAACCAGAGTATCTTGACCCAGTATCCACAAGCTGTCTCAGCACAAGTATCTGAAAGAATGGAGTATTATTTATGACACTTGAATTCCTACTGACCTCGCTTGTGGTAGTTCTTTTGCCTGGAACCGGGGTCATTTACACATTGGCGATCGGTCTCGGACGTGGATTTAGGGCCAGTGTCGCTGCCGCGTTTGGTTGCACCCTTGGCATTGTTCCTGCTGCGGTGGCCAGCATCATTGGATTGGCAGCACTTTTGCATACAAGTGCCTTAGCTTTTCAGATCATCAAGTTTTTGGGCGTCGCCTATCTTTTCTACATGGCGTGGAAAATTCTAAAGGATGACACCGTAATGGAAGTGTCTGAGAACAAAGAGCGGGTTGGTTACGTTCGCATCGCAACAACGGGTACTTTGCTGAACGTCCTGAATCCAAAGCTATCTTTGTTCTTTTTGGCCTTCTTACCGCAGTTTATTTCACCTTCCGCAACAAATGCTACGACCTCGTTGGTATGGTTGGCGGTGGTCTTTATGGTAATGACGTTTGCGGTATTTGTAGCCTACGGAGCCTTTGCGTCATATGCACGAGATTATGTTGTGCAACGCCCATCAGTAATGAAATGGATAAAGCGCAGTTTCGCCGGGACCTTTGGTTTTCTTGGGGCAAAACTCGCTGTTTCGAATTGAAATAGGGTGCTCGGAAAACAACGCAGCGCAACTTTGAGCCGTTCTTGATTGTCATTTGGCTTGAGGACGGCCCCTTATTCTCGTTGCAGCATACGCGCTTTGAACGCTTGTCTACTTCTCAAGCCCCCCAAACACTTGACCCAGATCAAAGCAGCCCGCACTGCCATCCCGCATAAGACCGTTGCGAACAGACCCAAATTTGGACCGATTCCCCATGGCTGACACTCCTCCTCCACTTTATGCCCCGCGCGAACCGATTTTTCCGCGCCGTGTGACCGGCTTTTTCCGCTCGCTCAAATGGTGGATCATGGGTGTCACGCTTGGCATCTATTACCTACTGCCGTGGCTGCGCTGGGACCGGGGACCGAACCTGCCGGATCAAGCGGTACTTGCGGACCTTGCCAGCCGCCGCTTTTTCTTTTTCTGGATCGAAATTTGGCCGCATGAGTTCTACTTCGTGGCTGGATTGCTGATCATGGCGGGCCTTGGGCTGTTTCTGTTCACCTCGGCCTTGGGCCGGGTCTGGTGTGGCTATGCTTGCCCGCAAACAGTCTGGACCGATCTGTTCATTCTTGTGGAGCGTTGGATCGAGGGCGACCGAAATGCGCGTTTGCGCCTGCATCGGTCCAAGTGGGACCTTCGCAAATGGCGGTTGAGCATCACCAAATGGCTTGTTTGGCTGATGATCTCAATCGCGACGGGGGGCGCATGGGTGTTTTATTTTACCGACGCACCGACCCTTGCACGCAATCTGCTGACACTGGATGCGCCGTCGGTTGCCTACATCTCGATTGCTATCCTCACCGCCACAACCTTTATCTTTGGCGGTTTCATGCGCGAACAGGTCTGCATTTACATGTGCCCCTGGCCACGCATTCAGGCGGCGATGATGGACGAAGGCACCTTGACCGTGGGCTACCGCGAATGGCGCGGCGAACCACGTGGCAAGCACCGCAAGGGCGCGCGCGCCCTTGCTGCCAACCGCACCGCCACCGCCTATGCCGAAGAAACCGTGACTGAGGAGACCCCGCAGCAGGGCGATTGCATTGACTGTATGGCTTGCGTCAACGTCTGCCCGATGGGGATCGACATTCGGGACGGGCAGCAGATGGAATGTATCACCTGTGCGCTGTGTATTGATGCATGCGATGACGTGATGGATAAGATCGGCAAGCCGCGCGGCTTGATCGACTATCTTGCGCTTGAAGATGTGCCGCCGCCTGATCTGACACCTGTTGAGAAGAACATTTGGGCGCCGCGCCCGGTGTGGCAGCATGTCTTAAAACCGCGCACCATTCTGTATACTGTATTATGGTCTGCGGTTGGCCTTGGACTGCTCTTTGCACTGTTCGTGCGGTCAGATATAGAACTGACGGTATCGCCGGTGCGCAACCCGACCTTTGTGATGCAAAGTGATGGCGCGATCCGCAACATCTATGACGTGCGCCTGCGTAACAAATCGGGTGACGATCGGGCCTTTTCTTTGTCTCTAACCTCTGACAGCGCGTTGACCATGACACTTGAGGGCGAGACCAATTTGGATGTGACTGTTGCTGCTGATGCAACCTACTTGCAAAGGGTGTATGTTACGGCTGCGCGTAATTCGCCCGCTGCGGTGGCGGACCGCACTGATCTGAGGATCTGGGTGGAGGATATTGCCGCTGATATCAGGGCCAGTGAGGCGACGATCTTTAACGGAAAGGGCAGCCAATGAAACGGACACTGACAGGATGGCATGTATTTGCGATGTTTGTGGGGGCCTTTACCGTGATTATTGGCGTGAACCTGACGCTTGCCTTTCAGGCGGTTGCGACGTTTCCGGGGGTGGTGACCAAAAACTCCTACATCTCCAGCCAACATTTTGATGCTGACCGTTTGGCACAAGATGGCTTGGGCTGGGATGTGGGGGCATCGGTCAAGAATGGCTTGCTGCACTTGACCATTACCGATGCGAATGGTGTTCCGGTCCAGCCGACAGTTGTTGGTGTAACGCTTGGCCGTGCCACCCATGTTAATGATGATATCACCCCTGCGTTTTCGTGGAACGGCACCGACCTGACCGCACCTGTTGACGTAGTGCCGGGATACTGGACCTTGTGGCTGGATCTGACATCTGAGGATGGCACCCCATTTCGGCGCCGCATCCCAATGCAGATCAAGGCGTCGTAATGACGCTGGCGGAACGCCCTTCCCTTGTTGCCTGCCCGGCCTGTGTTGCTGGCGTGCCTTCAGGTGCCTTTGAGCAGGGTTCGGCAGGGGGCGATACGATTTACCTGTCGTTGCCCGCGATCCACTGCGCGGGGTGTATCGCAACTGTAGAGCGTGGATTGCTCGCTCGTGACGACGTCCGCCGTGCACGTGTGAACCTGAACCGCAAACAGGCGACCATCACCGTAAAACCGGGGACAGAACCAGAGGCATTGATTGACCATCTGGGGGGGTTGGGCATTCAGGCCAATCTGCTGGATACCTCGGCGCTTGGGTCGGCCTCTGACACCCAAGGGCGCGCCTTACTGTTGCGGATTGCCATCGCGGGATTTGCGATGATGAACGTGATGTTGATGTCTGTTGCGGTATGGTCTGGTGCGGGTGAAGCCACGCGCACGCTTTTCCATTGGCTGTCTGCCGCGATCACCCTGCCCGCAATCGGGTTTGCCGCGCAACCGTTCTTTTTTAATGGCTGGCAGGCCCTGCGAGTGGGGCGGCTCAACATGGATGTGCCGATTTCACTGGCCCTGATCCTTGCCACCGGCATGTCATTTTATGAGACAGCTGCTGGGGGCGCAGATGCCTATTTTGACGCCGCATTGTCGCTGACGTTTTTCCTGCTGGTGGGTCGATATCTGGATCACCGTTGTCGGGCTTCGGCGCGTTCGGCTGCCAGCGAGCTTGCCGCATTGGAAGTGCCCCGCATCACCCGGCTGACCGACACGGGCCGCGAGGTGATCAATCTGGCGCAGGCTGCCATAGGCGATTTGATTGTGGTGCTGCCCGGCGGGCGCATCCCGGTGGATGGCATTGTGACCGAAGGTGCCAGCGATATTGACCGCGCGATGCTGACCGGGGAGAGCCTGCCGATTGCGGCGGGTGTTGGTACGCAGTTAAACGCAGGCGAAGTCAATTTGACCGGGCCACTGACGTTGCAAGCGACAGCCGTGGGCAATGACACCACTTTGCGGCGCATGGTCACGATGATTGACGCCGCTGAATCGGCGCGCAACACCTACACCGCGTTGGCGGACCGGGCAGCGGCGATTTACGCACCTGCGGTGCACCTGCTGGCCTTTGTAACTTTTGTGGGTTGGATTTTATTGGGCAGTGATGTGCGGGGCGCGCTCAATATCGCGATTGCAGTCCTGATCATCACCTGCCCCTGCGCGCTGGGGTTGGCGGTGCCTGCGGTCTCAACCGCGGCGGCGGGTCGGCTGTTTCGCCGTGGTTTGCTGGTCAAAGATGGCACCGCATTGGAGCGGATTGCCAAGACTGATAGCGTGGTCTTTGACAAAACCGGCACCTTGACCGAGGGGCAGTTGGCGGTGGGCACGGCAGATGGGTTGTCCGATGAACAACACGGCGTCGCTTTGGCGCTGGCGCAAAGTTCAAGCCATCCGGTGTCGCGCGCCATTGCCTTTGGACTGGCTGATACAGTCGCCGCATCCCTCTCCCGGATCAAAGAACATCCCGCCATGGGGGTCTCTGGCCAGTGGCAGGGGCATGAGGTTCGGCTGGGATCAGCGGCATTTGTCGGTGCCCATGCCAATGATCAACACGGTGGCTGGCTACGCATAGGCGATGCCGATCCTGTATTCTTGCCGCTGGTGGCACGTTTGCGCGACGGCGCAGCAGAGGCGATTGCAGCATTGCAGAACAACGGATTAAACCTGCACCTGATATCCGGTGATGGCCCTGCGGCCACCCGCGCCCTTGCACAGGCATTGAACATTCCCAACTGGCATGCAGAGCAGCGGCCAGAGGATAAAGTTGCCTATCTGGGTGCTTTGGCCGCTGAGGGGCATCATGTGTTGATGGTGGGGGATGGGTTGAATGACACAGGTGCGCTGGCGGCGGCACATGCGTCGCTGTCGCCTGCCTCTGCTGTGGATGCCGCGCGTGCGGCGTCTGACGTGGTGTTGCTGGGCCATAGCATGACAGCCCTGCCCGAATTGATCAGCACCGCCAAACAAGCCAAATCCCGCATCTTGGAAAACTTCGCCATTGCCGCCGGTTACAACGCGCTGGTGATCCCCTTTGCGATGGCAGGTTTTGTCACCCCCCTGCTGGCGGCAATTTTCATGTCGACTTCGTCAATCACGGTGTTGCTGAACGCGATGCGCCTGACGTGGGGTGCGGGAAAATGAACATTCTGGTCATCTTGATCCCGGTCTCATTGATCCTTGGCGGCGTTGGATTGATTGCATTTTTATGGAGCCTGCGGGCCGATCAATATGACGACATGGATGGCGCGGCATGGCGGATATTGTTGGATGACGACGCGGTGCCCGACGACGACCCCAAGAGCCCTGATTAATCGCGCAGCGCGCCCTTGATGGCATTCGGGGTCAGCGATGTTGTGCCAATCTGTGCCATGGTGATGCTGGTTTCATCGCGCAGCACCTCCCACAAGCGTTGCAATCCCTCCTCACCGTCTGCGGCAATCGCGAACTGCATGACCCGACCCAGGAAAGTGAAATTTGCGCCCAAGGCGTAGGCCTTGACCACATCCTCGCCCGAGCGCAGGCCGGTATCAAAGAACAGCGGATAATCGGTGCCTACCGCCCCGCGAATTTCGCGCAGCATTTGGATCGGGGCAGGTGCGCTTTCCAATTGGCGCGCACCATGGCTTGAAACTTGGACCGCATCAACGCCCGCATCCCGCAGGGCAACGGCATCTTCGGCGTCGAGCACGCCCTTCACAACCAAATTTCCGGGCCACATGTCGCGCAGGCGCTTAAGGGTGCCCCAATCGGCCTTGGCACGGCTTTCTTTGCGGTCGAAAGTAAAGCCCGGCATGTCAAAATTCGCCATCTGCGGGCGACCCTTGAGCAGCGCAGTCAATGACCACTGCGGATGCAAAGCAAAGTCAATGAATTGTTTTGGCCCGATTTTGAACGGCATGGTGAACCCATGGCGCAATTCGCGGGGGCGGCGGCCAACTTCTGGCACGTCGACGGTCAGGATAATGGTTTTGTAACCAGCGGCTTTGGCGCGCTCGACAAGCTTGAAAGTGCCCGCCCCGTCGCCACTGAAATACAGTTGAAACCACGCGTTGCCCTCAGCCGTTTCGATCAAAGGTTCCATTGCGGTTGAGGCGACAGTGGACACGCCCAGCGGTACATTCTCACGTGCGGCCAGTCGTGCCAGCATCATATCCGCGCCGGGTCCAGCAAGGTTGCACATGCCCATCGGGCTGATCCCAAAGGGCGCACCTGCCCTGCCACCAAACAGTGGCACAGACAGGTCACGGACGCTGACATCTCGCAATACCCGGGGGCGGAATGTTAGATCACCAAAGGCCGCACGGTTTCGCGCAGCCCCTGTCTCAGTGCCAGCGGCACCGTCGATATAGTCAAACACCATCCAAGGCAGACGCCTGCGCGCAATGCGTCGGGCGTCCGCGCTTGAATGGATATTTGACGCCATATCAGCTTGCCACGGCTTTCATAAACCGATCACGGATCACAACCGGGTCCATAGTGATGACCGGCAGTTTGATATTGCCGCTGTCACATTTGGACACGATGATGGTCATCTTTTTGCTGTCGATGGCCGCTTGCAGAGCTTTACCTGTATCAACGTCCTGACAGACAACCACGTTTTCGCAGCCACAGGCGGTTGCAACGTTTTCCAGCTTGGTTTTCTTACCCGCATAGGTGGGTTGATCCCCGGTTGAACCGTAAGAGCCGTTGTCGATGATCAACAGGATAAAGTTGTCAGCGACATTGTTCGCAATCGTCGGCAGCGTGCCAAGGTTGGTCAAGACGGAGCCGTCCCCGTCGATGGAAATGACGGTTTTGTCTTGGGCCATGGCCAAGCCAAAACCGATGGAAGAGGACAGACCCATGGTGCCGAGCATGTAGAAGTTACGCTCGTTATCGTCGATCATGTGCAATTCCTGTGAAGGAAGACCGATGTTACAAACAACAAGGTGCGGGTTCAGGATGGGCGCAATATCGCGCAGGATTTCAGATCTGATCATTGGTCGCCGTAGCCTCCCCAGAAAGACGCGTCCGTCAGGATCGCGACAGGTTTGTTAGCCATAAAAGTGTATTTCAGAATTGCGTCCAATTCGTCCGCATCAGATTCCTTGTGGAAGTGATACGTCGGGATCAAGAACTGGTTCAGCAATGCCTTGGTGTGCACGGCCATTTCGACCTGACAGGCCACAGGTTCACGCAATTCACCCCGGTAGCTGATCAGCATCGGCAGCGGCATGCGGTAAAATTGTGTCAGCGTCGCCAGCGTGTTTAAAGTCACACCAATCGCCGTGTTCTGCATGATGATCGCAGGACGTTTGCCGCCCATAAATGCACCCGCACACAGCCCCATGCCTTCGTCTTCTTTGTTGGATGGAACGTGATGGATTTCCGGGCGCGCTTCGACTTCTTCGATCACACCCGCCAATTGCTTGCAGGGCACGGTTGTGATGAACGAAACGTCGTTTTTGACGAAATCATCAACAATCTTTTTACTGATGGACACGGTGTTGTCTCTCCTTTGGGCGCACAAAATGTGGTGCGGTTTGATTACGAATGGGGATGAAGGATGATCTTGGGGGCCTCTGTCCGCCCGGCGCGGATGTCAGCGAATGCTGCGGGGCCATCTGACAGCGGCCGCGCTTCGGTCCAGTTGAGCGAGCCAAGGCGACCATCGAATATTGCCTGCGCAGTGTCGAGGAAATCTTGGGCGGTATAGGTGTAGGTGCCGATAAAGGTGATCTCTTGCAACGTCATGCGGCGGATATCCAAGCCGCCCTCGCCATCGCCCAGACCAATATGGGCAATCACACCGCCGGGGCGGGCATGGGCCGATGCGGTTTTCCGCGTGGCGGCATATCCGACCCCGTCAATCACCATATCAAACAGGGCATCCGCTGGCAGATCATTCGGTGCAATGGCTTTTTGGCCGCATTTTCCGATCAATGTATCGCGGCGCAGCGGGTTTGGTTCAACAATTGTGATGTCCTCAACCCCTTGGGCCTTGAGTGACAGTGCCGCCCCCAGACCAATGGCCCCACCACCGATGACCAGTGCTGTTTTGGCAGTTTCTTGTAGGGCCTCACCAGCCAGCCGCACCGCGTGCCACCCACAGGCCAGAGGTTCTGCCAAAGACGCCTGATCAAAGCTGACGTGATCTGGCATCGTCACCAGATTTTCGTTCCGCATTGCGACGTATTGCGCAAACGCCCCTTCGCGCGGTGGCATCGAAATGATCATGCGTTCAGGGCACAGGTTGTCTTTACCCGATATACAAGCAGGACATATGCCACAGGATACCAATGGGTTGATCGTCACCCGTTCGCCCCCCCGCGCACCGCCAACAATCACGCCTGCGGCCTCGTGCCCAAGGATCAACGGCGCAGGCCGGCGGCTGTCATGACCGAGATAGGCGTGCATGTCAGAGCCACAAATGCCCACGGCCATCACTTTGATCAATTGCTGGCCTTGGGTTGCAACAGGTTCAGCGGCGTCGCGAAATTCCAACTGTTCAGGGCCGTCGTAAATGAGCGCTTTCATTTTGCGGTATATCCCCCATCCACCATCAACACCTGACCCGTAACATAGGCGCTGGCCTCAGAACATAAAAACAACAACGGCCCGTCGATATCTTCCAGCGTACCATTACGCCCGATACAGGTTTGCAGCGCATTGCGCGCGGCGCGTTCCGGATCGTCAAACACCGGACCCGTCAATTCGGTTGGGAAAAACCCCGGCCCAATCGCATTGGCGTTAATCCCATAGACCGACCATGCCTCAGCCATGGCGCGGGTCAATTGACCGATGCCTGCCTTGGATGCTCCATATGCGATCCCGCCGGGAAACGCCCGGGTGGTTTGCAGCGACGCAAAATTGACCACCCTGCCCCAGCCCTTGGCTTTCATCGCAGGGACAAAGGCTTGGGTCAGGAAAAACGGCACCCCAAGGTTCAGGTTCATCGTGATGTCCCAGCCTGCGGGCGTCACCTCATCTGCGACCTCGCGGGTGTTGATGCCTGCCGCGTGGACCACAATATCGGGTGCGCCAAAGGGATAGGCGATCTGTTCTGCGATTTCCCTGATCTGGTCTCGATCCGCTAAATCAGCGGCAACAGGGGCTGCTTTTGGCCCGATTGCCCGTGCCCATTCGGCCAAGGTATCGCCGCGCCGTGCCACCCCCACAACTTTTGCGCCTGCCGCTGCCAGCGCATTTGCCGCGCGCTGACCAAGGCCCGAACTGGCCCCGGTCACGCAGGCAACTTTGCCAGTCAGATCAAGCAGGTTCTTATTCATCTGCGGTCAAATCAAAGGTTTCGTTGGGGAAGTATTTGGCAAGGCGCACATCAGCTGCACGGGCATGACCTTCCATGCCCTCAAGCCGTGAAATACGCGCTGTCGCTTCGGCCACACGCTTGGAACCTTCACGTGTGGACCGCTGCCATGTGACAATCTTCATATATTTGTGCACCGACAGGCCGCCAGTATATCCCGCCGCACCGGAAGTCGGCAGAACATGGTTGGTGCCGCTGGCCTTGTCGCCATAAGACACGGTGGTTTCTTCGCCCAAGAACAACGAGCCATAGCAGCTGAGGCGGTTCAGCCACCAATCCAAATCCTCGGCCTGCACGGTCAGGTGTTCGGGGGCATATTCATCCGACGTTGCGGCCATTTCCTCGCGGTCTGCACACAGGATCACTTCGGCATAATCACGCCACGCGGCAAAAGCGTTGTCGCGGTTCACCTGTGGCAGGTCTTCGATCAAGGTCGGCACAAGGCGCATGACCTCTTCGGCAACATTGCGGCTGTCTGTGACCAGCCAGACAGGCGAATTATAGCCATGTTCCGCTTGTGACACCAAATCGACAGCAGCGATCATAGGGTCCGCCGTTGCATCCGCCAGTACCAGACTGTCGGTGGGACCTGCGATCATGTCGATGCCAACTTTACCAAACAAAATACGCTTGGCTTCGGCGACAAACTGGTTGCCGGGGCCGACAAGGATGTTCGCCTTGGGCAGACCAAACAGACCATAGGTCATCGCCGCCACGCCCTGCACGCCGCCCAGCGCCATGATCTTGTCCGCGCCACAGATATGCGCCGCATAGATAATCGCCGGGGCCACACCAACGCCGGGGCGTGGCGGGGATGTCGCCGTGATATGCTTACAGCCTGCAACCTTGGCGGTGGTCACGGTCATAATCGCAGAAGCGATGTGGCTGTAGCGCCCCCCCGGCACGTAACATCCTGCCGCGTCCACCGGGATTGCCTTTTGCCCCGCGATCAGGCCGGGTTGAATTTCGACTTCGACATTGCTGACGGTCGCCTTTTGCGCCTCGGCAAAGCGGCGCACGTTGTCATGGGCGAATTGAATGTCAGCTTTCAGCTTTTCTGGCACCAGCGCGGCGGCTGCCTCAATCTCTTCTGCGGTCAGAATGATATTCCCGTCGTATTTGTCAAATTTGCGGGCGTATTCGCGCGCTGCGTCGTCACCACCCGTCTCAATATCAGCAAGGATTTTCACCACCGTGTCATGCACATCAGAGGCATCCGAGGTTGACGTCAGCGTAGCTTTTTTAAGGTATTCACGGGCCATTGGGGCAAATCCTATTTGGGGACATTAAGACCTTGCGATGCAGACATCGCAAAATACTGTGCAATCATCGCTGAGGTGGTCAGACACAGACCTGCAAAGGAGATCATTTCAAACGTCATATTGCGCCTCCTCCCAAAGGTTTCGATGATTCTGTTGCTCAAATGTAAGCGCTTACATGATTGCCTTGCAAGCGCTTACATTATGTGTTCTCAAGAAACCCCTTATACTGTTGTAAAGATTGCGGTTAAAATAACCGAGGTTAGTCAGGACCCTTCATGAAAGCGACCAATCCAACGCCAACCTTGTATGATGTTGCAACCCAATCAGGTGTTTCAACAGCGACCGTGTCACGCTGCCTGAATTTTCCCGATCAGGTCACCGAGCGGACGCGCACCAAGGTTATGGCGGCAGTCAATGCGCTGGGATATTCGCCAAATTTTGGGGCCAGAGCGATGGCAGCGCGGCGCACCAATACCATCGGTGCGATCATTCCAACCATGGAAAACGCGATTTTTGCACGTGGCTTGCAGGCCTTTCAGGAAGAATTGCGGCGGCATGGCTATACGATGTTGGTGGCCAGTTCATCTTACGACTCCGTCGTTGAAGAGGAGCAGATCAGAGCACTGGTTGCACGCGGCGCAGAAGCGCTGTTGTTGATCGGCCATGATCGGCGGCCCGAAATATATGATTTTCTTGAAACACAGCAAGTGCCCGTGATGATCACATGGGCGTTTGACCGCGCCCAGACCCGGCCCTCTATTGGTTTTGATAACCGGGCGGCTATGCGGGAAATGGCCAACCATGTGATCGGTTTGGGCCATCATCAACTGGCCTTGATATCTGCCGAAATGTCACAAAACGATCGCGCCAGAGAACGGCTTGTGGGGATCAAGGCAGCGATGCACGAAAACGGCCTTGATCCAGATGATCTGGCGATCATCGAAACTCAATACAGCATTGATAACGGTGTTGCCGCATTTCACAAATTGATGAGTCTCCCCACCAAGATCACAGCGGTTTTTTGCGGCAATGACGTGCTTGCCGTCGGCGCACTGCGCGCGGCAAGAGAGCTTGCGCTTGATGTCCCGGGCGATGTGTCGGTTGTTGGTTTTGATGATATCGAAATCGCACAGGTTGCCTATCCGCCGCTGACAACGGTACATGTCCCCCACCGGGAAATGGGCAAACAGGCAGCAATGGCGCTGGTGGGCTTGCTGCATGACGACAACCCGATACAGGCATATGAACTCGCCTCGGAACTGCGCATCAGAGCATCGCTTGGCCCGGCACCGACAAAAACAGCTGACGACAAAACAGGATGACCATAGATGTCTAAACAGTTGGCAAAATTGGATACGATGGTAACAGCCGTCATCAACGCACCCCGCAGCAACACAAGACGCATGATCGCGGTGTGCGGCGCGCCAGCCAGCGGGAAATCCACATTGGCTGATCAGCTGTGCCAAGGATTGTTGTCACAGGGCGTGCCCACCTGCGTGGTCCCGATGGACGGTTTTCACCTTGATAACAGCATCCTTCAGGCTCACGGAACGCTTGACCGCAAAGGCGCACCGCATACGTTTGACAGCGCCGGATTTGCCGCCCTTGTTGGCCGTTGCGCATCGCAAGACGACGTTTATTACCCAACCTTTGACCGCTCTCGCGACATCTCAATCGCGGCATCTGGTGTGGTATCACGCGACATTGATACCATTGTGGTTGAGGGGAATTACCTGTTGATGCAAACGCCCGGCTGGGCGGCTTTATCACCGCTTTGGGATGTGTCGATATACTTGGATGTCGCACCTGAAGCGTTGGAGAAAAGACTGATCGCGCGGTGGATCCATCATGGCTTGTCCCCCGAAGCTGCCGCCAAAAGAGCGGCCGAGAATGACCTGCCCAACGCGGTGACAGTCATCCAAAACAGCGCCACTGCCGATTTCATTTATCGGCAATAACGGTGCCGTGGTGCGTCACTCTGATCGTGACTTGGGTGGCATAATCAGTATTGCCCGGAAATCGTTCACATTGGTCAGAGTCGGACCAGTCACCACCTGCCCGCCCGCCAAAGCAAAAAAGCGGTGCGCGTCGTTGCATGCCAGCATCTGAGCAGCATCGACATCCGCCCTGCCCGCATTTGCCAATGTTTCCGGTCCAACAACGGCACCCGCAACTTCTGCGGCACCGTCCACGCCATCGGTATCACAGGCAAGCGCATGAATGCCTTCCGCCCCTGCAAGCGCAATCGCAAGCGCCAGACAGAATTCCGCATTTGGGCCACCAACCCCATCACTACGCCGGGTGACGGTTAATTCACCACCTGAAAGCAGCAGGGTCGGCGCATCACCGGGCTGCAAGCTGGCTTGCAGCTCAAGCGCCAGAGTGGCCTGATCTGCCGCAACCTCGCGCGCTTCGCCCTCAAGGGCATCCCCCAAAATCCGAACGTCGCACCCAGTATTTTTCGCCAGGTCTGCCGCAGCATTGAGCGATTGCACCGGGGCGGCATAAATCACATTGGTCACCGCAGACAATCGGCTGTCCTGAGGGGAAATGACCCGGCTCGATCCGGCAAGGGCCGCCGTCACAGACGCAGGCACAGCGACATTCCAGTCGCGCAAAACCTTTTGTGCATCTTGAGGGGTCGAGGTTTCGCCAACTGTTGGCCCAGATCCAATCATCGCCGGATCATCCCCCGGCACATCGGAAATCATCAGACACAACATGGGCGCAGGATGTGCGGCGGCGGCCAATTGCCCGCCTTTGACTGAGCTGAGGTGTTTGCGCAGGGTGTTCATCCGGTCAATCGGCGCGCCAGACGCCAAAAGCGCTGCGTTGACTGCTTGTTTTTCTGTTAGGCTCACACCTTCAACAGGCGCGCAGAGCAACGCAGAAGCTCCGCCTGAAATCAGTGCCAGTACAAAATCATCGGCATCTAGCCCATCCAATATTTCCAGCATCCGCTTGGTCGCATCCACGCCCGACTGATCCGGCACAGGATGCGCGGCCTCGACAATTTCGATGCCCTTGCAGAGGCGTGCATATCCATAGCGGGTGATCACCAACCCCTCACACGGACCCCAGGCCGCCTCAACCGCTTCGGCCATACGCGCACTGGCTTTGCCCGCGCCAATCACCACCACCCGGCCCGCAGGTTTAGGGGGCAAATGTTGCGCCAGTGATCGCATTGGATCGGCGACTTCAACCGCGCAGTCAAAAAGCGTCCGCAGGAATTGGTCAGGGTTGGAAATCTTGGTGTTCATATCTGATCATCTCAATCCGTTTGGACACATTGAGTGCTGGGTAGGCGCGCGGGGTATTTGCCATCGCATCATATTGTCCCAGCTTTGTCCTCAGCATTGATCACATGGGTATGCATTGGCGACAACTCATTTTGTTTAAAAACCAGCATCTCTTCGATCCAAAACCTCTGTGGGCGGCCCAATGGGCAGAGGGCCGTCAGTCATTATCCTTCGACCTGAAAGCAAAAAATTAAAACTTAATTTAGACATATGGCATTTCGCGCAAAAAGAACATAAAGAGAACATATGGTAAAACATTCTCTTGACCAAAAACTGGCGATCCTCAGTGACGCCGCAAAATATGACGCGTCTTGTGCTTCTTCGGGGTCGACCAAACGCGACTCGCGGGATGGCAAAGGGCTGGGTTCAAACGAGGGCAGCGGCATCTGTCATGCCTATGCGCCCGACGGGCGATGCATCAGTCTGTTAAAGATTTTGATGACCAACTTTTGCATCTATGATTGCAGCTATTGCATCAATCGGGTGTCTTCCAATGTGACCCGTGCGCGGTTCAGCGTTGAAGAAGTTGTCAAGCTGACCATCGAATTCTACCGCCGCAATTACATAGAGGGTCTGTTTTTATCTTCCGGTGTGATCCGATCGCCTGACGCAACGATGTCGGACATGGTGCGCATCGCCCGCAAACTGCGCCATGAGGAAAATTTTCGCGGCTACATACACCTCAAAACCATTCCCGACGCGGCACCAGAGCTGATTGCAGAGGCGGGTCTGCTTGCGGATCGCCTGTCTATCAATGTCGAATTGCCCACCGATAGCGCCGTTGAGCAATATGCACCTGAGAAAAAGCCAGAACAGATCCGCAAGGCGATGGCGGATGTACGACTGCGCAAAGAGGCTGGGACAGAAAAATCCTTTACCGGAAAGCGCCCGCCAAAATTCGCGCCTGCTGGGCAGTCAACGCAAATGATCATCGGGGCGGATGGGTCAAATGATGCCACGGTGCTGGGGCAGTCCACACGGCTGTATTCAAGCTACAAGTTAAAGCGGGTGTATTATTCGGCGTTTTCACCTATACCCGACAGTTCATCAAAATTGCCGTTGATCCGCCCGCCATTGCAGCGCGAGCATCGTCTGTATCAAGCCGATTGGCTGCTGCGATTCTATGATTTTCAGCTGGATGAAATCACATCCGTGACCGCTGATGGGAACCTTGATCTGGACGTTGACCCCAAGCTTGCATGGGCTTTGGTCCACCGGGGCGTGTTTCCCGTCGATGTCAACCGTGGCAGCCGGGAAATGTTGCTTCGGGTGCCGGGGTTCGGGGTCAAAACGGTGAACCGCATCCTGTCCACCCGAAGGCACCGCACCATCCGCTATGAAGACTTGTTGCGCATGGGTGCGTCGATGAAAAAAGCCAAGATATTCATCACCGCTGGCGGGTGGTCCCCCGGCGGTCTGACAGACGGTATAAATCTACGCGCCCGTTTCGCCCCCCCGGCAAAGCAGTTGTCGTTGTTCTGATGCACCGTGCGGTTATTCCCACCGTTGGTGCCGCGGGTGCATGGCGCGATGCGGCGCGTCAGTTCCTTGCCGACGGCGTGCCACCCAGCCACATAATTTGGGCGGGTCATACAGCGGATCATTCAGGTGTATCGGACCTCTTTGGCACAGACACCACATCCAAAGGCGGCTCAGTCCGCGCGGTGCCCCGCAGTTTCATCGCGATGGCCCAAACGGTTGTCTGGCACAGTGATCCGAAACGTTTCGCGCGGCTTTACGCGTTTTTGTGGCGGCTCAAGGACGCGCCCCATTTGATGACGGATCGCGGTGATGTAGATTTGGCACGCTTGCGCCAAATGGAAAAGAACGTGCGGCGGTGCCAGCATAAAATGAAAGCCTTTGTCCGGTTTCGCGAGATCGGGGACCCCGACGCGGCGCGCCGTTCTTTTGCAGCGTGGTTTGAACCAACCCATCATACGGTCGAACCCACCGCAGATTTCTTTGTTAAGCGGTTTAGCGATATGGATTGGCGTATTCTGACACCTGATGTGTCCGCGATCTTTGAAGATGGCAAACTGTCCTTTCAGGCGGGGCAGCCCAAACCGCATTTACCAGATGATGCCCATGAACACCTTTGGGTCACCTACTTTCGCAATATTTTCAATCCTGCCCGCCTCAAGCTGAAGGCAATGCAGTCAGAAATGCCAAAGAAATACTGGAAAAACATGCCTGAGGCCGCAGCAATTCCTGATTTGATCGCCGCTGCCCCTGCCCGCGCCCGTGCGATGGCCGCAGCCGCGCCGTCGCTGCCGCCTGCGCGAATGGTAAAGGCACAGGCGCAATTGGCGGGGTGTCAATCCGCTTGGGATGGCCCCAAAGCAGCGCTGCCCACCGCGATTTCCAGTTGCACCCAATGCCCATTGCACCGCACTGCAACACAGGCCGTTTTGGGGGTCGGCCCCGCTGATGCCAATCTGATGATCGTGGGCGAACAGCCCGGTGATGTCGAAGATCTGAGCGGCACGCCCTTTGTGGGCCCGGCTGGTCAATTGTTTGATCAGGTTTCTCAATCCATCGGGTTTGACCGACGCCACGCCTATATCACCAATGCCGTAAAACATTTTAAATTTACGGCGCGGGGCAAGCATCGTATCCATCAACGCCCGAACACATCAGAAATTGATCACTGCCGCAGGTGGTTGCAGGCCGAGGTCTCTCAAATTCAGCCAAGGTTAATCCTTGCGATGGGCGCCACTGCCGCTGAGGCGCTGACCGGGAACGGTGATAAAATAATGTCGCGTCGCGGTGTGATAGAACACTCTGGGTCTGGCATTCCTGTGTTCATTACACTGCATCCTTCTTACGTTCTTCGACTTAAAGATCATAAAGCAAAGGCAGAGGCCATGTTGGTTTTCAAAGACGATCTGCGACAGGCGGTACATTTGGCGGCTGATGCAAGCACACTCTAAACCAGTCCGTTACCCAATGATGGCGCGGGTAAAGCCATTCAGACGATCAACATGGATTTTGGGCAAAGCTGGTCTATCTCTGACAAAAGCTAGATTTCGCGAAAATCCACCCCACCTTGCCGACAATAAGGAAAACGCTCTATGGACGAAGTTGATGTAAATGTTGGACTGATATTTGACAAACTTGATGGCTGGTTGGACGGCCTCTTCAGACTGCTGCCCAATATCGTTCTGGCCATCGTTGTTGCTGTCATTTTTTGGTTCATTGGCCTTGCCATCGGCAAGTTGGTCAATCGCTCGGCGGACAAACGTGGACGTGAGAGTTTGGGCGACGTTGCGGGGTCCCTTGCGCGGTGGGCTATTGTTGTCATTGGCGTCATGCTAGCCGTCACGATTGTTGCCCCGTCTATCACCCCGGGTGATCTGATTGGGGGGCTTGGTGTAAGCTCTGTTGCGATTGGTTTTGCCTTTAAGGACATTCTGCAAAACATGCTTGCTGGTATTTTGATCCTGTTGCGTCAGCCGTTTGAGGTCGGGGATCAGATCGTTTCGGGTGGACACGAGGGCACCGTGGAAAAGATTGAAACCCGTGCGACGCTGATCAAAACCTATGACGGGCGGCGTGTCGTCATTCCAAACTCCGACATCTATACAGATAGTGTGGTGGTCAACACAGCCTTTGAAACCCGGCGGTCAGAATATGACATTGGGATTGGGTGCAACGATGATTGGGACGTCGCACGCGGTATCATTGAAAAAGCCTGCGCTGCCGTTCAAGGTGTCGTGCAAGACCCTGCCCCGGAAACCATCCCGGTGGAGCTTGGTGACTTTGCTAATGTGGTACGGCTGCGCTGGTGGACAAAGTCAGACCGTGCCTCGCAAATTCATACGTTTGGTGCCGTGTTGCAGACCGTTTATATCGCGCTCGATGACGAAGGTATTGATATGCCCTATCCGACGCAGGTGCATCTGTTCCACGATCAGACCGAAGAAACGGACGGAGACCGCAAGCTGCAACGCGAGGGGTGGCCTGCGGGCAAGGGCGAG
Organism: Sulfitobacter sp.; assembly: GCA_051251995.1. Lineage (GTDB taxonomy): Bacteria > Pseudomonadota > Alphaproteobacteria > Rhodobacterales > Rhodobacteraceae > Sulfitobacter. The sequence goes on from JBPOFF010000006.1 coordinate 65,741, forward strand.
GAGCCAAAACCGCGTGCCAAAGTGGATCGCGAGACATCTCAAGAAACCGCGCAGCAGTCTTCATGATCAAGCAACCCCATCACCCAAACACACAACTTTTAATGGCGGTTGGCGTTATTGCCATCGCGGGATCAGTTTTTATGGTTCTGGGAAATGTCATTGGCAGTATTGTTGTGCCCAATCATGATTGGATCGCCGATACCGTCAGCGATCTGGCTGCGGGGAAATATGAGATTATTCAGGATGTAGCACTTTATGGTTATGCAGCTTCTTTGGTTGCCTGTGCCATCGGGGCCGCGCATCTGCACTTGGATGGGCTGCGGTGGAATTTGGGCATTGGATGTCTTGCGCTGCTGGCCATGTGCGTTGTGATCATCGGCGCGCGAAACGAATACGGCGACCAAGACAGTGACGGCATCGTGATCCACATTTACGTCGTCTATGTGTTGGGGGTCTTGTTCTCTGCCCTCTTCATCTTGATGGCCCGTGGCATGGGGAAAGTTGCAAAGGCGTATCGCACAATCAGCTATGTCTGTGCGGCATTCTGGATCGTAGGGGCGCCGATCTTTTTTGTCATGCCCAGCGCATACGACGGCGCGTTTGAACGCGGTCTTGGCGTGATTACACTTGTCTGGGTCGTCGCATTCTCTTGGATGTTGATATCAATCGCAAAGGGCAAAGCGCGCCCCGGAAACCCATCCTGAAGGAGGAAACCATGTTTTTTGAGCACGCATTTATTGATGCTGTCGCTAAGGGGGCGCTGCTGAGCTTTCTTGGCTTGATCTGGATTATCGCGCTGGTGCGGTTTGTTGGGTTGCGGTCGTTCTCCAAGATGACAAATTTCGATTTTGTTATGACAGTGGCCATGGGGTCGCTGTTGGCGGGTGCGGCGCAGACCAACAAATGGGCGGATCTGGTCCAGATCATCACAGCCATGGCCGCCCTTTTTATCATCCAATATTGTGTTTCTCACCTGCGGCAGCGGTCGGACACCTTTGATGATATTATCCAGAACACGCCTGTTTTACTGATGAAAGACGGCATCATTCTGCACGCGGCATTGCGCAGAACCCGCGTGTCGAAAAGTGACCTTATGGCAAAGCTGCGAGAGGCAAATGCAATTGATTTTTCAAAAGTACGCGCTGTTGTCTTGGAGACAACAGGTGATGTTTCTGTCCTTCATGGTGAAGACGTTGATGATGCCTTGCTCGAAGGTATCAATCAGATGCCGTGACCGCTTTGACCGATGGACAAAGCGGTCACGTCGAAAAATGCTATGACAGCACTCGTTTTACACCCTGTTGGAGTGGTGGGCATCTGGCTTGAGCAGATAGGCGCTCATGTCTTGGCCACACCCGTTCACATAATCCTGCACAAGACGGCTCCAGTCAAAGCTTGCCGCCTGTGACCAGTCAATCTCTGGTGCCACATTGGGCGGTGCGATCTGCGCTGTCGCTGATTTGGGTGCATTGGCATAATCGACCCTGCGTTGGCCTTCTTGAAATGCATCTAGCCTTTGATCCCAACGATCACCGTTAATCGTCAGGCCCAAGCTGCCCTCTTTGGGGTCGTATTCTGCGGTGAACAAGGTGCCAAACCCTTCGCCATATCGGTTCTGTAACAGTGGCACTTTGAGGAATTGCCGGTTCAGCTTGCGCGGTTTGACAGACATGTCAGCCAAATGCTTGTGACGTTCAAAACTACGGGTAAACGCGGGGCGATCTGCCCGGGTGCGGCCACTTTGATGATTTGTCGCGATGGCCTTTGGCATCACCGTCACGCCACCGCCGGGGGAAAGCTCAACACTTGCCGTTCTGCCAGATGCATCTGCTAGAACCAGATTGTAAGCCATGTGCGATGGTACTCTTTTCAACGCTGACAGCGCACCTTCGACAGTATCGCATGTTTCCAGCACATAGCGCAGGATGGTTGTCACACCAAACCCCTGCCCGGTTTCCGAGCGCCCGCCATAAGCCAGCGCCACACTCAACCCCGCATCGTTGATACCATCAGAAAGCCCCCACAGGAATTCGACCATGCCCATCACTGCACGCCCGGTCCATTCAGTGCGCATTAACAAGCCTTCATTTAACTCTGGCGAAAGGTCATAGTTCCGCACCAGCCGCACGTGTTTTTTCGATGCGATTGCGGCCAACGAGCAGCCCCCAAGGTAGGTTGGCGGACACCATGTTGATAAAAACCGGGCCGCCCGGTCTGATCCGCCTGCGATATCGACCAACCGGTCATAAACCTCGATCAATTCTGGCATATAGCGTTTCAACGCCCCCCGGCATTGCGTGCGCGAGGGGCCGTTGTCACCGCCACGTGCGGCAAACCATGCTTCATATGCGGGCCATGATCGCTGCCAACGTGCAGCCCACTTGGGCCCCGGTGTGACCTCACCTACGGCGTCAAACGTCAATGTCATCTGTGTCATATCAATAGTCCTTGTCAGGTGTGTTAAAGAAAAAGCGGATCATTTCGGCACTTGCATCAGGTCCCTTGGGATCGGTGTATGATCCAGCGGGTTGTCCGCCCGACCATGCGTGCCCCAGATCTTTGACGGTCCAATGTTCCAAGATAGACGTGCCATCCGGCGCACTGGATATGACGCGCTGAAAATCGCGGTCAGTGAGCTTGCCCTGCTCGGTTGTCTCGATGCTTTGATCAGATCCAGTATCCAAAGCACGGCGCGCGATACTGTCGCCATTGGATGGATGAACTGTGGTATCAGCCGTGCCGTGGAACACAATCGTGCGCATCCGGTTGCCTGTTTGGACAGAACGCGGTGCGTCAATTGCAGTGCCTGCCATCGCGGCAAACGCGGATGCAACATCGCGCGCCGCTCCAAACGGCAGCCCCGAATGCGCGCCAACTGCCGCAAAGACATCCGGATAAGTTTCACCCAAGATCACGGCCATCGCCGCACCCGCAGACAGCCCTGCAATGAATGTTCGGTCCCTTGCCACACTATGTTCCGCACAGACCTGAGCCGCGATGCCAGCCAGAATGGCAGGTTCGCCCCTGCCCCGCTGCTGATTCCCCCGGCTGAACCAATTCCAGCAGGACTGCGCATTGTCGCCCCGCGATTGCGCAGGATAGACCACAACAAAGCGATGCAATTCAGCCAGCGCATTCATGCCGGTGCCTTTTGCAAAGTCTTCCGGCGTTTGCGTGCAGCCATGCAGCATGACAATAACGCCCGTGACCCCATTGACCGCGGAGGCTGGGATATACGCTCTGAAAGATCGGCTGCCCGCCTTGCAGCTAAAGGTTTCCTGCTTGAAGTGAGCGCCCTCTTGCAATGTTTCAGGTGGTGCGCTGGCTTTGCTCAACGGCCCGGTGCATCGGGCAAGCATCTCATCAAGCCTTGGCATTTTGGGAGCTTGCACCGCATCCCCTTGCTCAGGGGGCAGTGCAAGACCGTGTTGGGCAAGTGTGCGTTGCACAAGCGCGTTGGCGGCCGATAGACGTGCGTTATCGGTCGCCGGACGCAATGCGCCGACGGTGAAAAGTTTCATCTCAAAGTTCCTTGTTAAGGGGTCAGTGTGCTATTTTATGCGGTCGGCAAGCGCCTTTTTAATCTCTGCGCTGGCTTGTAAGGCCCCCAGCACGGTGATGGATCCGATAGTCGCAAGCGCAAGGTCCGGTGTCACGTCAGGGTCGATCCGGGCAAGGCCCACGACTTTGACGTGCAAGATTTCACCTGCTTTCTTAAGGGTCTCAAGATCACCTACCGAATAATCTCGCAGACCCAGTTCCATCGTGTGACGTTCAAGTGATTTGCTCACCACGTCAACGTGACTGTCGAGCTGATTGCGGATCGCCGTGCGGATCAGGTCACTTCGGTTGGAATAAAACCCTTCCTTCACCAACAGGTCGATACGTCCCAGATCAACATACCCAAGGTTGATGGTGATCTTTTCGCTGTCGGGGGTCTTGTCACGCAGTTGTCTGACGTTGCTCACACACATTCTCCATCTGTACGGATGGTATATGGATGTTAAATATCCTTTAGCAAGGTCAAAGCACACAATCAGGCAGAAAAAAGGGGCGCTGAAACCGCACAAAGAACGCGCATCGGTATTATCAAAGGAAATTCAGGGGAAACAGGGCGCGCTATTCTGATCATAAAAACAACGAAAGAAAAGCCACGTAAGCGATCAGGTTCAGCTTAGTTGAAGTGGGGGGTATGGCGGAAGCTCAGGGATTCGAACCCTGGGAGGACTTTCACCCTCGTCGGTTTTCAAGACCGGTGCATTCGACCACTCTGCCAAGCTTCCGCAACCCGCTCCTCCTAATACCCTCAAGTTCATTCGTCAAATGGGCAAATGCACTTACCCAGCATTTTTTTACAAAACCTGCATCCAAGGGGAATTTTGCCGATCCGGCATTGGTGGTCTTTTCAGGTGGGGCCATGCAGGGTAGAGTGCGCAAAATCCCCTGCGAAAGGGGATGATCAGACGTGCCGGGACAACCGGCAAAACAGGCCCTAACCCGATTGGGCGCGCAGGCAAGGACAAAGATACATGAGCAGGCCAACCCACCCCATGCGCATTTCGCAGCGGACGATCATGATGCTAACGGGTGCGGCAATTTCGCTGAGCCTTTTGGCGGGATGTGATGAGAACGGCAAGTTTGCGATGCCGTCAGCCAAGGCTGGCAGCAAAGCCAGCACCGCTGGGAGGACAAAATCCACCAAGCTGGTTGAGCGTGACGTCGAAGCGCCAGAAGTATTTTCAGTCACCGACCAGGGATTGTGGGATGGTCGCCCGTCGCTGGGTGGTGTCTGGGTTGCGCACCCTGATGTGAATGAACCGGAACGAGTGATCATCCGCAACGAAGCCAATGGCAAATTTGTGATTGGGGCGCTGTTTCGCCGTGAACGCGACCTGCCCGGTCCAAAACTACAGATTTCCTCTGACGCTTCTGCGGCGCTGGATATCCTTGCGGGTGCCCCTGCCCCGCTGAACGTCACAGCATTGCGCCGCCAAGAGGCAGACGCACCTGAACCCGAAGATAGCGCAGTCGCCGGCACCGTTGCCGCCCCAGCAGAAATCTCTGAAACCACCCTTGATCCAATAGCCTCCGCCGGTGCTGCGATTGACAGTGCCGCACCGGCACCTGTCGCCACAAAACCTGTGGCCCCAGCCCCAAAACCTGCGGTGCCACGCACGTCGGCCTCAAGTCTGCCAAAACCGTTTGTGCAATTGGGCATCTTTAGCGTTGAGGCAAATGCAACCCGCACCGCCAAACAAATGCGCAGCGCGGGCATGGTGCCAACCGTCAAACGCAGCGAAATCAATGGCAAAGCATTCTGGCGTGTTTTGGTTGGCCCTGCGGGCAGCAAATCCGAACTGGCCAATCTGATCAAAGCGATCAAGGCTGAAGGGTTTTCTGATGCCTATGCCGTTTCAAATTGACCTGATTTAAAGGAGCATCCTGCCCCCATGATCCGCCGTATAGCTGCCTGCCTCGCGCTGATCCTGTTCAGCCTTCCCGCCCACGCGTTTGATACACGCGCAACCTCTGCCTATATCGTCGACCAGACGACAGGCACCGTTTTGCTGGCGAAAAACGCGGACACACCGCTGCCGCCGGCTTCGATGTCAAAGTTGATGACGCTCTATATGGCGTTTGAAGCGATTAAGGATGGTCGGTTGTCGTTGAACGAAAAGCTGCCCGTCAGCAGCCATGCCATGGCCTATGGCGGATCGACGATGTTCTTGGACACTACGGACCGGGTCCGTGTTGAGGATCTGTTGCGTGGGATCATCGTGTTGTCGGGCAACGATGCCTGTGCCGTGATTGCCGAAGCGCTCAGCCCCGATGGTACTGAAAGCGGCTTTGCCCGGTTGATGACCCAGCGGGCTCAGAAGTTGGGGATGACCAATTCGACATTCGCCAATTCAAACGGCTGGCCACAGGCAGGGCACCGCATGTCGATGCGCGACCTTGCTTTGCTTGCAACCCGGCTGATTGAGGATTACCCACAGTTCTACCCGTTGTTTGCCGAAAAAGAATTCACCTTTGATGGGCGCGCACCGCAGAATAAATCAAATCGTAACCCTCTGTTGGGATTGGGCATTGGCGCGGATGGCTTGAAAACCGGCCACACATCAGAGGCCGGGTATGGCCTTGTCGGTTCCGCCAAACAGGGCGACCGCCGGGTGATCTTTGTCATTTCCGGCCTCGACAGTGCGCAGGCCCGAGCACAGGAATCCGAGGCTATCGTGAACTGGGCGTTCCGGCAATTTTCCCAGCGGTCCTTGTCCAGCGAAGGCACCAAAATCGCTGACGCGCCCGTCTGGATGGGCGAAGAACCCAGCATTGGCCTGAACGTGGCACAAGATATCTCTGTGCTTTTACCGGTGCTGGGGGGGGATGAGGTCCCCTCAGAGGTGGTCTATACTGGCCCATTCAAGGCCCCGATCACCAAGGGCGACGCCTTGGCCGAATTGATCCTAAAGCCCGAGGGGCTGCCTGAAACCCGCGTGCAACTGGTTGCAGACCGCGACATCGCGCGTGGCGGATTTGTAGCGCGTGTGACCACCGCTGCAACCTATCTTCTGAAACGTCTGGACCAAGGGCCAGAGGGCGCTTCGTGAGTGTGACGCCCAAATCCAAAGGTCTGTTCATCAGCTTTGAAGGCATTGACGGGTCGGGCAAATCCACCCAAGCTCGATTGCTGGCCGATCATCTGCGCAGCACAGGACGCGACGTGGTCCTGACGCGTGAACCCGGCGGCTCCCTCGGTGCCGAAGAAATACGTGCTTTGGTGTTGCAAGGCGACCCGGACCGTTGGTCAGCGGAAACCGAAATCCTGCTGTTCACAGCAGCGCGCCGCGACCATCTGGAACGCACCATTCGCCCTGCCCTTAATGCTGGCAAAGTGGTGATCTGTGATCGTTTTGCCGATTCCACCCGGATGTATCAGGGATTATCGCGCGGCGATCTGCGCCAGACGGTTGATGATCTGCATGACCTGATGATCGGCGTCGAGCCGGATCTGACGATCCTGATCGACATGGACCCCGTAAAAGGGTTGTCGCGGGCCTTGTCGCGCAAGACTGTGGAAGAACGGTTCGAGGACTTTGGCGAGGAATTACAGGCCAAAATGCGCAGCGGTTTTCTGGCGCTGGCTGAGGAATTCAGCGATAGGTTTGTGGTGATTGACGGTGGCGGCAGTGTTGAGGAAGTGGCGGCGGATGTGGCGCGGGTTATGGAGAGATTTTCTTCCGGTCCATTTGAAATGAAGGTTTAAAAAGTGCCGCATCAGCCCAAACTTCTTCGTGTCTATGGTGAAACTGATTTTATCACAGGCCTTCGTGCAATTGCAGCAACAATGGTTGTAATCATCCACACCGGCGCTTTCGCAGATTTCGGAAAAGTCGGGCACACTATAACTTATGGGGGAAAATATGGGGTAGATATTTTCTTTGTTATCTCAGGGTTCACTATCGCTAAAACATTTACCGAAGCGAAAGATTATAAATCTTACCTATTAAGAAGGATTATTCGCATTGTCCCGCTTTACTGGCTGACTATATCAGTCGCAATGTTTTTTTTGGTATCCGGTTTATATTCAATGCCTGAAGGGATGCAAAACCCTGAAACACTGTCCTATTTATACAATTACCTAATGCATCTGAGCCTTCTGAGTTATTTGGACTATCGGATAGCAAACTCTGTACTTGGAGTTGAATGGACCATTCCGATTGAGGTGTTTTGGTACGTCTGTTTACCCCCTATCATTTACTTTGGTAGGACGGTTCGAAGAACAATTGGAACTATTCTTGTCTTTATCCTAATAACGGCACTGCTTTCTTTTATTTCCAAACAAATCTTTGGGACATCGCAGCCGATCAAATGGTCTCCCATTGCTTATGGTCATTTATTTTTCCTCGGGGTCGCCTCATACTATCTGCGCGGCAAGCTAAGAACCGTGAGATCAGTTAGACCAAAAATCTGGATAAGTGGTGCTTTCATCTCATTTATTTTGGCATTGATTGTGGAGTTTGATGGCCGATCTGAGATTCTAGCATTTTCCACAGCGGTTATGATTGTTTGGGTCACCCCGGCAAGGACAACATGGCTTACATGGTTACTAACTTCGCGACCAATGCTGTTTTTGGGTTCTATCAGCTACAGCATTTATCTCATCCATCCGCTGGTTATTCACTTATTAGGTGACTATGCGATGTTGCCTGCATCTGGAATTGGCAAGTTCCTCGTCGTTTATGCCGTAACAATAGCGGTATCGACCGTCACGTATCTACTTGTGGAAAAGCCAACTAATCAGGCAGGGAGAAATTTAGTGGCGGGTTGATTGATAATCCCAAATCCATACCCATCTTCCCTCTGCGCCCAAACCTGTTAAACCCCAAGCCATGAGCGATGACATCCCCCAACCTGACCGCGTGGACGGTGCTTTGCATCCGCGTGACACTGCGCGCCTGATTGGGCAGGACGCGGCGCAGGCGGCATTTCTGGACGCGTTTAATGCGGGCAAGCTGCACCATGCATGGATGCTGACTGGACCACGCGGGGTGGGCAAGGCGACGTTGGCATGGCGGATGGCGCGGTTCTTGCTGGCCACGCCTGATCCTGATGACGGCGGTATGTTTGCAGCCCCGACCCCAACCACGCTTGATATTGCGCCCGACCACCCCGTTGCGCGTCGGATTGCGTCCGGGGGCGAAGGTGGGCTGAAGGCCGTGACCCGTTCCATCAACCCCGACACCAAGCGGATGCGCAAACAGATTGTGGTTGATGATATTCGCGCGCTGAACGGATTTTTCCAGATGTCATCTGCCGATGGTGGCCGCCGGGTGGTGATCATCGACGATGCGGACGAAATGAACGTGAATGCAGCAAATGCGTTGCTGAAAATGCTCGAAGAACCACCTGCCCGCGCGACTTTGATCTTGCTCAGCCATCAACCCTCAAGCCTTTTGCCAACCATCCGGTCACGATGCCGCGTGCTGCGGTTGGGCACCCTGAACGCCGATCAGATGGCCGAAGCCTTGGCCGCATCTGAAGTGCAGATTGATGGCGATCCCGGCGCGCTGGCCGCGCTTTCGGGCGGATCCGTTGGCGGGGCATTGCGGTTGTCACTGATGGGCGGATTGAAAATCTATGCGGAACTGGTCGGGCTGATGACCTCCCTACCGCGCATGGACCGTGCCCGTGCCATCAAACTGGCCGAGGCGGCAGCCCAACGTGGTGCCGAAGAAAAACTTGCATTGCTGTTCACGCTGATTGATCTGTTGCTGTCGCGGCTGGCGCGCACCGGAGCCACCGGAACACCGCCCGAAAGTGAAGCCGCACCCGGCGAAATCCAACTGTTGCAACGCCTGTCTGCCACCCCCGCCCAGGGCCGCGCATGGGCAGAAGTGGCACAAGATATTTCCGCGCGCGCGCAACATGGTATGGCAGTCAACCTTGACCCTGCCGCACTGGTCCTAGATACCCTGTTCAAGATGGGCGAAACCGCGCCCCGTTAGCCAGAAGTTCGGACAGGCATGACCAACCCACCACAGATCACAGACAGCCATTGCCACCTCGATTTCCCTGATTTCGACGGCCATCTGCCTGACATCATCGCCCGCGCAGCTGAGGCTGGTGTGACGCGTATGGTCACCATCTGTACAAAACTGAAAAACGAACCCAGCGTGCGGGCAATCGCAGAAAGCTATGACCCGGTATTCTATGCCGCTGGCACCCATCCGATGTCTGCCGCGTCCGAGCCGCTGACCAGCACCGACGCCTTAATCGCATTGACCCAACACCCCAAGATGGTTGGCATTGGCGAAACCGGGCTTGATTACCACTACACGGCGGAATCCGCTGATATGCAGCAAAAATCCCTGCGTATTCATATTGATGCGGCGCGGCAAACCGGCCTGCCGTTGATCATCCACGCCCGTGCAGCGGATGATGACATGGCGCGCATTCTGTCTGAGGAACATGGCAACGGCGCATTTTCCTGTGTGATGCATTGTTTTTCATCCTCCCCCGCGCTGGCCGATGCGGCACTTAGTCTGGGGTTTTACCTGTCGATGTCCGGCATCACCGCCTTCCCGAAATCAGCCGACCTGCGCAACATCTTTGCCGCCGCGCCAATTGATCGGATATTAGTTGAAACCGACGCCCCTTACCTTGCCCCGCCACCGCACCGCGGCAAGCGGAATGAGCCGGGGTATACGGCCCACACCGCGCGTAAAGCCGCCGAAACCTTTGGCATGGACTACGCTGACTTTGCCGCACAGACCCAAGCCAACTTTGAGCGGCTGTTCACCAAAGCGGCACAGTACAAGGCAGCGCCCTAATGGCAGAAATGCGGATCACCATATTGGGGTGTGGATCCTCCGGTGGCGTGCCGCGGTTGGGTGGGCATTGGGGCAATTGTGACCCGACAGAGCCAAAAAACCGTCGTGGCCGCTGTTCATTGCTGGTTGAACGGGTGACGGCGCAAGGCACAACAACCGTGTTGATCGACACCTCCCCCGATATGCGCAACCAACTACTGGATGCTGGCGTCGGGCGGCTGGATGCGGTGCTTTATACCCATGCGCATGCAGATCACGTGCATGGGTTGGACGATCTGCGGATGATCGTGATGAACATGCGCACGCGCCTGCCGATCTGGGCTGATACCCCCACGCGCGACGCGTTGATGACGCGGTTTGGCTATGCCTTCGTGACGCCTGAAGGGTCGATGTATCCGCCGATCTTGGACATGAATGACATCATCGGGGATGTGACCATTGACGGCCCTGGCGGCGCGCTGACCTTCACCCCGTTCTTGGTCAATCATGGCGGCATGGATGCGCTTGGGTTTCGGATGAACGACGTCGCTTATCTGCCTGATGTCGCGTCGATACCTGATGATATCTGGCCACACCTTGATAATCTGACCTGCTGGATCGTCGACGCCCTGCGCCGTGATCCGCACCCAACCCACAGCCATCTGGCGCAAACCCTAGACTGGATCGAACAGGTCGCGCCACAAACCGCAGTGCTGACCAACATGCACAACGACCTCGACTATGCGACCCTTTCGGCCGAAACACCGGACCACATCCAACCTGCCTATGATGGCCTGACCCTGATCTTCCCGCTGTCCTGATCCAAACACGCCACGCCATCAAAAGGCCTGCATTTGCAAACCCTGCTTGACGTCATCCTCCCGGTTTTTCTGGTCATTGGCTTTGGCTATGTGGCGGTATGGCGGGGTCTTTTCCCGATCTCTGGCATTGATGGGGTGATGAAGTTCACTCAGAACTTCGCCATCCCCTGCTTGTTGTTCCAAGCGATTGCCCGGCTTGATTTATCCGCGTCCTTTGACCCACGATTGATGTTCAGCTTTTACGCCGGGGCGACCTTATGTTTTGCACTGGGTATCTTTGGGGCGCGGTTGCTGTTCAAACGCGATTGGGAAGACTGCGTTGCCATTGGGTTTTGTTGCCTCTTTTCGAATTCAGTCCTGCTTGGCCTGCCCATCGCGGAGCGTGCTTATGGGCCTGACGCGCTGGCGGGCAACTTTGCGATTATCTCAATCCACGCACCGTTTTGTTACGGGCTGGGCATCACAGTCATGGAATTTGCGCGCAACCGAGGGCAATCGGGCTTGTTGCTGGTGCGCAACATCGGGCGCGCGATGTTTCACAATGCGCTGGTGATTGCCATTGTTCTGGGGTTTGTCGTCAATTTGACCAGCCTGCCCATCCCCGGGGTTGTCGATGATGCGCTGTCGCTGATTGTCCGGGCCGCCCTGCCCGCCGCCCTGTTTGCGCTGGGGGGTGTGTTGATCCAATACAAGCCAGAGGGTGACATGAAGGCCATCGCCATGGTCTGCACCATTGCATTGATGGTTCACCCCGCGCTGGTCTGGGCCTTTGGCACCGGTTTAAACCTGCCTCAAGACGCGTTCAGATCCGGTGTCTTGACCGCGGCGATGGCTCCGGGGTTCAATGCGTATATCTTTGCCAACATGTACGGCCGCGCCCGCCGTGTCGCCGCCACATCGGTGCTGATCGCCACAGCCAGTTCGATCCTGACAGTTTGGTTCTGGCTGACAGTACTGGCGTAGCTCGCATCCAGCGATATCGTGCGGATGACAGGAAAAACCTGAAACCAAGCCACCTTCAAGTAGCCGCAGGCGGTAGGCAATAAAAAGTGGTGCGGTCGGAGAGACTCGAACTCTCACGGGTGTTACCCCACAGCGACCTCAACGCTGCGCGTCTACCATTCCGCCACGACCGCACGCCATGGATGGTGAGTGCCGTTTAGACAAAGTCGTGCCCCTTGTGAAGAGGCAATCGGCAACAAAAAGCCCCCGGTGCTGTGGGGCACCGGGGGCGTTGCTTATCTACATGCCGGATTGACCTATTCGCTGATCGAAAAGGTTGGCAATCCTGAGCTTGATGCAGGCTGTACCAGCGGCAAAGTGGCTGGCGCTGCGACACCGCTGCTGCGCAGGGATGCTTGGCGGATTAACTCGGTCCGCTCTGGCTGACCGGGTACAAACACCGCTGCGGCCCCTGAATCAGCGGCAGAAAGCCCTGCTTCATACCAGCTTGCCGCCATATCGACGCGTTTGGCCGGGCCAAAGCCCTGCGACAGGTGGTGGCCCATCAATTCACCATAGACGCCCTCGCCTGTTGCAAAGAGCAACAAGGCAGACCCCACGGCCACATCCATGTTATCGGTCCGGTATCCAACGCCCAGACAAATCTTGGCCGTGCCCTGAAGCTGCGCTGGTGACATGCCTGTCGTTAGGATAAAGGACGAAACATCGGCAACAACTGCATCCCGAGGTTTGATCGACAAAGAGGCAACCATGCCTTTCATTGCGGGTGCAAATCCTTCGCATTGCTGGGCGATCTGATCTGGGGTGAACCCTTGGATCTGGCTGACCAATTCTTCGGATTTTGCGATGGCATAAGTGCGGGCCAAGCAGAACTGTTCGTTCAGCGCCACATTGGGGTCAGACATGCTGGCCAAGGTGGTGAAACCACCGTTGGTGTTGGTGATCAGCGATACTGTGTTGCAGTGCGATGCCAAAGATGCTTGCGTGCCTGCGCCAAGAAAGTTTGGCAGCGCCGTAGAGGCGGCGGGTGCTGGTGCAACTGCGGCTGCAAGTGCTGTCACACCTGCCAAAGGAACCGCAGCCGGGGCTGTTGCCACAATTGTAGGTGCAATGGCCTGCGGCACCGGCTGCGGGGCAACCACCACAGTGGTTGACGGTGCAACAATAGCGGGCGATTGCCCTGCCATTTCAGCACGGTATGTATTGAGCAATCCCCGTGTGCCATCCGGCGTTGACGCTACCTGTTGCGTCACGGCGTAACCGCCCGCTTGGGCGCGGTTATAGCTGGACACCAACAAATTTTGTTCGAATGCGGATAATTTCCCCGTTATCGGATAACCCAGATAGGCCTGATATTGTGACACCGCATTACGGGTCTTGCGGCCCAACTGGCCGTCCACGGTGCCTGCATCAAATCCGAAATAGTTCAGCGACGCCTGAATATTGCGCCCCTCTTGGGTTGATGGAATGCTGGAGCGGGTTGATTTTTTGCGGGTTGACCGGGTTGACCGCGACCGGGTTGTGCGGCGTTGCTTTTTCGCATTTGCCCCAACGATACCACCAATAATGGCCCCCGCGATAAAGTCGCCAGCATCTGCTTCGGCTTGTTCGGCTGGGATTAATGCCAGCGATGCGGCAAACACAGCCCCTGTTAAACTCTTAAAAATCATCGTTTCGCTCCAAATGAATCACTTTATTGAGCAAAGGCTAACACAGGAAGTTGATAGACCAAAACTCTGTTCACCCGAATTTCCGGGTTTTGGGACTTGAAAACATGCCCAATCGTGTCGATTTTAAAGAATTACGGCCAAATCAGGAGCCTGTTCAATGTCCCCCTCCCCTATTGCGCCAGACACGGCGGTTGTTCAAATCGACATCATTTCAGATGTGATGTGTCCATGGTGTATTGTCGGATACAAACAGCTTGAGCAGGCATTGGGCATGGTGGGGGCTGGGGCCTATATCCGCTGGCATCCGTTTGAATTGAACCCGGCAATGCCGCCTGAGGGTCAGAACCTTGGCGACCATATTACTGAAAAATACGGCCAGACGGCGGAACAATCAGCGCAAAACCGAAAGATGCTGACCGATTTGGGGGCTGAGCTGGGGTTCACCTTTAACTTCACGCCTGACAGCCGGATCGTGAATACCTTTGCAGCGCATCAATTGTTGGACTGGGCGCAGGGGAAAGGCCTGCAACACCCCCTAAAAATGGCATTGTTTGACGCGCATTTCACCGATGGCAAAGATGTGTCGCAGGCCGATACCTTAATTGATGTGGCCGCTTCCGCTGGTTTGGACGCGGAACAGGCCGCTGAGGTTTTGGCCTCAGGCAGTCAGGCCGAAGAAACCCGGGCGCGGCAAAAATTCTGGACAGATCGCGGCGTCTCCGGGGTGCCGTCTATGGTGTTTGACGGGCGATATCTGTTGACGGGTGCGCAGGGGGCACAGACCTATGCACAGATGTTGCAAAAGGTATTGGCAGAGAAAGACGCGGCATAGGTCTTTTGCTGAACCTCATTCAGCGTTAGACCACCACCATGGTAGAATGGATCACAACTGACGGGCTGACCGATTATCGCGCTGCTGAGGCGTGGATGGAAATCCGCGCCGCAGCCATTGCCGCGGGCGAGGCTGATGAATGCATCTGGCTGGTTGAACACCCTGCCCTTTATACCGCTGGCACCTCGGCCAAAGCTGCGGACCTGACCGACCCGGATCGCTTTCCTGTCTATGAAACCAAACGCGGTGGGCAATACACCTATCACGGTCCTGGACAGCGGGTCGCCTATGTCATGCTGAATGTCGGCAAGCGTGGGCGTGATGTGCGGTGTTTCGTCCGTGATCTGGAAAAATGGGTGATTGCCACGCTGGACCAGTTCAACATCCGGGGTGAAATCCGCCCGGGGCGTGTGGGTGTCTGGGTGGAACGGCCAGAAAAGCCCTTAAACGCCAATGGCACCAATGCCGAAGATAAAATTGCCGCCATTGGCATTCGCCTGCGTAAATGGGTCAGCTTTCATGGCATCAGCATCAATGTTGAGCCGGACTTAAACCATTTTGGCGGGATTGTGCCCTGCGGCATCACCGAACATGGTGTGACATCGCTGGTTGATCTGGGCTTGCCTGTGACGATGGATGATGTGGATGTGGCCCTGCGGGGTGCGTTTGAGCAGGTGTTTGCAGAGTGACCGACTATCAGGATCTTCAGCAACCCCTCAGCCGCGTCTAATTTTAAGTTTCGCAATATATAACGCAAAAGGGCCGCAACGATATGTCCGCATTTGATCTTGTTATCTTTGATTGTGATGGTGTCTTGCTGGATAGTGAAATCATTGCCTGCCGCGCAGATGCCGAAGCCTACACGCGCTTGGGCTATAATATCACGACACAGGCATTTGCGGCACGTTTTGCTGGCATGCCGGACGAAGCGGTAGATGCAGCACTGGCCTCAGAGATTGGCCAACCTCTGCCCGCCCACTTCCGATCAGAGATCAAGAAATCCGTCATCGAAAAGTACAAGACAGAGTTATCATCGATTGACGGTGCAAAATCGCTGCTTGGCGCGTTAAAAACTGCCAAATGCATCGCCTCCTCATCCGCTCCTGCCAAATTGGCACTGGGATTGATCGAAACTGATCTCTTTGAACTGGTGTACCCCCATATCTTTTCCGCAAAATTAGTGGAAAACGGCAAACCACATCCCGATATTTTTCTGTTTGCCGCCCGCAAGATGGATGTGCTGCCATCACGCTGCATTGTCATCGAAGATAGCGTAGCAGGTGTCACTGCCGCAAAATCAGCTGGCATGACCTGCGTGGGCTTTACTGGTGGGTCTCATTGTGTGGCGGGCCATTCAGATCGGTTATATGAGGCAGGAGCAGACAGTGTGATCGGCACGCTTGACGTGGTCAAATCGCTTGTGGATTAGACCGCAGATCCCCCTCACCGCGAAAAGATGCCAGTGCAATTGATCAAAGCACATCGATTTTCACGGTTCAGGCGGCCCAAAATCACAAAAATAACTTTGCCTGCGGCAAACCCGCCCATTGCCCCCGGCGCATCACCGCACTAAAACATAAAGGATTCCGCATGTGCCCAGCCTTTGGGCAGGTGCGCCACAACTTTATTCAGGAGGCACGCATGGCAGACGCAGCCATTCAAGGCCATGACCACCACGATGAACGCGGTTTCTTTACGCGCTGGTTCATGTCCACCAACCACAAAGACATCGGTATTCTGTACCTGATCGTCTCAGCCTTTGTTGGCTTTATCTCGGTGGGTTTCACCGTTTACATGCGCCTTGAACTGATGAACCCCGGTGTTCAGTACATGTGTATGGAAGGTGCGCGTTTCATCGCGGATAGCAACGCACTATGTACGCCAAATGGCCATTTGTGGAACGTGTTGATCACGGGTCACGGCATCCTGATGATGTTCTTTGTGGTTATTCCAGCGCTTTTTGGCGGGTTTGGTAACTACTTCATGCCGTTGCAAATCGGCGCGCCGGATATGGCGTTCCCGCGGATGAACAACCTGTCATTCTGGTTGTATGTCTTTGGCACCACGTTGGCGGTTTGTTCGGTACTTGCACCGGGCGGTAATGGCCAAGCGGGTTCAGGCGTAGGTTGGGTCTTGTATCCACCGCTGTCGGTAAAAGAAGCCGGCATGTCGATGGATTTCGCGATTTTTGCGGTTCACGTTTCTGGTGCCTCATCTATCCTTGGTGCGATCAACATGATCACAACCTTCCTGAACATGCGCGCCCCTGGCATGACATTGTTCAAGGTGCCGCTGTTCTCATGGTCGATTTTTGTCACCTCTTGGTTGATCTTGTTGTCCCTGCCCGTTCTGGCGGGCGCGATCACCATGTTGCTGATGGACCGTAACTTTGGCTTTGCCTTCTTTGACCCAGCAGGCGGCGGTGATCCGGTTCTGTACCAGCACATCTTGTGGTTCTTTGGCCACCCAGAAGTGTACATCATCATCCTTCCCGGCTTTGGTATCATCAGCCACGTGATTGCCACGTTCAGCCGCAAACCGATCTTTGGCTATCTGCCAATGGTTTGGGCGATCATCGCAATTGGTGCATTGGGCTTCGTCGTTTGGGCACACCACATGTACACGGTTGGTATGACACTGAACCAGCAGGCTTATTTCATGCTGGCCACCATGGTCATTGCGGTCCCTACCGGGGTCAAGGTGTTCAGTTGGATTGCCACCATGTGGGGCGGTTCGGTTGAGTTCAAAACTCCGATGCTCTGGGCGTTTGGCTTCCTGTTCTTGTTCACCGTTGGTGGTGTGACGGGCATCGTGTTGTCACAGGCCGCCGTGGATCGGTATTACCACGACACCTACTATGTTGTGGCGCACTTCCACTATGTGATGAGCCTTGGTGCGGTGTTTGCGATCTTTGCGGGAATCTACTTCTACTTCCCTAAAATGACCGGGAAAATGTATCCTGAATGGGCAGGCAAACTGCACTTCTGGGCGATGTTCATCGGTGCAAACCTGACCTTCTTCCCACAGCACTTCTTGGGCCGTCAGGGCATGCCGCGCCGTTATATCGACTATCCAGAGGCGTTTGCCTATTGGAACCACTGGTCGTCAATGGGTGCGTTCTTGTCGTTTGCCTCGTTCTTATTCTTCTTCGGGATCATGGCATACGCGCTGACACGCGGTCCAAAGGTCACTGCGAACAACCCATGGAACGAATATGCAGACACGCTGGAATGGACTTTGCCAAGCCCACCACCAGAGCATACGTTCGAAATCCTGCCAAAGCAGGAAGACTGGGACATCAAGCACGGCCACTAAGCGCTGTGTGATGTGAGAAATGAAAAGGCTCCAACGGCGGTTGGGGCCTTTTTTACATTTGAATACTGCCAGTGTTTGACATTCAAAGCGCCGCCTGTGACCGTGGACCTTATTAAATTATGGAGATTAAAATGCGTTCTTTGTTTCTAGCTTCGGTTCTTTCCCTATGTGCAATGCCTGCCCTTGCCTTTGACATCGGCTTTAACTGGTCAGGCTTGAAGTCCTGCACCAATGGTAAGCCCAACAAGGTTGCAAACCCCGCCTTTGCCCTGCGCGACGTGCCGGCCGGAACAAAATATATCCGCTTCAAAATGGTCGACCGCAATGTGCCCAACTACAACCACGGTGGCGGCGTGGTTGCCTACAACGGTCAAAAGTCGATCCCAAGCGGCGCGTTCAAATACAAAAGCCCCTGCCCGCCGAATGGCACCCATGTCTATGAATGGACGGCGACAGCTCAGACCAAAAAGAGTGGCGGTAAAATTGGCGTTGCCAAGGCGCAACGGAATTATCCTTGATAATATGTCTTGGAGTGAGTTAACGGTGAGGCCCTGACGGCGATTAGAGCCTTTTTTGCTAGTTAGGACAATGTCGGCTAAGAGCGCGTATTACAAACGTTCTGCATTGCAGCCAAGGTCAGGTTCTTGGATGAGGCTATACATAAATGTCGCGGTGTTAAAACTCAAGATGAAACACAGTATCATCCTAGCGCTTCTAGCCTTCAACTGAATATTTGAATTGCTTCCATAGTAACTGGGTGATTTCCTTAGGCAGTGCATTTTGACTACTGAAGAGGTTTGAAAATTTGGCTGATTTAATCGAGGTGTCTAGGCCAGCCCAGGCAAAGTCTTTTGACTTAGGTGTGAAACTTGGCGAGCTATCAGTTCACGACAAACGAAGCGATTACTTCGCAAGAGGCAAAGGTCGGTTTGCGAGGTTTGTTGACGACGTCGAACTTGGTTTTCGTCAAGAATTTGAACAATTCCTGAGTGAGCAACCAATCGAATGCATTTTGGCTATTGGTGGGAAACGATTTCTGATCGCTTTTGATACAGCGTTTTATCATGGTTTTTCTGTGGAAGCTGGATCGACTTGGGTAAAGCTCAAGATAGCTTTGGGTATAACAGCAAGCCTGTACGGTGGCATAGCAACTTATCCATCCTTTGAAGATGGCCTTGCAAGGATCAACAGCAGAATTCAAACAGTTGTAACTCAAAGCGTGGGACAAGAATACTTTATGAAGATAATAAAGCATGATTTGCAAGCGCAAGATTTAAGAAATGAAAATCCGGATCTCGATACCAAAGCGTTCTGGGATGAAATGGATAAACTTAACCGCGACTTCCGATCTCTTTTGGATATTGGACAGCAACAACAGCAGGTGGAGGAATTCTTGGCCTGCACTTGGGTTCCCAACGATGTTGATGAGCTTCGAGCATCCGTCGAGAACTATTTGAAGAACGTTGCAAGGTAGCAGTTTGATCTCGATCTTTGTTGTTTTCCCGGGCATCGATTTCTCATTGGTTCTTGAGAAGGCCTTTTTCAGAATGGGGTTTTTTTGAACATCTCTGGAAAACAGGTGACTCTGTTCACCGAAGCAGACTTTAGCGTTCACGCAGCGAACGCTCACTTTGTCCCGCACAGCCGACACCCATCCATTCGAGATTAACAAGCTTTAGCAGGTGTTTTGCCACGCCCAGAACCAGCGCCCTTCAAAAAGCAGGCTTTAGGTAACTAACAGGTTCGCTATGTGCATTCTCTGCCAAAGCTGCCCATCAAATTTTTTCCCATTCCCCCACATTTACCCCTTGCACGCCCCCCAACCAATGGGTATTTCGGCCTCACTAACGGATGCGGGCGTAGCTCAGGGGTAGAGCATAACCTTGCCAAGGTTAGGGTCGGGCGTTCGAATCGCCTCGCCCGCTCCAATTTAACTAACAAACCCAGTTAGTTACGATAAGGGTCACCCTCGGGTGGCCCTTCGTCGTTCAGAGGCAATGCCATTTGTTGCCGGATTTATTTCTTCTTTTTTGCCAGAACATCAAGGTCCAGCACTGCCGTACGTCCTGATTAAGCAGGCATGTGAAGGTAGTTTTTCACCATCACCTTTGAATTTGGTGAGCATGTTCCTTGCCCAGTTCTGCTAGGTCTTTCGCCAGACTGTCGCAAACTATCACATCACGGTAGCGATCAAAGGTCTTGGGCGTGGTCTCACCTGCAGCACCTACTTTGATGACGTTCTGTTCCAAATCAACTCGGTCCCAGCAAAGTGGCATGGCTTCGGAAACCCTCGTCGGCAGGTCTACTGCATCAATACTACCGATCCTCATCAAGCCGCTTGATGAGTTGACGAAACGCCGCCCTTGCGGCCCCCGGGTGCCGCACACTACTCGCTGCTTCAGCGTTAATTGATGCATCACTGACAACGATCAAACCAACCATTCCCATTTCATAATGCGGCAAGCAAATTTAACCATAAAGCCCCGGTACAGTCAGCGTGACGCTGAACCCTTCGTCCATTGGGCCGTTCCAAGCCTCAGCCCCCTCCGGGATCATACCCCGCTTTGAAGCTGTATTGTGACCCGCATCTGTGGGGACAAACGTCACTGTATCGCCAATCTCAACGTGTAGGATGTCAGGTGCAAACACATTCCTGTGCTGAGCATTGTCGGTCGCTGCATTCAGCATCATAATGCGATGCTCTTCGGCGTCGACAATAATTGGCAACACGCAAGTCATGGCGACACCCGCAATGACGCATAGGGTATTAATCCGCATAGGCATGAACATTGATTTCCTTTCTGGGGCCTTTGCCCGTCTGGATCTCGACATCGTAGGTTTTGGCAATAAGGGGGTCGGATAGGACAACCTCAGGTGAGCCTTGGGCCAAGATTTGCCCCGACCCAATCAACAACAGATGATCTGCGTACCGTGCAGCGAGGTTCAGGTCGTGCAGCGCAACAATACCAATCGCCCCTCGTTGCTTCATGGCAGACTGAATTCGCTGCATCACATCAAGCTGGTGCCTCAGGTCCAGAGCACTCGTGGGTTCGTCAAAGAGATAGACTTCAGCCTTGCGGATAAGTGCCTGACAGACGGAGACCATTTGTGCCTGCCCACCCGATAATTCGCCAATGTTGGCATCCGCCAAATGACCGATCATGGCAACATCCAATGCCTGGGCAACGGCGGACGTGTCGCTGCCTGACACACGCCATCCTTTCAGTTGCTTTTGAGCCATCAACACAACGTCAAAAACCGACAATGCAGCATTCGCAGTGAAGAATTGAGGCATGAAGCAGACACGCTGCAAACGGCGTTGAAGAGTCAGTTCTGACAAATCGTCACCGTCCAAAATGATGTTGCCCTCTGTCGGTTTGACCAAGCCTGCTATGGTTCGGAACAGTGTGGATTTACCTGCTGCGTTCGGACCGATGAGCGCGGTCAACTGACCAGGATGAAGTGCGTCGAAACCAGTTGATCTCAGAATTTCGCGTGACCCAAGTGATACGCTGATATCTTGTGCGGTGAGCGTCATTGCCAATGCCTTTGCCGTTGCGACAGGATCAGACTGATAAAGAATGGAATACCGATCAGGGATGTGATCATGCCAATTGGATAGATGACTCCGGGTGTGATTGCCTTGGATGCAATTGAGGTGCCCGACATGATCAACGCACCAGCCAGTGCGGAGAATGGCAAGAAGCCCCGTTGGTCCTCCCCTACTACAATCCTTGCAATATGTGGCCCCACCAGCCCGACAAAGGCCACTGCCCCAACGAACGACACTGCAACCGCAGCAAGCAAAGAAACACCCGCCAAAACTGTCAGACGCAGCAACGACACGTTAACACCAAGGCTTGCCGCCTTTTCTTCGCCCATCCGCAACGCGGTGAGCGACCATGATTTTGACATGAAGTACGGTACGACAATTGCCAGAGCGATAACGCAGGTCAGTACCTTGCCCCAACTTGCCCGTGCCAGTGATCCCAATTGCCAGAATATGATTTGGGCAAGTTGAAGCTCGGACGCACCATATTGCAGCAATGCCAAAAGGGCGTTGAACGTGAATAGCATTGCGATCCCAACTAGGATCATCGCTTCGGGTGTCACACCGCGTAACCGAGTAAAGGCGTAAAGTGCCAGCGATGTTCCCATGGCCATGACAAAGGCATTTCCTGTGATAAAGAACACGCCTGCACCCGGGATCAACGACCATTGTAGCGTGATGGCAAGGGCCGCACCAAAACTGGCAGCGGAAGACAAGCCAAGCGTGAACGGGTCCGCCAAAGGATTGTTCAGGATCGTCTGCATCTCTGCACCGGCAACACCCAACATGGCACCAACACAGACCGCCATAAGGGCGATTGGAAGGCGTAAGTCCCAGACAATGACCCTTTGCTGAGCACTGGCACCTGAGGGGTCGAAGATAACATTCAGTACCTCCTGAAACGACAGGCTTGCCGGGCCGGTCATGATGTCGATCAGCACCGTGACTATGAGTGCGGCTACCGTCCCAAACAATAGCAACAGGCGACGGTACGTGCGGGATCGGTAGTTTCCGACCAGCGCGTTCACCGCATCGTGGTTCGTGGAGGATATGGCGGACATGGGGTCACCCTTTTATTGGGAAAAGGGTCAGAACACTATATCCCGACCCCATCATGTTTATTGCTGCAAGCTGATCCAGAACTGGCCATCCGTTGCGAAGGGCATGAAATCCCCATGCAGTTTCGCAAGGGTTGCTTCGGGATCAAGATCGGCAAAGTCATCCGGGTGCAGCCATTTCGCAATCTGTTGAATCGCAACAAAATGGTACGGACTATTGTAAAACTGGTGGTAGATGGAGTGCATCCGTCCATCCTGAACCGCCCGCAGGTCTTTGAAGCCAACGCGATTTGCCAGAGCTTGGATGCGTTTCGCATTGTCGGCGGGATCGGCATTATACCCCAGCAAGGTCGCCGTGACCTCGGGGCGTGCTTCTGCCCAATTGGCCCCGGTTCCCAACAGCACATCAGGGTCCGCAGCGATCACCCCCTCAAGGCTGACTTCTGAACTAAAGCCCGAGAACATTTCCGACCCGTAATTGCGACCACCTGCCAGTTCGATAAAGCGACCATAGTTGTAGCTGCCAAAGGTGTTACAACAATATCCCTCGCTCCATCCTGCCGCGTTTTCCATGAACACCAGTGGTTTTTCATCCACGGGCAGCGTCTGCACAATGTTGGTGACTTTGCGCATCTCGGACAGGTAAAAGTCAATGAATTCAGCAGCACGGGCTTCTTTTTCCAACAAACGCCCCAACAGCAGCATTGACGGGATCGTATTGGCTGTGGGGTCACGCCGGAAGTCGATGAAAACAACCGGAACACCCGCGTCGTCCAGCTTTTCGATCAAGCCGGTTTCCTCTGCTTTGAACAAGTTGCCAAGATCAAGGATCAGAAGATCGGCCTTGTTCTCAATCACGGCCTCGATGCTGAAGTCACCGGCATACGGGTTGCCAAAGTTCACCATTCGGGCAGTGTCTTCGGGGAAGGCCGCTTGGAACTTTTGGAATGCGTCCGGATCATAGAGTATAAGATCGTCTTTCCACCCGACAACGTGCTCAAACGGGTCATCCGTTGCCAGTGGAGCGACCGCATACATCATGCGTCCTTCACCCAGAATGATCCGCGACGGGGCATCAGGCAGCGTCACTTGTCGCCCTGCGATGTCCGTCACTGTCATCGGATCGGCCATCGCCGGCACGGCGGCAAATGATGCGGTCAATGTCGCATAGGCCATTGTTTTAATAAGTGGTTTTAGCATGTTCGGATAACTCCCCAAGACGTTTCAACTGCATGAATCGCTGGGGTCATCCTGGCTGCTATCACCTGCATCCAATATCTGACTAAATGAGTCAACAAATCAATTTTATTTCTGACTAAAAAAGTCGGATTGACATACCTTATTAAATTACTCAGATTAAAAGAAGCATCCAGCCACCCCTCTCAACACTGGGGAAGCCCGACAATCGCCAGATGAAAGGACTTCCAAGATGAGAGACCCAGTAGACCATTTGAAAGACCGGAACCTTGAACGTCGCGCGCCATGCCTTGACCGATCCGAAGTTGCCGAGAGTTGGCTTCAATCAGCTACGCCTGACGGGTTCAGCATGGAGTGGGTGTTTGACCGCTACGAACAAAGCGACCCTCAAACCGGGGAACGCATCTGATGTCTTACCATTCAGCCAGAGAAACCCTGAAACCTGTTACCAGTACGTTGCCGACATACGCAGCCGAAGATTTGACCAAAGGCGGCGATCAAGCCCAGATCGTGCTTGGCGATCAGACGTATACCCTGCGGATCACGCGGGCTGGCAAATTGATCCTGACCAAATGAGCAGTACACATGAAAAACGCGGCGGTGCTCCGGTCGGTTTTATAACAGAACTGGATGGGATTGAGGCGGCATCTGTCATCTACCTGCGGCTCTGGTGCAATGGCCCGGATGCACAGGCGAGTGTCTGGAACGACTTAACATCCAGCCTTGGGCCTACGCAGGGACGTAAGGCCCTGAGGGCATTCGAAGACCTTTGCAGCCTTTGTACTCGGCATGGCCGCAGACCCTTGATGCGGCATTCGGTGAACTGCAAATGCCTAGGTTCGGATGAATCCTGCTTTGCAAATTTCATCGCAACAGCCGCAACCGGTGATCGTGAAGATGCCATGTTGATTGCAACATTGCTGGTCCGTCCAGATGTCGCTCCGCTCATTACATCGCTTGCCGCAGACTTTGGCCTCGCTCTGAAACGCATGAAACTGATCGCTCCCAGAGACTTAGCTGGCGATGCCACCCCTCTCCGACCCCACACTTCAACTCTTCACTGACAGGACTCCCCATGAAACATGCATATCTCACCTCCACAGCATTGCTGGTCGCCTTGGCCGCACCAGCCTTTGCCTTGGAAAAAACGGAAGTTTTGGACACATACGCTGATATCGCCGCAGCAAAGTACCAAGACAGCCTAACGACCGCTCAAGCCCTGCAATCCGCTGTGAATGCGTTGACCACTGATCCGTCAGCGCAGACTCTGCAAGCCGCAAAGGAAGCATGGCTGATGGCTCGTGTCCCCTACCAACAGACCGAAGTATACCGTTTCGGCAATCCAATCGTTGATGACTGG
Organism: Sulfitobacter sp.; assembly: GCA_051251995.1. Classification (GTDB taxonomy): domain Bacteria; phylum Pseudomonadota; class Alphaproteobacteria; order Rhodobacterales; family Rhodobacteraceae; genus Sulfitobacter. Next base: position 90,817 of record JBPOFF010000006.1, read on the forward strand.
GAAGGCAAAGTGAATGCTTGGCCGCTTGATGAAGGTTTGATCGACTATGTGGATGCATCCTATGGCGGGCCATCAGATGAGAATGCGCTTGCAGCCCTGAACGTCATCGCCAACCCTAAGTTCACTCTGTCGGGATCAGAAATAGACGCGACATCAATTACCCCCGCACTGCTTGAAGACACCCTGCAAGAAGCCGATGGCATTGAGGCAAACGTGGCGACTGGCTACCATGCAATTGAATTTCTGCTGTGGGGCCAAGACCTGAATGGCCACGGGACCGGTGCGGGCAATCGCCCTTGGACAGACTACGCGGTGGGTGATGCCTGCACGAATGACAATTGTGATCGCAGGAGTGAATACCTGACTGCCGCAACTGACCTTCTGGTGTCCGACCTGGAATGGATGGCCGCACAATGGGGTGATGGCGGTGCCGCACGTGCCGAACTGACCGTAAACACCAATGCGGGTCTTGCCGCGATGCTAACCGGAATGGGGTCTTTGTCTTATGGTGAGGTCGCAGGGGAACGTATGCGTCTTGGCGTAATGCTGAACGATCCAGAAGAAGAGCATTCATGCTTTGCCGACAATACACACAATGACCATTACTATGACGGTATGGGCGTCCAGAACATCTACTTGGGCGAATACACCCGTATTGATGGGACGCTCATATCGGGCCCATCTTTGGCTGATTTGGTGGCCACAACCGATGCGGATTTGGACGCAGAGATGCAGAGCAAATTGAGTGCCACGATGATGGCGTTAGGTCGTATCAAGACAACCGCCGAAGCAGGCTTTGCCTACGATCAGATGTTGGAGCGGGGCAACGAAGCGGGCGAAGCCCTGATCATGAGCGGTGTAAATGGCTTCATCGACCAGACACGATCAATTGAGCGTGTTGTAACTGCTCTGGGCCTGGATGGCATCGCGTTTGAAGGCTCCGACAGCCTCGATGATCCTGACGCTGTATTCCAGTAATCACATCTAAGGTCTTGTCATCATGATCATTTGTCATTGTCAGAATATCAGCGATCACGACATCAACGCAGCCATTGATTGGATGCGGGCGTCAGATGACAAGACCATCATCACACCCGGTAAAATCTATCGGGTATTGGGCAAGGCGGCAGACTGTGGCGGTTGTATGCCACTGTTCTTGTCCGTCATGCGCACCAACGACAATCACAAAGTCCCCATGCAATTGCGGAACCTAAAACCCGCAACCACACAGGAAGAACCACATGAACGGCGACAAGAAAGTAATTGAATACCTGAACGATGCCTTGCGCAGCGAGTTGACTGCGGTGAGCCAATACTGGTTACACTACCGTATGCAAGAAGACTGGGGCCTTGGGCATATGGCCAAAAAATCCCGCGAGGAAAGCATCGAAGAGATGAACCATGCGGATAAGATCATTGCCCGTATCTTGTTCCTTGGTGGCCATCCAAACCTGCAAAAGCTTGATCCGCTGCGCATCGGCCAGACCCCAAAGGAAACGCTTGAGTGTGACCTTGCGTCCGAACACGGCGCACGTGACTTATATATGAATGCCCGCAAACATTGCGAAGCGGTCGGTGATTTCGTGACCAAGAACATCTTTGAAGAATTGCTCACAGATGAAGAAGGTCATATCGACTTCCTAGAAACCCAACTCGACCTCGTGGCAAAACTCGGTGAAGAAAAATATGCGCAGCTTAATGCAAGCAAAATGGATGAAGCTGAATAATCTACTGCCTGCCGCGATCATTGCGGGCGGCATCGTTCTAGCTGTCAAGGATACTGCTGCCGAGGCCCCTGTCTGGGACCTTGGTGATCCACATCTGAACAACGTTCCTCGCACGGCGGAGGAAACTGCACGAATAAAAGCAGTTACTGCAATCACCACAAACTTTACCGCCCCACATCGGTTTGAAAACAAGCCAGGTGGGGCCGCCACAGTGCGGGCCAGGATGACTGCCGATGCGTTCTCACAGCGCTCCGGCAACATCAGCTTTGAGGACGAGTTGAACTTTAAAGTCGGCAACGGATTGTTCCGAAAGCTCTGGGTGTCAGCCCCCTCTTCTACTTTGGCTTCTGATGGTTTGGGACCACTTTACAATGCGCGGTCATGCCAGCGGTGTCACATCAAAGACGGACGGGGCCACCCACCAGAAAATGACCAAGACAATGCAATCTCGATGTTCCTGCGGGTGTCAATCCCCGGTCCATCAGAAGCAGCAATCGCTGAGATCAAGGACTACATCGCAACCCTGCCCGACCCGACGTATGGGACGCAGTTGCAAGATTTTGCAGTACAAGGTCATGCATCAGAATACCGCCTTGCCATTACATATGACGAAGAAGTTGTATCACTTGCCGATTGGGTCGAGGTGTCACTGCGCCATCCGACCTATGAAGTTGCTGATCTTGGCTATGGCCCTCTGCATCCAGATGCGATGCTCAGCCCCCGTGTTGCCCCGCAGATGATCGGGTTGGGTCTGCTTGAAGCGATCCCAGCCGCTGACATCCTAGCGGGCGCTGATCCCGATGATCTGAACGGCGATGGCATTTCCGGGCGTCCAAATGTTGTCTGGTCAGTGGAGTTTGACCAACCCATGCTGGGCCGCTTTGGCCTCAAAGCAGGTAACCCGACCATTCGCGAACAATCAGCAGCAGCCTTTGTCGGGGATATCGGTATTTCCAACCCGCTCTTTGACGCGGGCAGCGGTGAATGTACGGACCTTCAAGCCGATTGTCTGGCAGCAGTCCACGGCGATGGGGATGATCGTGGCACGGAAATCGACGCCGAAGGGTTGGACCTTGTGGTGTTTTACAGTCGAAACCTCGCCGTTCCGGCACGACGTGGATCAGATGACCCCCAAGTACTCAGGGGCAAAGAGGTATTCTACACTACAGGCTGTACATCCTGCCACACGCCCAGCTTTGTCACGCACCGCCTTGAAGATCAACCAGAGCAGAGCTTTCAACTGATCTGGCCATACACCGATATGCTGCTGCACGACATGGGCCCTGCCCTTGCTGATAACCGTCCCGAAGCACGGGCCACCGGGCAGGAATGGCGAACGCCACCTCTTTGGGGTATTGGACTGACCGAACAGGTCAGCGGTCACACCTATTTCCTGCATGATGGTCGTGCCCGGTCCCTGCTCGAAGCCGTGCTATGGCATGGCGGAGAAGCACAAATGCAACGTGACAGCGTTGTGGAGATGTCCACGCAAGACCGCGACGCCCTGATCGCCTATCTGGAGAGCCTATGAGACGGATCAATCTGACCATCGCAGCGTTGGTACTGCCTGTCCTTGCGAACGCCGGACCACCAGACAACGTGATTGATGGCATTATCGACAGCCATATCCTCCCCCGGTTTGAAACCTTAGCAGCGGCAACGCAAGCATTTGCCAAAGTCGCGTCCCAAGACTGCGATCCAGCATCAGAGCCATTGCGATCCGCTTATGGTGACGCTTTTGATGCGTGGATCTCCGTGAGCCATTTGAGGTTTGGGCCGACTGAGGTGGATGACCGTGCCTTCGCCCTTGCGTTTTGGCCAGATAGTCGTGGTGCAACACCCCGGGCACTTAATACCCTAATTGCGACACACGACCCGATAGCGATGTCAGTACCTGACTACGCTCAGGTCTCCATTGCAGCACGTGGGTTCTATGCCATGGAATTCATGTTGTACGATGAAGCAATCAAGGACGCAGGTGATCAAGACTATCGTTGCAGCCTCATTCAGACGATGGGTGCAGACATCGCATTGACCTCTCAGCTTATCTTTGAGGATTGGCAATCAAACTTTGCCAAAACGATGCGGAAACCAGCTCCAGACCAAGTTTACCGCTCCGAGGATGAAGTCCTGCAAGAAATGTTCAGGGCTCTTTCAGCCGGGCTACAATTCACCGCAGAAACCCGCCTTGGCAGGCCTATGGGCACCTTTGACCGACCACGACCCAACCGGTCAGAAGCACGTCGGTCAGGCAGGTCTGCACAGCATGTGATGCTCAGCCTTACGTCCCTCCAAGACCTTGCCACCCACCTTGCTGGCGACAACATAGAGCTGGCAGAAACGCTCAATGCCGGTTTCGAAAAAGCAAAATCACAATTGGCCGACGTGGACGATCCGACGTTTGCCAGCGTGGCAGAGCCTCAGGCCCGCCTGAAAGTCGAGGTCATTCAACAATCTGTCGAAGCGATCCGCACCATTGTTCGCGACGAACTTGGCCCGACGCTCGGTGTGGCTGCGGGTTTCAACTCACTGGATGGTGATTGAATGACATTGCCCATTCAGCGAAGACGCCAGTTTCTTGGCGGTCTATTGGCGGCCGGTCTGATGCCAAAACCCACTTGGGCGGATGCAGGGTCTCCTGCGTATCTCTCAGCCGCAGCAAAACCAAATGGCACATTTGTGCTATGCGGGATAAGTGCCGATTTGCAAATCTGTTTCGAGGTGCCCTTGCCCGCACGGGGGCACGCAGCAACAGCCCATCCAACCCGACCTGAAGCCGTTGCCTTTGCCAGACGCCCCGGCACCTTTGCGATTGTCATTGATTGTCTAAGCGGCACACAGAAGGCCGTATTACACTCACCAACGGGCAGACACTTCTATGGTCATGGTGCTTTCTCATCAGATGGCAGTCTTCTGTTTACTACGGAAAATGATTATGAGGCCGGTATCGGGCGCATCGGTGTCTGGGACGCCCGACATGGATACAAACGCATAGACGAGTGGCAAAGCGGCGGTACTGGCCCACATGACATCAAACGTCTGCCCGGCACTGAAACTTTAGTGATCGCCAATGGCGGTATTGATACCCACCCTGATACCGGACGTACCAAGCTGAACATCGCTACGATGAAACCCAATCTAGCCTACCTACAAGATGGTAAATTGGAGGAAGTCGTGACGCTTCTGGATGAGATGCACAAGAATTCAATTCGCCACTTGGCTATTGCTCCTTCCGGCACAGTTGCGATTGGATTTCAGTGGCAAGGGCATGAGCCGGTGCAGTCTTTGGTGGCAATACATTCACGGGGCCGCAAAATAAGACCACTGACCGCACCTTTGGATATCCTTGACGGTCTTGATGGGTATGTCGGTAGCATCGCGTTTTCAGCAGATGAAAAAACAATTGCAGCAACCTCACCACGCGGCGGAAAACTTCATCTCTACGCGACTACTGATGCTACATTTGCTGCTGAATTTGAACTGGAGGACATCAGCGGTGTCGCTCAATACTCGTCAGGTTTTATGATAACGTCTGGCAATGGGATACTTGGCTACCTGCAAAACCTGGCTACTCCACACCACCGTGTCTCACTATACAGGTGGGACAATCACTTGGTCCAGCTGGGGTAGTCCGAGGACAACAAACACAGGGCGGGGACTGTTCTGTGAAAGAACTTTACTGCCAACTGCTGTTGCACAAGAAATAGATGGAGTTTGATTTGCCCAATCCGTCTGCTTAAGGCGAATGGAATGATTTCCAAAAGTTATCGCCAAAGTCAGATGGTTGACAAATGCTCGTGCCATTGTTGTGATCTTTGTTGACGAACGCGGCTTCTCAGTACCGATGCGATGTGCTGATCCATGGCACTAAACGGTATACAATCTCTGGCTATCTCACCGCGATGATCGGGATACGGAGAAAAATCCGGGATCGGGAACAGGCCCAGATCATGATGAACTCGTTTGATCGTGTAGGTGACCGGGCAGATGCCTCACAGGATAAATATCTTGCTATTTTCATTTCCAAATCAACGCCATACCCAGCACATGTCAAGGTTTAGTGTAATATTTTATTATTTATAATCAATAAGATAAAATCTTTATGATCTGCCAAAAGAGTGTCAAAGTTAGGGTCGGATGTTCGAAATGCCTCGCCCGCTCCTACTTAACCGATTACCCACGTCAGTTTATCGGAAACTGCTGCAAGCAGCGCGCTGCGTTGCGTCGGTAATCATCCAGCGTGTCGGGCACACTGCGCCGGTCGCGCATCACGGCCATCGCGGCTTTCTTCTCGCGCCAGGTGCCGCTGACATGCCGTTCAAGGATCAGCACAGTCACCCCAAGCAGCACTTCTTTTTCAGCTTCACCAATCAATTCTGCTGCCGACAGGGCAACCGCCGTCAGCGCCAGTGTGTTTGAGCACCGCAGCGCCGCCGCTTCCTTGCCTTCGTATACGCGCTGTCCGGCCAGCGCGGGCGAAACACTGGCCGCTGCCAGCACCCCGGCGCATATCGCGGCGCGGAGCACCTTCAAAACACCTTAAAGGTCATGGTTGTCAGGGACCGTTCGATGCCGTCGATGTCCAACAGGTGATCGTTGATGTATTTACCCACATCCTCGCCTTTGGGGATATAAAGCTTCATCAGAAGATCATATTCGCCGGATGTGGAATAGAGTTCGGAATGGATTTCACGCAGGGCGATTTCATCCGCCACGGTATAGGTTGTGCTGGGTTTGCAGCGGATTTGGATAAAGACACATGTGCTCATCTTGGCGGCCTTCTGAAAGTGTTCACCGCTAGGCTGACATAGCGCCGCGCGGGCCGCAATGGTTGATCTTGCAGTGCAACGGGCCTTGGCGTGGGGGAAACCGCTGCTATAAGGGCGCTGAACCCGCCGTTCGGAGAGATCACATGCGCCAATCCACCCTGACCCGCACCACTGCTGAAACCGATGTGACCGTCGAGATTAATCTTGATGGCACAGGGGCTTATGACAATCAGACCGGTGTTGGATTTTTCGATCATATGTTGGACCAGTTGGCGCGCCATTCGCTGATTGATATGACGATCCGTGCCAAGGGTGATCTGCACATTGATGATCACCACACGGTTGAGGATGTGGGTATTACACTGGGTCAAGTACTGGCTAAAGCGCTTGGCGACAAGCGCGGCATTCGACGTTACGGGTCATGCCTGCTGGCGATGGATGATGCGCAGATCCGCACGGCATTGGACCTATCAGCACGGCCCTTTCTGATTTGGAACGTTGATGTGCCCACAGCCAAGATTGGCACGTTTGATACCGAACTGGTGCGCGAGTTCTTTCAGGCGTTCAGCACCCATGGCGGCATCACGTTGCATGTTGATATGCTGCACGGGATCAACAGCCACCACATTGTTGAGGCGGCGTTCAAATCCGTTGCACGGGCATTGCGTGACGCAGTAGAGGTCGACCCCCGCAAGTCGGGTGATATCCCGTCTACCAAAGGCGCGCTGTGATCTGATGCTAACCGCGATCATCGACTACGAATCCGGCAATCTGCATTCCGCCCACAAGGCGTTTGAACGCATGGCCCGCGAAACCGACGCGGGCGAGGTGATTGTCACCGCAGACGCAGATGTGGTGGCCCGCGCCGATCGGCTTGTGTTGCCCGGTGACGGGGCGTTCCCGGCCTGTATGGCGGCGCTCAAGGGCGCTGGTGGACTTTATGATGCGATGGTTGAGGCGGTTGAGGTGCAAGGCCGCCCGTTTCTGGGCATCTGCGTAGGGATGCAACTTATGGCCAGCATGGGGCGCGAATATACCGACACGCCGGGCCTTGGCTGGATCGCAGGCGATGTGACCCGTATCACCCCTGCTGACCCAAAGCTCAAAGTGCCACATATGGGCTGGAACGATCTGATTATTGACCACCCTCACCCGGTGTTTGATGGCATCGCCACGGGCGATCATGCCTATTTTGTGCATTCCTATCATATGGCGGTCAGTGATCCTGCCCAGCGCCTTGCCCATGTTGACTATGCAGGCGATGTCACCGCGATCATCGGGCGTGACACCATGTTGGGCATGCAGTTCCATCCTGAGAAATCTCAGGCAACCGGGCTGCGACTGATTGCAAATTTCCTGAACTGGAAACCCTGACACACGACGTTAGCGCAGGCGCGTCCAAGTCACATCCTGGCAGGAGGCCTCATCACAGTTGTGCAATTGCATTATATTGCCCTGCACCTGCATTCTGACACCCAACATTCGGTCACCAGATGCTTCCCAGATTTTGCCCTGATAGCTGCCGTCCGGCTGTGGCACCATGTCCCACAACACCTTACGCCCAACGACGTTTGATGGGGTGTCATAGCCATTGCGGTCCTTGGCCCGCTCAACCCGACCACACAGAGCGCGCCCACATGGTTTGGTGCGCACATAGACGACCTTACCATAGGCATCCGGGCCTGATTTCCACAGGCCTATCGGCACTTCGGCCTGCGCAGCACCGCCAAATGCCGAAAGAAAAGCAATAATAATCAATGATTTATATATAGTCACGCGCATCACTCCCCCAAGCGATACATAAAACGCCACATTGTCTGTCATATCCAGACAGCACTTAGGACACAGGCATAGTATAGCGCCTGCACCCTGAGTCGTGCAAATTTTATTTATTTGCCGATTATAGTTTCAATGCCTTGCGGCAGATGCGTTACTTGACGCGTGACCACGTGCCGCCATTGCGACAAATACCCAAAACACATCCCTGAACGGTCAATTTATTTCCGGCCAATTTCAGTTTGCCGCTATAGGTTTTGTCACGGTCAGGTGAATAGACCTTACCTTTGCCATAGCTGCCACCACCGGTGTTGACCATATCCCAGATCAATTTGCGGCCTTGGTTCTCGGACTTAAATGCCTTGCCATTCTTGTCATATGATTTGACCAGAACGCCGCAAATCTTAGCACCACATTCGCTGACTGAGATCAGCCCCGAATTGCCGTTGTCATCCGCGATTGTGCGCCAGTTGCCGACGATAGGATCAGCCGCCCAAGCGGTGCTTGCCATGCTCAGCCCCAGAACGGCTGCTGCAATAAGTGTCTTCATGATGGTTCTCCTCCCATATCTAGCCTTACCTTGCGGTATGCAGGACCTTTCAGGCAAGACTGACCTTAGGTCGCGTTGCAATGTGTGACGTAACGTGCATAACCGCGCCAACGCTTCTTGAAACAGGCCAGACAGATGATCCTTTATCCCGCAATTGACCTCAAAGACGGCAACGCTGTGCGCCTTGTGCACGGCGATATGGACCAATCGACCGTGTTCAATGATGATCCGGCTGCACAGGCGCGTGCCTTTGTTGATGCGGGGTGTGCATGGTTGCATCTGGTTGATCTGAATGGGGCTTTTGCCGGTGAACCGGTGAATGCGGCACCAGTAGAGGCGATCCTGAAATCTTGCAAAGTACCTGCCCAATTGGGCGGCGGCATCCGCGATATGGCCACGATTGAGCGCTGGCTCGACAAAGGTTTGGCGCGGGTGATCCTTGGTACGGTTGCCGTCGAAAACCCTGATTTGGTCCGCGAGGCCGCACGGCGCTTCCCCGGCCAAGTCGCCGTCGGCATTGATGCCCGCAATGGCCGCGTGGCGACCAAAGGCTGGGCCACTGAGACAGATGTGATGGTCACAGACCTTGCAAAATCATTCGAAGACGCAGGCGTGGCTGCCATCATTTACACCGACATCAACCGCGATGGTGCGATGGGGGGGCCAAACATTAAGGCCACCGCCGATCTGGCCGGCGCCGTAAGCATCCCGGTGATTGCCTCTGGTGGTGTGTCATCGTTGGACGACCTCATCGCCCTACGCGACACTGGCGTGATCGAAGGGGCAATTTCCGGACGGGCCCTGTATGATGGGGCAATTGACCTGACATCGGCACTTAAGGCGCTGGCCTCCTAATCGCTCTCGGGCCTCATCTGCTCCAACTCTCTTTCGTTGTTGGCGATATCTTCCTTGGCTTTCTCAATGTACTTTTTGCGGTCCTTGATCCAACGCCGCTGAGCTGCGCCGCGCAGATCAAATGCCTCGTCCGTCGTGGCCCTGACATGGGTTCTGGTCACATTGCGCATGTACCGCATCACCTTTGGCAGTTTGGCCACCCCGCCGGGATGACAGATGTGCGTGCGCTGAGCTGAAATATCAACACGGTGCGGTAACGACAGAATGACGCGGGTGAAACTTGGCATGCCCTTATATTGCAATCTGTAATGCTCGTATATCAACGTCACTTTGATCTTCAGCCGAAAGTTTGTCAGTGGCGCAATTGCCGCCTCCACATTAAAGGGGATGTCGTGAACACCAAACTTCTTATTGATTTCCTGCTCCAGCGCCAAGCCACCGATATGACCTGTCTCGCGCAGCAGTAAGGCACCAAAGCGTTCAGATTCCGCGTCAATTCCGGCGTGATTTTTTGGCACGTAGATATCGTTGGAATACACCAACAGTTGCGGCTCAACCATTTCAAATACTTTGGGAAACGGATCGGGGATGCGTTGCAATCCGTCGCATAGAAACTGCATCTTCTTGGACATGGTTCTGCGATTCAGGGCGTCCGAAAAGTAAGGATCAAACTTGCCGCCGATCTGTCGGCTTACCCACCCCTCCTTGACCGTGAAGTCCAATTTCCCCAATGTCACGTTTGTCATAATGCCCCCAATTCATATCGCACCTTAACCGCCAATACCGCATCCACCAAATCGTGTGGTCCGTCCTTGCCCCCGCCACGGGTCCCGATTATGAAGCTTTACATGTTGAAAACCCGCATCATCCCCTGTCTGGACGTCGCTGATGGCCGTGTGGTCAAAGGCGTGAACTTTGTCGGCCTGCGCGATGCAGGTGATCCTGTGGATGCCGCCATCGCTTATGACGCGGCGGGCGCGGATGAGCTTTGCTTTCTCGACATCCATGCCACCCACGAAAACCGCGGCACCATGTTTGATCTGGTGCGCCGCACCGCCGAGCATTGCTATATTCCACTGACCGTTGGTGGCGGTGTTCGTACTGCCGCTGATGTGCGCGCGCTGCTGCTTGCTGGGGCCGACAAGGTCAGCTTCAACTCCGCCGCTGTTGCCAACCCCGATGTGGTGGCCGAGGCCGCAGATCACTTTGGCAGCCAATGTATCGTGGTCGCAATTGATGCAAAAACCGTAAGCCCCCGCAAGTGGGAGATTTTTACCCACGGCGGCCGCAAACCCACGGGTATCGACGCTGTGGAATTTGCCCGCACCGTAACGGCCAAAGGGGCTGGAGAAATCCTGCTGACCTCGATGGACCGTGACGGCACCAAACAGGGTTTCAACCTGCCCTTGACCCGCGCCATTTCCGATGCGGTCAGCGTGCCGGTGATTGCCTCAGGCGGCGTTGGCAATCTGAATCATCTGGTTGAGGGCGTCATCAAGGGCGGTGCATCCGCAGTGCTGGCTGCCTCCATCTTTCACTTTGGCGAATACACAGTGGGTCAGGCCAAGGCCCATATGGCCGCCGCTGGCATCCCGATGAGGCTGACATGACCCTGAATGATCTTTACGCCACAATCCTTGCCCGAAAAACCGCAGCCCCGGACAGCAGCTGGACCGCACAACTGTTGGCAAAAGGCCCCGAAAAATGTGCCGAAAAATTTGGTGAAGAAGCCATAGAAGCCATCATCGAAGCTGTCAAAGATGACAAAGCCGCCCTGACATCAGAAGCCGCCGATGTGCTTTATCACCTGCTTGTCATGCTTGCCGCCCGCGGTGTGCCTTTTGATGACGTGCTTGCCGAACTTGCCCACCGCCAATCCAAGTCCGGCCTCGCCGAAAAAGCATCCCGCTAAACTGCTCTTTTTGGCAAAAATATCCGGGGGAGTTTGAGGGGGCAAAGCCCCCTCATCAGCAAAATAAAATCGCGCCGCGCATTGCGCGTCATGGCGGTCACAGCTTGCTCGAAATCACCCCGGTCGCAAAACCACCCATGCGCAATTCGCCAAACAACCGCTGATATTCAATCTTCGGACAACGGTTCTGTATCACCGTCACCCCGCGCGCCTCAGCTTTTGCTGCGGCGGCTGCGTGTTCAACGCCAATCTGCATCCAGATCGTTTGCAGTTTGGGGAACAGCGCCAATGCTTCGTCGACAATCGGCGGCACCACCTCTGATCGCCGAAAAATATCAACCATATCAACGCCGCCCCCAATTTCGCTCAACCCGCCGAGCACGGTCTTGCCAAACAACACCTGGCCTGCCGACACCGGATTGACCGGGATAATATCAAACCCCTTCAGCGACAGATAGCGGCCCACGAAATAGCTGGGCCGCACTGGGTTTGTTGACACGCCGACAATCGCGATCCGCTTGGGCACGGTCAGAACAGATTTCAAAAGAGCGTCTGAATACATCATACCCACCCCATACAGCCCCTTCGCGCCAAAAAAAAGCGCCCCACTGGAAAAATCCATGGGGCGCAAAGGTACGGAACGAGGGACAGTAAAGGACGGCTGAACGTTCCGGGTCCAGCGTCATGCAATAGAGGTAAGACGCCTCATCAGCTTTCAAAGAGGTAGTCGCGTTTCTGTGAAGGATTGGTTAAATTTCGGCAGGTTTCTGCCGAATTGGCAGCAATTTAGTCGAAAATATCTTCAACAAAGTCAAATACGTCCTCTGCCCAGTCCTTGAACCAGGCTTTGCGCTTTTTGCCTTTGAACGGTTTTTTTGCCTTCTTTTCAGTGCTCTTTGACGGCACTGCAAACTGTCTGACCTTGGGTTGGTGGGTCACCGCCTTTGGTTTTTGCACAACTTTGGGCAGCATTTTCATCTGCCTCAATGGCGCGCCACAACTGGCACAGGCCAGCTCGTGCCGCCTCTTGTCTAGCGTCAGCACCGCTTTGCTGCCGCAATGGCAACAGGTGGCAATTTTGGTCGGATAGGGTATGGGAGCCTCCGCTTATGCATGTTCCCTTGACGCATATAGGGCGATTGCCGCAGCATTTGAGACATTGAGCGAACCAAATCCGCCGGATGCGTCAATTCGTACCAACATATCGACAGTTTCTTTGGTCTTTTCGCGCAAACCCGGCCCTTCGGCCCCTAAAACCAGCGCCACAGGGCGGTCGCGTTTGCCGTCAACAGCCGTTTCAATGCTAGTGGTTGCCTCACCATCAAGACCCAGCACCAGATAGCCCATGTTCTGCAATTCTCGGATCGCATCCGCCAGATTACGGACCCGAAGGTAAGGTTGCCGTTCCAGCGCGCCCGACGCGGTCTTGGCCAGCGCCCCAGTTTCGGGCGCGGAATGGTGCCGCGTGCCGATCACCGCAGATGCACCCAGCACTTCGGCAGATCGCAAAATCGCCCCGACGTTATGGGGGTCTGTCACCCGGTCCAGCAGCAACACGCGCGGTGCAGCATCACCAATGGCTACATCTTCCAACCGGCCCCAGTTGAGCGGTTTGACCTCAAGCACAGCGCCTTGATGCACCGACCCCGGGTCCAAGGGCGGGCGGAACTTGCGCGGGTCCTGAACGTCAGGCGTGATGCCAGCAAATGCGATCGCATCTTCAAGCTTGGCTTGGGCATTTGGCGTGACCATCAGCGTCAGTTTTTCGCGGTTGGGATTCATCAACGCATCGCGCACCGCATGCAGCCCGAACAACCACAGCGTTTCGCGCGCTTCAGCTTTCTGGCTCTGCTCTTTTGCGACCACCCATTTGGGTTTCTTCATTTTATCCGCCCCACGTATTTATCTAAAAGGCGGTCTATACCGTCGCGCAGGCCAAGCCAAGCAAGAGCCATATCAATGCTGCGGCTACTTGTGGTGTATTTTAGACAGGGACAACGCGGATCCACTTGCTGCGCGTCAAAAGGAACCACCAAACCACCTGAACGTAGCAGATAAAACAAAACACAGCAAACACGCGCAAGTGTAATGGGCCAAATTAGGGCAATTTCAAAGTCAATTGCCCTGTCAGTGGATAATCGGCGCTTTTGTGGTTGACGGTTATCAGGCCCCCGTTTAATCAGCCCGTCAGTGGGCGACAGGCCGCAAGGTGTGGCAGGGGACTGTAACTCCCTCGCGGAGACGCACGCCTGGTTCGATTCCAGGGTCGCCCACCACTTCTCCTTCAAATATACTATACGCCAAAAGCTATTGTTTTAAGGGCCTTTTCTATTCATTTTGGCCACAATTGTGGTAAACAAGCAGGATGAAACACATCGCGAAAACACATCACTTACAAAAGCGCGGGAACCGATGCTGAAAAGCGGATGCTTGGGTCAGGTGAAAGGGTTCTTGTAGGACAAATTTTACAATCAATGCGCGTCAGCCCAGCCTTTACACCAAAAAAGACAAGGCTTGGCGGTTTACCTGCGTCCTACGCCTCAAAGGAGGGGCTGGTGGAGTGTCCCCCTTCCTTAGCTTGATGACAGTTTTGGTCGGTCGTCTTAAAATTGTATCAGTCCGGAAATTAGCCAGCAAATCGTGATCACATCTGTGTCGGGTTGAACGCCAAAAAGGCTTATCACCGACGAAACGGTTCGATCCTATCAGCCGAAAGCGCATAACCGATATCGGCCAGTTGTGTGCTGGTCGACGCCGTCCCGAACATGCCCGTCACATTGACAGCCTCAAACAGGCCCGAACCTTCATAGGGTGCTCCGGTGGTTACAAAGACCAATTGATTTGCTGGTGGTGGTGGCACATGGATACAAGCGCCAACATAGGGTACCAGAATGAACGCCGTGACCCCTGCCCCGGTCGTATCAAGCGGCACCACATATCCCGGAAGCCGCACGATCTTGCCGTTGTAATCGGTCCTTACACCGGACGACGCAGGTTGCTCTGATCGCAGGGTCGACATCTCGTCATGGGGGATAATCCCCATGCCTTGAAACGTCTGTTTGATGTTCTGTTTGCCGGGCGGGATAAGATCGCTCCAGTTTAGATCGATGAAATCGTCCTTGGCCATTGCCGCAGTCGGCAGCCCAAAGGCTGCAGCAACGGCAGAAATGAAAACGCGACGGTTGGGTTTAATCATGTTCACGACCATCTTACTTCCACTCATAGAGCTCGATCAGATCGGCGCGCATGCTGTAACCGATCTCGGCGAGATTGGTACTGATCGGATTTATCTTGATCGTACCGGTGACCCAGACAGGCTCAAACATCGTTTGCGCGTTCCACGGCCGTCCGGAGGTCACGAACACCAGTTGGTTCGGCGGTGGCGGCGGTACGTGAATGCAGGCTCCGGCGTAAGGTACGAGTATGAATTCCGTGATGCCACTGCCGCTGGTCTGTAGGGGCAACATGTATCCCGGCATACGTACCTGCATCCCGTTGAGTGCTGCGACAAAACGGTTGGCGTTCTTGTCGAAGACAGGCCGCCAGATGTCGTTGGCTTCGTCAAGGACGCCTTCGTCGATGATTTGTGCCGGCGGCACACCCGGCGGGACCAGGTCGGCCCAACCAATCTGTTTCGCGGATTTTGCAGCCAGCGGTGGGGCGATCATCAGTAGAGGTACGCCGGCAAGTCCAAAAAGAACTGTGCGGCGATTTCGACGTATTTTCAGCATCTGTCGTTGCCTCTTGTTTGGTCAGTGTCTGACGGTCATGCCATCGCTCAAAGAAAGTCGATATGCCCTGAACGCCGGAAAAAGACTTGTCCCGGCGGCCGCACCTATCACGGCGGCCACGACAAGCCCCTCGCGCGCCGAGAGCGGCTCTATTGGTAAATATAGACCGAATGCGGTATCGACGTAAGGGCGCAGGACCCACAATCCCGTGTAAAGCAGCGCAATGCCCATGAGGGCCGCAATCGTGGCCATCAAGACAGCTTCCAGCATCAATAGGCTCATGATAGTCAGCGGGCGCGCGCCCACCGCGCGCAGGATCGCCATTTCACGGCGGCGCTCATTCAGGCCCGAAAAGATCATCGCAGCCTTGCCGAGCAAGGCCGTTGCCACCACCATGCCCGAAACGGCGATCAGCGCGGTTTCGGCAATGCCGACGATACCCCAAAGCTCCTGCAATGCCACACCGGGCAGCACGGCCAACAGGGGTTCCTCGGGGTACTCGTTGATGCTGCGTTGCAAGGCAAATATCTGGAGACGGGATTTCACGCCGATCATTGCGGCAGTGATCGCACTGGGGCGCAGATCCATCGCTCTGATCTCGTCCGGTGTTGTCACCTGACCGGGGACTTGCGCGCCGCCCTGCCAATCGACATGGATGGCCTCTATCGCCTCAAGACTGACAATCACTGTGCGGTCGACCGGCGTTCCGGTCTTGGCAAGGATGCCCGCAACGCGAAACGGCTGGTTGTCGTGGCTGACAAAGGAGGCGATCCCGTGCGCCACGACAAGCGGATCATCAACACCGTAGCCCAGTGTCACCGCCACATCCGCCCCAATCACTGCATCGAACAGGTCATCAAAGGTGCGACCTTCGGCAAACTCAAGCGTCCTGCCCCCGCGATATTTGTAGCGCTCGAAATATTCCGACGTCGTGCCCATGACCCGGAATTGCCGATGTGAATCCCCCAGCGAGATCGGCACGATCCAGTCGACTTCGGGACGCGCGGCGATGTCGAGGTAGCTCTCCCAACTGACGTTGTTGGTCGCGCTGCCGATGCGGAACACGGAATAAAGCAATAGTTGCACAGAGCCCGAGCGAGCGCCGACGATCAAGTCTGTGTCAGATATTGTGTCGCCAAAACTTGCCTTCGCCCCCGTGCGCACCTTTTCGACACCCAAGAACAGCGCAACCGACAGGGCGACGGCAAAGATGGTTAGACCGACTGTCAAACGCCGCGCGATCAGGCTGCGCAGGGACAGGCGCAACAGGATCATGCGGCGACCTCACGCGAAAATTTGGCAATGTCTTTCATGCGGACGCTGCGATCAAACCGGGCGGCCAGCCGTTCGTCATGACTGACCATCAGCAAGGTCGATCCGGAAACCGCACATTGCGCAAAGAGCAGATCGAGAAAACTCGCCTGTGATCCGGCATCAAGCGCAGAGGTTGGTTCGTCCGCCACGATAAGGGACGGTGCGCCAATCAGCGCCCGCGCGACGGCCACCCGTTGCTGCTGGCCGACGCTAAGACGGTCTGCGGTAGAGGATGCCATCACGTCCCGCGCAAGGCCAAGC
This sequence comes from Sulfitobacter sp., assembly GCA_051251995.1. GTDB lineage: Bacteria > Pseudomonadota > Alphaproteobacteria > Rhodobacterales > Rhodobacteraceae > Sulfitobacter. The sequence continues at coordinate 107,712 of JBPOFF010000006.1, forward strand.
GCATCGGTCAACGCAAGGGCGGCACCATGCGCATCGCCGACACGCGCGCGGCGCGCGGGTGCAAACCGAAGCGGTAACAGGATGTTGTCCATAGGCGAAGCGTAGGGCAGCAGATTGAACTGCTGGAATACAATCCCGATTTTTTCTGCCCGAAAGCGGTCCCGCGCGGCAGGACGCATCGGGGTCATTTCGATACCATCCACGCTGATCGACCCATTTTGCGGTGTGTTTATCCCGCAGATCAGTGACAGAAGTGTCGATTTCCCCGACCCGCTTTCCCCCAGCAGCAGCACCCGCTCACCAGAGCGGATGCGAAAATCGGGGACCGTAAGGCCGAACGCGTCGCGTCCGACCCAGTGAAATGCAACCTGATCGAGGGTCAGGGCAAACTGCGTGTCTGCGTCAGTCACCTGCGTGCCCGTCAGATTAGTCCCGACAGATCGAGAACAGGCGCGTCGCGCTCGACTTTGAGGCCTTGCGACCCGTTGTCGGAAATCATCTGTATTTCGATCTCTTGGGCATTCGGGAAGGTTTCGAAGAAGGTGAACCCGATACGGTCGATGGCGCTCGGATCAGTGCATTCCAGCAAGTATTCTGCGTGGAACTCGGTATGTTCCGCATCTTCTTCGTCTGCGTGATCTTCCTCTGTATGTTCAGCTTCCGCATGCTCTTCGTCTTCCTCGTGATGCGCGTCATGCAGACCGGCGGTGGATGACACAACGGTGCAGCCGGCTGCGGCAGGCAGAGCAAACAACGACAGCGGCTTTGATAGCTCCGCTATCGCCGCGTCCAGTTTGGCGCGGTCCTCTGCCGTTTCCGCCTCATACTCAAAACCGACGATATCGGCCCCGGGGGCTTCAAGCTCCATCGCGACCTGTGCGCCTTCGATGGCAATGTTGAGCGCGGAATGCCCGTGTTCATGGGCCCCAAGATCCCGCGTTTCCTGTGCAAGAAGCGCGCAAGGCACCAACAAAGTGATGATCAAGGAGGTCTTTTGCATTGTATTTCTCCGTGTTGAAATTTGGGTTATCAGATGATCATTATACGGATGAGCGGAGGCTGCCTGCGATGCTGAGCGCTGCAAAAATCAGGGCCGCGACGCAGACAATCGACGGTCCTGCGGGCGTATCGAAAATGTAGGCCGCGCGCAGTCCCAGCACCGCTGAGACACTGCCGATACCCGCCGCCACCAAAGCCATGCTTTCGGGCGTGCGGCTGAGCGGTCTTGCTGCGGCGGCGGGGATGATCAACATCGCGGCAATCAGCAACACCCCCACGACCTTGATCGCGACGGCAACAGTGATGGCCAATGCGAGTGTCAGGACCAGTTGTTCCCGCTTGGGGTTGATCCCGCTCGCGTAGGCCAGGTCTTCGTTCAGCGTCGCGGTCAGGAGCGCCGACCAGCGCCAGCCAATCAGCGCCACAACAAGGGCCGCCCCGCCCCAGATCACCGCCAGATCCATGCGCGACACGGCAAGGATATCGCCAAAGAGATAGGCCATGAGGTCGATGCGGATGCCCGACAGGAATGATACCGCCACCAGCCCGAAGGCCAGCGCAGAATGGGCAAGTACCCCCAGCAGCGTATCCATCGCGTAGCCCCGCCCGGTGAGCAGGTTCACGGTCAGCGCCATTAAGAGCGCGATCACCATGGCCCCCGCGAAGACCGAGATCGACAGGGCCAGCGACAAGGCGATACCGAGGATTGCGGCATGGGCCGTCGCGTCGCCAAAATAGGCCATACGTCGCCAGACAACGAAGCAGCCCAAAGGTGCCGCCGCAAGGGCAACTCCGATCCCCGCCAGTGTGGCGCGCATCATAAAATCATCCAGTATCATTCGGCAGCTTCCGTGTGGTCGTGGTGGCGATTGTGGTCCTGTCCATGATCGTGTGCATGGTCATGGTCGTGACGATAAAGTGCCAGCGCACCCATCGTGCCCGACCCGAAAAGCGCACGGTATTCCGGAGCCGAAGCCACCACCTCGGGCGTGCCTTCACAGCAGACATGCCCGTTGAGGCAGATCACCCGGTCTGACGCGCTCATCACCACATGCAGTTCGTGGCTGATCATCAGAACAGCACAGCCGGTGTCGCGTCGCACCGCCTCGATCTGGTGATAAAAGGCGGCAGAACCAGGTTGGTCCAGCCCCTGTGTTGCTTCATCCAGCAACAGCAGGTGTGGCTTCCCAATCAAAGCGCGCGCCAACAGAACCCGCTGGAACTGACCGCCTGAAAGCCGTGACATCTGCGCCCCTGAGAGGTCTGGCACACCGGCTTGGGTGAGTGCGTTGTCGATGGACTTGGGTGCGGTTGCGCCCGGCAGCGTCAGAAACCGCGCGACGGTCATCGGCAGTGTCGGATCAATGTGAAGCCGTTGCGGGACATAGCCCAGACGCACATCCGGCCCACACGTCACCTTCCCCCGCGCGGGTTGGACCGCCCCGATGATGGCGCGCAGCAGGCTGGTCTTACCGGAGCCGTTGGGCCCGACAATGGTGACAATCTCTTCTGGCTCGACGCTAAGCGATACATGCGACAGGACCGTCTTCGCACCATAACCGATGCTCAGGTTCTCGACTTGGACAAGGCTCATGCGTCAACCTTTTCAGCACAAGTGGGGCACACACCTGTCGCTTCGACCACCGTGCGTTCGATCTGGAATCCCGTCGCACGGGCGGCGTCTCCCAGTGCCCCCCGGATCGGGGATGATTGTGCCTCGGCCACGGCATCGCACAACCGACAAATCATAAAGGCAGGCGCGTGAACCTCACCTGGATGAGCGCAAGCGATGAATGCATTGAGCCGTTCGATCTTGTGAGCAAGGCCATTCGCCACAAGAAAGTCGAGAGCGCGGTAGGCAACAGGTGGCTGTGATCCAAATCCTTCATCACGCAACCGATCGAGAATAGCATAGGCTCCAAGCGCGCGGTGATCTTGCAATAGAATCTCCAACACCTTGCGGCGTACTGGCGTCAAGCGGAGCCCGCCACTGGTACAGCACGTCTCGGCAGCTGATAATCCGTCCGCAACGCAGGTGGCATGGTCGTGGCGCGTGAAACCGACTGGTGCCGTCTCGTCTTGAAGGGCAGTAGAAGAGTTGCTTGTCATGTTATTACATTTCTACTATGAGAATTGAAATGTTATAAAATCACACGGAGGACCTGATGTCCAGAACGTTCCTGCCATTCTCGCTCGCTGCCGCCCTAATGGGTGGAACCGCCCATGCCGACGTGCCACGCGTTGCTGTTGATATCGCACCGGTGCACTCACTTGTTGCGCGCGTGATGGAGGGCGTTGGCACGCCGGGCCTCATTGTCCAGCCCGGAGCCAGCCCCCATGAATATGCGCTGCGCCCCTCTGAGGCCACCACGTTGCAAGCGGCTGATCTGATCTTTTGGATTGGTCCGGGCCTTACACCCTGGCTGGAGGATGCGATTGAAACCCTTGCCAGCGACGCTTCGGTCACGGAGTTGCTGGAAACCGACGGAACGATCGAGCTTGAGTTCAGAGAAGGCGCATTGTTTGAGGCACATGACCATGATGATTCAGAGCATGAAGAGCACGCCGAAGATGATCATAACGACCATGCCGATGGTGAAGGACATGATGAGCACGATGCGCATGAGGAACATGCTGAGCAAGAGGCCGGGCACAATGATCATGCAGGCCACGACCACGGTGCGCACGACCCCCATGCCTGGCTGTCACCCCGCAATGCCGCGACTTGGCTTAATGTGATCGCCGGTCAGCTTTCCGCCGCCGATCCCGAAAATGCAGGGGCCTATTTTGCCAACGCCGCCGAAGGTGTCACAGAGATTGATGTCTTGACCGCAGACATCAACGCCGTCTTGGACCCTGTGCGGGGTGGACAGTTCATCGTCTTCCACGACGCCTACCAATACTTCGAAACCGACTTCGATTTCTCTGCGGCTGGCGCAATTTCCATCAGTGACGCGTCCGACCCGAGCCCTGCCCGGATCGCGGAAATTCGCGCCCGGATCGCGGACGAAGGCATCGACTGTGTACTGGCGGAGCCGCAATTCAACCCAGGACTGGTCAAGACCGTGATGGATGGCACTCAATCCAAGACGAACGTGCTTGACCCTTTGGGGTCTGATCTTGAACCGGGTCCCGCGCTCTATCCCCAGCTGATCCGCAATCTTGCGTCAGCTCTTGCGGGATGTCTCTGATCCTACCAAGCGATGCGACGTGACTGGAAATATCAAGGTTTGGTAAGGTAATGCTACGTTTCGCTTTTACCTCAATGCTGTGGGGGTTTTGTCTGGTTGCTGAAGCCAAGGCACATCCCCACATATTCGTGGACGCACGAAGTGTGTTTTTGTTTACAAAAGACGGGCACCTCGGAGCGCTGCGAATCTTCTGGACTTATGATCGGTTCACGACGCTGTTTTTGTTCGACACCCTTGGTCTCGACCACGATGGACGCATCAATACCAAAGATCACGCGAAGATTCTTTCAGCAAAGACAGATTTGCTACCGGACAACAACGGCGGCGTGTTTCTGGAAGTGGACGGCCAGGATCGACGCTTAACGGCACCCGAAAACGAAACCCTGTTTATCGAAGGCGACCGGATAACTGTCACTTTCGATCTGCCGTTGAAGAAGCCTGCCGATGTGTCGGGCGGAACAACTATTTTACGGCTCTATGACCCTGCCTACTATTACACCTACAGGATTTTGCCAAAAACAGAGCAACCTCACCTCCCGCAAACCTGCACCAGCGAAATCATCTCTCAAGACCTATGGGAGGCTGATGCGGCGTTGGATTCGTATTTTCTTGCCCTGACTGAGAGAAATGAAAAACCCAAGCAGCTCGAAATAGGGCGTTTCTACGCTGACGAGGTGAGATTAACGTGTCGGTAAATATCTTCTCAATACTCGTCGTGGTGTGCACTGCGCTTGCCGCGCTTTGGCGTGTGATTCCTTGGAACGCGATACTGCATTGGGTCGTTACCGAACAGCGAATGTTCCAGAACGCAATGGCACGCGGCTTGTGCGGCATTCAGGCTGGTGACCCACTGGCGGTCTGGTCGCTATGATCTGCAACCGCTGCCCATGGTTTTGCCCATGCTCTCGGTCCCGATTACAGCAAGGTTTTGATCAGAGAGACTGCTCTCGCAAGCTCTGTGAGTATGCGCCGCCTTGGTGTTCTCACAATCCTTTCGAACTTGGCACAGACAGGTAGAGCTATCCTGCTGGTCGGCAGCCTTGTCTATTTGTTGCGACTGGGATCAAGAGATTTGGTGGACCTCACTGTAACATGGCTTGCTCCGGCCAGCTACGCGACGATTACGGCGATAGGTGCAGTTCCAATTATTCGCGTAGGGCGGTCATGACCCGGATGGGTCAGCGGCATCAGCACCAAGAACCATGCGGCTGCGGTCATTATGATGGGCCGCGCATCGGCGGCGTCCAAACCTTAAGTTCTAAACGGGATGCTCTGGCGCGCATTGCCAGTATTCCAATCAGATCCTACTCGGGTGCCCCGATTGTTCTGGTGACCGCCGCCCTCAGTCTGGTTGGGCTAGGTGCAGACAACAGTGAAGGCGTCCAAACGCTTTCGGTGACCCTATATGTCATTGGTGGGGCGCTGGTCGCGATCCTAAGTATCGGCAAGTTACTTCTATACTTTCTATCGCCTGTCCTTTTCGCACCTTAATTGTTATGTCATAACATATCACGAATCATGATGCTCTGGAGTCACCTCTTAAATGCCCTCACCTAAGCCGCCCTCTGATACCCGCCTGCCTGTTACATTGCTGACGGGATTTCTTGGCGCAGGAAAAACCACGCTGTTGAATGGGGTTCTCGACGCAACAGTTGGTCCAAAGATTGCGGTTATCGTGAACGAATTTGGCGAGGCAGGTCTTGACCACGACCTGATTGAAGCGGTGGACGAAGAGATTATTCTGATGCAATCGGGTTGCCTGTGCTGCTCGGTTCGGGGCGATCTGGCGCGCACGGTGGCGGATCTGATTGACCGCAGACAGGCGGGGAACATCGCCTTTGATCACGTGATCATCGAAACGACGGGTCTCGCCGATCCCGGCCCGATCCTGCAAACCCTTCTGGTCGATCCCTACCTTGCGCGGAATGTGCGCATGGACGGCGTCGTGACGGTTGCGGATACGGCCGCTGGACCGGACACGCTTGATCGACAGTTCGAAGCGGTGTCGCAGATTGCGATCGCGGATTTGTTGGTGCTCAGCAAAACTGATCTCACTCCGTCAACTATGGTTAAGGCTTTCGAGGCCCGCATCCGCGCCCTAAATCCAACGGCGCAAATTCTGCACGCCACTCAGGGAGCAATTCCAAACGGAGCCCTTTGGGAGCTGAGCGGCATGCGAAATACCGCGACACCACAGCGGACGCTGGGCTGGCTGACACCACGCGACTCCACTCTCGCCACCGATCCTTTTGCCAACCTGTCCGGTCTTGCCGCAGAACCAACCTCAACAGATATTACACACTCCCCACATGATGCGCGAATAGGCTCCGCATCCATTGTGCTGGACGATCCTATCCCCGCCGCTGCTTTCGAGCTTTGGCTTGATACACTGATCGCATTGCGTGGGCCGGATATTCTACGTGTGAAAGGTATCGTCTTTCTACAAGGGATCGAGACGCCCTTCGTTTTCCACGGCGTCCAGCATGTGTTCGATCCACCCGTGCCGATGCGAAATTGGCCGGGCGGTGATCGAAGTTCCCGCATCGTTGTGATCGCCCGTGACATGACCCGCCCTGAACTTGTGCGCAGTCTCGACATGTTGCGCACACACCTTCCTGAAACAGCCGACACTCTCCCATTCTGAGGATCTCGCATGAAACATGAAAAACTACCCGTCACTGTTCTGTCTGGCTTTTTGGGTGCTGGAAAGACAACGCTGTTGAACCGCGTCCTGAATAACCGTGATGGCCGCCGTGTTGCGGTGATCGTCAACGATATGTCCGAGGTTAACATTGATGCCGACCTCGTGCGCGCCGACACCGACCTCAGCCGCACCGAGGAAACGCTGGTGGAAATGTCGAACGGCTGTATCTGCTGCACACTGCGCGATGATCTTCTGGTGGAGGTGCGCCGCCTAGCGGCTGAGGGCAGGTTCGACACACTGCTGATCGAGTCAACCGGCATTTCCGAGCCGCTGCCTGTCGCCGCGACCTTCGACTTCCGCGACGAGCACGGCGAGAGCCTGTCGGACGTGGCCCGCCTTGACACGATGGTCACGGTTGTGGATGCGGTGAACCTGCTGAGCGACTATTCCAGTCATGATTTCCTGCGCGACCGTGGTGATACGCCCGGCGAGGAAGATGAGCGAACCCTTGTTGACCTGTTGGTTGAGCAGATCGAGTTTGCAGATGTTGTCGTCCTTAATAAGGTGGCTGACGCTACACCGGAACAAGTGGATGCCGCACTCAAGATCATCCGCAGCCTGAACGCTGATTCCGTTATCATCAAGACATCACATTCGGACGTTCCGACGGATGCGATCCTTGATACCGGCCTTTTCGATTTTGAGAAAGCACATGAGCATCCCATGTGGGCCAAGGAGCTTTACGGTTTCGCCGACCACATACCAGAAACCGAAGAATACGGTGTCGCTTCTTATGTCTACCGCGCACGAAGACCCTTCATGCCCGAGGCAATACATACCGTGCTGACCGGCGAAATGCCGGGCGTGATCCGGGCCAAGGGGCATTTCTGGATGGCGACACGGCCCGACTGGGTGGCGGAGTTCAGCCTCGCGGGTGCCCTGTCAACAGTTAAGCCGTTGGGCAATTGGTGGGCGACAGTTCCGCGTGAACGGTGGCCCGAAAACGAGGGAGGCAAAGCCTATTTTGCCCAGCACTGGCAAGAACCGTGGGGCGACCGACGGCAGGAAATCGTATTCATAGGGGCGGGCATCGACTGGGCGGCCTTGAAGGCGCGGCTGGACGCGGCACTACTGCCCGAGGGCTCGGCAACGACGGTGGACAACTTGCCGACGACCCTGCCCGACCCGTTCCCTGGTTGGCGGCGGGCGGAGGCGGCGACATGAACCAGCAGTCCCCGATCACAGGCAACACAACACCGGGCATTGCTCTATGCGAAAAGCCTGAGGGCTTTGCGGCGATAAGGACAGCCGACTGCGCCGCCGTGATTTGGCGACGACACCCCGCTTCCGGGTTGCTACACCGCCCGCCCTCTATCGCGGGTACGGGCGAAACGCGACTGGTGCTGGTTCTTGACCTGATCTTCGATCCTGAGGATGCGGAATGACACGCAATCTTGGAAAAACGACGCTGAAACGTCGTCAAAGAGCCGTCGATCCGATGACGGCCTACGACGCGCTGCCGCCCCTCCTGCGCGGCTGGCTCGCCGAGGCTGCTTTGCCTTGGTCACCCGCCTCCTGCCGCCGCATCTGGCGCGCGGCGCGGGCAAAAGGTGATGATGATGCAGCGACAATCGCACGTCTTGACCGTGCGGAGCGTAAAACACTTTCCCACGAGCGCCATCTGCAAACACATGAACAATATCAAAAGGAAAGAACATGAACAGTTCTAGATTCTCCGCCGTCTTGCTGGGCGTACTCGCGGCACTCGCGGCCCCGGCATTGGCCAACGACGAGGCGATTGCATGGCGTCTCTTCGTCGCGGACCACTCATCGCCAACAATCACGGCCATCGATCTCGATCAGCCAGATCAGCGCTGGACCTTCGATGTTGCAGGGCCAGCCAAGCTCTATCCGTCGCCGTCCGAAGCCCTCGTTATCGCGGTTCAGTCAGAAAATGAGCAGGTCGACTTCCTGAACAGCGGCTTGGCCCTCGATCGTCATGGTGACCATGCGGACATCGACGTGTCCGACCCAGCCCATATCGGCACGATCAAAGGGCCCCGCCCGTTCCATGTCGTCAACCACAGCGGAACTGTTGCGATTACCTTCGACAAGGGTGGCTACGCATCTATTCTTGGCGAAAACGCACTCATCAAAGGCGATCTGGCCGAGCAACATTATCCTATGAACGTGGCACATCACGGTTTCGTGGCGGATATGGGTGACTACTTTGTAAGTTCTATCGCCACGGAAAAGCCAATGGAGGAAGGCAAGGCACCGCCGCGCATCGGCATCGGCACGTTTGCGGCTGACGGCACTCCGATGGGAGAAATGCACACCTGCACCGACCTGCACGGCGAGGCATTCTCGGGCACTTTTTTGCTGGCTGGATGTAAAGAGGGCGTGATCGCCTACGACAACAGAGGCGGGCCAGATGCGTTCACCATGCTGCCCTACCCTTCCGATTTTCCAGAAGACAGAACCGGGTTCCTCCTCGGAGCAAAAGCAATGCAGATATTTCTGGGCGACTACGACGGAACCTCTGTCGTGATCGTCGACCCCACGACAGAGCCCTATTTCACCCGTGTCGAGTTGCCCTTCCGCGACGTCGATTTTATTCTCGACCCTGCGGCACCACAGTTCGCTTATATCCTTACAGAAGATGGGTCGCTGCATAGATTGAACATGCTATCAGCCGAGATCGAGCAGAGCGCTCAGATCACCCAAGCCTATTCAATGGACGGTCATTGGCGTGACCCACGGCCGCGGCTGGCAGTGGCGGATGACCGTCTGATTCTGACCGATCCACTAGCGGCGATGGTGCGTGTCATTAAGATGGTGGATTTGGCCGAGATTGAGGCAATCAAAGTGGAAGGTATGCCCTATAACGTGATTGCAGTAGGTGGCAGTGGCCTCTCTCACTGATTTGATCACTGACCCGGCGTGCCCGTTCTGGCACGCCGATAAAAAGAGAGTCTGAACATTATTTTGGGTGGCGGCAAGAGGTCTGGCATTGACGTGCTGACGTAATTCTTCCAGTGATAGTTTAGATGGTTCTCAGCCATCAAACATGTGGCTGGGATGAAAAGGGAATACGGTGAGGACGCGCCAATTGGCACCGAATCCGTAACTGCCCCCGCAACTGTGAGCGGCGAGTGACCCCGATGAACACCACTGAGCCTGTTAGGCTTGGGAAGGTTCGGGCGAACAACGACCTGCAAGTCAGTAGACCTGCCATCAGCGGCACCTTTGGTGTCGTCAATGCAACTCAACTCAACCCAGACGGGGTGTCTGGTTAGGAGATCATGATGGCGACACGGGACCCCTCGTGCTTGAAGACATGTCTACCCTATGCCCCGCGCGTTCGCGGAGGGCGATATGGACACGCACAACAATCACAGAATTACTGTCTGCACATCCTGCAAGCATAAAGGCACAGCATGTCAGCCAGGCTTTGAGCTCATCGAAAAACTGCGCGCCGCGATCAGCAAAGCTGGTGATGCGATCACTGATGACTTCGAAATATCAGGCGTTGCCTGCATGGCAGGATGTGATCGGCCCTGCACGGTGGCTTATCATAGCAATCGCAAAGCCACCTATCTGTTTGGCGACATAGACCCTGACGTGGACATCAACGACCTTGTTAGCTTCGCCCAGCAATACGCCCACTTACATGATGGGTGGTGTTCGTCCGTAGATCGGCCTGCCAAATTGCGTAAATCGACGCTGGCACGGGTGCCTTGTGCGATGATCGCATTGGAAACCAGCGATGTGCGCCCATCATGAAGGTGGCAGATTTAGACGTGCGCAATGTAAGCTGGGCACCGGCCAAAACGGCTTTACCTGTGCTACACCCCACCACCTTTAGGGTCGCTGCGGGACGGGTGTTGGGGGTGGTCGGTCCAAACGGTGCCGGTAAATCCACCCTGCTGCGGCTGCTGTATCGATTCCAAAAGCCGCATACAGGGCACGTCAGCGTCGGTGGGCAGGACCTGTGGGCAATGACAGCCCGAGAAAGTGCAAAATACATTGCCGCCGTGCTACAAGAACAGGCCTCTGCTTTTGGGCTAACAGTGCGAGAAATCGTCCGCCTTGGCCGCACCCCACATCTGTCGGGCTTTGCCGCCGCCAGAATGAGCAGTGAACAGGTCGTCGATAATGTGCTGGATTCACTCAGTTTGGACGCATTGGCGGATCGCGACTTTGGCACTTTGTCTGGTGGCGAGAGGCAACGGGTCATGGTGGCGCGCGCTTTGGCGCAGGAACCGCAGGTGCTGATCCTTGATGAGCCTACCAACCATCTCGACGTGCGCCATCAGTTAGAAGTCGTTTCACTGATCCGTAGCATTGGTCTGACAATCGTGGTGTCCCTGCATGACCTCAACATGGCCAATGGTGTTTGTGATGATGTACTGGTCCTCAAAGATGGGCATCCGCAGGGCTTTGGCCCACCTGAAACACTGCTGACAGACACCCTGGTGTCGAACACCTTTCGGGTTACTGCACGGCGTGAACACCTCGCCCCAAGTGGGGCATCGCATTTTTCCTTCACCCTTCCGAATTGAATAGGATACCCCTCATGAGACGTACGCTTACAACCCTGGCAGCGCTTTCAATCGCAGGCACTGCTATGGCTCAAACCACGGTGCAAAGCTGCGGCCGCTCTGTCACATTCGACGCCCCGCCAAAGGTGGCAATATCCCATGACGTAAACCTGACCGAAATGATGCTGGTTCTTGGCTTGGCTGACCACATGGTTGGCTACACTGGCATTTCAGGCTGGAAGACACTGGACAAACAGATGACGATTGGTGTCGAAGAGCTCCCCGAACTGTCGTCAAAGTATCCCTCGAAAGAAGTTCTGGTCGGTGCCGATGCCGATTTCTTCTTTGCAGGCTGGAATTATGGCATGAAGGTTGGCGGCGAAGTCACACCTGAGACCTTGGCCCCTTTTGGCATCCAAGTCTATGAACTCACCGAGAGCTGCATCCACATCGGTGAAAAAGGCGCAGCATCGATGGAGGATATGTATAACGATCTACGCAATCTTGGTGCCATCTTTGACGTATCGGATCGTGCCGAGGCTCTGATTGAAGGGTATCAAACGGAACTGGCAGATTTCGTAGCGACCCAGCCTGCACTGGACACAGCCCCACGAGTGTTCGTCTATGACAGCGGCGAAGATGTTCCATTTACCGCTGGCCGCTACGCGATGCCCAATGCCTTGATAGAGGCCGCAGGCGGCACAAATATCATGGACGACTTTGAAAAAAGCTGGGCGACTGTCGGCTGGGAAGCGGTGGTAGAACGCGATCCCGAAGTGATCGTGATCGTGAACTACGGGGAAGTGACAGCCGACCAAAAGCGTGAGTTCATAAGGTCCAACCCCGCCTTCGCCGATATCGACGCCGTGCGCAATGATCGCTTCGTGGTTCTTGAGTATATCGAGGCGACACCGGGACCGCGCAACATCAAAGCGATCAAAACGCTTGCCGCTGCGTTTCGGGCTGAGTAACCGAGCATGACGCAGCTATCGACAACGCCGCGCCCCAAGGTGTCTCGCCGCCTTTGGGTTGCGGGACTTTTCTGGGCCATGGCTCTTATCGGATCATTGTCGATTGCTGTTAGTGTCGGGGCCATCGCGGTTCCCATTGAAACAGTCTGGGGAATTCTGATCAACAAAATTGCCCCAGATACCATTGCACAAGACTGGTCCAATGGCCGCGAAGCGATTGTGTGGGACATCCGCTTTCCCCGCGCTATCCTCGCCTGTTTCGTTGGCGCAGGTTTGGCGATAGTGGGTGCCAGCCTTCAGGCTGTGACGCGCAATCCTTTGGCAGACCCCCATTTGCTTGGTATTTCGGCGGGTGGCGCTTTTGGGGCCATTCTCGCGTTGTTGCACACGGGGCTGTTCATCGGGCCTCTAACCGTGCCGTTGCTGGCGTTCCTCGGCTCACTCGGGGCAACACTTATCGTCCTTGCTGTGTCGCAATTCGCATCAGCGACCAGCGCCGATAGATTGGTTCTTGCAGGTGTTGCCGTGTCTTTCATCGTGATGTCAGCCGCAAACATGCTGATCTTTCTGGGCGATCCGCGGGCGACGCATACTGTAGTATTCTGGATGCTGGGTGGCCTTGGTTTGGCGCAATGGGATCAACTGATCTATCCTGCCGTTGTCCTAGTCGGTTGTGGCCTCTACTTATGGCTGAAGTCGGGAACCTTGAACGCCATGACAGTAGGGGATGAAACCGCCACCACTCTAGGTATTCCCGTCGCCCGTTTCAGATTGAAGGTATTTATTATCGGAGCCTTGATTACAGGTATTATGGTGGCATTCTCTGGCATCATCGGCTTTGTCGGCCTCATGATCCCACACATCGTTCGCCTCATGGTGGGCGGTGATTATCGCCGCCTCCTTCCAATAGCGGCCCTATGCGGTGCCGTGTTCCTCGTTTGGGCTGACATCATCGCACGGACCATCATGGCACCAGACGATATGCCCGTTGGAATAGTTACAGGTCTGATCGGCGGGGTGTTCTTCGTGTGGTTGCTGAGGCGGAGAATAATGTGAGGATAAGTGACTTACCACATCTTGCAATATTCATAAATCACAGCTGCTGTTTGCCATTGCGCTCATATGTGCGATGGCGAGTTCTGGCTTTACGCATCAATTCGTAAGCAAACCAATTGACCCCACACTTACGACTTATATCGCAACCAGCGGATCGCTGGAGGATATCCGCACAACGTCAGTGCGGTGATCGACCCGTGGCGATCATCAGATGGTGTTGTTGGTGATGCGCACCGATTGTCATCACCCCAAAGAAACCAAGACCCAACACTTGCTGCAACGCATCCTCTGACCCAACCTGCACCAGCATCTTCGCCCCGCCGTCCTTTTTCTCAGAGGTCACCCCCCAATCAGTGGCCCCCTGCAACATCGGGCTGTGTGCCAACACCATGCGCTGGATGGATGCCGCAACCACGTCATCACCTGTGATCAAGTAAGTCACATTCCGCCCCTCCACCGTCCGATTAACCGACGCCTTGGTTGTCACGTTGTCCATATCCACAAGGTGATCCTGTAGGGCTTCGATATCGACCTGCCCCCAGTCCGTTTCAGGATCATCGCGCAGTATGATTACGATTTCGGCTATTGCCGCGAACTGGGATTGCCCCGTTTCGCTGGGGGAACTGGATTGATGTGCATGTTGCGCCGTAGCATTGGACGCGACGAAAACGATTGCTGCTGAGAGAAGACCTAACTTCATTGAACACTCCTATTTCTTGATGAGCCTATCCATCTTGAGGGTGATCACATATGATTTGGATCATATGATATCTGATCTCTTTTCTCATTTGCCCACCAATGCGTGTCGTACAATCGATATGCAAAAGGGGGATGTGCTGTTTCGGCAGAGCCAGCCCACATCGGGGCTTTACCTTGTTGTCGCTGGATGCGTGACGCTGCAACGGACGGGGCTGGGCGGTGAAACCTTGACCTTGCACAGGGCGGTGTCGGGAGGGCTTTTTGCCGAAGCGTCCGTGTTCTCAGCCACCTACCACTGCGATGCGACTTGCACGGAGGCGGGAAGCGTGATGAAAATTGCATCGGCTGATATTATCTCGACAATGCAGACAGACCGCGCATTCTCTGAGGCCTTCACAAGATTGCTTGCCATTCAGGTTCAACAGTACCGCGCTCATATAGAGCTATTGGCCATCCCCTCTGCCAAACAACGCATATTGGCGGCAGTACAGGCGGGATATTTCGATGCCACGGTGACTGAGCTGGCGACCCGTATAAACCTCACCCATGAGACCTGTTATCGTGCCCTGCGGGTTTTGTGTGATGAAGGACTGATGATCCGGGTTGGGCGCGGGACCTATACGCTGTCATAACCTCTGATCGTTTTCCGCGTGCATGTGCGATCAGTGTTGTGGGTTTCGGCTGGCTTGGGCTTCGCGCTCTTGATTGGACCACGTTGACCTAATGTAGGCGAGGATATTCTATATCTCATCGTCGCTCAGCACCGTGTCAAAGGCAGGCATGCCACTGTTAAACCCCTTCACGCCCCTGCCCTCCAAGGCCGCCTGACCGCCAAGGTTGGTATATTCAAACAGCAGATCATCATCATGGTGCCACGTGTGGCCTGTCCCGTCATGAGGTGGGGCAGGAAGCACACCATCAGCACCCGGGGACCGCCAGTTCGGCTGTCCCTCAAGGGTCGCTCCATGGCAGGATGCACAGTTATCTGCATAGAGGCTTTGACCTGCAACAATATCCCGGTCTGCCCAGTTGTGGTCAGCAATGGCTGTGGACGCCAGTGACAGCAGGACGGGAACCAATCCCTTCATGCCACGTTCACCCAAGTGCGCATCCCGCCAACAGCATGGCTGAGCATGTGACAGTGCAACAGCCAGCGGCCAGAATTATCAAACACACAAATGATGTCTTGGCTTTCTCTGGCGTTCACCAGTGTGGTGTCGCGAAGATCGCCCAAGACACCGTTATCATCCACCTCATAAAAATGGTGGCCGTGCAGATGAATACCGTGCGGAAAGGACGTGTCATTTGCAAATGTGATGCGCACCGTCTCGCCTTTCTTGAAAGACCCAAATGGATCCGCTTGCAGGTCTGATACATTGTTGAAGGACCAGATGTTGTCGCCACCGTGGCGGCCCCCCATCGCACCCCCCATCATTGTCAGTGTCAGATGTTGCGTGGGCTCAGCCGGGGTTGGCACGTTCGGGGGTGCAAGCGCCACGATCGGGTCAGCTTGCCTATCGATATTGGTGCCATTCACGGTCAGATCAGCCAACCGGTAGGGGCCCTGCCCGGTCACCATATCAAAGCCAACAGGACCAAAGATGTCGACAATCAGATCAGCGCGTTGCGCGGGGGCAAGGATAATCTCCGTCAAGGGGCGCGGATCAGACAAGGCCATACCATCCAAGGCCACAACCGACCCGCTGACACCGCTGACCACAACTGGAAATATCCGGTTCGTTGCGGCGTTGATCAGCCGGAACCTGACGCGATCCCCGGTTTTTACCTGATCTTGGGACAGGAACGCACGGGCGAAATTTCCCATGTACCCGCCATGGGCAACACTGTGCATATCGCTGAATTCCTCAGACAGGCTGCCATCTTCTTGTATTTGCCAGTCCGACATCAACACCGTGATGTCATGATCCACATCGGGGGGTGTTTCATCCTCAACAATCAATGCGCCCATCATCCCCCGTGCGACCTGTTCATAAGAAATATAGTGCGAGTGATACCAATACGTCCCTTCATCTGGCGGGATAAAGCTGTAGGTTTTGGTCTGCGCAGGTTCGATCAGTTCTTGGGTTAACATCGGCACACCGTCCATCCGATTTTCCAATCTTATACCGTGCCAATGCACTGCGGTGCCTTCATCAAGACCGTTTTCAACGTCGATGCTTACCCGTTCACCCCGACGCAGCCGCAGTTCTGGACCTGGCATTGATCCATTAAAGCCCAGCATGGGTGTTGGCACATCCCCCAAGGGTAGGATTTGCTGAGTCACCGCTTCGGCTTTCAGTCGCGGGGCGTCTTGGGCCGCAAATGCCGGTATCGGCAAGATCGCCGTGGCCGACACAGTGGCCAAGAAATGTCGTCTGTTCATGTGGGACCTCATGTTGGCAAAGTCAGGTTGGTGGTCAGAACGGCAGTTGTGCCCAGCACGGCCAGAATGACCAACCATTCGATTGAGATGGATTTGGAGAGGTGATCTGCGGCGGTTGGGTCACCGATCCGAAGTGCGGGTATGAAGCGCAGTTTGTTGGCGACGGCCAGCCCAAGCAAGGCCGCGACCAACAGAACCTTGAGGGTCAGCGCCTGTCCATATCCTGTGCCAATGAGCGCGGGAAACGACCCCACAAGCTGATAGCTCATATAGCCACCCACAAGGATCAAGACAGGGACCGTGACCGAGGCGATAACACCAAACCGATGTCCCACATCAGCAGCCATTGAATAAGTATCAGGGCTTGATGCCAGACGTTTTAACGGTGTCAAAACGCCGATCCAAAGGGCAACAGCCAAAAGGTGCACTGTCAATGCAATGTCGAGCAACGTTGCGTCACGGCCGGAAACGTGCCCGACGTGATCAAACGACCAGATCGCAAGGACACCCCCCGGCACCGACACCCAAAGCCCACCGCGACCCCCGAACAGGCCGACGATCAGCAGGCCAAGACCAACAAGGCGTAACAGCAAAGCCGTGCCAACGGGTGTCATCCACAGCAGGCCCAGCATTGCGGGGTCTGTCAGGCCACTTGCGTCACCGGTCAAGTTGGCCCCCCGCAACAAAAAGCTGAGGATCGTTGCTGCCAATCCCAAGACTGCGCCTGCTGCGGCAAGACCACGTGTCCGGTCCAGCCGAAACATCAGCGCGGCCATGACAGTGCCAGCTGCGGTCATCACCCCAAGATAAAGCGCGAACTTTGTGATAATGGTCGCAAGCCCAAACCCATCAGGCACAGCTATTCAACGATGAAACTAAAGGTGTCGTTCAGGGCATGGCCATCCGCCCCAAGCCCACGCCATTCGACCACATATTCGCCAGCACCCATGTCGTGCATGGGCAATGCAAATTCCTGCGTGAACGCCGTTTGATCGCCAAGCTCCATATCCATGCTGTGCGTGCCAGCATGAGTTATGGCAACACGTGTTAGGCGAATATCAGCTTTGAAATCCAACAGAACTTCTGCGGGCATCTCTGCCACGGTTGCCTTATTGGCTGGTGTGGTTCCATCAAGGGGGGAATGGGCCATGGCGCCCGTTGCCCAAATCCCGATCATACTGGCGAGTAGAATATTCTTCATCGTTGCTTCCAATCTTGTTGTTTCCTAGTGAACGATCAGTTGATCCCGTTGGCACGTTGCAGTTCACGAATATAGGCAACGATCATTGTGACATCTGCCCGAGTGATCCCTTCCACAGGGGGCATATCCCCAAAGGACCAGTGATGCGCACGCACCCCCCTCGTGGCCGCCAATTGGAACGCTTCGTCGGCGTGGTGGTTTGGTTCATAAATGATATGAACCAATGGTGGGGCCACACCATCTTGACCCGCTGCATTCACGCCGTGGCAAACCGCACATTTGGCCTCAAAGCCGCGCTTGCCGATCTGAGCATTCTGCGACAGTGTTTCGGGCAATACCACATCGGCCAAAACGCCACCTTCCCTGCTGGCCGTGACCTCAGACGTGGCAGTTTGTGTCGTCGTGGACCACATCGCATAACCCACGGCAACTGCTCCTAAAACGGCAACAATTACGATAGTCGATTTCATCAAATGTACTGACCCTCATGCCTTTTCGGATATCGCTAAGCCTTCCCCTAAGGGGAGGGTCAAACGATTTATTATCACAGCTTCGAGAGCATCCAGATCGCCATGCCAATCATCATCACGTTTTCGGTAAGGGACACAAACCCCAGTGGCACTTTGCTGTCGCCACCAACGCAGGCGCACTTGAGTTCACGTTTGTCAATGTAGACCGCCTTGAACACACTGACCGCGCCAATGCTGGCCACGAACAATGCGGCTGGTGCGGACAGCCATGTCATCACCCCTGCTATCATCAGCAAACCCGCCCCCGTTTCAACAAACGGATAGATGTAGCCGTAACGAACCCACCTTTGTGCCAACAGATCATAGTTCAGGAACATCGTTGCGAACCGTTCCACGTCTTGCAGCTTTTGCAGACCCAGCAACACCATTGAGATTGAAATGAACCATTCCACCGTTCGTCCGGTGAACACGGTCCCGAGGGTAAGCCAAGTGACCGCGACAGCCAGCAAGGCGGCGACTGAGAAAAGGGCGATCACCGGCGTGTAGGTTGTGGCATCTTCCGACTTGGTGGTTTTCCCGAAATATGCGCTCAGATCATCAAAGCCGCCGATGCGTTCCTCATCTATGAAGGTTTGCGGTGTTGTCTTGATGCTATGCTTGACCTTGAACGCATCAATCTCATCGCGGCTGGTCAGGTGACGGTCATCCACCTGAAAGCCTTGACGCTCCAGCAGGTCTTTCGATTTTAGCCCGTAGGGACACATGTGATCCGTCATCACCATCCGGTAAAGAACGGCAATTTTAGCAGCGGTATCCTTGGCCATTGTATCAAATCCTTATGTGGGTGCAGGCATCATCAATTTAGTCCTTCCAGTAACTAGAGGGTCAAGGGCGCGTTCTATAATTTTTCGACTGCATCAAAGGCTGTTGGTCTCTCTGCCATGTGAATTTGCGTTTCTATTGTGTAAAGCGCAAAGACTTGGTCTAACAAAAACTGCCGCAGCATTCGACGGATAAAATCCACATGTGGAACGTCGTTCTGGGTTGGCAATAATGATCGTAAATTGAAGGGCTCAAACCGTGGCGAAATTAGAGGACATTCCAAGAGTCCCGAGCAACCTTTTGTTTATGAACGCAGATTTCACATCTGGCGTGATGAAGGGCCAAGAGCTCGTCAAAACACTTAGAAAAATGGACATGCCACTGAAGGGTGCTTTTTTGGATTTCGGCTGTGGCTGGGGCCGGGCGACATATGGTCTGTTGCTTGACGATTTTGACGGACATTACCTTGGCATAGACATTCAAGAAGAACACATAGCCTGGCTTTCAGAAAATATCACGCCCGCATACCCGAATTTTGAATTTCAAATTTCTTCATCCAGAAATGACTTTTATCGAAAAGTTGGGGCTGACGAGAAGCTCGATATTGCCGCCAGGACCAAAGGAACAAAGTTTGAGAACATATTTTTAGGAAGTGTTTTCACGCATATGTGGGAAGACGACATTCACCACTATTTGCAATCTTTGTCCTCGGTGCTCGCGGATGACGGTGTGATGATCTTTACCTGCTTTCTAATGGATCCCGCGTCATCGGACTATGCGGAGCGCAAAGGTGGGAAATTCAAAATGTCGCACGTACATGACAAGAATTGCCGATATGAATCGGCCAATGATCCGTTGTTTGCCATATCCTACAGCCATGATTTTTGGCACGAGGCCTTAAGTCAGGCTGGTCTCTCACCCATTGGGATCAGATATGGTGCTTGGTCAGGACGCCCCGGCGCAGGCGGGCAGGATTGGATCGCCGTCAAACGCAAATCATAGCGAGCTGCGGTGCCGGTCAGGCACACTCTGACCGGGGGACCAGGGATATTGACCCGCACAGAATATCCTATGGAATCAGGATATTCCCACGATCAAAACTGGCTGCATCCATGCTCAGATCGTCATAAACGATTTGAATGTCGATCTTGTTGACCGACCCCAGACGAAACGCCAGATAGGGCAGTCCGTCGTCTTCGAGAATGGCGCTGGGGGTGGTGTATTTCATGTGACACTCTGGCAAGGGCCAGTTCTGCATCGGTTCATCATTCACCGAAATTGCCATCGCATGCATGCCGCAACGCCAGCTCCAGATGTGGGTGACATATAGTAAATCCTGACCATTGTATTCGCGCACGGCAACCCAGCTGCCTTTGGTGGCATTCATGATGGGTTTCACCTCAGCCGCCGTGGTGAATTTTCCGGTTGGGGTTTGCGGTTCGGCAACCAGACCTGCGGGAACGACAGCCATGTTCATGCCAGCGGGTGCCGGGGCCTCTGGCACAGCCACAGCTTGCGGTGCGGTTGTGGTCGCAGGCACACCTTCCAACAGCACGCCGTTGCCGACAATCACCCCTTCGCCCATCGTGACAGTTGCGGGTGCCGTCGGCGTCGGCACCGTTGTTGCCAGTGTGTTGCCAATCGGGGCCAAATCCGCAGGCACCGCTTCGGCCACCGTTTCAGGGGCAACAATCGCGGGCGGCGTAGCCTGAGCCATCGCAGTATTGTCGGTCCCTGCCCCGTCAGCAGAATTGATCCCAGCGGCCATCATTGCAAGAAAGAAATCAATCATTTGTCGTATCCCCGTGTCTTTCGGCTTAATTGCCGTCTTTTGCCAAAACGCATCTGCCGCTATAGTGGTCGCAAAAGACCAAGAGGCATTCATCGAGTATGGCACGCAAACCGCGTAAATCGCAAACATTCAACGTTGTTGTTGTTGGTCAGAACGGGCGGCTTTCATATGAAGCGCTGCTTTTTGCCGCTTCATTGCGCCATACAAACCCCGATTTTAAGGGGCGTTTGTTGATCGCGGAACCACAGGCCGGCCCCCTTTGGAAATCGGATCCCAGCATCAGAGCCGAGGATGTACGTGCCGCCCTTGCTGATCTGGGTGCAGAGATTATTCCGTTTGAAAGTACCTATTTCGGCAGCGCCTACCCGTATGGCAACAAGATCGAAATGCTGGCCGCCTTGCCCAAGGGCGAGCCCTTTGTATTCTTTGACACCGACACGCTGATCACCGGTGATCTGGCCGAGGTGCCGTTTGATTTTGACTGTCCAACCGCATCGCTGCGTCGGGAAAACACGTGGCCGGAACCACAGCTTTACGGGCCGGGCTATGCGGGCTTGTGGAAATCGCTTTATGACAAATTTGGGCTGGATTTTGAAAGCAGCTTGGATATGCAGCAACCAGATGAATACTGGCGGCGCTATTTGTATTTTA
This sequence comes from Sulfitobacter sp., assembly GCA_051251995.1. GTDB lineage: Bacteria > Pseudomonadota > Alphaproteobacteria > Rhodobacterales > Rhodobacteraceae > Sulfitobacter. Next base: position 129,135 of record JBPOFF010000006.1, read on the forward strand.
ATGCTGGTTTCTTTTTCTACCGCTGCCCGCATGAATTTGGGGCCAAGTTCCTTGAATATGCCTTGGCGATCCGCGACACGCCGCCAGTTGAATTGTGCTGTCAAAGCTTTGATCCTTGGCTGGATCAGGTGGCCCTGCCCTTGGTGATCCACGCCCTTGGCGGCAAACGCGACGCGCTGCCCGAAGGGTTATTGGATGGCACAATATCGTGCCATTACCGCATGTTGCCGTTGCTTTATGCGCGCGAAAGCGATCTGGCGGTAGAGGTGTTGGAAACCGTTGCAGCCCCAAACAAACTGAAAAAAGTGCTCAAGGGCCATGATGCGATCAAACGGATGATCTTTCAGGGACGCGGCACAAAGGTGCGGGCCTTGTTTGACCAAGACAACCTGCCCCGCAAGGAAAAGGCCATTCGCAACCGGATCAAATCCGAAGGGTTCTGGATGCGGTGACGGGACAAAGTACCAAAAGCAACGGCAGTGGATTAACGCAACTTGCCTATGCCTACACCCCGTCCGAGGCTGCGCTGCTGATTTCGGCGCTTGAAGGCGCTGGATTCGACGTATTTGTGCCGGGCTATCACATGATGGCCAATGCGCAGCATTTCTCGGTCGCATTTGGCGGCGCAAAGGTGATGGTGCCAGACAATCAAGCCGAGGATGCAGCGGCGTTGCTGTCATATATCGCCGCCAATACCTCAAACGAGGCGCAAGACGCCCCCGATCCGCCGCAACGCAACTGGTTCAAACGGATTGTGATGGGGGTTATTTATTTCTTCACAGGCACGGCCCCGGCACTGGCAGGGCGGTTCCTGACCACACAGACGAAAAGCCCGCCCAAATGATTTGAGCGTTGAGAGGTGACAGATGCCCGCCCCAACAAGCCCGTTGTGAGCATGTGCCAGATGCCCTAGACCGGATAGCAACATACAAACGAGGGAGATATCACCATGACCGACGGCCCAAGCCACGGCTTTGACACGCTGCAAATTCACGCAGGTGCGCGCCCTGATCCTGCGACTGGCGCGCGGCAAACGCCGATCTATCAGACCACCGCATATGTATTTCGCGATGCCGATCACGCGGCGGCGCTGTTTAACCTGCAAGAGGTCGGGTATATTTATTCGCGGCTGACAAACCCGACTGTCGCGGTGCTGCAAGAACGCATAGCGACGCTTGAAGGGGGTGTGGGTGCGGTCTGTTGTTCGTCCGGTCACGCGGCCCAAATTATGGCGCTGTTCCCCCTGATGGGACCGGGCAAGAATATCGTCGCGTCTACGCGGCTTTACGGCGGTACGGTCACCCAATTCAGCCACACCATCAAACGTTTCGGGTGGAGCTGCACCTTTGTTGATTTTGATGATCTGGACGCGGTCAAAGCGGCGATCAATGACGACACTCAAGCGATCTTTGGGGAAGCGATTGCCAACCCCGGCGGCTATATCATGGATGTGCGCGCGATTGCGGATATTGCCGATGCGGCGGGTATTCCTCTGATCGTCGACAACACCACGGCCACACCGTATCTGTGCCGCCCAATTGATCTGGGGGCCACACTAGTGGTGCATTCAACCACCAAATACCTGACCGGCAATGGCACTGTTACGGGCGGTTGCGTGGTGGATTCAGGCAAGTTTGACTGGTCCGCGAATGACAAGTTCCCCTCGCTCAGCCAACCGGAACCGGCCTATCACGGCCTCAAGTTCCATGAGACATTTGGTAATCTGGCGTTCACCTTTCACGGCATTGCCATTGGCCTGCGTGATCTGGGCATGACGATGAACCCACAGGCGGCGCATTACACCTTGATGGGCACAGAAACCCTTTCGTTGCGGATGGACCGCCACGTTGAAAACGCTATGAAAGTTGCGCAGTGGCTCGAAAACGATCCGCGTGTCGAATACGTGACCTATGCGGGACTGAAATCGTCACCCTATTACGACCGCGTTGCAAAAGTCTGCCCAAAGGGTGCGGGGGGCTTGTTCACCTTTGCCGTCAAGGGCGGCTATGATGCCTGCGTGAAACTGGTCAACGGGCTTGAGATTTTCAGCCATGTTGCCAACCTTGGCGACACAAGGTCACTGATCATTCACTCGGCCTCAACCACCCACCGGCAGTTGTCACCTGAACAGCAAGAGGCCGCTGGTGCGGGTGCCAATGTTGTGCGGATTTCAATCGGGACTGAAGACGCGAATGATTTGATTGCCGATCTTGATCAGGCATTGAATACAGCCGCAAGTTAATCGTTTGCCCCCACCGCTTGATATGGTGGGGGCAAATCTTGTCTTTTCGTTAGTTGCCCGGCGCAATGGCAAAAACCATGGTGACCTGTGCCTGAACGTCAACTTCGCCCCCGGCAATCGCATCATTCATCCCCGACCGCATCGCGGCCATTTCCATGGCCATCGGCGCACCACCTTGGCTGTTTTCGGTCACCCGCAGCACAGTGCCAAGGTTAAGGGATGCAGCTTCAGCCAATTGTGCGGCACGGTCCATTGCATCTGCCACCGCAACTTTGCGTGCTGCGGCCAGTGCTGGCGCGGGATCTTGCAGACCAAAGCTTAATCCATTGAAATCATTGGCACCAATATCAATCACCGCATCCAGCATTTCGCCCAACTTGCCCAAATCACGCACCGTTACAGTGACTGAATTGCCAGCATCGTACCCCGTGACTGTAGGCGGGTTGCCATCGTTGGACGATCTGTTGTTGTACACCGGGTTCAAATAGAAACGGCTGGTCTGAAGGTCTTTGCCCTCCACGCCCAAGATATCCAATTGTTCAAGAATCGCAGTTACCGAAATTGTGACCTTGCCCATCGCCTCTTTGGCGGTTTTGGCGTTTTCGCGTACACCCAAAGTGATTGTAGCCATATCAGGCGGTGCCGATATGCGGCCCTCTCCAGTGACGATGATCCCCTGCTCTGGCATCTGCGCAAAGGCAAATCCCGTGCACAAAATCCAAAGGCTAACCGCCCATCTTAACGTTTTCATTGCCGATCTCCCGATATGATCATTCACTTATCATCCAACTTGCCCTGCGCTTTGTCGCTCGACAAGGCGACAAAGACCAGTTTTCCTTTCAATGAGCAAAGACCCGCGCTATTCTAAAAATCAATCTGGCCTGTGTGTTACAACGCTTGGCCCCCCGTGTTAAAGATGTAACGATGAAGCCAAATTTTGCACTGTCCCTGTCATTTGAGGGTATCCGGTTCCTACACCGCGCTGCCGGAGGATGGCGCTTGGTCGGTGCAGTTGCTTTGGATGCCGAAGACATGGGCAGCGAATTGGCTGTTTTGCGGCGGACCGCCTCGTCTTTGGAACCCGGTGGCGTGCGCTCAAAACTGCTGATCCCAAATGACCAGATAAAATATCTGACCATTGACACACCCGGCATGGACGACACCGCGCGGATGATTGCCGCAAAAACGGCATTGGACGGTGCAACGCCCTATGCCGTTGATGATCTTGCCTTTGATGTCAGTGTGGATGGCGATCAAACCCATGTTGCTGCTGTGGCGCGTGAAACGCTGGCCGAGGCCGAGGCCTTTGCGGTTGAACATCGGTTTCATCCGGTCAGTTTTGCCGCGATCCCTGCCGATCAAAAATATCTGGGGGAGCCGTTTTTCGGACCAACAAGCAACGCGGCTGAATTGCTGGAAGACGGCGATCAGGTAGAGGCTGATGGCATTGCCGTTGTGGTCATCGGTGACGCGCAGCCGGTCCAGAGTGCGGAGGCAGAGCCCACACCGGAACCAGAGGAAAAGCCAGAACCTGTTGTCAATGCTGAACCAGAGAGCGTGGTGCAGGACGCGCAAGCACCTGAGACAGACCAGACGGACAAAGACACTGTTGTTGTCGAGGAGCCCGCGCCAAAGCCTGAGGAAACGCCTGCCCCCAGCGACAAAGTAAATGTTGCCGCTGCTGCGCCAGATGCCAAAGTGGATACCCCCGCGCCCGCCAAAGTCACTGCCGCAGGTGAAACTGCTGAGACCAAGGCTGAAACGCCCGCGGAAGATGTACCCACGGTAGAGGCAAAGGCCAAGGATGTTCCGCAAACGCCACCCAAGCCACCGATACCGCAGATGCCAACACTGGGGGCAGCAACGCGCGACCCTATCAAACTACCCACGCCGCAGTCAAAGACACCACTTCCGCCCGCGCCAGTGGAAGGTAAATCACCCACTGCGCCCGCCGTTGGCTTTGCCAGCCGCCGCAGCGCTGAGACCCCGTCACCTGCAACTGCCCTGCCCGGTGCGCGCCGCGAACCGTCGTTGGGCAGTCCAAAACCGGGTGCCAGCACCACGCCCCTGCCCGGTACATCGGTGGCTGACCCATCCGTTCCTGAACTGGATGATGACGCGATCCAGCCGGACAGTTCATCGCTTGCCCCGAACATTCCCGAAGCCGCAGCACCTGCCAAAGCACGTTTCCTGAGCCGCCGGAAAAGCAAAGCTGCAAAATGTGCCAAGATCACCCCGAAAACGCAGCCCGCCGTTCAAACGCCGGGGACCGAAGCGGAACGGATGACCATTTTTGGGGCGCGCCGTGCAGATATCGGCGGCAAGCCCCGCTTTCTTGGCCTGATCCTAACGGCAGCTTTGCTGGTATTTTTGGCCGGAGTGGCGGCATGGGCATCGGTATTCCTTGATGATGGTTTGAAACTGTCCCGGCTTTTTGGGGATCGAAATCCACGTGTCACGGCCTCAATCCCTGATCCGCCCAAAACCACAACCGACGACATCCGCACCGCATCGCTTGACCCCGGGCTGACCGAAGAAGACACTGCTGTTCTGGACGCCCTGAGCGATCCGGTATTGCCGCCCCTTCAGGAAATGACTGAAACCGAAGCTGAGGCGAAATATGCCGCAACAGGCATCTGGCCGCGCGCGCCGCAGGTGCCACCGGAACCTGCCGGGCTGATTGACATTGATGATTTCTATTTGACCAGCATTGACCCGGTCAGCACCTCCACTGACGCGGTGGCATTGCCGTCGGTCACTGCATATTACACCGACCTTGGCTTTGGGTCTGTGTCCTCACCCGCTGCCGCAGGCACTCAATTTGCCTATGACGCGCGCGGATTGGTTATTCCCACCGCACAAGGGGCTTTAAGCCCGGATGGATTTACTGTGTTTCTGGGCCGCCCAGCGGCACTGCCCCCCGCAGCATTGCGTCGCTCCGAAGCGGCCCCCGCAGACACAGCCGCAGAAGTGACCCTTGCAGGGTTTCGCCCCCGCAACCGACCCAGTGATCTGGCCGAAACGACTGAGCGGGCGCAGTTTTCAGGACTGACACGGTCTGAACTTGCCGGATTCCGGCCAAGCCTGCGCCCTGCCTCAATTCAGCAGTTGGCAGCTGCGGCAGCGCAACCCCCGGTCCCCGAAACACCAACAGTTGATACCACGGATGCCGTGGCCGCAGCGCTTGCGACCCCCGTGCCTGCCCCTGCGATTGAGAACGCAACCAGGTTTGCCGTCAAAGCATCGATGCGCCCGGACACCCGCCCACGTAATTTTGCCCGCATCGTCAGACGCGCCCAACGCGCGGCACCTCAACAGCAAGAAACGCGGGTGGCCAGTGCCGCAGCAGTGGCACCAAAGGTTGTAACGCCCAAAATTCCATCAAAAACATCTGTTGCACGTCAGGCGACTGTGAAAAACGCGATCAACCTCCGCAAAGTGAACTTGATCGGTGTTTACGGCAAACCTTCCAGCCGCCGTGCCTTGGTGCGGTTGGGCAATGGCCGTTACAAAAAGGTTGTTGTGGGGGATCGTATTGACGGTGGGCGGGTCTCAGCGATTGGCGATAGCGAATTGCGCTATACCAAACGTGGCCGCAGTGTTGTGCTGAAAATGCCCAAGGGGTGAATTGCCGCGGATTGGCAATGGGGGCTTTGACCCAAACCCCAGAACCATTTTGAGCTAAAAACCCTTAGCTATCCGCCAATTCTCTACTATCAATCTGTTCACGCGCGGGTTCCCCCGCACTCCTCAGACAGAACGCTTTTCTTCAAAACGTGGAGTCCGCGGTGCAGAGCAATCCGTCAGCTGTTACTTTCGGTCAATTCTCCACTGTCGATCTGTTCCTGCTCAATGCTTTCAAACAGCGCTTTGAAATTGCCTTCCCCAAAGCCATCGTCACCTTTGCGTTCGATGAATTCGAAAAAGATCGGGCCGATCACGGTTTTTGAAAAGATTTGCAATAATATCCGGGTTTCACCCCCGTCAACAACCCCTTCGCCGTCGATCAGAATGCCGTGGGTTTTCATCCGGTCAAGCGGTTCGGCATGGTCAACCACACGGCTTTGGCTAAGTTTGTAATATGTATCAGGCGGGCCGGGCATGAACGTCACACCCATCTGCGCAATCGCATCTGTGGCGTCATAAATGTTGCGCGCGCCCACGGCGATATGTTGAATCCCCTCGCCTTTGTACTTTTTGAGATAGGCAACAATCTGGCCTTTTTCGTCGCGGTCCTCGTTGATCGGGATGCGGATGCGCCCGCAAGGTGAGGTCAGCGCACGGCTGGTCAGGCCGGTGAATTTGCCCTGAATGTCAAAGAAACGGATTTCGCGGAAGTTGAACAGGTCGCCATAGAATTTGAACCAGACATCCATATTGCCTTTGAATACATTGTGGGTCAGGTGATCGAGGTAATAGAACCCCACCCCTTCCGGTTTCGACTGGGCGATCCAATCGTATTCCCAATTGTATGGCGATGTGTCGTAGTATTGATCGACCAGATACAGCAGCGATCCACCGATACCCATGATCGCTGGCACGTCCAGCACTTTACCGTCCCCTGTATATTCCTCGGCCCCGTTGGCAACCGCATGTGCCAACGCTTTCGCGGCATCGACAACCCGCCAGCCCATTGAGGGTGCGCAGGGACCGTGTTCTTCGACAAACCGCGCGCCAAAGCTTGAGGGTTCAGCGTTCAGCACATAGGTGATGTCGCCCTGCTGCCAGAGTTCGATCTGTTTGGTCTTATGGTTAGCGACATGTGTGTATCCCATGCGCGCAAACAGGTCGCGCAGGTCTTGTGGGGTGTCGCTGGCAAATTCCACAAATTCAAAGCCATCCGTGCCTGCGGGATTGTCAGAAGAGATGACTGATTTTGGCGCGTCATGTGGAAAAGGACCCATGTGAAGTCTCCGGTATGTGAATGATGTGCAGGCGTTTGGGGGAAAATACCGCCTGTAAGCTGCATTTTTCGCGCAAAAATACTCTATGTACTGGTATTATCTGCGGAGATGACGCATATTATACGAAATACATGCGGAAATTGCGCACCATGCTGGATGACATCGACACCCGCCTTCTGGCGGCCTTACAAAAAGACGCCCATCTGACATCGCATGAATTAAGCGAACGGTTAAATCTGTCGGCATCGCAGGCGGGACGGCGGCGTCAACGGCTTGAGGAAAGTGGGATCATCGAAGGCTATACCGCCCGTCTTGACCCCGTTAAACTTGGCTTGAATGTGCAGGGGTTTGTGCAGGTGCATCTTGGCACCCACGGGCCGGACCATTCGAACAGTTTTGCGCGGCTTCTTGCCACCAGACAAGAGATTGTGAGCGCGTGGACAATGACGGGGGATGCAGATTATCTGCTGCGCGTCTATTGTGATGATCTACCCAGCCTGAACAGGTTGATTCACGAAGTATTACTGCCGCATCCTGCGGTGTCCAAAGTTCATAGTCAGATTGTCATGGACCAGCTGAAACGCGACGGACCCTTGCCAACCTAACGTTATTTTACCCCGATTTCTTACGACCCATATCCGCGTAACGATCAAATCTATTTCCTGAAAGGACCGACATGGAAGGTTTCCTGTTTCAAGCCTCAATCTATCTTGCCGCTGCTGTGATTGCGGTGCCGATTGCCGCGCGATTGGGGCTGGGGTCGGTGTTGGGATATCTAGCCGCCGGCATCTTAATTGGCCCGGTGTTCCATCTGGTCGGCTCTGAAACCAAGGACCTGCAACACTTTGCCGAATTTGGCGTGGTGATGATGTTGTTCCTGATCGGGCTTGAGCTGGAACCCCGCGCGCTTTGGGATATGCGGCACCGATTGTTGGGCCTGGGCGGCTTACAGGTTGTGTTGTCGACGGCGGCGCTGATGGGGATTGCCATGGCCTATGGGCAGCCTTGGGGCGTGGCATTGGCCATTGGTTTGACACTGTCACTGTCCTCGACCGCGATTGTTCTGCAAACCCTGTCGGAAAAAGGGCTGATGCAGACAGGTGGCGGTCGGTCGGTGTTCTCGGTGCTGCTGACACAGGATATCGCGGTTATTCCGATCCTTGCGTTTTTGCCATTGCTGGCGGTGACATTGCCAACGGGCATGTTGCCGGATGGGTCAATCTCGCTGGATCCCGACAAGGTAGAAGCCGCCCACAAAGCGGTGGAGGGCGGTCATGGCCCGGCCCTGAGCTTGGTTGAAGGATTGCCGGGTTGGGGTGTGACCCTTGTGACCATCGGGGCCATCGCCGCAATCATCATTGTCGGGGTGTTTTTCACCCGGCCTGTTTTTCGCTATATACATTCCGCGCACCTGCGTGAAATGTACACCGCCCTTGCCCTGTTGATTGTGGTGGGCATTTCATTCTTGATGATGCTGGTTGGCCTGTCCCCGGCACTTGGGGCCTTCCTTGCGGGCGTTGTTCTGGCCAGCTCCGAATTCCGCCACGAGTTGGAGACTGACCTTGAGCCGTTCAAGGGGCTGCTTTTGGGGTTGTTTTTCATCACCGTCGGGGCTGGCATCAACTTTACGCTGTTATTTGGTGATCCGCTGATCATCGTCGGCATGGCGCTGTTGGTGATCATCATCAAGGGGGTGATCCTGTATGTGCTGGGCCGGGCGTTCAAGCTGCGCGGGCGCGATCAATGGCTCTTTGCCCTTGGTTTGGCGCAGGCCGGTGAATTTGGCTTTGTGTTGGTCAGCTTTTCGGTGGCAACCGGGGTGATACCCAACGGTGTCGCCGAGACCCTGTTGCTGGTCATCGCCTTGTCGATGTTGATCACCCCGCTGCTGTTCATCCTGTACGACATCATCAGTCGTAGGATGGAAGACAATGGCACCGTTGATCCGGATGACATCGACGAAGAAGGTCCTGTCATTATCGCAGGCATTGGTCGGTTTGGTCAGGTCGTGAACCGGTTAGTACAGGCCAGCGGGTTTCAAACTGTGGTCTTGGATCACAATCCTGAGGCCATCGCAGTGATGCGGCGGTTTGGATTTAAGGCATTCTTGGGCGACCCAACACGCCCTGATATCTTGCGTAAGGCCGGGATCAAGGATGCAAAGGTGCTGGTGGTGGCGCTTGATGATCAAAAAGCAGCGCTGCAACTGATTGCCTATGCGCGCAAACTGCGGCCTGATTTACACATTGTAACCCGCGCGCATGACCGCACGGATGTGTATCGTCAGTACCAAGCTGGATCCAATGACATTGTCCGCGAGATGTTTGACAGCTCGCTGCGGGCGGGGCGCTATGTTTTGGAGAATATGGGACTGTCAGAATATGAAGCGGCTGAGGCGCAGCGGATATTCTATCACCATGACCGCGATTCTGTGCGCGAATTGGCAGATCTGTGGCGCCCCGATGTGGCCCCGGCAGACAACAAAGCCTATGTGGCACGCGCCAAGGAACTGCAAAAAGATTTGGAAACAGCGTTTTTGAACCGGTCCGAGGAAGACGACAAAAAGAGTGCCTGAGAAGTGGGGTGGGCGATGCGCCCCACCTTACATGCCCTGCGCCCCGTAAGGTGGGGCGCATCGCCCACCCGCCGTCCTACACATCACGCGTCGCTTACACCTGCTTGGGCAAAGGTCGTCATGCCAGCGTGACACGCCAGCGCTGATTTCAGGATACCAATCGCCAGCGCACCCCCAGATGCTTCGCCCAGGCGCAGACCCAAGTGCAACAAAGGCTCTTTGCCAAGCGCCTTGAGCAATTCTGCATGCCCGCCTTCCGCACTTTGATGCCCTGCTACGACATGATCCAGCGCACCCGCTTGGGCCTTAGCCAAACAAAGCGCAGCAGCGCAGCAAATAAAGCCATCCAGGATGACTGGGATACGCAAAGCGCGGGCCCGGGTGATGGCCCCTGCCATGCCAGCCAATTCGCGTCCGCCCAAGCGGCCAAGCATGTCCAGCGCATCGCCCTGCCCTGCATGCAGTGCAACGCCATCCGCAACGACCTGGGTTTTGATCGACATTCCCGCATCATCCACGCCTGTCCCACGCCCGGTCCAATCCGCCGCCGCGCCACCCAGCACGGCGCAGGCCAAAGCCGCTGCTGCTGTTGTGTTGGCAATGCCCATTTCACCCACGACCAGCAGATCGGCGTTCTGGTCCACCGCGTCCCACCCGGCACGCAGGGCCGTGACCAGATCATCCTCGGACATCGCGGGACCGGCGGTAAAGTCATGTGTGGGCCGATCCAGATCAAGCGGCACCACCTTCAACGTCGCCCCATTGGCGCGGGCAATCTGATTGATCGCAGCACCGCCATGTTGAAAGTTCATCACCATTTGCGCGGTCACTTCGGCGGGAAATGCGGAGACCCCACGCGCCGCAACCCCGTGATTGCCCGCAAACACGATCACCTGAGGGGCGCTGATTTCTGCAAGTGCCCCGCCGCGCCAGCCGCGATACCACAAGGCGAGGTCTTCCAACCGACCCAAGGCACCCGGGGGTTTGGTCAATTGGCCATTGTGATCGGCCGCCGCAGATTGAGCTTCCGTATCCAAGCCCTCCTGTGCGGCTAAAATCGCACGGAACTCAGAAAGATTGGTGAAGGATTGCGTCATGTCATGCCCATTACTTGCGGATTTTGATTTGTTCTTGTCTAGCCTTAGCGTGGCAGCCACGAAAGGTCTGAAAGGGCAAATTAATGAACGGAACCGACATGCACAAAATTCGATCCACCCTGCAATGGCGTGATCTGACAACGGCGTTCATGCTGTTGACCCGCCTGCCCTTGCCCACCGTTCCATATGCGCCGGAAACAGACAGATCGCCTGCACAGGCGGCATGGGCCTATCCACTGACCGGTCTGGCCGTGGGATTGATTGCTGTTGTTGTTGCCTGGGGCATGCAGTCACTGGGTGTTGTCAGCCCGATTACCGCGTTGTTTGTGGTTCTGTCGTCCATTGTTGTCACCGGAGCCATGCACGAAGACGGTCTGTCCGATTGCGCTGACGGGTTTTGGGGCGGCTGGGATATGGCCGTCCGTCTGAAGATTATGAAAGACAGCCAAATCGGCACCTATGGTGTGATCGCGTTGGTGATGTCACTGTTTCTGCGCTGGTATGTGATCACCCAGATGATCGAAAAAGGTGTTTTGCTGGGGGCGGTTTTGACCGCTGCCGTGATGTCACGCGGCGCGATGGTCTGGGTCATGCACCGTCTACCGCATGCCCGCCGCGATGGATTGGCACAAAAAACCGGCACACCGTCGCGGGGCACGACCTATGTGGCGCTGGGGTTTGCTGCTGTCGCCGCCATATTCGCGCCCGAAGTATCAACCCTTTGGCTGATTGTGATTGCTGTTCTGTGCACGCTTGCTGTTTGCGCTGTGGCGCGGCGTAAAATCGGCGGTCAGACGGGTGATGTTTTAGGGGCCACACAACAGATTGTTGAACTGGGTATCCTCATCGCTTTTGACACGATGGTCTATGACTGGAACCCTGATTAGGAACGCAAAACGCCGCGCCCGTTAAGGCGCGGCGTTTATTAATCGTTCGTCAATCGCTTCAAGCGGCGGCGACACGGCTTTCCAGCACGTCACCAACCTGTTTGGACGCGGCAAGTTCATCCCCGCCACCAACAGCGGCAACTTCGCGGGTCAGACGCTCAAGAGCCGCTTCATAAAGCTGACGCTCAGAATAGCTTTGCTCGCGCTGATCATCGGTGCGGTGCAGATCGCGGACCACTTCGGCAATTGCGATCAAATCGCCAGAGTTGATCTTTTGTTCATATTCCTGCGCCCGGCGGGACCACATGGCACGCTTGACCTTGGCTTTGCCCTTAAGCGTTTTCATCGCGTGGTTGATCACATCAGGTGAACTGAGCGCGCGCATACCAATTTCGGTCGCTTTGTGGGTTGGCACCCGCAAGGTCATCTTGTCTTTCTCGAAGGACACAACAAACAGCTCCAGCGTGATGCCAGCGACTTCCTGCTCCTCAACGGAAACGATCTGACCAACGCCATGCGCGGGGTAGACAACAAATTCGTTAGGACGGAAATCAAGCTTTTTCGACTTAGACATAGAGTAGCTCCTAAAGGCGCGGGGATGGCCCGCTGTTGATCTGGTGCTGTTACAAACGTCAAAACCACATAACGGAAAGGGCCAAATTGGCCCGGATCCGGGTGTGGTTTCATTTGGAATTTTGGATCAACCAAGTATGGTAGGTTGATGTATTTTCAGTCCGTATGGTGCATGTGTTTGTATCAGCTTTAAAACACCATACCACAGAATCACCCCATCTGAAAGCGGCCCCTGCTTCAGACCGCTCAAACATCGTGTTTTCCAGATGTTTATCGGCAAACCATTGACCATTCTCGACGTCGTAAAGCCGAATCAGCCACCCTCACCGGGCGCTTCTGAAAACAGCTCCATCTTGCCGGGTTTGCCGTCCATCTCTTCTGCATTCGGCAATTGATCTTTCTTGGTGATAATCACCGGCCACAATTCAGAATACTTGCGGTTAAATTCGACCCATTTTTCCATGTCCGGTTCTGTGTCCGGGCGGATCGCATCCGCAGGGCATTCAGGTTCGCAAACGCCACAGTCAATACATTCATCGGGGTGAATGACCAACATATTCTCACCTTCATAAAAACAATCAACCGGGCACACTTCGACACAGTCGGTGTATTTACAGGCGATGCAGGCGTCGTTCACGATATAGGTCATGTGGTCATCTTTGCTGATAGAACTGCCGCTTAGCTAATTCAGGGGGCAAGATCATTCAAGGTGGCGCGCCTTAGAAAGATCAAGCTGACGGCGGTCGCGCTTGGTTGGGCGGCCTTTTCCCTCAAACGCTGGATTTTCGGGTGGTTTATCCTCTGTTCGAGGCTTTGGCGGGGACAGATCGGTATAAAGCGTCTGTGCCTCAGAGGCCGGACCGCGCCGTGTGCCCACCGCATCAACCTGGATCACGCGAATATGATCACCAATGGCAAAGGTCAGCACGTCCCCTGCCCCAACGGTGCTGGCGCGTTTTGTGGTGGTTTCAGAATTGATCCGAATGTCCCCCGCCTGCACACGCGCGGCGGCAAGGGACCGTGTTTTGAAAAACCGTGCGTGCCACAGCCATTTGTCGACGCGCAGTTTAGTCGTGGGGTCAGCCAATTACTTTTTGTCCTTCAACCCCATCAGCGCGGCGGCAAAGGGGTTGTCGGGGTCAATTGGTTTTTCATGCCGCGGCGGCTTGGCGCTATAACTTTGCGGTTTGTTGCCTTTATCGCCACGTGGGGCGCCTTTGCGGCCCTTGCCTTGCGGTTTACCTTTGCCCTGACCTTGCGGGCGATCCCCGCCGCCACGGCGCTGGTTTTGGTTCTGATTGGTCCGTGGTGCACGACCCCATGTGAAGGTGTAAAAAACTTCCATCTCGGGGGCGGCAATTTCGGCGTCCGGTGCAGTTCCGGGAACGACCTCAGCGTCGGCCACCTCAGGAATGGTGTCATCCACTTGCGGTATTTGCGCCGGTTCTGCTGCGATCGGCGCGGTGCCTTCGTCCACAGTTGCCGTGACATCGGCAGGTGCGTCTGGCGTCGGGACCTCAGTGATTGCGCCCTCTGGCGCGTCAGCGGCGACATCCATCACGGGGGTGTCTTCGGCCACATCTTTTGCGGCGTCTGGCATCACCGCGGTGACGGCTTTGACCTTAACACGTTCGGCTTTTTCCGATTTGTAGCCAAGGCCACCCATCAATTCAGCGAACTGTTCCAGCGTCATACCGGTGATCGACAACATGTCCGGTTTGGCCTCAAATCCACCACGCGAATCCTCGGCGCGTAGCATGTCGGCAAGACGTTCAAGCATATCAATGCGGATCGCGCGAGACCCGGCGTTACGGTAGCCGGACATGGTGTCGGCCCCTTCCGGCGCGCCCGCGTCCACGGGAATTGTCACCAATCCGGGGGGCGGCGATTCGGGGAATTCAGACAGGCCTTTGACCAGTGACCACAGCACCAGCCGCAGCCGCGTCGGCGCTGGTTTCAGCAGCAAGGGTTGAAAGATGGTGAACTGGCCAAAGCGCACGCCGTGTTTGCGCAGCGCGCCACGGGCGTCCTGATCCAGCGCTTTGACGTCCTCGGCCACCTTTGCACGCGGCAACAGGCCAAAGTTCTCAACCAGTTGAAACGCGAACCCACGGGCCAGACCGTTCAAGGTCTCGTCTTTGCTTAAGTTCAACAACGGTTCGAACTGTGCGGCGACTTTGCGGTCAATGAAATGCTGCAAGCGGCGCTGCACCTTTTGGGCCACTTCCGGCCCTGCAACGTCATCAACAAAGACTTCAACTGTTGGTTTAAGCGCATCGGACCCAGCAACGAGTTTACCCACCGCGGACGCCCCCCACATCAATCCACCTTGTTCGGTGAAATCAATTTCGGTGTCGGGCGCATTATAGAACCGATCGGCGCGCAGATGGAATTGCGGTGCCAGCGCTTGCAGGGCCGCAGACTTGATCGTCTTTTCCTCTGCCCCGCCTGCGCCCTTGTCGGCGCGGAAACGGAAACCGTCCAGCTTGCCTACAAATTCGCCTTCTACAGTTACTTCACCAGTCTCGTTTACTTCGGCCACCATGGCTTCCTTCTGTCCTAGTCGGCGCAAAAGCACGGATGTGCGCCGATCTACAAATTTTTCAGTCAAACGCGCGTGCAGGGCGTCTGATAAGCGGTCTTCTACTTCACGTGTGGCCTCGCGCCAATGGCTTTCGTCATTTGTCCAGCCTTTGCGCTGCGCCACATAGGTCCATGTGCGGATAAACGCCAATCGTTTTGACAGCACGTCAATGTCACCATCGGTGCGATCAATGCGTTTGATATGCAGCGCCAGCCAGTTTTCCGATATTGTGCCCAACTGATGTAGGTCGGTAAATATAGTCTCAAGGATACTGGCGTGTTCGGCGTGGCTGATACCGCGAAAATCCGGGATACGGCAGACATCCCACAGCAGATTGACCGAAGGGCCATCGCTGGCACGTGCAAAAATCTCGTCAATCTCTGACAGCGTTTTTAGTGCTTTCAGGTCATCCGCCTCGCGCGCTCGCACCAGACGTTCGTTGTCGGGCGGCTGTTCCAGCGTGGAAATCAAGCGCTTTATTGACCCAAATTGCAGCGCGTGATTGCGCCAGATGATCTTGTCTTGCGGGGTAAAGCTGTGATCCATGATCGCTTGTGCGACATTATCATCCAAAGGTCGGGCGTCGCCGGTGACGCCAAAAGTCCCTGACTTAAAGCCACGCCCGGCCCGGCCTGCGATCTGTGCCAGTTCATTTGGGGCCAAGGGCCGCATCCGCCGTCCGTCAAATTTGCTGAGTGCCGAGAACGCCACATGATCGACGTCCAAATTCAGCCCCATCCCTATCGCATCAGTCGCGACCAGATAATCGACATCGCCGTTCTGATACATCTCAACCTGCGCATTACGGGTGCGCGGCGACAGCGCCCCCATCACAACCGCAGCACCGCCTTTTTGACGGCGAAGCAACTCAGCAATCGCATAGACGTTCTCAACCGAGAACCCGACAATAGCGGAACGCGGTTTCATCCGGCTCGTTTTGCGTTGACCTGTGTACGTGAGTTCAGACATCCGTTCGCGGCGTATAAACTGTGCTTTGGGAACCAATGCTGCAATCGTCCCGCGCATGGTGTCTGACCCCAGAAACAAAGTCTCATGCAAACCACGAGACCGCAGCAGACGGTCAGTAAACACATGCCCACGCTCAGGATCAGCGCAAAGCTGTATCTCATCAACGGCTACGCAATCCGCGCCCATGCCCTCTGGCATCGCCTCAACCGTACAGACCCAATATTGTGTACGCGGCGGCACGATGCGTTCTTCGCCGGTGACCAGTGCCACAACGGACGGGCCGCGCAGTGCGACGATCCGGTCATAGACCTCGCGGGCCAGCAAACGCAGCGGCAAGCCAATAACACCCGTACGGTGCGCCAGCATCCGTTCAATCGCATAGGTGGTCTTACCCGTATTGGTCGGGCCTAAAACGGCCACAACCCGCGCATCATTCACCACTTAACTAAAATCCTTGGAAATTTTTACAGGTCGCGGCCGACGCCGTCGCGTTTCATCGCATCAAGGGCGGCTTGGGCATTTTCGTGATGTGGGTGGATGGCAAGGACCCGGCGATACAGTTCCGCCGCGCGGGGCAAATCACCAAATTCCTGCACCAAAACCGCAAAGCCAAAGATGGCATTAAAGTTGTCCGGGTTCAGCGACAGCGTGGTTTCCAGATCATCCAGCGCCGGACCATAAAGGTTGGCGCGGAAATAGGCCTGCGCGCGCATATGGTAGCCTTCGGCGAAATCCGGTGCATGGTCTGTCAGGGCCGTAAAATGTTCGATCGCCAGTCGGAAATCGCCCTTATCAAGCGCGTCTCGTCCCCGCTTGAGCAGTAAATCCATTGCCGCTGATCCTGACCGCGACCACACGGTTTCGACTTCGCGTTCCAGCCGAGGGGCGTCAATCGCCGAGGCACTGCGCAACCGCTCAAGCAGTTCCGGCGATGCCATTTCAGCCTGTGCTGTTGTCGAAAGCCCAGCCAAAGCAATGCCGGACAGCAACAGAGCTGATCCAATTGCCGTAAGGTGACGTTTGAGGTTGACGGTTTTGATGCGCATAACAAAGGTGAATGTAACAGGCTGCCGCCATTATTCCAGATGTAGTAGCAGCCATTTTGCCAAAAAGGGCGTAAGATGAGCGATATAGTTAACGAAGCCGTTGTTGTGTTGAATGAAAAACTGGCCGGAGCCGACATTGGCGGCACTGCCAAGTTCGTCATAGAGGGTGAAGGTGCAGTGATAATGGATGCAGACGGTGCACGCGTAGCTGACGAAGACGCGGAGGTGACAATGAGCGCCGATGCAGACACGTTTCAGTCCATCCTTGAGGGGGAAACCAACCCGACGTCTGCATTTATGGCCGGCACGCTCAAGATTGATGGCGATATGGGGCTGGCGATGAAACTGGCTGCTGCCCTTTCATAATGGTTCTGACGCCTGCCCCCCTTTTTACGGATGTAGATCCCGGCCCAGAGGGCGGATCGGCCCATTGGGTCGAAACATCTGACGGAAAAAGGATCAGGGTGGGCCATTGGCCGGCGGCAGGTGCCAAGGGGACTGTTTTATTGTTTCCCGGGCGCACCGAATACATCGAAAAATACGGACCTGCGGCCACGGAACTGGCCGCACGGGGTCTTGCCACCTTGGCCATTGATTGGCGCGGACAAGGGTTGGCGGATCGGTTGTTGGAAGACACGCGAACAGGCCATGTTGATGTGTTTTCAGATTATCAAAAAGATGTGGCCGCAATGTTGCGTGCGGCACGTGAACTCGGCCTGCCGCGGCCGTTCTTTCTGCTGGCCCATTCCATGGGTGGTTGCATTGGTCTGCGTGCCGTCATCGAAGGGCTGCCGGTTCAGGCCGCAGCCTTTAGCGCGCCGATGTGGGGGATTCTGATTGCGCCACATCTACGACATTTGGCACATTTCCTGGCACATGTGATGCCGCGTTTTGGTCGTGGGCATTTATTGCCTCCCGGCACCAAGCCAGAGCCTTACGTTCTGGCAGAACCGTTTGAAAACAACATGCTGACCACAGATGTTGCAATGTACAATATGATGCGTGAACAGGTCATTGCGCATCCGGAACTGGCCTTGGGTGGTCCCAGCTTTGTCTGGTTGCGCGAGGCGCTGATTGAAACCGTACATCTGGCCGGACGCAGCGCGCCAAATCTGCCTTGTGTGACGTGGCTGGGCAGCAATGAACGGATCGTCGATACCCCGCGCATTCACGCACGTATGGAAACCTGGAAGGGTGGCCGTCTTGAAATGGTCGAAGGCGGTGAACACGAGGTGCTGATGGAGAAAGAGCCCCTTCGCAAACAGGTCTTTGACGGCGTGGAAAAATTGTTTTTGGGCACGGTAACGCCCTAAAGCAGCGGCCCGCGTGCCATTCAAAGCGAAAAACCACTGTGCAATTGCACATCGCACCCTACATTGGCTGTCATGACACAGACGCCAGCCCTTATTTTTACCAACAAAGGCATCTATTGTCCGGCTGGCGATTTTTACATCGATCCATGGCTGCCAGTGCCACGTGCATTGATCACCCATGGCCATGCAGATCATGCACGGCCTGACATGGGGTCTTATCTGGCCACACACCTTGCCCTGCCTGTTATGCGACATCGGTTGGGTGATATTGTTGCTGAAGGTGTCAATTACGGCGAAACGCGCAAAATCGGCGCGGCACAGGTATCGTTTCACCCGGCGGGGCATGTGCCGGGATCAGCGCAAATCAGGGTTGAGGTAGCAGGGCAGGTTTGGGTGGCATCGGGAGATTACAAGGTCGTTGACGATGGGCTGTCCACCCCATTCGAGCCGATCAAATGCCACCACTTTATTACGGAAAGTACCTTTGGCCTGCCGGTGTTTCACTGGCCGGATCAAACGCAGGTCGCGCAACAGATAAACGATTGGTGGCGCGGGTGCGTGGAGGTGGGGAAAACCGCCTTTTTGGGGGCCTATTCCCTTGGCAAGGCGCAGCGGCTGATGTCGATGTTGGATCCTTCTATTGGGCCTATTCTGACCCACACGGCGGTGGAAAACACTAATGCGGCTTTACGCGGTCAGGGCATCATCTTAGCCGAAACCACGCATGTCACTGCTGATCTGAATCCAAAGGAATATCCCGGTGCCATCGTGCTGTCGCCCCCCTCAGCTCAGGACAGCACGTGGTCGCGCCGATTTGGAGCGCATGAAACTGCCTTTGCCTCAGGCTGGATGGCGCTGCGTGGGATCAGACGCCGCCGCACGGCGGATCGGGGGTTTGTCATTTCGGATCACGCCGACTGGTCGGGATTGTTATGGGCAATCAAACAGACAGAGGCAGAAAATATATATGTCACGCATGGTTACACGGATATATTGACGCGCTACTTGAACGATAATGGCTGGAACGCGCAGGTCGTGCCAACCACATTTGACGGGGATACCGCAGAAAAAGGCGACGACGGATGAAGCGTTTTGCCACCCTGTTTGAAGCCATTGATCAAAGCACCAAAACCAACGTGAAGGTCGCGGCGTTGGCGGCGTATTTTGGCGATGCCGACGACGCGGACCGGCTGTGGACTGTCGCACTGTTTTCCGGGCGCAGGCCGAAACGCACCGTCACCACCACCAAGCTGCGCGAATGGGCAGCCGAGGTCGCAGACATCCCGCTATGGCTGTTTGAGGACAGCTATGCAATTGTCGGTGACTTGGCCGAAACCATCGCGCTGGTGCTGCCGCCAAATTCTTCGACGTCGACCCAATCCTTGACCCATTGGATCAACGCTTTACGCGACCTTGCCACTGCCGATGAACCCGCGCGCAAGGCCTTTGTTTTGAACGCATGGCAGCATCTGGGCGGGGCTGAACGGTTTTTGTTCAACAAACTGATCACCGGCGGTTTCCGGATCGGTGTCAGCCAAAAACTGATGACCCGCGCATTGGCGCAGACCACCGGCAAACCAGAGGCCGAACTGGCGCACCGATTGATGGGCAACTGGCATCCCGATGATGTTAGCTGGCACCAGTTGATTGAGGCTGCGGATGCCAGTGCTGATGCCTCGCGCCCCTACCCGTTTTACCTCGCGCATGGGTTGGAGGATGGTCCAGACGCCTTGGGTGATCCGGCGGATTGGCGTGCGGAATGGAAATGGGACGGAATTCGTGGGCAATTGATCTTGCGGGATGGCGATTATTTTGTCTGGTCACGCGGCGAAGAGTTGATGACTGACCGCTTTCCTGAACTGGCCCGTGCGGTTGATCATTTACCCCCCGGCACGGTGTTGGACGGTGAATTGCTGGTCTGGCAGCCCGGTGCGGCAAAGCCATCGTCGTTCAACACCCTGCAATCGCGCATTGGCCG
Organism: Sulfitobacter sp.; assembly: GCA_051251995.1. Lineage (GTDB taxonomy): Bacteria > Pseudomonadota > Alphaproteobacteria > Rhodobacterales > Rhodobacteraceae > Sulfitobacter. The sequence goes on from JBPOFF010000006.1 coordinate 149,303, forward strand.
CAAGAAAGTCCCGAAAAAGCTATTGGCAGAGGCCCCCGTTGTCTTGCACGCCTATGACCTGCTGGAATGGCAGGGCGTTGATATGCGCGACCAACCCTTTGCAAGCCGCCGCGCTTTGTTGGAGGCTGCCTGCGCCAACCTGCCGGAAGATGCCCCAATCAAACTGTCACCACAGTATCCGTTTACTGATTGGTCCGAACTGGCTGACCTGCGCACAACCGCCCGCGACGCCCACGCCGAAGGATTGATGATCAAACGTGCAAACAGCCCTTATTTGTCGGGCCGTAAAAAGGGGGATTGGTGGAAATGGAAGCTCGACCCGCTGACCATCGATGCGGTGATGATCTATGCGCAATCCGGATCAGGACGGCGCGCTAATCTGTTCACCGACTTCACCTTTGCCGTCTGGAATGGCAATGAGCTGATCCCCTTCACCAAGGCCTATTCCGGCCTGACCGATGCAGAGTTCCGCCAGATTACTGCGTGGGTGCGCAAGAACACGCTTGAGCGCTTTGGCCCGGTGCGCAAAGTCACCCCGCATCATGTGTTTGAAATTGCCTTTGAGGGCATCCAAGCCAGCCCGCGCCACAAATCCGGCATCGCATTGCGGTTTCCAAGGATGCTACGCTGGCGGCAGGATAAACCCCTGCAAGAGGCCAATACATTGGACGATCTGAACGAAATGCTGCGGATTTACGGATGAGAGTCGCTTGTCCCCGACCGCTGCCGCGCTTAGGTAGATGCAAACACCATATTGAGGTCCCCAGATGTTTCAGCTTCCTTTCCCCGTTCGTGACGCAAATGCCAGTGGCGGCAATAAATCCCTCGGCAATCTGCCAGAATGGGATTTAAGCGACCTTTACACGGGCGAGGATGCGCCGGAACTTAAGCGTGACCTTGATTGGTTGGAACAGGCCTGCGCCAGCTTTGCCGCTGATTTTGAAGGAAATTTGGCAAGTATTGACGCCGCCGGATTGCTGGATTGTGTGCTGCGCAATGAAAAAATCAACCAGATCGCCGGGCGGATCATGTCTTATGCGGGGCTGCGCTATTATCAACTGACCACCGATGCGGGCCGCGCCAAGTTCATGTCGGACTGCCAAGAAAAGATCACTAATTTCACCACACCACTGGTGTTTTTCACGCTGGAGCTGAACCGGCTTGAGGATGACCATCTGGACGGGTTGTTTGCTGCAAATGCCGATTTGGCCCGCTACAAACCGGTGTTTGACCGTATCCGCGCCATGAAACCCTATCAACTGTCCGATGAGTTGGAAAAATTCCTGCATGATTTGGGCGTTGTCGGTGACGCATGGGAACGGATGTTTGACGAAACCATTGCGGGTCTCGAATTTGAGGTGAACGGCGATCAGTTGAACATCGAAGGGGTGTTGAACCTGTTGACCGACCCGGACCGTGCCAACCGCGAGGCGGCAGCACGCGAATTGGCCGATGTGTTTGCCAGCAATATCAAAACCTTTGCCCGTGTTCATAACACCCAAGCCAAGGAAAAAGAGATCATCGACCGCTGGCGCGGCATGGAAACCGCCCAGACCGGTCGCCACCTGAGCAATCAGGTGGAACCCGAGGTGGTCGAGGCGCTGCGCGAAGCGGTTGTCAAAGCCTATCCAAACCTGAGCCATCGGTATTATGAGCTAAAGCGTAAATGGCTGGGTCTGGATGTGATGCAGGTCTGGGACCGCAACGCGCCCCTGCCAATGGAAGACCCGCGCGTCGTGGATTGGGATCGCGCGGAACAGACCGTGATGGATGCCTACACCGCCTTTGATCCGCGCATGGGTGAACTGGCTGAACCGTTTTTCCGCAAAGGCTGGATTGATGCTGCCGTAAAACCGGGCAAGGCACCGGGGGCCTTTGCGCATCCCACCGTGACGGATGTGCACCCCTACGTGATGCTGAACTATCTGGGAAAACCCCGTGATGTCATGACCTTGGCGCATGAGTTGGGCCACGGCGTGCATCAGGTGCTGGCCGCCGGACAGGGCGAAATGTTGTCATCCACCCCACTGACCTTGGCCGAAACCGCGTCAGTCTTTGGCGAAATGCTGACCTTCCGCAAGATGCTGGACGGCGCCAAATCACAAGCTGAACGCAAGGTGATGCTGGCGGGCAAGGTCGAGGACATGATCAACACTGTCGTGCGCCAGATCGCGTTTTACGACTTTGAATGCAAACTGCACGCGGCGCGGCGCGGTGGTGAATTGACCCCTGATGACATCAATGCGCTGTGGATGTCGGTACAGGCGGAAAGCCTTGGACCGGCTTTTGAATTCATGGACGGGTATGAGACCTTCTGGGCCTATATCCCCCACTTCGTGCATTCGCCGTTCTACGTCTATGCCTATGCATTCGGCGACGGCCTCGTGAACGCGCTTTATGCCGTCTATGCCGAGGGCGAACCGGATTTTGAGGACAAGTATTTCGACATGCTGAAAGCCGGTGGGTCAAAACACCACAAGGAATTGCTGGCCCCGTTTGGACTGGATGCCAGTGACCCGGCGTTCTGGGACAAGGGTTTGTCGATGATTTCTGGGATGATTGACGAGTTGGAGGCGATGGAGGGGTGAATGCCCTACAGGCTTGAAGATTGGCACGACAAAATCACCGCCTTGGCGCGGATCTATCAGTCCGAAAGCGATGTTGCGGCCCGACACCTTCGCAACCATCGACATTTCATTGTTGATCGCAACCACCCAATACGCTTTGTGTCAGCCCATGCTGTAAAGCTTGGGCTCCGCGGTGAGGATATGCGTTACCGCAAAGGAAAAACACAAAACATTCGTGAAATTTCCAACTCGATTGCGCGCCATGGGTATCGTCAGGTCACAGGTGGCGACCCAGAATTTGACATGATTTGGGCGGATTACGGCGCGTTGTGTACCCGCCATGGCGTGGCACCCAGCGGGGCGAATGCCCGTCCTCCTAAGAATCGCAGCTTTATCTTTACTGGGGTCTATCGGCCTCAAACGTTAGTCCCGCTGGCAAACAAACAAGACGAGCAGATGATTGCGACCTTTCAGGAGGGTGTCACCACCGCCCTGCGCGATAGCGCCAAAACACGCCAGCGCAGGTTGGCATCCGCCCCGCCCAAGCCAGTAAAAATCATGCGTCAAGTCGTAGGTTATCTGCGCAACCGCGATGTGATTGCAGAACGCCTTTTTCGCGCTGATGGGATTTGCGAGGGCTGTGGTGCGACAACGCCCTTTATCAGCCGGAGGTCAGGGCAGCCGTTTTTGGAGGTCCACCACAAAACGCCGCTTAGCGAAGAGGGTGATGACACGGTTGAGAACACGATCGCCCTCTGCCCGAATTGCCACCGCAAAGCCCACCACGGCTAATCACTTCAACTGACTGTCCTTCGACCCCCGCCGATTAACCCCAGCCCGCGCCTGAAACCTCCCATCCCGCTCGCGCACACACTCAATACACAGCTTCACCCCCGGCAGTGCCGCGCGTCGCGCTTCTGGGATCGGCTCTTCACATTCGGCACAATGGGTCAGGCTGTCGCCCACAGGCACGCGCCGCGCTTTCATCCGGGCCAGTTCATCCGAAATGGACGCCTCAATCTGTTCTGACACCGCGCCGTCTTTTGCCCAGCCGCCTGCCATTTTGCATCCCTCCCATAAAAAACCCTGCCCAATGGTTGGGCAGGGTTTGCGTTTCGTCAAGTCATCAAAGGGATCAGGCGTTGGCCAGCAGACCTTTTTCTTTGGCCAGTTCCCGCATCCGGGTCTGGAGTTTCTCAAAGGCCCGCACTTCGATCTGACGAATACGTTCGCGGCTGACATCGTATTGTGACGACAAGTCCTCCAGCGTGATTGTCTCATCCGAAAGACGCCGTTGGGTCAGAATGTCCTTTTCGCGGTCATTCAACACATCCAACGCTTCGGCCAGCATTTCACGACGGGTTTCCAATTCGTCCCGCGCCTCGTAATCGCCAGCCTGATCAGCATCTTCATCCTCAAGCCAGTCCTGCCATTGCATGGTGCCTTCACCCTCGGACCCGACCGTGGCATTCAGCGATGCATCTCCGCCCGACATCCGCCGGTTCATGGAAATTACTTCTTCTTCGGTCACACCAAGCTGTGTGGCAATTTCGGTCACGTTTTCAGGGCGCAAGTCGCCTTCTTCCAGCGCGCCGATTTTGTTCTTGGCTTTGCGCAGGTTGAAAAACAATTTCTTCTGGCCCGAAGTCGTTCCCATTTTGACAAGCGACCATGAGCGCAGAATAAATTCCTGAATAGACGCCCTGATCCACCACATCGCATAGGTCGACAACCGAAAGCCCTTTTCAGGATCAAAGCGTTTTACCGCCTGCATCAGACCCACATTGGCCTCTGAAATCACTTCGGCTTGCGGCAGGCCATAGCCACGGTATCCCATAGCAATTTTGGCAGCCAGCCGCAGGTGCGACGTCACCAAACGATGTGCCGCTTGCGTGTCTTCTTTCTCAACCCATGCCTTGGCAAGCATGTATTCCTCTTCAGGTTCCAACATTGGAAATTTGCGGATTTCCTGCATATAGCGGTTCAAACCACCTTCCGGCGTTGGAGCCGGTAAATTTGCATAATTGGCCATTTCGTGTCCCTTTCCCCATTTTAGGGGCCCATGTTTATGGGCTTAACATCAATATGGTTGGCGCTAACGTCAGTTTCAAGTGCTGAACTGATCGGTTTAGATTAATATTGCCACAATCTCCGTTAATAGGAAGTAACTGCTTGGTGCGGTCACACACACGTGCTGTTTATGACAGTGGCTCCGCTGGATCAAACAGCCAAACGAACCACATCCAGCAGATCAGCCATGTCTTGCGGCAACGGCGCTTCAAAGCGCACGTTTTCGCCTGTCAGCGGATGATCAAAACCCAAAACCGCAGCGTGTAACGCTTGACGTGGAAATGCTTTTACCGCCTCTGCCGCAATCTCCGGCAAGGCCGTCTTGGGTAATTTGCGTTTGCCGCCATAGGTAGAGTCGCCCACCAGCCCATGCCCTGCATGCGCCATATGCACCCTGATTTGATGGGTGCGTCCGGTTTCCAGCCAACATTCCATCAGCGCCAGTATCGGTGGAGTTCCAAATCGTTCCACGGTGCGTGCCCGTGTGACGGCATGGCGTCCACCGTTAAACAGCACCGCTTGGTGCTGCCGGTCGGTTTTGTGACGCGCCAATTGCGTGGTCAGTTTCAGGATATTCCCCGGCTCAAACGACGCGCCTTTGATCCCCCGCAACCGGGGATCATTGGCATCCGGCACGCCGTAAACCACCGCCTGATAATAGCGTTCAACGGTGTGTTTCTCGAACTGCTTGGCCAGCCCATGATGCGCCGCATCTGATTTCGCGACCACAAGCAACCCACTGGTTTCCTTATCAATCCGGTGGACAATACCGGGGCGTTTCATGCCGCCCACCCCAGACAAATCATCACCGCAATGCGCCAGCAATGCGTTGACCAAAGTGCCGGATGGGCTGCCCGGTGCCGGATGTACTACCATGCCCGAGGGTTTATTGATCACCACCAGATCATCATCTTCAAACACGATCTCAAGCGGAATATCCTCGGGCAGGATATGGCTCTCTTCGGCCTCTTCAACATCGATATCAACCTGATCATCAACGGTGACCTTCGCGCGTGGGTCACGCACCACTTGGCCCGCCACCATCACCGCGCCATTTTCGATCAAACGCCCTAACCTTGTGCGCGACAGGTTCGCATCCTCTGGCACATCGCGCGCCAGCGCCTTATCAAGACGCGGCGGCGGTGCGTCCGCGATGGTGAATGTAATACGGCGGTGCGACATGGATGACCCTATAGAACCCACTGAACCAGCAAACCTGCGGTTTCTGCGGCGGATGGTGACGGTACTGACCGCCGTGATGATTTGCGGCGTTCTAGTGGTTACGGCCCTGCTTGTCACGCGCCTGTCCGGCAAAGGGCCTGATTTACCTCAGGTGATCACATTGCCAGATGGCACTACTGCCTCTGCCTTCACCCAGGGTGACGATTGGTACGCCATTGTCACCACGGATAATCAAATCCTGATCTATGACCGCCTCAGCGGCAAACTTCGCCAGACCCTGAAACTCGACTAACGCTGGCTTCTTCTCGCGCCAAATACGCATGCACAACAAATGCGGCGAAACGTGAATGGTATTTAAAAAGGGAGGGTGGTACCGCCTCCCCGGCTTGAACGGGGGACCCCTGGTTCCACAAACCAGTGCTCTAACCAACTGAGCTAAGGCGGCATTGGTAGGGGATTTAGCGCTGGTGAACTCAGATTGCAAGACCCGCTACAGGGTGATTGTCCATGTTTGTTCAACATTTGGCTTGCCAAAGGACACGACGGGTTTTGTCGGCCCCAAGGTCCAACCCGTCTTGGCATAAAGTGCGCCTGCCGCGTGGTGGGATTCGTGGGTCCAAAGCTGCATGTCCGCATAGCCATGATCACGGGCAAACCCCATACAAGTGGCCAGCATACGCTTGCCCAGCCCCTTGCCCCGCGCCTCAGGTGTCAGCAAAAACAACCGAAGTTTCGCCGTGGTTTCGTTTAACCGCACACAAAAGATGCTACCCAAACGCTGCCCGCCACCCCATGCGATCCATCCCGCCTCGCAGGCTTCATCATGATCCGCCAAAAATGCGTCGACAATCTGCGCCACCAACGCCCCAAAGGTATGATCAAACCCTTCGTCACGCGCATAATGCACGTCGTGTTGCTCAACCAACCAGTCCCGGTCAGATGCTGCGAATCTGCGTATTTCCATCTTTGCCATTCGCTATCTTGCCGCCAATCCCGCTTGCCTTTCAAGCCATGTCACGCTAGCGATGGCCCCCATCACTTTGGAGATCCGCCATGGGCATTAATACCGAACGCGATATCGAAGCAAATTTGCAGATCGGCCCCACCGATGCAGGCATGGTGCGGCTTTTTGTTGAAGGCGCCGGCATTGAAATTCCGATGGATTTCACCCCGGAAGAAGCGGTTGAGATCGCGGAAGAAATCATGGCAGCGGCGCATCAGATCAGCGGCAAAAAATCTAAGCGCTAAGGCGGTTTGGCCCTAGCCCCAGCTTGCCGCCACCCCCGGATCGCGCAGACTGTGCAAACGCCGCGCCGCGTGGAACGCAAACTTTTGGACCATCACTTTACGGCGTGCCGGGGCCAATTTGGTTTCTGGTCCCATACGGATAATCTCAGCGCCATAACTATCGCCAATGATCAGCCCGGTTTGATCCGGCAGCATGTCGGTTGGAAAGTCCTGATCCACCGCCCAGAAAAACCGATCCGCCCATTCCAGATAGCCCTGCCATTTGCTGTCAGAGGTGAAATCAGCGCGGGATGATTTGCATTCGACCACCCAAATCTCACCCTTTGGCCCCAATGCCATCACATCGACCCGCAGGCCCCGTGTTGGCACCAGTTCCTCCACCGTGGCAAAACCATAGCTCGACAAATGCCGTGCCACGCCGCGCGCCAAAAGCTGGCCCGGTTGCAGGATCATCTGCGGGGTCTGAAAATCGCTTTCGTCCATCGCTAAATTTATGAACATTTCATGAACATTTGCAAGAGCAGCTCATTACCTTGGTAATTCCACGTCAGGTCCCTATCTTGTCAGAGGGTGAACAGGGGTGAATTCATGAGTGACCGTAAACCAATGACACAATCGCAGGCGCGCGGCGTGCGCTATGCCCGCGAACTTGAAGGCCATTTAAGCTGGCTTGATACATTTTCCGGCACCGCCCTTGGGGTGCTCGCCGTGGCCTCGGGCATCTATACCTACCTTGGGGTTTCATCGCTGCTGGATGATAATGGCGCGATGTCTGCCTTTGCCGCGATTGCCTATTCCGTGGCGGTGTCTGTCGGGATTTTTGTGTTTTGGTCCTATATGTTAAGGCTGTTTCCTGCGGTACGCACCACCCGTGCGCGGGTGGGGTTACTGGGGGCAATGGGCCTTGGATCATTGGCGATTATCGCCATGTCATCTTGGCTGAATGCCGCGGCCCTTGCCGGGTCGGCGGCGGTTGAACAACACCTTGCCAAGACCGTACAAGAATATCAGGGATCGCTCGAACGCGCCCATGAAATTGCCCTGTCAGCCCAAGGATTGGAACGGGACGTGGCCCGCGTCCGGCAAAGTTTTGAGGATCTAAGCGAACAAGAAGCCACAGGCAATCTGTCAGGTCTGGCAGGGCGTGGTGCGGTTTTTCGGTTGCTGCGGCAAAAGTCCGCCGAACTCAGCGGGTTAGAGGCGCAGATCGCCACACAAACCCCGCTGGTCAATGCCGCCTTTGTGGAAGGCAACCAAATCCTCAGCCGGATGCGCGCCCTGACAGTGGAGCCCGGCCCGGTTGAGGCGCGATCAGTGGAATTTTCCGAACAGGCGGTGCGGTTGGCGGGTCTGATCACGCAACTACGGCAATTGTCGGTGGCGTCTTTGGTGGAACGCGCCGCACAAGATCTGTCGGCCTCGGTGGTCTTGCCGGAACTGGATGGCAATTCTGTCGAGAACCGCAGCGCCCAAGGGGCCACCATTACTTCTGTGCTCGAAGTGTTGGCGCAACGTGCCACCACGCTAGAACGCGCCGCGCAGCAGGTGTTGGCGATGCCGCCGCCCAATGAAACCACCTATACCCCGATTTCCAGCGCTGATGCGGTGATCCTTTATGCCCGCAACTTTGTGCCGTCGTGGGCCGGGGCAATTGCCATTGATCTGTTGCCTGCGGTGCTAGTGTTCATCCTTGCCATCACCCAGACCGCCATCCGGTCCGGCCGCGAAGGTGCCGCCGTTGAAGACACAATGACACTGGCAGAATTGCGCGCCGCGTTGTCAGCGGTACGCGACGTTGAGGATGCGATGCACGGCGGCACCGTTGAGGAACCGCATGAGAAACGGCCTGATAGCGCAGCGCAAGTTACCTCGATCAAATCGTCATGACCGAAAAAGCCGCCGTCCGTTCCCGCACGCCAGTGGGCCGCATCCTGATGGGCGTGCTGATCTTTCAGCTTGGGCTGGCGGTGATGTTGTTCTGGGGTGATTTGCGCGATGGGATCAGCCTGCCGGGCTTTGGACCACGTGCGCCATCGCTGACAGAACCGATCCGCCCCGGCGACCAAACCCGCCGTTACCGCCCAGACCGCGCGCCCGCCCCGGGCAGGCCCATGCCCGCAACGCCCCTGCCCGACCGTTTGACCCTGACCGTGGTTGAGGCCGGGGCCAGCATCTTGCTCGAAGGGGCGATTGCCGAAGGGGATGCCACCCGGATTGCCAAACAGATTGACGAACTTGACCCTGCCCCCACCCGCGTGATCCTGAATTCCCCCGGTGGGACAGTCCGCGAAGCGCTTGATCTGGGGCGGCACATCCGCGCGGCAGGGCTTGATACTGCCCTACGGATTGGTGACATATGTTATTCTGCCTGCCCCTATCTGCTGGTTGCAGGGGTCACCCGCGACGTGCCCGATAAGGCGTCAGTCGGCGTGCATCAGCATTATTTTGGGGAAAGCACGTTACTGCCTGCCTTTGTCGCAGTAGAGGACATTCAGCGCGGTCAGGGTGAGGTGATGGCCTACCTTGATGACATGGGCATCGACCCGCTGGTCATGCGTCATGCGCTGGTAACGCCGCCCGATGAAATTTACGTGCTGCTGCCCGAAGAGCTGCGCGCTTACAACTTCATCGAAACGCCTGAGTGATTTAGCCGCCCATCGGAGATTCGAAATCATGGCTTGACATGATACCATTTGGTACTCTAAGTAAAAATGATACCAAATGGTAATATCTGAAAGGAACCCTATGCGACATCTTATTCTGGCAGCCTGCATCGCGGCACCTCCTGCCTTTGCTGATCCCATCATCACATTAACACCACCTGTGGCACTCGATTGGGCCACCACACCCGAAGGGGTCGCCTTTGCCCCCCTGTCCGGCGATCGCTGGACTGAGGCCTATTTCGCCATGGTCCGTTTACCTGCTGGCACTGTCAGCCCGGTGCACAGCAAATCTGCCGCGATGTTCGGATTGGTTGTTGAAGGACAAATGACCCACGCCGTACCCGGCGCTGAACCAACGCCCATCGGCCCCGGCAGCTATTTTGAAGTTCCCGCACTGATGCCGCATATCTCTGCCTGCGTCTCAGACACCGATTGCGTGACAATGCTGTATCAGGACGGTGCATTTGACTTTGTACCGGTGTCGCAATGAGCCCAGCGGCCCAACTCACCTTCCGCGCGCTTGCGGATCCTACGCGGCGTGACATTCTGAAGATGCTAGCGGCCCAAGACATGACCATCGCGGATGTGTCAGGCCATTTCGATATGACCCGCGCTGCGGTGAAAAAGCACCTGACCGTGTTGAGCGATGGCGGGTTGATCACCGTAGAGGCCCGTGGGCGCGAACGTATTAACAGTATCAACACGCAAGGGTTTGCACCCGTTCTTAGCTGGTTCGAATATTTTGACAGCTTCTGGGATGACCGCCTGAGTGCCCTCAAATCAGCCATCGAAAAGGATAAAACATGACCGACACTGTCATTCGCAAAAGCATTTACCTCCAAGCCAGCCGTGAGGTGGTCTGGGATTATCTAACCCAGCCAGACAAATTGGCCATTTGGTTTCACGCACCCAAGACACCGCTGATCGAAGGCGCGGAATTTGCGCTTTATGGGGCTGAAAGCGGCAACAAGATTTGTTGGGGCACCGTCAGTGTGGCCCGCGCGCCAGAGTATCTGGAATATTCCTTTACTATCAAACCGATGGGCGGTGCCGACAGCACTGTGCGATGGACCTTGGAGGCCGTTGAGGGCGGCATGCGCCTGTCGCTTGAACACGACGGCCTGCCAACAGGTGCCGAAGGGTTTGGCCTGACGCTATCGCTCGACAAAGGTTGGGAAGAACACATGGGCAGCATGCGCGCCGATATTCACGAAAATACAAACTAGGGTACTTGCAGAAAAACCTGAATCTCCTAACGCTGCCTGAAATCAAAGATTTCAACGCGTTAGGTAATACTCAATGTTTCAGGTATTCCGGGAAGTGCTTTAACCCTTGTCGGATGCCTGTCACGCGCCTATCTGAGTAGGGTGACGGGTTCTGCCCTGTTTGTATTACGTTACATTCCAGTGGCCTTAAGCAAATCCTAGGGAGCTGGCTCTGTCTGAGCCCTGGTTCATTTATCTGGCGCCCACCTGTACATACAGGTCCCCGGGAATACAAAACAGGACGGCAGGTGCGGTCCCGTCACACCTACACCCAAACTATATTTGGTCAGGCTTTGGAAGATGCCGTGTATAGGTATTTGTAAAAGGGCGAAAAGCGGGATGCGCGTTGTTCTGCTGGCCCTACCGCCGTACGGTCGCTTTGACCAATACCCGCACCCGGCGGCCACCGCCACCTGTGTCATCACCCTCAGGTTCAGCCATCAGCCAGATCGCAACGGCGGTTTGCACCCCGGCAAACACAATCCCATTGAGTACCCAAAACACCGTGACAGCCATCAAGCCAATGTCAGAGGTGCTGATCAAATGCCATAGATTGGCGATGTTGAGATAAAGCAGTGCACCCGTGAAGAGCGCCGAGATCGCAAACCCGATTACGCAGTGAAAGATGTAAAAACGGAAGATTTTAGGCATTTCAGCACCTCCACCCTGAGATAGTAAGCGCATTCATGCTGTGGTCAAGTCAGATCAAAACGCCTCTGGTCGCGCTTCGCGGGCCATGTGATCAAGCACCGCGTTGACAAAGCTTGGCTCTTTGCTGTCGGGAAAGAACGCCCGTGCTACATCGACATATTCGCTAATCACAACCCTTGGTGGTGTTCCAGTGTCGCGAAATTCCGCAGCAGCGGCACGAAACAGCGCCCGCAAGGTTGGATCAATCCGCGCAATGGGCCATTTGGCCACCAGCGCGCGGTCAGTCATCTGGTCAATCGGGGCTTGATAGTTCACCGCATCTTCCAGAATGCGCGCAAACAGGTTGATGTCCCCGTCCTGCATTTCCTCGCCGTCATAGACAGCGCCAAAGCGGTGTTCCAAAAATTCGTTTCGAACCCATTCGATCGCTTGCGACGAATGTTCCATCTGGAACAGCGCCTGCACCGCGTAAAGCCGCGCGGCTGATTTCATTTTGCGTTTCTGGTTGCCGGAAATGCCAGCCTGCGACGTCGTCATGCGGTATTTGATCCATCCGTATTGCCAGCCATCAAGGTGTCTTGCCCCAAGGGTTTGAACCCGATGCCTTTGCTTGTGTCCGCCCACTTACGAGTGAGGGCAATCAGATGCAAGGCCGCAGCAGCGGCACCGCCGCCTTTATTCTGCCCATCCGGGTCGGCGCGTACCTCGGCTTGTTTGCGGTTCTCAACGGTCAAGATGCCATTGCCGATGCACAGCCCTTGCAGCCCCAACATTTGCAAGGCGCGGCTGCTGTCATTGCAGACGGTCTCATAATGGGTGGTTTCACCGCGGATCACGCAGCCAAGTGCGACATAGCCGTCAAAGTTGCTGCGCCGATCAGAAATACCAATGGCCGTGGGAATTTCCAGTGCGCCGGGCATTTCCACCACGTCCCATGCCACGCCAGCAGCGTCCAATTCGGCCTTGGCCCCGGTCAGCAATCCCGCGGCAATGTCGGAATAATAGGGCGACACCACGATCAGCACCTTCACAGGCTTATCAAAACGAGGTGTCGACAAAACGGTATGTTCTTCGTGCGCGGCCATCTTATGTTACTCCATCGTGATGGGGCGGGTGCCCACGATTTCAAGGTGATAGGCATCAAGACCCAGATAGCGGGTTTCGGGATTATCAGTCAGCAGAATCAGCTTGTGCAATCCCATCGAGGACAGGATTTGCGCGCCCAACCCGGTGCGTTTCACGGTGCGCGGGCCTTCTTCCTCATCATCATCCAGTTGCAGTTGTGGTAATAGATCACGGAACAACACAACTGCGCCGCGCCCTTCATCTGCGATAATCTGCATGGCGCGCGGCAATTCATCAGCAGAGCTGGGTCCAAGACCCAAGATATCCTGTAATGCATTCAGCGCATGGGTACGCACCAGCACAGGTTCGGATGTCGACAGATCGCCCTTGGTCAGCACCACATGGTCACGTCCCGTTAATTGATCGTTGAATATTCGCATTTGCCAGTCGCCGCCAAAGGAAGACATGACAGGGCGGCTTTCGCGTTCAACCAAAAGGTTGTCGTGTTTGTGGCGATAGGCGATCAAATCGCTGATGGTTCCGATCTTGAGGTCGTGTTTTTTGCCAATTTCAATTAGATCTGACAGCCGGGCCATGGTGCCGTCTTCTTTCATGATCTCGCAGATCACCCCGGATGGGTGCAAACCCGCCAGACGGCTGATATCAACAGCGGCTTCGGTATGGCCCGCGCGGACCAACACGCCACCATCGCGTGCGCGCAGCGGGAACACGTGACCGGGCGTGGCGATGTCCGCCGCGCCCGCCTGTTCGCTGATCGCCACACCAACCGTCAAAGCGCGGTCAGCGGCGGAAATACCAGTGGTGACGCCCTCACGGGCCTCAATGCTGACGGTAAAAGCAGTTTCATGACGCGATGAGTTGTTGGTCGCCATCATCGGCAGGCCCAATTGCCCCACCCGTTCGGCGGTCATCGGCAAACAGATCAAGCCGCGCCCGTGGGTCGCCATAAAATTGATCGCGGCGGCATCCGCGAATTGCGCGGGGATAACAAAATCACCCTCGTTCTCACGGTCTTCATGATCAACCAGAATGAACATCCGGCCTTGGCGGGCATCTTCAATGATCTCTTCAATCGGTGAAATGGCGCTTGAAAGGCCTTCTTCGACTGGACCCGGTTTTTCAAAATTCATGGCAAATTCCCGTTTTTCACTGATGCTGGCTGATATCGAAGCCTGTGGCACTTGACCAGTCGTTGCCCGGCAAAGCGTGCTTTCATCCCATCTCAGCCAGTCGCGCCACGTAGCGCGCCAATGTATCAATCTCCAGATTGATCTGATCACCCACCGCCACATCACCCCATGTTGTCACGTCCTTGGTATGCGGGATAAAGTTGATCCCAAAATCGCAGCCCTCAACTTCGTTCACGGTCAGCGATGTGCCATTCAGCGCAACCGATCCTTTGGGCGCGATGAAGCGGGCCAGCGATTTGGGCGCGCGCAGGGTGACACGGGTGCTGTCGCCCTCGTCCACCATCGAAATCACTTCGGCCACGCCGTCCACATGACCAGACACAATATGACCGCCCAATTCATCCCCAACCTTCAACGCCCGTTCAAGGTTCAGGCGTTTGCCGACCTGCCAACCGTTGTGGCCAATGTTGGTTTTCTCAAGGGTTTCGGCGCTGATCTGGACGTCATACCAATCATCGCCCATCGCCACGACGGTCAGACAGACACCATCGCTGGCAATGGATGCCCCGATGTCAATTGTTGCTGTGTCGTACCCGGTCTGGATGCGCGCGCGCAGATCGCCTGCTTGTTCCAAACCGACAACGGTGCCAACATCCGTGATAATCCCCGTGAACATGGGCTGCTCCTTTGGTAGTGTTCATGTTGACGTAACCCTGCTGCGCCATACTGACAAGGGGCGCGACCCGATCATTGCGTCACAATTACGCCCCGATTTTATGGTCCAACGGGCCAAATCACACTGCCAAAAGGACCAGCATGACCACCACGCCCTCTGACAATCGGGTTTTTTTGTTCCTGCAAGGGCCGCATGGGCCGTTCTTTCACCGTCTGGGCAAAATGTTGCGCCTGGCAGGGGCCGAGGTGTGGCGTGTTGGGTTCAACGCAGGTGACCGGGCGTTCTGGTTTCATCCGCACAGTTATATTCCGTTTCGGGGTAAATCTGCGGATTGGCCTGATACCTTTGCGGGGTTGCTGACTGACAAGGGTGTGACTGACATCGTGCTTTACGGCGATACCCGCCCGATCCACGCAAATGCGGTGGCGCAAGCCAAGGCGCGCGGCATTACTGTGCATGTGTTCGAAGAAGGCTATATGCGGCCTTATTGGGTGACCTACGAACGGGACGGGTCCAACGGCAATTCACGGCTGATGGATATGACCATCGCGCAGATGCAGACCGCGTTGGCCAATTCCGACATGGAAGCGCCTCTGCCCCCCGGCCATTGGGGCGACATGCGCCAACACATCTTTTACGGCGCGCTGTATCATTGGTTTGTGATGTTTAGAAATGGCGATTACCGCGATTTCCGCCCCCACCGCAGCCTGAGTGTGACCAAAGAATTCCAGCTTTACGTCAAGCGCCTGCTGCTGATGCCAGTGCTTGCGGCGGACCGGCTTATCTCGACCTTACGTATTCGGCTTGGTGGTTTTCCATATCATTTGGCGCTGTTGCAGCTTGAACATGACAGTTCATTTCAGATGCACTCCCCGTTTGAAACGATGTCGGATTTTCTGGAACTGGTGATCGACGGATTTGCCAAAGGCGCGCCAAAGCATCACCATTTGGTGGTCAAGGCGCATCCCTTGGAAGATGGCCGCGTGCCCGTGCGCCGCGATATCAATCGGTTGGCACGCAAATATGGTGTCGCAGACCGCGTTCATTATGTGCGTGGCGGCAAGCTGGCCCAGCTTTTAAATGATGCCCGTACCGCCGTGACAGTGAATTCAACCGCAGGTCAGCAGGTGCTGTGGCGCGGCATTCCGCTGAAAGTGTTTGGCCGTGCGGTCTATGCCCAGCCTGAATTTGTGTCAGATCAGCCATTGCCAGAATTTTTCGCCGGGGCCAGCCGCCCTGACAACCGCGCCTACAAAGATTATCGCCGCTATCTGCTTGAAACTTCGCAAATTCCCGGCGGGTTTTATGCGGCACGAGGGCGCCGTCAATTGCTGCGACAAGTGGTGGATATGATGCTTGCCCCCGAAGATCCTTATGACGCGCTGGAAATGGGGACCGCGGCCCCAAGGCAACAGTTACGGCTTGTCACCTGACCTAACCCCGCATTTGCAGTCGCTTTTTTGAAATATCTGCGCTACGTTGCCCTCAATTACGTCGAAGCAATCGGCGAATTTTGAGGCAGAGTTGAATAGGTCGAGGAGACCGGGCAGTGAAATCCGTACCTTTTCGGTGGGCGCGTCCCATCGCAGTTCTTGCGGCGTTGGCCGTTGTTTCGTCTTGTGGATTGCCGCAAGTCGGTCCCAATAAGAAGCAAATTTTCGCGGGCTCCGTGCAAAACGAGGGCGACGCCTTTGTTGTGTCTGTGAATGACCGTGTAACACGCGCGGTTGCGGTGACCCCGGCCCTTGGCTTCTCAAACGCATTCAAAAACGCATCGCCACTGGGGTCAGACACCATTCGCCCGGGTGACGTATTGGGCATCACCGTTTACGAAAACGTCGATGATCCGTTGTTGGGCGTCGAAGGTGCGCCCGCGACCCTGCTGGAAGAAGTGCAGGTTGATGGCGCGGGCTTTATCTTTATTCCTTATGCAGGCCGGATCAAAGCAGCAGGCAACACACCTGACGCGATCCGCCGCATTATCACCAATAAATTGGGCGAACAGACCCCTGATCCACAGGTCGAAGTCCGCCGCGCCGCGGGCGATGGTTCAACCGTTTCCCTGATCGGGTCGATTGGCGCGCAGGGCGTTTATGCGATTGAGCGACCCACCCGGACACTGGCAACCATGATGGCGCGTGCAGGTGGCGTGACAATTTCACCGGAAATTGCGCAGATCACCGTGATCCGTGGCAAACAACGCGGCAAGATTTGGTTCCAGGACCTGTATGACCATCCTGAACTCGACATTGCCCTGCGTGCGGGCGACCGCATTCTGATCGAAGAAGACTCCCGGTCTTTCACAGCTCTTGGGGCCACCGGAGGTCAGGCGCGCGTACCGTTTGAATCGCAAAACCTGTCAGCCCTCGAAGGGATTGCCCAAGTTGGCGGCCTCAACGCGGCCACCGCAGACCCAACAGGCGTGTTCATTTTCCGCAATGAACCACAAGAGATCGCCGAACAGGTGCTGGGCCGTAATGATCTGCAAGGGACACAGCGTATGGTTTACGTGTTGGACCTGACCAAGCCGAACGGGATGTTTATGGCGCGTGATTTTGTGATCCGTGATGGCGATACGCTTTATGTGACCGAAGCGCCGTTCACCCAGTGGAGCAAAGTTATCGCCGCCATCACAGGCACTGCCGGATCGGCGACCAGTCTGACGTCTCTGGCAGGCGATTGACCCGCCAATGGCTTTAGGGCCTGAGACATATAACACCCCCGCCGCCGGGCCTGAAAAGGTCCGGCGGCTTTTTGTCTATAACGGCGGGTTTGTCACACAATCGCGCGTTCGGCGAATTTTGCAGCTTTCCGGATATTCCCTGCACCTTGGCCTACCAAAACCAACGGATGCCGTAGCGGTTTGGGGGCAGTCGCCAACGGCACATCGCGGCCTTGCTGTTGCTGAAAAACGCGGTGTCCCGGTGGTGCGGGTTGAAGATGCGTTTCTGCGTTCAATCCTGCCCGGTCGCGCAGGTGGTGCGCCTTTGGGATTGGTCATTGATCATCGCGGCATGCACTTTGATCCCGCGCAACCCTCTGATCTTGAAGAATTACTGTCTACCCATAGCCTTGATGACACCGCGTTGCTGAACCGGGCACGCGCCGCGATTGCACGGATGCAAGAGGCACATCTGACCAAATACACCGGCTTTGACGCAACCACCCCTGCCCCCGATCCGGGGTATGTTCTGGTCATTGACCAGACCCAAGGCGATGCATCCGTCACCGCATCTGGCGCTGATCGCGGGCGATTCCTGGAAATGCTGGTGTTCGCGCAAGAAGAACACCCCGGCGCGCGCGTCATCATCAAATCGCACCCCGAAACCACCCAAGGGTATCGCGCAGGGTATTTTGGGCCAGAGGATGAAAACAATCGCATCACCATTCTGCGGGACGTGGTCAGCCCTTGGGCGCTTTTTGAAGGCGCGGTTGGCGTTTACACCGTGTCGTCGCAGATGGGCTTTGAGGCAATCTTTGCCGGTCACAAGCCGCGGGTGTTTGGCCAGCCGTTCTATGCCGGTTGGGGCCTGACGACAGATGAATTTCCGGTACAGCGCCGCCAACGTACCCTGACCCGCGCGCAGCTTTTTGCGGGCGCGATGATCCTTTATCCAAAATGGTATGATCCTTATCGGGATTGTCTGTGTGATCTGGAAACCGCGATTGAAACGCTGGCCGCACAGACTCGCGCGTGGCGCGAAGACCATACCGGGTGGGTTGCATCGGGCATGCGCCTGTGGAAACGCAAACCGCTACAACAGTTTTTTGGCGCATCCAAGCCCATGCTGTTTCAGGATGACCCGGCCAAAGCCCGCACCACAAACCGCCCTTGGATGGTCTGGGCAGGCAAGGCGCAGGTTGGACATGAAGACGCCCTGCGCGTTGAAGACGGTTTTCTACGCTCTCGTGGCTTGGGGGCTGAATTGGTGCCGCCCCTGTCACTGGTCTGTGACGATTTAGGAATTTATTACGATCCCGCCCGCCCCAGTCGGTTGGAAAAATGGATCGAGGCGCGGGCAGAGTTGCGCCCAGACCAACAGATGCGCGCCACCCGGTTGATCCGGGCGCTGACGGATGGCGAGTTGAGTAAATACAACCTCAAGGGCGATGCCCCTGATCTGCCAGATAAGGGCAGTGGTAAACGTATTTTGGTGCCGGGTCAGGTAGAAGATGATGCGTCGATCCTGACTGGCACCGACGCGATCAGCAGTAATCAAGCCCTGCTCAAGGCCGCGCGGGAGGCCAATCCCGATGCGGTGATCTTGTACAAACCCCACCCCGACGTCGAAGCCGGATTGCGGGCTGGGCTGATCGATGCAACGGAGTTTGCCGATCATGTGCTTGACCGATGCGGCCCGATGGTGGTGCTGGGCCAAATCGACGAAGTCTGGACAATGACCTCGCTTTTGGGGTTTGAAGCCCTGTTGCGCGGCGTGCCTGTGGTGACCTTTGGAGCGCCCTTTTATGCCGGTTGGGGCCTGAGCGATGATCGTGGTGATGTCCCACCACGCAGGCGGGCACATGTTACGATTGAGGGGCTCGTGTATGCCGCATTGATTGATTATCCGCGGTATTTTGACCCCAAAAGCGGTCTGGCCTGCCCTGTTGAGGTCATTGTGGAACGACTGGCGACAGGTCATCTGCCGCATCCGGGTGCAGCCAATCGGTTGTTGTCCAAAGTTCAGGGGTTATTGGCGAGCCAGAGCCACCTTTGGCGTCGGTAATCAAAATCCTAACTGCGTGTCCAGATGTGAAGAATATCGGGCCCGATCGCTTGTGTTGACTGCAAGGTAAAACGCGGTGCGTGGGTAAGCTTGCTTACGCCCAATGCGCCAATGCCGGGCAATCCTTCGGCACCAATGACAACACCTGCGGTGAAACCTACAAGTGTATCAACAAGGTCCGCCTCTAGCAGGGACGCCGCAAGCGCGCCGCCGCCTTCGCAAAAGATGCGCGTCAAACCCTGTGCGCCCAGGTTTTGCAGAACATCCACCGGGTCCAAATGCCCACCGCGCACCGCACAGGGCAGCAACGTTGCCCCCAGATCACGCCATGTGCGGACCAGCGTAGCGTCAGCGTCTTTGCCATGACACAAGATCAATGGGATGTCGGCGGCACTGCGGGCAAGTTTGCCCATCAGCGGCAGGTCAAGTCGGCGCGAGACAACGATACGGGTTGGCTGGTGGGTCACGCCCAGATCGCGGGCATTCAGGCTGGGATCATCTTTGCGCGCCGTGCCACCACCAACCATCACCGCGTCATGGCGGCTGCGCATGGCGTGCACGATACGGCGCGCCGGGGCATCGGTGATCCATTGGCTTTGTCCGGTGCCGGTGGCGATACGTCCGTCAAAGGATTGTGCAAGTTTGAGGGTCAGCATTGGGCGGCCCTGCTCCACCCGAGACAGGAACCCTGCATGATCCTCGCGGGCTTCGGCCTCATGAACACCCGTCGTGACCGCGATACCCGCAGCACGCAGCATTTCAAGTCCGCGCCCGTCCACCCGGTCATCACTGTCTGTTAAGGCCACCACAACCCGTCCGATGCCAGCATCAATCAAGGCCTGCGCACAAGGTGGGGTTTGGCCGTGATGGGCGCAGGGCTCCAACGTGACATAAGCCGTAGCACCTTGGGCGGCGGTGCCTGCTTGTTTCAGCGCCTCAGTCTCTGCATGCGGGCGCCCGCTGGGTTGTGTCCAACCGCGGCCAATTATGCGGCCTGCTTTGACAATTACGCAGCCGACTGCCGGATTGGGCCAGACGCGCCCCTGCCCGCGCCGGCCCAAAGACAGGGCCAACGCCATGAAGCGCGCATCACGTGCAGCGTTTTGGGTCACTCTTCTGGCAAGGCGTCGGGGCGTAGCTCTTGAACAAATTTGTCAAAGTCATCCGCCGCCTGAAAATTCTTGTACACAGAAGCAAAGCGCACATAAGCCACGGTATCAATCCGCGCCAAGGCTTCCATCACGATCTCGCCGATCTGCTTTGAGCCGATATCGGTCTCGCCCATGCTTTCCAGACGCCGCACGATACCACTGATCATCTGATCAATACGTTCAGGATCAATCGGGCGTTTCTGCATGGAAATACGGATAGAGCGTTCCAGCTTATCTCGGTCAAAATCCTCGCGCTTGCCACTGGACTTGATCACCACCAGATCGCGCAGTTGCACACGTTCATATGTGGTAAATCGCCCCCCACAGGCCGGGCAAAACCGACGGCGGCGGATAGATACATGATCTTCCGCGGGGCGGCTGTCTTTTACTTGGGTGTCGATATTTCCGCAAAACGGGCAGCGCATGGCCGTCCCCCTATTTTATTAATCTGCCTCACTTGTGGGGCGTTTCGCCCACTTGCATAGAGTTATAGGGCACATCATAGGTTTTGGGTAGTGGCGAATTGAGGCGCTACATCTTGGGGCTGCATCTGTGACATTTGCTGTTGATAAGCGTAATTGCGCCGAAATATCCATGGGTTACCATCCTGACAGGCCCGCCCCAAAGCGGGTGGCTTGCAATTTGGTGCGCAACACCGCCACATGGTCGCCTTAACAATTGATGGAGAAAACCATGAGTGTCGCACGTGTAACTGAGATTTCCGCAACCTCGACAAAAAGCTTTGATGACGCCGTTGAAAACGGTGTGGAGCGGGCAAGCAAGACCCTGCGCAATGTTGTCAGCGCCTGGGTCAAAGAGCAGTCAGTCAAAGTTGAAAATGGCAAGATCGCCCATTACCAAGTCAACATGATGGTCACGTTCCTGCTCGAAGACTGAGCATTTAGATCACGTATCGCGCAGAAAATGCGCCGCCACACTGCGTGTGTGCGGCGCATCGCGGTGTTCAAACAAGTAGATGCCCTGCCATGTCCCCAACCGCAAAACGCCTTGCTGCACAGGGATGCTGAGCGTGACGGGCATCATTGCCGCTTTGATATGGGCGGGCATGTCGTCTGGCCCTTCCATAGTATGGCGTAGATAGCCCATGTCAGGATCGCTGCTGGGCGGCACCAACCGGGCAAAAAATGCGTGTAAATCATGCTGAACGTCCGGGTCCGCGTTTTCTTGGATCAACAAAGACGCGGAAGTATGTTGCACCATCAACGTCAGCACCCCATCGCTGTTGCCTTTGATCCAACGTGCCACCTGCCCGGTAAATTCTGTCAGGCCTTGGCCATCTGTTGATATGGTAAAGGTTGTTTGCATGTCATCCGTACCCCCACATCACGTCACCTAGACATCGGGTGCCTTTGATATCAACGATGAAGCAAAATTTCCCAATAATCGGTGCAGAATGAATAGGCATGACCCACAGGCAGACTGTACCCCACTTTGCTAAGGCTTACCGAATAACCCCGGCTCGGTTCTGCGCTCAGGCGGGCAGGATCGGTGGTAAACACCACGCCTTTTCGCCCCGCAGCACTGATTGACGGGCCGCGACCAGATTTGATATAAATCCGCGTGTTGGTCGACGTCCCAAGCCGAGATTTCACAAAGTCAGCTGCGGCACACCACATCCCTCGTGGCCCCTCACCGCGGTCCTCGATCACTTCAAAATCCTTGGCGTTCAGGGGCACGACAATGAGCCAACTTTCCGCGCGGAAGGCTTGGGCGGATGCCATGATCGGAACGATGGCGCATAGGGCTGCTAGGATAATGGGGCGCATGGGCGGATACTCACTCTTGGTTACAGGGTTAAGATAGTGGTTCACGCCCAAACGTCAAAATCACAGCTGCGGCACCAGACGACGATGATAGCGGATAAGTGTTACACCGCCGGGCAACCGGGCATCAATGTCAAAGTAGAATGCGTCGGTTTCCGTCCTGTCATTCTGCCGATGTGCTCAACGGCACCAGCCCTTGCGGTACGCCCAAAGCCTATGCAAAAACCGACATTAAAAACCACCAAGTACAAAGCGCGCCCGTGTTTCCAAGTCGGGGATCATGCACTGATCATAACGGCCAAAAAGGCGATAGCGGTTTCGGGCTATCAATCGGTAAAGCGGCATTTTGATCCATTGCGGCAGCCAATGCAGCAGACCCAGCACCCGCCACGGCCAACCCAGCTTGACCATCGCGGCGGCAAAGGCATCAAGGTGGCCTTGAATAGCCCCATTCACGATTATGAGGTTGGTGTCAAAATTATCCTTAGGAAGACCAAGCGCCTGATACAGGGACTGGCCTAACGAAGATTGTGCCGTTGCAAATTTGAATGTTGGCGGCTGATCATGGCGCAACATAAATCGGAAGAAGCCAGAGCAAAGCACACATTCGCCGTCAAATACGATCAGACTTTGTAACGCTTGGTTTGACGCAAGATCGCTTGGGAGATTTTGCAAAGACTTGTTCATATGAACGCAATCGACATTTCAAAAAGAAACGGCCCGCCTTCTTGCGCAGAGGGCGGGCCGTTTGATGTCTAATGATCGGCAATACGTGCTTACTGATCCAAGAATGAGCGCAGTTTCCGGCTCCGCGAAGGATGCTTGAGCTTGCGCAGCGCCTTTGCTTCGATCTGACGGATACGCTCGCGCGTTACGCTGAACTGTTGGCCCACTTCTTCCAGCGTGTGGTCGGTGTTCATACCGATGCCAAATCGCATCCGCAGCACACGTTCCTCACGCGGGGTGAGCGAGGCCAGAACCCGTGTTGTGGTTTCCTTGAGGTTTTCCTGAATGGCACTGTCCAAAGGCAGCACCGCATTCTTGTCCTCAATGAAATCGCCCAACTGGCTGTCTTCTTCGTCGCCAATCGGGGTTTCCAAGGAAATTGGCTCCTTGGCGATTTTCATCACCTTGCGGACCTTTTCCAACGGCATTTGCAGCTTTTCTGCCAATTCCTCTGGTGTGGGTTCGCGGCCAATTTCGTGCAACATCTGGCGGCCTGTGCGCACCAGTTTGTTGATGGTTTCGATCATATGCACCGGAATACGGATGGTGCGGGCCTGATCGGCAATCGACCGGGTGATCGCCTGTCTGATCCACCATGTCGCATAGGTAGAGAATTTATAGCCACGACGGTATTCAAACTTGTCCACCGCCTTCATCAAGCCAATGTTACCTTCTTGAATAAGATCAAGGAATTGTAGGCCACGGTTGGTGTATTTTTTGGCAATCGAAATAACCAGACGCAGGTTTGCTTCGACCATTTCTTTCTTGGCCTGACGGGCCTCTTTTTCGCCCTTCTGAACCTGCTGCACGATGCGGCGGAATTCAGAAATATCAAGGCCAACATACTGACCAACCTGCGCCATATCCGCACGCAATTCATCCACTTTTCCAGAGGACCGTTCAATGAACATCTGCCAGCCACGGCCGGATTTCTCAGCCATCCGCTCCATCCAGTTTGGATCAAGCTCATAGCCGCGGTAAGCCTCGACAAACTCGCTGCGGTTGATCCGTGCTTGGTCGGCAAGTTTTACCATCGCTGAATCGATCTGCATGATCCGGCGGTTGATGCCGTAAAGCTGGTCAATCAAGGCCTCGATGCGGTTGTTGTGCAGGTGCAATTCGTTCACCAGCAGAACAATCTCATTACGCAGCTTTTGATAGGTCGCTTCATTCTTGGTTGAGAAGGAGCCATCTTCGTTCAGGGTTGCCGAAATACGGCTGTCCTGCATTTCGCTGAGTTTGACGTAATCATCGGCGATGATGTCCAGCGCTTCCAAAACCTGCGGCTTCAGTGCGGCTTCCATCGCGGCCAATGACATGTTGGCCTGTTCGTCTTCATCATCATCGTCGTCATCGGTGCTGATCGGGTTGCCATCGGCATCCACTTCGGTTTTTTCTTCACCGCTTTTTGCCTCAGCCGCCGGGGCACCGGGCACCACAACGGGCGTGGTTTCTTCTTCGCCCATGGTGTTGCCGAATGTCGCCTCAAGGTCGATCACATCGCGCAGCAGAATGTCTTCTGACAACAATTCGTCACGCCAGATGGTGATCGCCTGAAAGGTCAGCGGGCTTTCGCAAAGCCCGGCAATCATCGTGTTACGGCCCGCCTCGATGCGCTTGGCAATCGCAATCTCGCCTTCACGGCTCAGCAGTTCAACAGAGCCCATTTCGCGCAGATACATGCGGACCGGGTCATCGGTGCGGTCCAGCTTTTCGGCGGTGCCGGAGGACAGCGTGACATCACGCGCAGAATCCGTTGTGGCGACTTCGGTGCCGCCTTTGGCTTCTTCTTCTTCGGCGTCTTCGTCTTCAATAATGTTGATGCCCATTTCGGACAGCATCGACATCACATCTTCGATTTGTTCGGACCCGACCTGATCAGGGGGCAACACAGTATTCAGCTGACCGTAAGTAATATACCCCTTCTCGCGCGCATCGCCGATCATCTTTTTGACAGCGGTTTGGCTCATATCAAGGGAATGGCCGTTGTCGTTATCTTCCTGCTTTGTGTCTTCGTTTGTGTCTTTGGCGGCCATGTCTGTTCCTCCAGCGGGTCAGCGCGAATCAGTGTACTGATTCGGTTTTGCGAATCATGCGGGGTTTTGGGTGATTCTTAAAGGCGATACCCTGATTTTTCCTAAAGTTCCTGCGAAAAGATCACGTCAGCCTTCAGCCGCGACCCTTTGGTTTCTGATATCTAATACCGTCCAGCAGCGCGTCCAGTGCGCTGCGCTCGTCTCGTTTGATGCGCGCGCCATTGTCGCCCACTTCGTATTCGGCCTTATCCTCTTGTCCGGTGCGGGTCGCATTGTCTGCGGCACGTGCCGCTTCGCTTAACCGCCAGGTGACCCCTTCGTCCGCGACGCCGCTTAAATCCTCTACGGCTTCGGCAATTTCTGCGTTCAATCCCCGCGCCGCTTCCAGTTTGGCCAGTTCTTCGGCCACTGTCATGGTTGCCATTTCAACATCACCGGGATTGCGGATGCAGGGCGTGATGGCTACGTGGCGTTGGCGGCGCAGGTTTTCAAGGGCATCGGCACCCAGTGCGCTCGAAATTTTTTCGTGCAACACCTGCATCCCCGACGCCCCATGTCGCAACAACAGGTCCCGCAGTGTCGCATGGGTCCGGTCGGCGCAGGTCATCCCCTCTAAACCACTCTCAAAGTCTTCGATGATCTCGGGGCAGCTGGCAAAAGCGGCCAAGATCACTGCCTCGCGCAGATGTTCCGAGGTTTCGACACCAGATGAGGCCGCCAAAGCAGAGGCTTTGGTGCTAGGCATCGGGGGCTGCGGTGGAGGCTGCCATTTGCCGGTACTTTGTCCCCGCGCCGTGGATTGCTTGGCCTTTTGCGGACGAAACAACTGCCAGCGCAGGTCCTTAATCTCTTGGCCGTAATGGCTGCGGATCGACGGGTCTTTGATCAGCTTGATTTTTTCACGCAGGGATTTATCCAGCGCTGCCTTGCGTTCGGGGCTGTCAAAAACCTTGCCCTCCGTTTCGCGCTGCCACAGCAGGCGCACCATCGGCATCGCGGCATCCAGCAGCTTTTGCAGCGCCCCTGCCCCTTGCGATTTCAACAGATCATCCGGGTCCATGCCCTCTGGCATTACCGCAAAACGCAAGGACTGCCCCGCCTCCAACAGCGGCAGCGCCAAATCAATCAACCGCATCGCCGCGCGTTGCCCGGCAGTATCGCCATCAAGAGTGATGATCGGCTCTGGCGCGATGCGCCAGAGCATCTGCAATTGGTTTTCGGTGATCGCGGTGCCAAGCGGGGCCACAGCCGCCTCAAACCCGGCCCCCTGCAAGGCGATCACGTCCATGTACCCTTCGGCCACGACCAAGGGCATGCCTTTGCCCGCCGCCGTGCGCGCCTCTTTCACGTTATAAAGGCTGCGGCCCTTATCAAATAATTCTGTCTCGGGGGAATTTAGGTATTTTGCATTGTCGTTGGGGTCCATCGCGCGGCCGCCAAAGGCAATCGCACGCCCCCGTGCATCGCGGATGGGGAACATGATGCGGCCCCGAAAAGTGTCATAAGGCTTGCCACCCTTGGTTGACGGTTTCGCCAAGCCCGCATCAAGGATCAACGCGTCCTCAACCCCCTTGGCTTTGAGAGCGTCCCATAATCCCTGCCATGCGTCCGGGGCAAACCCGATCTCCCAACGATCCAGTGCAGATTTGCTCAACCCGCGCCGATCCAGATAGGCACGCGCATCCGCTGCCGCCCCGGTTTGCAGTTGCAAGCGGAACCATTGCACCGCCTGTTCCATGACATTCGCAAGCTCGGTGCGCTTGTCGGCTTTCTCTTGCGCACGAGGGTCTTGCTTTGGCACCGGCATGCCCGCCTCGCGTGCCAAAATCTCAACCGCCTCCATGAAGCCGACATTCTCGGTTTCGCGGACAAAGGAAATTGCATCGCCCTTGGCATGGCAGCCAAAGCAATAATAAAACCCTTTGCGGTCATCGACATGGAAGCTGGCGGATTTTTCCTGATGGAAGGGGCACGGTGCCCACATGTCGCCCTTGCCCTGATTGGACTTGCGCTGATCCCACGTGACTTTGCGCCCGACAACCTGCGACAGGCTGGCACGGGTGCGTAGTTCGTCCAAAAATCCGGGTGGCAGGCTCATAGGCCTTTATATTGGGTGGCCAAGATCAGAGTCCAGTACCCCCCATTAACTCAGCGCAAACTTATCGCGCCAAACACAATTCATTCCATGCCGCCGCCAGATCCTGCTTTTTGACGTCGCGCATTTTCATCTCGTAGACCCATGGTGCCACCAAAGGGATTGCGCTGTTATAGCTTTCTGGCCAAGTCGCCGATGCCGCCACATGCTCGGGCACCTTACGCTCTTTCACCCGGTCAATCCGCGCCTGACGCACAGCGCCAACCACCGCGGCCTGATGCGCGCAATCGGTTTCTTTTTTCGTCGCGCCAAAACTTGGGCCCGAGGTCATCAACAGCGCCGCCGCAAGGGCCAAACTCATTGGTTTCATCATCATTAGAACTCTCCACTCACATCTATTACAGGTCAGGGATTCGGGCCCCTTGGCGCAGATTACCCGCGCGCGGCAACACCTGCCATAGCCTGTTTGAGATCGTGAACCAATGTGGCCGCCATGGAACGGAACACCAATATCTGAAACCGATCCGCCCCGACCCGCGTGATCGACGCGGACATGTGCAGCACTTGGGTTCGAACGCTGTGGCCGCGCTTAAACACCCCGTCACGCAGATCAACCGGCACCAACCGCGCCAGCACATCGACCGCTGCCGCACCGCTGAGTTCAACACAGGCCCAACCATCGGACAGGTCAACAACCGCTGCGTTTTTGCCCAAGGATGTGTGTGGTGCAGGCCCCATCAGCAAAACTTCACCGCGGCCAAACCAGATGCACCGCCCGCCTTCCTTACCGGTTGCCCGGTTCGGCTTGGGCAGCGCCATGCCATGCGCCTTTTCCAATGCGGCAGAGAGAGGGGCGGCATCCCCAAAGGCGGCGAGCGACGTCAAATACCCTGCGTCCACTTCTTCCAGCTTGGCCGCGCCAAGGGTCAGCGGCAACAGGCCCTCGCAGGCTGTGATGGCTTTTAATTCACCCACGAACACGTCCTCCGTCTTGATCCACAAACACTGGCGCGCAGACCTCAACCTCGGCCACCAGCCCACGCAGATGATCCACCATGCGCATCACCTCACCGTGCCGTTCTGGGCCGCGTTGAATGAACCCCAGCCCGATGTAGGTTCCCACATCCGGTGAAAATCCGACAGAGGTGATATATCCTTGATCATTGATCCGCACCGCTTCGGCATCCTTGTTAAACAGATGGGCACCTGCGGTCAGTTTCTTCACCGCGCCCACTGGTTTGAACCCAACCAGTTGTTCGCGGTCGCTGTCCATCAGGCCGGGCCGCTCGGACATCGTTTTGCCGATGCAATCCTTTTTGGTCGACACCATCCGCCCCATACCCACATCAAACGCTGTTGTGCGCCCGTGAATTTCAGAATGGGTGATATGGCCCTTCTCAATCCGCAGCACGTTCAATGCTTCCATCCCGTAGGCACCGCCGCCCATTTCAGTGGCGCGTTTGACCAGTTCATCAAACAGGCTGGCCCCATAGCGCGCAGGCACCGCAACCTCATAGGCATGCTCACCCGAGAACGAGATACGGAACAGCCGCCCGGCAACGCCCATAACAGAGGCTTCACCACAGGCCATAAATGGCCAACTGTCGTTGTCGATGCGGGTATCCAGCACGCCATTCAGCAAGTCGCGTGACTTTGGCCCGGCGACAGCGAATTGCGCCCATTGTTCGGTGACAGACGTAAAGGAAACCTGCCATTCGGGGTGCAAACACTGGCTTACAAACTCCAGATGTCGCATCACCGCCCCGGCTGCCGCTGTGGTGGTCGTCATCACATAGTGTTGCTCACCCATCCGCGCACAGGTGCCATCATCCATCACATGTCCGTCTTCACGCAGCATCAAGCCATAACGCACCCGTCCAACCTTCAGCGTCGAGAACATGTTGGTGTACACAAAGTCCAGCAGCTTGGCGGCATCCGGTCCCTGAATGTCGATCTTGCCCAATGTGGACACGTCGCAAACGCCAACCGTACCCCGCACATATCCCACCTCGCGGTCACACGACTGCCGCCAGGTGGTTTCACCAGCCCGTGGGAAATAGCTGGGGCGATACCATAACCCGGCCTCAATCATCGGCGCGCCGGCCTTTACTGTTGCCTTATGGCTGGTGGTAAAGCGTTGCGGGGCAAAGCCCTTGCCTTGCGCCCCCGCCCCCATCGCCGCAATGGCAACAGGTGTATAGGGCGGCCGAAAGGTCGTGGTGCCGGTCTCAGGTATGCCGCGCCCGGTGGCATCGGCCAAAACAGCCAAGGCACTGACGTTGGAATTCTTACCTTGATCGGTTGCCATGCCTTGGGTGGTATAGCGCTTCATATGTTCAACGGATTTGAAATTCTCAACCGCGGCCTGCTTCACATCCTTGACCGACACGTCGTTCTGGAAATCAAGCCAAGCGCGGCCTTTTCCCGCAACTGCCCAAAGCGGTGCCATATTGTAAGGCGCATCTTCGGCTTGCGGCACATCGATTTTCGCAGCTTTTTTGCCCAGCGCCGACAAAGCAGCGTTGCCCGCTTCAACACCTGCCGTCAAACAGCCATGGGTCGAAAAGGTGCCATTGCACGCCCCTGCCACCGTCATATTTGGCACCGAGCCATAGGTTGGCACAAAGGCTTGAATGTCAGGCCGCCACGTGGGTCGCCCATTCATATGACAAGTCAGATGCACCGTGGGGTTCCAGCCGCCAGACATTGCCAGACAATCGGTCTGGATCGCCTGTTCACCGGTTGCGGTGCGCACCTTGATGCTCTCCAACTCCTTGCGGCCGCCAGTGTTGAACACCTGCGCGCCCTTATAGACCGGGAAATCCACATCCTCGATCACCGCGTCATGGCGGCTGTCGATCAGGGCCGCAACATTCACACCCGCCGCATGCATGTCGCGGGCAGTTTGGTGGGCATCGTCGTTGTTGCCAAAGACCGTCACATGTTTGCCGGGGCTGACCCCCCAACGGTTCAGATAGGACCGCACCGCCGAGGCTGTCATGATCCCCGGGCGGTCATTGTTCTGAAACGCCACCGGGCGTTCCAAGGCACCTGCCGCTAGTACCGACTGTTTGGCCGATATCCGCCAGAATGTCTCAAGCGGCGCATCCCCGCGCCGCCCCTGATGCTGATTTACCCGTTCAAGTGCGCCGTACATGCCACCGTCATAGACGCCGGAAACCGTGGTGCGCGTCATCAGACGCACGTTGTCCATGCTCGCCAGTTCCGCAACAGTTTCTGCCGCCCAAACATGCCCAGGCTTACCATCCACCTCACGTGTTTCCGCGTTCAACCGTCCGCCCATCAAAGCATCTTCGTCAGCCAATATCACATCGGCCCCCGCACGCGCCGCTGTCAGAGTCGCCATCAACCCGGTTGGACCTGCGCCAATCACCAGCAGATCACAAAACGCATAGGCCCGCTCGTAGGTGTCTGGGTTGTGTTCCCCGCTTAACCCGCCCAGACCTGCTGCCTTGCGGATGATCGGTTCATAAACGGCTTCCCAGAACTTCTTGGGCCACATGAAGGTCTTGTAGTAAAATCCGGCCCCTAAAAACGGGGCAGCCAGATCGTTGATCGCCATCACATCAAAACCAAGCGCAGGCCATGCGTTCTGGCTGCGGGTGACCAAACCGTCATACACTTCTTGCACTGTCGCGCGGACGTTCGGTTCGCGGTGTGCGCCATTCCCGGTGGTGATCAGTGCGTTGGGTTCTTCGCTGCCTGCGGTCAACGCGCCGCGCGGGCGGTGATACTTGAACGACCGCCCCATCAAGCGCACTTCATTCGCCAACAGGGCCGAGGCCACAGTATCACCCTGAAAACCGCCAAAACGATGGCCATCAAAGGTAAATGAAACCGGTTTGCTGCGGTCAATCAGCCCTTTGCCTGCAACCCTCATTTCACACCCTTTTTCATCTGGCCATTTTTGACGTCTGCCGCCAATTCCACCTTAAAGATTTCATGCGTGGTCGTGTTGCGGGTCACCACAACCCACGCGCCACAGCCCCCTTCGTGATGCCATAAATCGCGGCGCTCTCCGGTTGGGTTTTCGCGCAGGTGCACATAGTTTTCCCATGCGTCATCGCCCGCGTCCGGGGTTGGACGGTCCAGCGCCACGGCTTCGCCTTGATAGTAATACTCGCGCCGATCCCGGTCACCGCAAATTGGACACTCAATGCGCATAAGATACCTCCACGAGGGTCATACAACCCCAACTTCTTTTTGCCAAAACACTCAAATCCAACATTGCCACACTTACCACCGCCCAGCGCAGGCAGCGTCAGGGCGCCGTTCCAACCTGTAAGCCACCGATTGCCCCGGCACTTCGGCCAAATCAACCTCCCCACCGCAGTCATCGCCAGTGGTCAGGGTAAAATAGTCCAACCGAACCAGCAGCGATGTCGCATCCAGACGTTCAATCTTCAGGGTGCCGCCGTCGCATTCCACCGAACAGGTCCAACCGGTTTTGCTGTCGCCACCTTCCGTGCAGCGCGCAATCTGGCTATAGGTATTGCCCCCCTGCCCGGTGCCACGTGCATGGCCCTGATCAGCGATGTCAGCCTGCACATCGACCCACGGGGTCGCATCACCCGCAAAGTCACCAAAGGCCATTGAAATGCTGCGGACCACTTGCGCCGGATTCTTGGCCAAATGCGCATCGCTATAGATCCGCTCAAAGCACCCTTCAGGCTCTGCTGCAGCGGGCAATGCCAATAACGACACAAGGCTAGTGAAGATTATGCTGCGCACCGGTGCTCTCCTCATCCATCAGGCCATGTCCGGTGCGGAAACGATCCAGCCGGAATTTTGCCGCCGGTTCGTGGTGATTGCCCGTCGCCATCAGATGGGCAAAGCTGAACCCGGATCCCGGCACCGCCTTAAAGCCGCCGTAACACCAGCCGCAATCAATGAACAAACCCTGCGTGTCGGTCTTGTCGATGATCGGCGAACCGTCTGGTGTCATGTCCATAATGCCGCCCCATGATCGCAAGACCTTGGCCTTGCCGATCATGGGCATCAGGGTCATGCCCGCTTCCATCACATGTTCCATCATCGGCATATTTCCGCGCTGCGCGTAGGAGGCATAAAAATCCAGATCGCCGCCAAAAACCAAACCACCCTTGTCAGACTGGCTCATGTAAAAGTGGCCCATGCCAAAGCTGACCACGTGGTCAATCACTGGCTTCAGGCCTTCGGTGACAAAGGCCTGCAAGATATGGCTTTCGATGGGTAGGCGCATCCCCGCCATCGCCGCCACCTGTCCCGAGCGGCCTGCGACCACGATGCCAACCTTCTTGGCCTTGATCGGCCCGCGTGTGGTTTGCACGCCCTTGACCACGCCACCCTCGATATCAATGCCCGTGACTTCGCACTGCTGGATCAGGTCAACACCGCGCTGATCCGCCCCACGCGCATAGCCCCACGCCACTGCATCATGGCGCGCTGTGCCACCGCGACGGTGCAACAACCCGCCGTAGACAGGAAAGCGAATGTTATCGAAATCCAGATAGGGCAACAACTTGCGCACGCCTTCGCGGTCCAGCAATTCGGCATCATCACCTTGATTGATCATCGTGTTGCCGCGCCGTGCAAAGGCATCGCGCTGACCATCAGAATGAAAAAGGTTAATAATTCCGCGCTGCGAATGCATGACGTTATAGTTCAGGTCCTGCTCCAGCCCCTCCCAGAGCTTTAGCGAATGGGAATAGAATTCAGAGTTGCCGGGCATGCCATAGTTGGCGCGGACAATCGTGGTGTTCCGACCGACGTTGCCACCACCAAGATAGCCCTTTTCGAGCACGGCAATGTTGGTCATCCCATGTTCTTTGGCCAGATAGTACGCGGTGCTTAGCCCGTGGCCACCGCCGCCGATGATGATCGCATCATATTCGGCTTTTGGTTCCGGATCACGCCAGTGTGGTGCCCAGCCCTTATTGCCGGTCAAACCTTCGCGCAACACGCGCACTCCCGAAAACCGCATGATCATCCCCTATCTATCGACCCGCCTACTCAAGCAAGTCCTGCGACAACTAGCAATGTCTGAGACGTGATTTGCAACAATTAGCGTCGCGGATTATCCCGTTAGCGACTGAATAAAGCAAAGCAACCAAAGAAAACGCCTATGCCACAACACCCCAAACGCCACCGCCTGATCCAGTATATCACTGCGGGCCTGATCATCTGTGCACCGATGGCCCAAGCAGACCCGTTTGTCTCTCCTGACATTGTGATCCTAGGCGACAGCCAAATCTCTTTCGGCTCTGGCCCTGTGTTTTTAGAATTTTTTGAGAACATCAAAGCGCATTGCCCGCCAACCCCCAAGCAACAGGCCGATCTGGCCCATTTGGGAGAAATGAACGTGGCGGTGATTGGCGTGCGCTCCACCTCGCTGCATTCATGGACGGCGCGTATGGGGCGGGCCAAGGGGGCTATCTGTGATGTGGACCCAAAATGGAAAGTCAACGCAGGGACCTATGGCTTTATCAACATGACCGGCAACAAATACGCCCAGATCGGCAAGGGCGAACCCTATCAATTTTGCGAAAAAGGCAAATCCGCGTTTGAGGCGATGTTTGCGCCAGATTATTATAAACCCCGTCTGCTGTTGATGTCGTTCATGGGAAATTCGGCCAAACGTTGGGCAGACAGCCGCGATCATGCACTTAAAGACGTGCGCGAGATGAACGCGCAACTGCCCCCGGGTACGCCATGTATTTTTATGACAACTGCGCCGTCTTATTCCAAGAAAATCACCGACCTGCGGATCAAAGCGCAGGCCAATCTTAAATGGGCCTTTGAAACGTCAGGGACAGCCTGTACCTTTATCGAAGGCGCAACCCCCGAAACGGTCAAGGCCAATGAGGGCAACAAACATTATTTCCGGCTGAACAAATCTGGCAAGGTGAAAGACCCGTATCACCCCAACCTTGCAGCGGCGAAAAACTTCTTTGCCCTTGAAATGGATGATATTTGCAATGCGATCTATACCGAGATTGCAGATGTGATGCCGGACGTGAACTAAGACGCCAGAACCGCCTCTGTCAGCGATGACATGGCCGCGATATAGGGGCCTGGTCCGTGACTGACCCGCGCCACACCGCATCCGGCCAAGGTGGCCAGGTCGACGGCATTGCCCATGCGCATAATGTTTGTGGGCAAGGCGTGTCTTGCGCAAAATTCTCGGATCAGATCAACCTGCTTTAGGCCCGGCACAAACACGCCATTCGCGCCTGCATCCGCATATGCTTTGGCGCGCGTCACGGCATCGGCCATCAAATCCGCATGCGGCCCGCTGTCCTTTTGGAAAAACACATCCGTCCGTGCGTTGATGAACAGCTGAACACCTGCTGCATCGGCAACCGCCCGCAATGCTGCAATCCGTTGCACTTGGTCGTCTACCGTGTGGAGACCCGCCCCCCCAACCATCTGATCCTCAAAGTTGATCCCAACGACGCCGGTGTCGAGCAAATGTCGCAGGTTTTCCGCAACAGCATCTGGCGTAACGGCATAGCCCCCTTCGAAATCAACACTAACAGGCACATCGACGGCATGCACAATTTGCTTGGCCGTGCGCAGGACATCCGCCAAGGGCAGCGCTTGTCCGTCACCATATCCTTGCGCGGCGGCGACACCCCATGACCCTGTCGCAATCGCAGGCGAGCCTGCTTCGGCCACGGCCTTTGCAGACCCGGCATCCCAAACATTATGCAGCACCAAAGGCGTGCCCTTTACATGCAGAGCTGCAAAAGTTTGTGAATTTTCAACGTGTTCCGTCATGGTCGTGATCCTTTGTTCTGCGCGGCAAAACCACGCTCCAGTTCTATCAATGCCTGTTTGCGCCACAACCCGCCACCATATCCGGTCAAGGCACCGTCCGCGCCCAAAACCCGGTGGCAGGGAATTGCAATTGCAATCGGATTTGCCCCATTGGCCCTTGCCACAGCCCGAGTGGCATCTGGCCTGCCGATCATGCGCGCCACCTCGGAATAACTGCGGACCTGACCTGCGGGGATATCGCGCAAGGCCTGCCACACATCTTGAGTGAACGGCGTGCCTAACGGGGCCAGCCGGGTTTCAAACCGATCCCGGCGCAGGGCAAGAAACGCATCCATCTCGGCTTCGATCTGATCTGTTGGGGCAAATCGACCAAAGCCTAAGCTGCCTTTGGCGTGGGCAAACAGGCGCTTTAGCTCGGTTGGCAGTGCTTTTCGTTCTGTAAACTCCAGCAGGTGCAACGCATGGGCTTCGCTGACCGCAATCATCACGCCCAGTTTGGTATCTATCCAATCGGCCCTCAGCAGTGCATTTTTGACAAACCGCCCCGGTGCCAGCCCCAGCCAGTTGGCAAAGGCACTGCGAAAGGCGGCAGGGCTGGCATATCCGGCCTCAAGCTGTGCATCGATCACCCGGGCACCTGCGGGCAACGTTTCAGCGCCCGTGCGCAGCCGTGACAGCCGGGCCATTTCCAAAAATGTCATGCCAAAGTGACGTTTGAACGCCCGGCGCACTGTTGAGGTGTCCAGCCCAAGGGCAACGATGTCCCCTTCCCCCCAGCGGCGGGCCGGATCATCTGACAGTGAACCAAGCAGTTTTGCGATTGTTGGGTCGTGTTCGGCGGCTGGGGCCATCGGGTGGCAGCGTTTGCAGGCCCGATACCCTGCTTCAATGCAAGCCCCAATGTGATCAAAGAACTGGCAGTTTTCCCGTTTGGGTTTGCGCGCAGGGCAGGTCAGGCGGCAAAAAACCCCCGTCGACGTCACCCCAACATAGGCGCGTCCCTCAAAGGCCGCATCACGGGCCAACAGCGCCGCATAAAGCGCATTATTATCTGGTAAATCAAACATCATCTGAGGGA
Organism: Sulfitobacter sp.; assembly: GCA_051251995.1. Taxonomy (GTDB): domain Bacteria; phylum Pseudomonadota; class Alphaproteobacteria; order Rhodobacterales; family Rhodobacteraceae; genus Sulfitobacter. The sequence goes on from JBPOFF010000006.1 coordinate 185,217, forward strand.
CCATAAGGCGCAACAGCTGCCCTGTCCGCCGCAGTTCGGGCGTTTATTAAAGTTTCTTAAAAAGATCAGTGAATGAAGTCGCAAAGATAGCCATCATGGGCCCATCCCTGAACAGGCAAATGTTTGGGGGTCTGGCCAATCCCGTCCTTTGTCACCTGACGATGTGCATCCAAGACCCGCACCCAATGACCTTGGCGTTGCGAAATATCCAAAGTGACAACAGCAAGTCGGTTTAGCACCCGGACCTTGGAAAAGGATGCGCCGGGACCGCTGCGGATGGTCAAAAATCCATCCGGCCCATTCACATTGCAAACCATCGCATATTGCTCTGGGTAGGCGCTGTTGTAGGGCCAGCTTTCGCGGGCAAGCCCGGTAAGGTCAACGTCGCCGTATATCGATTGCTCTGCCCATGTCGGCCCTGCAATGCTTAGAAACAGGGCGGCATTTACCGCCCTGCATGTTCTTATGAATGGCATTACAGACCTTTGGCGCGATAGCTTGCTGCGACTTTCGAAATCGACACCAGATAGGCCGCCGTGCGCAGGTCATCAACATCGTCCCGGCTGTGCCAGACATCCGCCATCGACTGATAGGCCGTCGACATCGTGTCATCGAGACCCGAGCGCACCAGTTCAAGCTCGCCTGCGCCGCGCAGGTACTTTTCTTTAAAGTTCGGGCTTAGCGTCCAGCCCAACTCCTTGTCCGCGCTCAGCCGTTCCAATTCATCGACAACCAACTGGTGGCGCGATTCTTCTTGGCGGCGTTGCATGCGGCCAAAGCGGATATGGCTCAGGTTCTTGACCCACTCAAAGTAGGATACTGTCACACCGCCCGCGTTGGCATACATGTCAGGGATGATTACCGTGCCCTTCTTGCGCAGAATTTCGTCCGCGCCCGCCGTGACCGGACCGTTCGCCGCTTCTACGATCAGTGGCGTTTTGACACGATCCGCATTGCTCATATTGATCACGCCTTCCAATGCTGCCGGGATCAGGATGTCGCAATCCGATTCCAGATACTTGGCACCGTCCGCATCAAAACTGCTGTCGGGATAGCCGGTAATGGTGCCGTGTTTTACGATCCACTGGTGCACCGCCTCGACATCAATACCTGCGTCGTCATGCAACGCACCGTCACGTTCAATGATCGCAGTGATCAAACAGCCGTCTTCTTCGCTTAGGAACTTGGCCGCATGGTAACCCACGTTCCCCAACCCCTGCACAACAACCCGCTTGCCTTTCAGCGTGCCAGTCATCTTGGCCTTTTCCAAGCCCTGCGCATCACGGAAGAATGCATGCAACGCATATTGCACGCCGCGCCCGGTTGCCTCTGTCCGGCCCTGAATACCACCTGCGTTGATCGGTTTGCCCGTCACACAGGCCACGCCGTTCAGTTCGGTGGTGTTCATCCGCTTGTATTGGTCAGCGATCCACGCCATTTCCCGTTCGCCTGTCCCCATATCTGGTGCAGGCACGTTTTGGGCGGGGTGGATCAGGTCGCGTTTGATCAACTCATAGGCAAACCGACGGGTGATCAGTTCCAACTCATGCTCGTCATATTCGCGTGGATCAATGCACAACCCGCCTTTTGAGCCACCAAACGGTGCTTCAACCAGCGAACATTTGTACGTCATCAAGGCGGCCAGCGCCTCAACCTCGTCTTGGTTCACCCCCAAAGAATACCGGATACCGCCTTTGACCGGCTCCATATGTTCCGAATGCACAGAGCGATAGCCTGTGAAGGTCTGGATCTTGCCCCGCAGGCGCACGCCAAAACGCACGGTATATGTCGCGTTACAAACCCTGATTTTTTCCTCCAGCCCGGGTGGCAGGTCCATCAGCGCCACAGCGCGGTTGAACATCATATCTACACTCTCACGAAAGCTGGGTTCGTTGCTCGGGGTCATCTGTTTCTCCTGTTGAGTCCTGAGTGTCCCGCACGCTTGGCGACTCACCCTTAGACAAATCATCGTGCAGCTACTCTAAAGGCCAAGTTTAGAAGGCGCGACTTTATTCAGCGCATTTGCACAGATTATACGCATTTTACGAAAAACGTCCGGAACCGGGCGTGATCGTATCCGAAACGGAAACAACGGGCCGATTAACAGACTATTAACCGTTAAAAAGCCCTTAAAATCAAGGCTTTTGCCCCTAATTCGCCCTATTTAGGCCACGTTTACCGATCACAAGACCATCAAGGTTTATTCCGACTAAAAGTCTATTGGCCCACTGGGGTCTGGGCATGAAAGGTAAAGTACGATGAAATTTGATATCTGCGATCTCCGCACCCGTGCTGCGCTTCAATCCAGCACTGCCACGACGGCCTATCGCCGTTTCGTAAAGAATGACGACGGTGTCATGACAATCTTTGCCTGCTTCATGATTCTGATCATGATTTTGGTTGGTGGCATTGGTGTTGACCTGATGCGCAACGAGATGGAGCGCACGAGGTTGCAGGCGGTTTCTGACCGTGCGGTTCTGGCGGCGGCCGACCTTGATCAGCCGCTCGACCCAGAGGCGGTGGTGCGTGACTACTTTACCAAATCCGGAATGGGGGAGTATGTCTCAAACGTCTATGTTACCGAAGGTCTAAATTTTCGTACCGTTGAGGTTGACGCAACCACCACAATGAACACTCAGTTCATGGGGTCGATGGGCGTTGAAACGCTGACCATCCCTGCCAATTCGAAGGCTGAGGAAAAGGTGAACAAAGTCGAAATTTCGATGGTTCTGGATATCTCCGGTTCCATGAGAAGCAATAATAAGATGGATAACTTGCAAGATGCTGCCGGTGTGTTCGTCGACACAGTTCTAAAGCCAGAAAATCGGGATCTGATCTCGATTTCTGTGGTCCCTTACACTGCGCAGGTGAACGCCGGCGAAGATATTTTTGATCAGTTGAACATTTCCCGCCGTCACCCCTATTCATTCTGTGTGGATTTTGAGCAAGCCGATTTCGATGATCCGGGCCTCAGCTTGACACATCAGTATGATCATATGCAGCATTTCGAAGCTGGGTATAATTGGAATGGCTATGATTACCGCCGTATCGGCTCTTATGGCGGTCCCAACGCAAACGGGCGTGATAACATCAGCAATCCTGGGTGTCCTAAGCGCGACTTTGAAGAAATTGCAGCCTTTTCCCAAGACGCCGCAGTTCTAAAAGCACGCATCAACCAGTTTCAACCACGTGCGAACACTGCCATCCATCTGGGCATGAAATGGGGTGTTGCTATGCTGGACCCATCTTTCCGCCCGATCACGCAGAATCTTGCCGTTGATCCTGTCTTTGCGGTGCGGCCAGCGGAATACAGCGACACCGAAACGTTGAAAACCATCATCCTGATGACAGACGGCGAAAACGTACCGACGGTTCGTATTGCCAGCAACGTTTATGCAAATCCCGGCCATGCCGGCCACTGGAGCGACTATCCCCTCTACTGGTGGCTCAACCGCAATGTGCGCTCCAGCGATCAATGGAAATGGCGCTACACGAAATACACGCCAGCCCAAGCTGACAACATGCTGCACAACATCTGTGAAGCAGCAAAAGACGAGAGAATTGTCATCTGGTCCATTGGCTTTGAAGTGTCCGATCACGGTGCAAACGTCATGAAAGACTGTGCCTCATCCCCCAGCCATTTCTTTCGGGTGGATGGCATTGAGATCACCGAGGCCTTCGAAGCTATCGCCCGCCAGATTAACCAGTTGAGGTTGACGCAATGATCACGCCAATCAAAACCATGCTCCGCCGTTTTCGTAAGGACGAAAACGGCGCGGCAATCATGATTGAATTCGTGATCTTTGTCCCCCTGATTTTCAGCTGCTTTCTGATGGCTGTCGAGATGAGCATCTATTCCATGCGGCACATGTTCCTTGATCGTGGCCTTGATATTGCGGTGCGTCATATTCGATTGAATACGAACACCAATATCACCCACAGCCAGATCAAAACGATGATCTGTGACAATGCTGGGTTCTTGGACGATTGCGAAAACACATTGCGTCTGGAAATGGCACCGCTTGATCCACGCCAATTTGCCGCTTTTGATCAGACCGCGGATTGTATTGATGTGTCTCAGCCCGTGAAGGACCCACGTGGGTTTGACCTGGGCCGCGAACATCAACTGATGATCCTACGTGCCTGCCATGTGTTCAAGCCTGTTTTCCCAAGCACAGGCCTCGGCTACCAGCTTGCTCAAGATAGCAATCTTGGCGGGAATGCGCGGATGGTCTCAACTGCCGCCTTTGTACAGGAGCCAAACTGATGTTGATAAATCAATTTAAATCGACGCTCAGATCAATCCTGCGCTGCGATTTTATGCGCCGCGAGGACGGGACAATTGCCATCGAAGCGATGATCGTTTTGCCCTTGTTATTCTGGACGTATCTGTCGATGTTTTCAATCTTTGATGCATTCCGCATGTATAGTATCAACCAAAAGGCCGCCTATACCATCGGTGACGCGATATCACGCGAAACCGTGCCGATTGATGGTCAATACCTTGAAGGTGCTCAGGATCTCTTTGAGTATCTGGCACGCGCGCAGGGCCAGTCGTCGATCCGGGTGTCGCAAGTCTGGTATGATGCGGTTGCGGATGAATATCATTCCGATTGGTCACAGGTCCGCGGGACAGTTGCCGCTCTGGTCGACGCTGATGTCAAAAACTGGCACCAAAAACTGCCTGTGCTGCCTGACAAAGAGCGCCTCGTTCTGGTCGAAACCTGGAGCGAATATGACCCGCCCTTCAATACTGGGTTAGAAGAGCGCGAAATTAGGAACTTTGTCTTCACGCGGCCACGCTATGCGCCACGGGTGTGCTGGCAGACCTGCAACTAACTGTAAAGCTCAAGCAATTTAACGCGATCCGTGGTTACCCCCGCGGGTCGCGTTCTGCCATCATTGCAGCCAATATTTCAGACATGAATTTGGTCTGGTGTCCCGGTGTCATGCCGCCAATGCCGACCCGCCGACCAACCCGCCACCACAAACCGGGCCGCCAGGCACGTGAATGCGAGGTTTTTGTCTTAATCAGAAATCCGTTGGACGGTTTAAACGCAAAAACCCCACGATCTAAGCTTTCGATATCTGCGATGGTCGCAATTACTGTGCCATCCGCGTCGCGCAATTCATTACCCGTCAGTTCAACCGAACTTGCCGTGCCGCGGCGCATCGCATCCGCGCACCAAAAGGCTGCCGCCGCAACAACCACCAAAAACAGCTGCCAGACAAATTCGGGTGACCGGGTAATGGCGATATAAAGCAGTAACAAACCCAAGAATGAGAGCGCGCCCAATCCAAGAATACGCCGGCCCGCAGAGGCGCGAACCACAGCGAGAACTTCTTGATTATCCTGTGACGTCATGACAGCACCCTTCAAATTGGCCTGCGCGTGCCTATCGCGACGCGCGCAATAGGGCAACAGGTCACAACATCGGGCCGCCCTGTGGTCAGATGTACTTAGTTATCGCGACTTTTACGGCGATTGGGGCGTCTTGGGCCACGCTTTAACACTTTTTCCAATTCATCCGCATAGGTCGCGCGTTCGCCCGGTCCCATATCCGTCACTTCCTTAAGCCACATGGATTGTGCTGCGGATTGCACCCCCAAAACGGCATCGCGTTGTGCGTTCAATACACCTTCGGCAGCGACGGGATCAAATGGCGTTGTCCGCAATGTGACGACCATCTGCGCATAAAGTGCGCGCCGCTCTTGTCTCGACAAGGGCACAACACCGTGGTCACCACCGCGCAGGGCATCGAACAAAGCGCGGCGTTTTTCACGTGGCAACGCCAACACATAGGGTGTTGCATAGCTGCGCATTCCGGGTGGCTCCCCTCCCCGGGGTGCACCTGCATGGCGGTACGCAGCCCCCATAAAGGCCCCTACAAACAAAAGGTTAAGACCCAATGAGGCCGCCAGCACCCAGCGTATGTTTAATTTGCGCCACTTAGACGTTTGATCAGCCATCGGCATTTCCTTCCTCAATGTCCCAGCCAAATCCGGTCATGTCCGTGGACACCTCCAGTTCAACACTGCTTTGCTGACCCAGAACCTGCCCCGCCAAATCGGGCAAACCGTCAGGCGGGGCCACGCCCAACCAAAAACCAACGCAGGTCGCAGTCACCAGACCACTTAACGCGGGCAAGCCGCCAATCGCGACCAACCAGCCGCGCCAACCCGCACTTTTGGCACGCGGTTGCAGGGCCTGCGCATCCGCAATCACACAGGCCATCAACGTATCGGGCACCGGTGCCGGGGTACGGCGCGCCTGCGCAAACATATCTTCCATCGCCATGTCGGTCATTGTGTTATCCGGTTTTTTCATCTGCATACCCCAATGCGTCACGTTGTCCGGCCAGTGCCGCGGCAAGTGCGCGTTTTCCCCGTGCTGTCAGGCTTTCTACAGCCTCAATGCCAACCTCAAGAATGGCGGCAATCTCTGGATTGGCCAAACCGTCAATATGGCGCAAGACCACCGCTTGGCGTTGTCTATCTGGCAATGCGTTCAAGGCCAGTTGCAACGCGTCTATCCGGGCCGCGTCCTGTAATCTTTGCTCTGCCGACGCCGCTGGATCTGCAGGTTCAGCAATATCATCAAGTGGCACTTGCACCCGTTTGCGCAGCCTGTCGGTACACAGATTTGCCACCACGCGGTAGAGCCAAGTTGTCACCTTTGCCTCGCCGGTGCGCCAATCCGGCGCGATCCGCCACAGGCGCAGTAATGCATCTTGGGTCACATCCTCGGCCTCTGAGCCGTCACTCAGCACCCGCATCGCATGGCCAAAGATGCGCGGCGTCAACCGCGCTGCCAACAGCCGCGCCGCCGCCGGATCGCCCTGTGCATAGCGCTGCAACAGTTCTGCATCTTCGTCTATGCCCGCGTCAGGTTGAATATCGTTCATCACATTTCTGGCTAGAGAAACCGGGCACGCAACACAAGCGCCCCCGGTTTCGTGGTCAATTTGAGTCAGATTTACCATGATGTCGTTTGCCGTGCTGACGCGCTTTGGCGAACTCTTCCGCGCTCAACGTGCCGTTGCCATCCGCATCCAGACGCTCAAACATCTTGGAGGGGTCACGTTTGGCGGTCATTTCAGCCATCGACAATTTGCCATCTTTGTCGGTGTCCATCCGGCCCATCATGCGGCCTTGATGTTTGCTATTGCGGCCCTGCTCAACGGCTTTCAACTCTTCTGCATCCAGTGATCCGTTACCGTCTTTGTCAAACCGCTTCAGCATCCGCTCGCTGCGTTTGCCACCATGCTCGGCACGGGCGGCCTGCATTTCATCCGCAGACAAAAAACCATCACCGTCTGTATCAACTTTGGCGAAACGTGTCTCAGCATGGGCTTTCATCTCGTCTTGGGTGATCTGGCCATCGGCGTTGGCATCAATATTAGAGAACGCCTGCGCGTGGTCACCCGATTTTGCATAAGCAGCGCCACCGCCAAATGCGATCAACGCAGTCAAAGCTGCAATTTTAATGTTTGCTCGATGTGTCATGTCAGTACTCCTCGGTTATATTTCCGAACGACCCTTTGGCCGCTTCGTACTGGGTCAAACGGGGGCCAGCCAAAGTTCCGTCGAAAAAAGTTTTGCGCAAGTTGTGCTGATTTATGCGACATCGCGACGCAAGATATCTCACTCCTCTTCCAATTTGGCCGTTTCCCAGCCATTTAGGGATCAACAAAGGATGCACACATGGCGCAAGATATCGTTCAAACTGAAACAGTGGCTAAAACAACGGCTGAACGTGACCGTTGGCCAGCGATTTTGCGCGGCTGGCGCGGTAAATGCCCGAACTGCGGGTCCGGCCCGTTGTTGAAAAGCTATTTGAAGGTCAATCACGACTGCGCGGTGTGCCGTGAGGAATTCTACCATCACCGGGCTGATGACGGCCCTGCATATCTGACAATTCTGATCGTCGGGCATTTGGTGGCACCGCTGCTGCACATCGTCTTTGTGACGTGGCGGCCTGAACCTTTGACCCTGTTCACTATTTTTGCGGTTGGATGTGTCGGTCTGTCGCTCTACCTTCTGCCCAGACTGAAGGGGGCCTTGATTGGCTTTCAATGGGCAAAGGAAATGGGGGGCTTTGGCCGGAACACTTAATATCCCCCGCCAGTTCGCTCTGACCGGGAGGCATTATTGATGACCATCGACAAAAGCCAAATCCGCAACGCCGCGACGGTGATCGTGCTGCGCGATCGCCACACGGCACCGCGTATCCTGATGGGGCAACGCGGGGCCAAAGCAGTCTTCATGCCAAACAAGTTCGTGTTTCCGGGTGGCGCGGTCGATGCAGGTGACGCCGATATCGCGCTGGCCGCCCCCCTACCCGATACCTGCGCCGCAAGATTGGCCGAGGATGCGACGGAGGGATTGGCGCATGCCCTTGCCGTAGCGGCCATTCGCGAACTTTGGGAGGAAACCGGGTTGATCCTTGGCCAACGCGGCAGTTGGGATACCCCCGTGCCGCCGGATTGGACAACATTCGCCGCAACCGGCCACCTGCCCCATGCGTCTGGCTTGCAATTTGTGTTTCGCGCAATTACACCGCCCGGTCGGCCCCGCCGTTTTGATGCGCGGTTCTTTTTGGTCGATGCAGATGAGATCGCCAGCGATCTTGATGATTTTGATGCCGCTTGTGATGAGCTTTCTCACCTGCAATGGGTGTCTTTGGCTCAGGCGCGTGCTTTTGACATGCCCTTTATCACCGAAGTCGTGCTGGCAGAGGTTGAGGCCCGCGTGCGCGACCTGAACCCGCCCGTGTCTGTGCCGTTTTTCAAAAACAACGACGAAGAAAGCCTGTTTCTGCGCTTGCGCGGGTCCTGACCCTTACTGATCAGTAGGGCATTGGATGTGCGTGGTGCACAGTATCCAAATCGATCAACACCTCGTCGCTTAACGTCACCTCCGCCGCACCCAATGCCAGTTCAAGCTGGTCCATCGTTGTCGCCCCAAAGATCACCGATCCCATAAAGGGCCGGGTACAGCACCACGCCAAGGCCATATGCACCGGGTCAAGGCCATGCTTTTCTGCAACCGCCAAATAAGCGGCAACCGCCTCAAATGCCCGTGCGCCTTTGCGACCACCCAAATCGCCGTTTAGCGACATGCGTGACCCTTCCGGCATTGCACCGTCTTGATATTTGCCCGTCAAAAGGCCCGTTGCCAAAGGCGAAAACGCAAACATATCAATGTCTTCGTTCACACAAGCCTCAGCCACATCCGTGTCTGCTAATCGGCACATCAATGAATATTCGTTCTGCACTGAAATTGGCCTTGGGCCGCCCACCCGCACAGCGGCGGCAGACCATTGCGCCATGCCCCATGCGCTTTCGTTGCTCAGACCAAAGGCACGGATGGTGCCGCGTTCGACCTCGCGCTGCAAAGCGCCCAGCGCGTCTTCCATGTGGGCAATCGTCTCGGCGCGGTTCTGGCCGGACGGATCAAACGTCCAGTTCTTGCGGAACATATAACTGCCCCGGTTTGGCCAGTGGAATTGATACAGGTCGATGTGATCTGTTTGTAACCGCTTAAGCGACCCTTCAATCGTCTGGGCAATTGTCGCTGATGAAATTGGCGCGCCGTCGCGGACATAGGCCACGCCTTCACCGGAATGTTTGGTGGCCAAAACCACATCGCTGCGCCGCCCGGACTTGGCAAACCACTCACCGATAATCGCCTCGGTGTTCCCGGTGGTTTCCGCACTGATCGGATTGACGGGATACATCTCAGCCGTATCGACAAAGTTAATCCCCGCCGCTAAAGCCCGGTCAATCTGCGCATGCCCTTCTGCGGCGGTGTTTTGGGTGCCCCAGGTCATCGACCCCAGGCAGAGTTCCGATACTTTGATGCCGCTTTTGCCCAAATCTTTCATTTTCATCGCGTATCCCCTTGGTCCACATCTACATTTTGTCCCAACCTAGGCTGCAACCGTCGCACCGCAAGCCGATATACAGGTTAAGTTGGAAAAACTTCGAACATTACTAGGGTTACCGCAAAAACGACTGCCGCCCGTCGCGAATGGCCTTGGGTTTCGCAAGTAAAGCAGTCAAGTTGAGCTTATGCGTTTGCTCATTTCCTTTGCTGCTCTGTTTTTGTCCGTCATCTTGTTGCAGTTGTCGTCAGGCGGTGTTGGCCCATTGGATGTGCTATCTGGCCTTCAACTGGGTTTCACCAAACAAGAGATCGGCTTTCTCGGGTCTGCACATTTCTTAGGGTTTTTCATCGGATGCTGGTGGGCCCCGCGCCTGATGGGCAGCGTTGGCCACAGCCGGGCCTTTGCGGCATTTACCGCTGCGGGGGCCATTGGGTTGATGGCCCATATGATGGTGGTGAACCCCTATGCTTGGGCTTTGATGCGGGTGGCATCAGGGCTTTGCGTGGCGGGCTGTTACACGGTGATCGAAGCATGGCTACAGGCCAAAGTCACCAACGAATCGCGCGGCCGCACCATGGGCATTTACCGGGTTGTTGACATGAGCGGATCACTGGCCGCCCAATTGATCATCGGTGTTCTTGGGCCTGCCTCCTATGTTTCGTATAATCTGCTGGCGATCTTGTGTTGCGCGGCTTTGTTGCCGCTGACCCTCACAACCGAAAAGCAACCCAAAACGCCCAGTTCACCAAGGTTGCGACCGCGGCTGGCTATTGACCGTTCGCCCCTCGCCGCTGCGGGCGTGGTTGTCGCGGCCGTATCCAGCGCGTCGTTTCGCATGGTTGGACCAATCTATGGCCAAGAGGTTGGCTTATCTGCGGGCCAAATCGCGTGGTTTTTGGCAGCCTTTGTGCTGGGCGGCGCATTGGCGCAGTATCCGGTTGGATGGCTGGCTGACAAATATGACCGACGCTGGGTGCTGATCTGGCTGTCGGTCGCTGCGATATTCAGCGCGATGATCACGGTTGCAGCGGCGGGAACCGGCATCATCGGCGTGATGCTCTGTGCAGGGTTATTTGGCCTTACCACGTTTCCAATCTACTCCGTGGCCGCAGCCCACGCGCATGACTTTGCCAGCGATGATGAACGTGTGGAACTCTCTGCCGCACTGATGTTTTTCTTTGCTGTGGGCGCGATATTTGCGCCTTACCTTGCCTCTGTCTTGATTGAAAACTATGGGCCGGGCGCGTTGTTTTTGATGATCTCTGCCAGCCATGTTGTGCTGGTGATCTTTGGCCTGACCCGGATGCGCGCACGTGCCACCCCCAAAGTGCGCACTCGTTTTGTCAATATGCCGCGCACCACCTTTGTTGTTGGCCGTCTTTTTGGGCGCAATCGGCATCGCAAAAATGACCCCGATTGACCGACAGTCAGGAGTAGACTGGTAGGCGGCGGCACGGCCTGCTAAAGCGTCTGTTAAACACCGACCAAAGGCTCTTTTGCGTGACAAGACATCTCATTACTTCCGCCATTCCCTATATCAACGGGATCAAACACCTTGGCAATCTGGTGGGCAGCCAATTGCCTGCTGACCTTTATGCCCGGTATCTGCGGGCACGCGGCCATCAGGTGCTGTTTCTCTGTGCAACGGACGAACACGGCACCCCTGCTGAATTGGCCGCAGCAAAGGCAGGCAAACCGGTGGCCGACTATTGCACCGAAATGCACAGTGTTCAGGCGGAAATTGCTGATCGGTTTGGCCTGTCCTTTGATCATTTTGGCCGCTCCTCCAGCCTACAAAATCAACTGTTAACCCAACAATTTGCGGGCGCACTGGCGGATCAGGGTTTGATTGAAGAAGTTGTCGAACAACAGGTGTATTCCAATGCGGATGGGCGGTTCTTACCGGATCGCTATATCGAAGGCACCTGCCCGAATTGTGGGTTTGACAGCGCACGCGGCGATCAATGCGACAACTGCACCAAGCAATTGGACCCTGCCGATCTGATCAACCCACGCAGCACGATATCCGGCTCCACCGATCTGGAACTGCGCGACACCAAGCATCTGTTCCTGCGACAAAGCCAGATGAAAGACCGTTTGGATGCTTGGATTAATGAAAAGACCGATTGGCCGATCTTGACCACATCAATCGCGCGTAAATGGCTGCATGATGGTGACGGGTTGCAAGATCGTGGCATCACCCGTGACCTTGATTGGGGTGTGCCTGTCAAACGCGGCACCGATGAGTGGCCGGGAATGGAAGGCAAAGTTTTTTATGTCTGGTTTGACGCGCCCATCGAATACATCGCCTGCGCTCAAGAATGGGTTGATGCGGGCAAAGGAACCGATTGGCAAAGCTGGTGGCGCACCGATAAAGGCGCTGATGACGTGCGCTATACCCAATTTATGGGCAAAGATAACGTGCCGTTTCACACGCTAAGCTTTCCTGCGACCATCATGGGGTCTGCGCAACCGTGGAAATTGGTCGACTACATCAAGTCCTTTAACTATCTGACCTATGATGGCGGCCAGTTTTCAACATCGCGCGGCCGCGGCGTGTTTATGGATCAGGCGCTTGAGATTTTACCTGCCGATTATTGGCGTTGGTGGTTGCTCAGCCATGCACCAGAAACGTCAGATGCTGAATTCACCTGGGAGAACTTCCAAACATCCGTAAATAAGGATCTTGCGGATGTTTTGGGTAACTTCATCAGTAGGATCACCAAATTCTGTCGGTCAAAATTTGGCGAAGCGGTGCCAGCGGCAGGCGCGTATGGCCCAGCTGAAAACGCCTTAATCGCTGATCTGAAAGAGCGGGTCGTGCGGTATCAAGAGAATATGGATGCGATGGAAGTGCGCAAATCAGCACAGGAATTACGGGCGATCTGGGCTGCGGGCAACGAATACCTTCAGGCAGAGGCCCCGTGGACAACCTTCAAAACAGACCCTGACAAAGCCGCAGTGCAAGTGCGTTTGGCATTGAACCTTATACCCCTTTATGCCGTTCTGTCCGCACCCTTTATCCCAACTGCCTCAGCCTCCATGTTGAAGGCCATGCATGTTGACGGCGCTGACTGGCCCCACGATGTGTCGGCCGCTTTGTCGCGCCTCGCACCGGGTCACAGCTTTGACGTACCAGAGGTCTTGTTTGCCAAAATCAGCGATGAAGACCGAGATCTATGGTCAGAAAGATTTGCCGGAAAGCGCGAATAGCAACGCAAAAGAGATGCTATTCCCCGGTGAAGCGATTGTCGTGAATGTCTAATTATGCTTTTTTCCGATGATATTCCCGCGCTTTGACGGCTTCTGATCAAAACTCTTCCCAGCCATCACTCTCTGGTTCCAACACCATGTCCTGAGCAAGGTTTCCCTGCACGGCTGGCACCGTGGTGCTGGCCGCCTTTGGCTGCGGGGTGCGTATATTAACCACTTCATTTTGAAGCCCCGGGTCGTTGTTCAACCTGAAACGTGCCACCGCCTGTGCAAGTGAATCAGCCTCTGCTGTCAGAGCGTGGCTTGCCGCTGTTGTTTCTTCAAACATCGCTGCATTTTGTTGGGTCACATGGTCAAGTTCATTAACGGCGGTGTTAATCTCAGCCAACCCACTGGATTGTTCACGTGCAGATGTCGCAATATGGGCAACGCGGATTGAGATTTCGGACACAGAGGTCACAATTGAGGCAAGTGCAGCACCCGTTTTATCAACCAGATCAACGCCCTGCCTGACCTGATCCCCGCTGGATGAAATCAGTGCATTGATCTCACGTGCTGCATCTGAGGATCGTTGCGCCAGTGCACGCACTTCGGTGGCAACCACAGCAAACCCGCGCCCCGCTTCGCCAGCACGTGCCGCCTCGACCCCGGCATTCAACGCCAACAGATTGGTTTGGAATGCGATGTCATCAATCACACTGGTGATCTTGGAGATTTCCTGAGAAGAGGTTTTGATCCCATCCATCGCCTCAACAGCCTTGCGTGCAACAACGCCGCCCTGCTCTGCATTTTTCTGGGCGTCCGCCGACATCTTGCTCGCATCATCTGCCCCCTCAGCGGCTGATTTGACCGAAACCGTCAATTCATCTAATGCCGCTGCTGTTTCTTCCAACGTGGCGGCTTGTTTTTCGGTGCGCCGCGACAGATCATCTGCCGCTGAGGTAATCTCGGTTGTTTCATTCCGAATGGAATCTGCGTTGTGGATCACCGAGGATATTGCGTTACGCAAGGACTCTACCGTCGCGTTGAAGTCGGTACGCAATTTTTCATAAGACGCGGGAACTTGTTCGGTGATGTCTGCCTGCAAATCGCCATCCGCAAGGTTGTTTAACGCAACACCCAACAGCTCCACAACATGCCCTTGCTCTTGTGATGCTTGCTCGCGCTCTGCTTGTGCACAACGCATGGCTTGATCCTGCGCAGAAACGTCCGATGCGAGGAAAATGATACGCTCTGCGTTGCCCGCAGCGTCATTGATCACCGCAAAACTGCCCTCCAGAACAAAGGATTTGTCTGCATGGGTGCTATAGGCAGAAAACCTGCCCTGCGTCAGTTCGCGTGTCAGTACGCGCTTATGAAAAATCATACCATCTGGATCGTTATCCAAGTTTCCGGCAAACATTTTGGGCAAAGTGCAAACAGCGGTATCCTCGCGCCGACCATTGATCATGGTGAGGAAGTTTTTATTCGCGTCGCAAACGGCACCCGTTACGTCAAACTCGATGTTGAGCTGGCTGGTGTTGATGGCATCAATAAGCGCGGCATTACGTTGGGCATTTGTCCGGTCGCTCCATTCTATAACGCAGCCAAAAAAATCGCCCTTGGCATCAAAGGCCATGTTCATTTTTATTTCAATTGCACGGTCGCCCAACCGCGTCATGACTGCCACGGACTGAGGTTCATCAGAATTGTCTTCCCCGGCCATCCCTATTCCGGCAATTGCGTCTTTCATCGACATCATTTTTGTCAGGTCAGCACCCAAAAGATTGGATCCTATCATACCTGGCCAAGCGTCTGACATGTGAGGAACAAGTTCGGCAATCAGCGCTTCACATGCAGGGTTGGCAAAAATTACTTTGAAATTATCGTCAACGATCATCAGTTGCGCAGTTGACCCAACAAATGCGGCACTTTTGAATGCTGTCTCACGGGCGGCACCCTTTGCCGCTTCCAATGCCAGACGAAAATCCTCCAATCGACCAGCCATTTGCCCAATTTCGTCGCGGCGTGATGTATGTGGGATAGCAATGTCATAGTTTTCGCCAGCGATATCCTTCATCGCGGCCTCAAGTTCAACCAAAGGACGCGACATATTCGTTCGCAGGAAATATGCCGACCCGACCAAAGCACCAATGAAGACAAGCAGCCCAATTAAAATGGTTATCAGCTGTTCTCCGGCCAGTGCGGCTTTGCCAAATTTATCCGTCCACAACGTTGCGACAAAGCCAACAACAGCATCCTCTGAACCAAACCGAACGGGAAACACGACGGTTTTTCCGCCATCAATCGCTGTGGGAGCCAGAGTTTCCTTTGAAACCGAAATCAGGTCCTGAACGCTTTGCATATCTGGAGAAACATTGGGCGTATGAAACAGCGCCTCGCCCTGCAAATCAAAAACCAACGCACCGGTGGCATCTTGTCCGGCCGTTTCAATCACGCTGGAAACGATCTGATCCAACGCGTCTATATTACCGAATTTGATCGACCCGCCTAACTGCATCGACATCAGGCCACTCACCTCATTAGCGCGCACTTTCAGGTCACTGGCCATCTTTTTTGAGGTTTGGCGATAATTGCTGACCTCAATCGTCGCAACGACTAACATCACACAAACGGCCACCATGGCTGTACATTTGAAAAACAGGCTATGCATCGGGTTTTGACGCAGCTTAGGGGCAGCTTCAGGCGACATCACTTCTTCCTTTTACCTCTGAATGACCCCCAATTCGGGCGATCGAGGCACCCTAGGCGCACAGGTATTACAACTGGCTTAACAGCCGTGCAAAATTCGAAACCGCATCAATTGGCGCGGCGTAAGACGCAAAAAGGGCGACATTTCATCGTGTGAAACGCCGCCCCCGTATTGATCAGATGCCTTGTGGCACCGAACTTAAGTTATGCGAGATCGAACCGATCCGCGTTCATCACCTTGGTCCACGCGGCGACAAAGTTCTCAACAAATGTCACTTTAGCATCGTCGCTGGCATAAACTTCGGCAAGTGCCCGCAATTGAGAGTTTGACCCAAAAACCAGATCCACACGGCTGGCCGTCCATTTGACAGCACCAGACTTGCGGTCGCGGCCTTCAAACACTTCCGCAGTGTCATCAACCGGTGTCCAGACCGTGTCCATCCCCAGCAATTTCACAAAGAAATCATTGGTCAATGTCTCTGGTGCATCTGTGAATATGCCATTTTTTGAGCCACCAACATTTGCGCCCAAGGCCCGCATGCCCCCAACCAGCACAGTCATTTCTGGCGCGGTCAGCGTCAAAAGCTGGGCGCGGTCGATCAGCAGCTTTTCTGTCGGCACGGAATATCCTGCCTTCAGGTAGTTGCGGAAACCGTCCGCTTCAGGCTCAAGCACATCAAAGGATTCTGCGTCGGTCTGTTCTTGTGACGCATCTGTCCGACCGGGCGTGAAGGGCACCGTGATGGCATGGCCTGCGGCTTTTGCGGCCTGTTCAACAGCCGCACAGCCACCAAGGACAATCAGATCGGCCAGTGACACTTTCTTGCCGCCTGTTGCTGCCGCATTAAACGCTGTTTGCACATCCTCAAGGGCCGCCAGCACCTTGGCCAGTTTCGCGGGTTCATTGACCGGCCAATCCTTTTGCGGTGCAAGACGGATACGCGCACCATTGGCACCGCCCCGCTTGTCTGACCCACGGAATGTCGCGGCAGACGCCCAAGCGGTAGAGACCAATTCAGAGATGGTCAGACCTGTGGCCAGAATTTTAGCTTTCAGATCGGTGACATCACCAGCGTCAATCAAAGGATGATTGGCGGCTGGAATCGGGTCCTGCCACAGAAGGTCTTCGGCGGGGATTTCCTTGCCCAAATACAAGGATTTCGGCCCCATATCGCGGTGCGTCAGTTTGAACCAAGCACGTGCATATGCATCAGCAAACTTTTCCGGGTTCGCATGATAGTCCTTTGAAATGGCGTTATAAATCGGATCGACCTTCATCGCCATGTCTGCTGTTGTCATCATCGGCGCATGGCTTTTCACACCTGTCGCTGCATCTGGCACGGCGGTTGCCAAGGCACCGCCTGCAGGCCGCCATTGGTGAGCACCAGCGGGGCTTTTGGTCAATTCCCACTCATTGTTCATAAGCGTATCGAAATAGCTCATGTCCCAAGTGGTTGGTGTTGGTGTCCACGCGCCTTCGATCCCGGAGGTGGTCGTATGTGCGCCAACGCCACTTTCGAAAGAGTTCTTCCACCCCAGACCCATTTCTTCAATGGAGGCCGCTTCGGGTTCAGCCCCAACCATCGTTGGATCACCAGCACCATGGGCCTTGCCAAAGGTGTGACCGCCAGCAGTCAACGCAACGGTTTCTTCGTCGTTCATCGCCATGCGGGCAAATGTCTCGCGGATGTCATTTGCAGAAAGCTGCGGATCGGGGTTTCCGTCGGGGCCTTCTGGGTTCACATAGATCAGGCCCATTTGCACGGCAGCCAGCGGGTTTTCAAGATCGCGTTCGCCTGAATAGCGGCTGTTCTCGCCACCTGAGGGTTCAAGCCACTCTTCTTCTGTTCCCCAATAGATGTCTTCTTCGGGTTCCCAGATGTCGACCCGACCACCAGCAAAACCAAAGGTTTTGAAACCCATGGATTCCATGGCAACGTTGCCAGTCAGCACCATCAGGTCAGCCCAAGAAATCTGGTTACCGTACTTTTGTTTGATGGGCCACAGCAAGCGGCGTGCTTTATCAAGGTTGCCGTTATCCGGCCATGAATTGAGCGGGGCAAAACGCTGTGACCCCGAGGTCGAACCGCCACGGCCATCTGCCGTCCGGTAGGTCCCTGCTGAGTGCCATGCCATACGCACGAACATCGGGCCATAGTGACCATAATCGGCTGGCCACCAGTCTTGCGAATCTGTCATCAGCGCGGTGAGGTCAGCCTTGAGCGCGTCCAGATCCAGCTTCTTGAATTCTTCGGCATAGTCAAATTCTGCGCCCATCGGGTTACCAAGGGGGGAATTTTGGTGCAAAATCTTGAGGTTAAGCTGGTTGGGCCACCAATCTTTGTTGGAGCGCACAGAGTGCGTCGTGTTCTTTACCCGTCCGTGCATAACCGGGCATTTGCCGCCTGCGTCGATGTCATTGCCGTCCATGATACTCTCCATTTCAATGTGATTTGCCTTACCCTATCAAAGCTCGACGGTAGTTTTAAGTTGGATTTTCGCATCGGCATGATAACTTAGAGTTATGACAAATATCACTATTAAACAGCTTAGGTATTTTGAAGCATTGGCCAAGCAAGGGCATTTCGGACGCGCTGCTGCGATCTGTTCGATTTCTCAGCCCGCCCTGTCGGTTCAGATAAAGGACCTCGAAACGGAATTAAAAACAGCCCTTTTTGAACGCGGCCCAAGACAGGTACGTCTGACCAGTTTTGGTGAAGATTTTGCCCTGCGGGTGCGCGACATTCTGCGGGCTTTTGATGAATTGGACGATTTTGCCCGTGCCGCACAGACCCAGCTGACAGGCCGTTTCCGGCTGGGCGTGATCCCAACCATCGCGCCCTATCTACTACCGAAACTGATTGGTGATCTGTCAATCAGCCATCCCGATCTGGACCTTCATGTGCGCGAAACGATGACGCCGCGTCTGGTTCAGGAACTGCACCAAGGTCAGATTGACACGGCGATTGTTGCCCTGCCGATATCGGACTCTGCCTTTGCCGAGACCCCTCTTTTTGAAGAGAAATTCGTTTTGGTCAGGCCTTTGGGGGACGCTGGCAAACCCGTGCCCGGTGCCGAAGCGCTGCGCGACATGCGACTGTTGTTACTGGAAGAGGGCCATTGTTTTCGCGATCAGGCGCTGTCGTTTTGCAACACCGGACCCGCCCTGCCCCGCGATGGTTTGGATGGGTCATCATTGTCGACGCTGGTGCAGATGGTGGGGGCCGGCATTGGCGTGACGATGATCCCGGAAATGGCCGTTTCTGTTGAGGCGCGGTCTGCCCCGGTCACCTGCGCGCGTTTTTCCAATCCGCAACCGGGACGCACAATTGGCATGATCTGGCGCAAAACCAACCCACTGGCACCGCAACTTTTGGAAATTTCCGAAGTTGTGCGCCAGTGTGCTGAGGTTTAATTCAGCCGTTCGCCTGTGGTCGGCTCAAAGTAGGACACCTTGCCAAGGTCAAAGGCAAACTCCAATGGTTGCCCGGCGCGGGCCGAGGATTCTGCATGAAGCCGTGCTGTGACCTGTTTGCCGCCCAGATTGGATACAACATAGGTGTCTGCGCCTGCCGGTTCGACAACTTCAACCAGACATTCCGCGGTCTGGACGTTCTGACCGCTGCGATACCCCGCTTCGGCAATGTCTTCGGGTCGCAGGCCAAGGATCACATTCTCTGGCAAGTTAGAATTTGACGCATCTGTCAACACCAGTGGCGCGCCCGACGTGCGTGCGATCTCGATCTTGATGCCTTTACCGTTCTTATGCGCTTTGGCCGGGATCAAGTTCATCGCGGGCGAGCCCATAAAATCAGCGACAAACAGGTTTTCAGGCCGGTTATAAATCTCGGCTGGGGTGCCGATCTGTTGGATATAACCGCCTTTCATCACCACGATTTTCGTGGCCAGCGTCATTGCTTCGATCTGGTCGTGGGTCACATAGACCATGGTGGCATCTAGATTGCTGTGCAGGCGTTTGATTTCTGTGCGCATCTCAACACGCAGCTTGGCGTCAAGGTTTGACAGCGGTTCATCAAACAAGAACAGCTTCGGGTCACGCACCAAAGCACGGCCCATCGCGACACGTTGGCGCTGCCCCCCCGACAGTTGACCGGGGCGGCGATGAAGCAGCGGCTCAATCTGCAACTGTGTTGCTACCTCGGCCAGCTTGGCGGCTTGCGTGGCCTTATCAATGCCGCGCACCTTCATGCCAAAGGTGATATTTTTGGCCACGGTCATGGTGGGGTAAAGCGCGTAACTTTGGAACACCATCGCGATGTTGCGGTCCTTTGGGCTAACCGTGGTCATGTCTTCACCGCCGATGTGGATCGCCCCGCCAGAAATCGGCTCAAGCCCGGCAATGCAATTGAGCAAGGTGGATTTGCCGCAGCCCGATGGACCAACCAGCACCAGAAAATCACCCGGTTCAATCGCCACGTTGATGTCGTGCAGAACCTCTGTCTGGCCGTAGTTTTTGACCAGGTTTTGAATATCCAAAATGGGAGCCATGATTTTACCCTTTCACAGAGCCAGCGGTGAGACCGCGGATGAAATATTTACCAGCGACGACATAGACCAACAGTGTCGGTAGTGCCGCGATGATCGCGGCGGCCATGTCGACATTGTATTCTTTGACGCCAGTGGTTGAATTTACGATGTTGTTAAGTGCCACAGTGACCGGTTGCGTGCCCGCTTGAGAGAACGACACCCCAAACAGAAAATCATTCCAGATTTGGGTGAACTGCCAGATCACCGTCACCACAATAATGGGCAAGGACAGCGGCAAAAAGATCGACCAGAAGATGCGAAAGAACCCTGCCCCATCGACCTTGGCGGCTTTGGTCAGTTCTTGGGGGATGGTCACGTAATAGTTGCGGAAAAACAGCGTGGTAAATCCGATACCGTATATCACGTGTACAAAGATCAGCCCCGGAATCGTCCCCGCCAGCCCCATCAGCCCCAGCATCCGTGCCATCGGCAGCAACACCACTTGAAACGGTATGAAGCAGCCAAACAGCATCAAAGAGAAGAACAGGTTAGCGCCTTTGAAGGTCCATTGCGCCACCACATAACCGTTCATCGCGCCAATGAGGGTTGAGATCAGCACCGCAGGAATGGCGAGCAAAATCGAGTTCCAGAAATAGGGACGCAGGCCCTCGCATTGGATGCCGGTACAGGCCCCCGACCATGCGGTCTTCCACGCGTCAAAGGTGATCTCGCGCGGCAAGGCCACCAAAGACCCGGTGCGGATTTCCTCAAGGCTTTTCAGCGAAGTTGTCACCATCACAAACAATGGCATCAGGTAATACAGCGCAAAAAGGCACAAGATCACATAGAGCAGCCAACGCAGCGCGGTTTTGGAAGCGGTTGATTGGCGGCGTGGCATAGCGGACATATCAGTCATTTTTTGTCCTCAATTCTGAATAGAGGTACGGGACCACAATGGCAAAAACCACCATCATCATGATCATCGCGGAACTGGCCGCCTGGCCAATATCACCACGTGAAAACGCCATCGCGTACATGTAAGTGGCAGGTAAATCAGTGGCATAGCCGGGGCCACCGCCAGTTAGGGCAATGACCAGATCAAAGCTCTTGATGGCGAGGTGGGCCAGCACGATGAACGCTGACAGGAAAATCGGGGCCATCGACGGAATGATGATGGCGGAATAGATGCGGGTGGTTGGGATACCGTCAACTTGCGCGGCTTTGATGATTTCCTCATCAACCGAGCGCAGTCCAGCCAAAAACAGGGCCATCACAAAACCAGACGCCTGCCAGACACCTGCGATCACAACCGTATAGATCGCCAGATCCGGGTCGACCAACCAGTTGAATTTGAAATTCTCAAACCCCCATCCCTGAATGACACTTTCGATGCCAAGGCCGGGGTTCAGTATCCATTTCCATGCCGTCCCTGTCACGATCAGCGACAGCGCCATGGGATACAGATAAATTGTGCGTAACACCCCTTCGGTGCGGATTTTCTGATCCAGCAGGATCGCAATCAGCAGCCCAAGCAACATTGAAATGCCGATAAATAAGACACCAAAGATGAACAGGTTGTTCATGGCTGTGTCCCAACGCGGCGTATCAAACAGCCGTCCGTATTGGAAAAAGCCCTCAATCTCGTATTTCGGCAGTAGCCGCGACCGGGTCAGTGACACCCATGCCGTCCAGCCGATAAACCCATAAACAAAGACCATAATCGCCACGAAGGACGGGGCCAGTACCAGTTTGGGCAAGTGGTCTTCGAACCATTTGGTCATGTGCGTTCCCCTCCCAAAGAAACCCCGCCCCCGACCTTAGGTCAGGGGCGGAAAAGCATTCAATTACATGCTGTTCTTAACGGCAGAGGCCAATTGTGCCACTGCGTCTGCGGACGACATATCAGAGTTGAAATGTGCCGTCACAACGTCGGTGATGGCACCGGCTTGCGCACCGCGCAGCGCCATACCGTGGGCGTATGATGGCAACAAAGAACCATTGTCTGAACTGGCTTTCATATCTGTGGATGACAGTTTTGCGCAGTCATCAAATTCGTCCAGTGACACATCTGTGCGCGCTGGGATCGACCCTTTGTTCAGGTTGAACACCTTTTGAAAGTTTTGACCGACAACCAGTTTCGCCAGTAGTTGCTGACCTGCTTGTTTGTCATCACCGTCCACGTTGAACATTGCAAAGCTGTCAACGTTGTACAGGAACCCATCACCGGGTGTGGAAGCACACAGGAAATCAGTACCCGCAACTTTGCCCGCTGCAAGGAATTCACCCTTGGCCCAGTCACCCATGATCTGGAACGCCGCTTCGCCGTTCATGACCATCGCTGTGGCAAGGTTCCAGTCACGACCAGAAAAGTTGTCATCAACATAGCCACGCATTTTGCGCATCTGGTCAAACACCGCGATCATCGTGTCCGATGTCAAGGCTTCTTCGTCCAGATCAACCAGTGCCTTTTGATAGAACTCAGGTCCACCAAGACCCAGCACCACAGTTTCAAACACGGTCGCGTCCTGCCAGGACTGACCACCATGCGCCAAAGGCGTGATGCCTGCGGCTTGCAGTTTGTCAGCGGCTGCATTGAACTCATCCCAAGTGGTTGGCATTTCAATGCCATTGGCGCTCAGGACTTCAGCGTTGGCCCAGATCCAGTCAACGCGGTGCACGTTCACAGGGGCAGCGCACCATGTGCCTTCACATTTCATATGACCCGCGATGGATGCCGGCAGTACGTCCGCCCAACCTTCGGCCTCTGCAACGGCAGAGATGTCAGCCAAAACGCCCTCTTCGTACCATTCCTGAATGGCAGGACCTTTCAGTTGCACGGCTGTTGGCGCGTTGCCAGACAACACGCGTGCACGCAGGGCTGTCATGGCCGCATCGCCACCACCGCCTGCAACAGGCATGTCTGTCCATGTGCCACCATTGGCCGAAAACTCTTCTTGCAAAACAGCAACGGATTTCGCTTCACCACCAGATGTCCAATAGTGCAGTACTTCGGCCTGCGGTTCAGCAAATGCAACGGTGCCAGCAAGCGCTGTTGTCGCAAGAGTGGCTGCAAAAACGGATTTGATATTCATGGTATCCTCCCAAAACGTGATGGCCACTTACGCGTGACCCTGCGGCATACTGCGCTTTGAAATTGCGCCCATGCAATTGGCGAATAGCTGTTATGCACCCCGCGCCGCGCGAAACATTGCAGCTTTGTTACATGCTGTTACGATTGGCGGTAATTTGGAATATTATGTGGCAAAACGTGCCAGATGAACTGCACCCCAATCGGATACCTGCCCATGGCGATTCCCAAACTTCTGGTCGTAGATGATGACGCTGAAATGCGCAGTATGATGGCGCAGTATTTGCAACGGCAGGGTTTTTTCGTACTGATGGCCGCGGATGAGGCGGCATTGACGGCGCATCTAGAAAAGACCCGTGTTGATCTGATTTTGCTGGATGTGATGCTGGGGTCAGAGAACGGCGTCGACATCTGCAACCATATCCGGGTGGAACAAGATGTTCCTATCATTTTAGTGTCAGCACTGTCTGCCGATCATCACCGGATGGCCGGATACGAGGTGGGCGCGGATGACTATATTGCCAAACCGTTCAACCCGGATCTGTTACTGGCGCGAGTCCGCGCGGTGCTGCGGCGTGGGCAACGGTCTGCCTCACTCAGCTATCGGCGCAACACTGGCGTCTATCTGTTTGCGGGCTGGACGTATGATGGCAAAAAAGACGTGGTACTGGCCCCTGATGGCTTTCAAGTGGCCCTGTCAAAACGCGAAACAAGCCTGTTGAAAGTGCTGCTCGCCAACCCGCATATCCCGATGACCCGCGAAGAGATTGCCCAGTCCCTTGATGTCACCCGCGAGGCAGATCGCACATTGGAGCTGTCTGAAAGCCGCGCCATTGACGTGCTGGTCGGACGCCTACGCGCCAAGATTGAGCCGAACCCAAAGGACCCTGAATGGCTGCGCACTGAACGTGGGGTTGGGTATGTGTTTGCGGTGGATGTGACATTGCAGAATGGCTAACCTTCCGATCCTGAACAGCCTGCGCGCCAAGGGGATTGCGCTGTGTCTTGGCGCGCTGAGTGCGGGGGTGACGGCCGGTTGGTTGTGGACATCCTCGCAGGCGGCCTGGCAGGCCTATCAGGACCGGGCGTTTGTCACGGGCGTTCTGCTTTTTGATACCATTCATGCAGGTGCCCCTGCCCCAAAGGATGTGCAGGTCATGCGCATTGGCCATCCTGACGCCGCACCACAGGATATACCCTTTGCCGCGACGAGCAGATCACAAAATTATCTCACCTCGATCTCAATCTTACTGGCCCCTGAAACCCCAACAACGGGGTCGCGGATGCAGTTGCATATCTTGTCCCCTGACCTGCAATACCCTGTCTCAACTCTGGCGACCAACACCGGCGGCAATCCTGCGTTGGTCGTGGGCAGCATTGCCCGCGTGATGGCCCAATTGTGCAGCGATCCCGTTCTTTATGCCCGTGTTGACCAAGGCCATTGGGTGCGCATTGACGGCCATGCGGTCTGGGGCTGTGCAGCGGCACCACGCGACAACCGATTGTGGGCGGTGTTGATTGCGGTCATCGCACTGGGTGTGGGCCTGTCTCAGGTTGGGACGGCCGCGGGCCAATTTGCGCGGTTTTCACATGCTTTGCATGCGCGGGGGCGGTTTGGGGGCCATGATCCCTTGCCGCTCGAAGGGCCGGACGAGCTGCGCGAGATTGCACAGACTGTGAATGAATATCTGGCGATTGAACAAGAGCGGCTGCAAAAACGGGCGATGGTATTAAGCGGTGTCAGCCACGATCTGGGCACCCCCGCCACCCGGTTGCGCCTGCGCACCGCCTTGATTGATGATCCAGAACTGCGCGGCAAACTGGAAGGCGATATCGACCAAATGACCGATATGATCGAAAGCGTGCTGACCTACACCCGCGCCGAGATGAGCACAGAAGCCAGTGTACAGGTCTCGCTGAGCTCTTTAGTGCAATCCATTGTCGCTGATTACGAAGATGTCGGCAAACCTGTCGTCTATGTAGAGGCCCCAAAATCGACTGTCGAAAAGGGCCGAAGCGTCTTTAGCGGTAACAGTCGTGAAGTGCGGGTCATGCATGATGATGCGCGCCGGGTATTGGTCTTTGCCCGCCCCGTTTTGCTTAGACGTGCCATCACCAACCTGATCGACAATGCGCTCAAGTACGGGCGTCGCGCGAAAGTGTCCGTTGTGGCCACATCAACCAGCGCGTCAATCATGGTCGAGGACGCCGGCACCACCTTGCCAGAAGAGGCGATGGCGCGTTTGGTGGAACCTTTTAAACGCGGTGAAAATGCGCAGCTTGTTGAAGGTCTGGGGCTGGGTCTGACCATTGTGTCGACAATCGCAAGGGCACATGGTGGCACGCTGGTTTTTGAGCGCAGCACGCAGGGGCTCCGTGCGATTCTACGGATTGGCAGGTACTGATTGGGTTTTCCTGAGAAGGGAAATTCCTTTTTCGGACTGTATCCCGTTATAATTATTTAATAAAAATATGATCACCCGACCAACCAAGTCGTATATTTTGTCAGCATACATATAGAATATGCGTTCAGCTTGCCGCCACTTCGTTGCTCTTGCCAAGCTTCGTTAATCCAGCTTACCGTGGATCACGGGGTTGTGATGCAAATTGGCGGCATGTCTAATTTGCACGGTGGATGTGTTGAAATGACTGGGACATTTTGAATGATTGATATTGAACGGGTGACCAAAGCCTATGGTGCAGGGAAATCACGGTTTCTGGCACTAGATGATGTGTCGGTTAAAGTTCAGGAAAATGAATTCTTTACCCTGCTTGGCCCGTCAGGTTGTGGCAAAACCACTTTGTTGCGGGTGATCGCCGGGTTTGTTGATCCAACCAGCGGCAGTGTCACCATGGATGGCACCGATCTGCTGAAATTGCCGCCCCACAAACGCCCGATCAACACCGTGTTCCAGAATTACGCGCTGTTCCCGCATCTAACGGTACGACAGAACATCGCATTTGGGTTGGAAATGCTGGGCAGGCCAAAGGCCGAAATCACCAATACAGTCGATGAAATGATGGAGCTGGTCAAGATGACCGCTATGGCAGATCGCCAAACCGCGCAGATTTCCGGTGGCCAACAACAGCGTGTGGCACTGGCCCGCGCACTGGCACCAAAACCCAAAGTATTGCTTTTGGATGAACCGCTGTCCGCGTTGGATTTCAAACTGCGCAAGGACATGCAGATTGAACTCAAACGGTTGCAGACCGAAACTGGCATCACCTTTGTCTTTGTGACCCACGACCAAGAAGAAGCGTTAACGATGTCGGACCGGATTGCGGTGATGCACGCCGGATCAATCCGACAGATTGGCGGCCCGCACGAGATTTACGACCAACCCGCCGAACGGTTTGTGGCGGACTTTATCGGTGATACCAATTTTTTGAGCGCGGAACTGCTTGATGTGATCGGGGATGCTGCCAATGTGCGCCTGCCCTCTGGCAAAACGATATCTGCCCGCCCGCCACAGGGCATTGCCAAGGGCAAAGTGACTTTGGCGATCCGTCCCGAACATGCCAGCCTCAGCCCGCCAGATGACGCGTTGCTGCCCGGCGTATTGAGCAACGTCGTTTACTTCGGCACCGACACCCATTTTCACGTGACGCTGGATGATGGCGAAACATTCGTGGTGCGGGCGCAAAACCAGCCGGGCCGCGAAGCTGCTTTTGCCAAGGGTGATCGCACCGGCATCAGCTTTCCTGCCGGTGTTGGCCAAGTGTTGAGGGATTGATGCGATGAGCCAAGCCATATCCCGCGAAAAACGTTCCGTCCGCAACCGTTGGTTGTTGCTGACGCCCGCATTGGTGATCTTGTTTGTCGCGGCCAGCGGCCCGCTGTTGATCACCCTGACTTATTCATTCCTGACGCCCGGGGATTATGGCGGGGTTGAATGGGAATTTTCGACCGATGCATGGTTCAACGTCTTCCTGCAACGCGACATATTTGATGACACGCTTGGCTTTGCCGATGCGCATTTGTCGATCCTGTGGCGGTCGGTGAAATTATCCTTGATGACCACCGTGGGCGCGATCATCCTTGGCTTTCCCACGGCATATTTCATCGCCACTCGGCCCAAGGGCAATCGTGACATCTGGATGTTGTTGATCATGATCCCGTTCTGGACCAATCTGTTGATCCGCACTTTCGCGGTGATGGAGCTGATCCGCAACGAAGGCACCGTGAATACTGTGCTGATGTGGACGGGGGTGATCGACCAACCGATCCAAATTCTGTTCACTGAAACCGCGATCATGATCGGGATGCTTTATGTGTATCTGCCGCTGATGGTGCTGCCGCTTTATGCCAGCATGGAGCGGTTGGATTTCTCCTTGGTTGAGGCAGGCTATGACCTTTATGCAACCCGGTTCGCCGTTCTGAAACGGATCATCCTGCCACTGGTCAAACCGGGGCTGATCGCCGGTTCCATTCTGGTCTTTGTGCCGTCGCTTGGTGCCTATGTGACGCCGCGTGTCATGGGGGGCGGCAAGCAGTTGATGCTGGGCAATCTGATTGAGCTACAGTTCGGCCAAGGTCGAAATTGGCCGCTGGGGGCAGCGCTTTCGATCACCTTGCTGGTGATCGTGATGTTCGCACTGATCTTCTATGTCCGCGCGGCAGGCAAAGAGGAGATTGGTCATGGCTAATTCTTCGGGGTTCGACATTCGCAAGCAATGGGGCTTTACTCCCATCGCGATCCTTTGCTTTGTGCTGCTTTATCTGCCCGTTATTTTGCTGGTCATCTATTCATTTAACGCGGGCACCTCCGTTGCGATCTGGGAGGGGTTTTCCCTGCAATGGTATCGCAGCGCATGGGCCAACGAACAGGTGCAAGAAGCAACCGTGCGCAGCCTTGTACTGGCGTTTTGGGCCTCATTGATTGCCACATCCTGTGCTGTCTTGGCCGCCCTTGCCACCACGCGTGTGCGCACTTTCAAAGGGTACTCAACCGTTTTTGCCGCGATCAACCAGCCGCTGATGGTGCCGGAGATTGTGACCGCCGTGGCGCTGCTGATCCTCTTTGCAGGCATTAAGGTTCAAACCGGGTACACTGGCCTTGGGTATTTGGTTGTGGCGCATTCAGCGTTTTGCATCCCTTTTGCCTATCTGCCGATCCGGGCACGGTTGCAGGGCATGGATCTGACATTGGAACAGGCCGCCTCTGATCTTTACGCAACACCCTATCAAGTGTTCCGTCGCATCACCTTGCCGCAATTGTGGCCGGGCATTCTTGCCGGTGCGATGCTCGCTTTTGTGATCAGTCTGGATGACGTGGTGATCACCGAGTTTGTGAAATCTGCCGGGCAAGATACACTGCCCACCTACATGTTGGGCCAGCTGCGCCGAGTGGTCACACCCGAGGTTAATGCAATTTCAACCGTGCTGCTGGCGATTTCGATCACCATGGTGATCGCATTCTTCTTTCTAAACCGAACCAAAAAGTAACAATAACTGGGAGACAACCAATGAAACGTATTCTAACCACCACCGCGCTAATCGCGGTTGCCGGGGCCGCACTGGCCGAAGGCGACTTGAACATTTATAACTGGGGCAACTACACCTCACCCGAGATGATTGAAAAGTTTGAGGCCGAAACAGGCATCAAGGTCACGATCACCGACTACGACAGCAACGATACTGCACTGGCCAAGATCAAAGCGGGTGGCCATGGCTTTGACATTGTTGTCCCGTCCGGCACCTATATCCCGATCTTTGTCGGTGAAGGTCTGTTGATGGAATTGGACCCGGCCGAATTACCAAACCACGCCAACATTGATCCGCAGTGGGTCGACGTGAAATTCGATCCCGGTCGCAAGCATTCCGTGCCTTGGCAGTGGGGCACCGTTGGGGTGACCGTAAACACCGCGATCTATGGCGGCGATATCAACACGGCTGATGTGATCTTTAATCCACCAGAAGAATTGGTGGGCAAGATTAACGTTGTACCGGAAATGAACGACGTCATGGGCATGGCGATCCATTATGTCGGCGGTGAGACCTGCACAGGTGACAAAGAGGTGTTGAAAAAAGTCCGCGATGTGCTGGTTGAAGCAAAGCCAAAATGGCTGTCGATGGATTATGGCATGATTGAAAAATATGCCAAAGGCGACATGGCCGCCGGCGTCAACTGGAACGGTGCATCCATGCGTGCGCGTGACCAGAATGCCGATATCGCGTTTGGATATCCGCAAACGGGCTATCCGGTTTGGATGGACAACGCGGCGATTTTGTCGGATGCGGGCAACGTCGATAACGCCAAGACCTTTATCAACTTCATCATGGATCCCGAAAACGCCGCGATGCTGTCTGCCTTTGCCAAATATGCCAATGGCATCGCAGGGTCTGAGGCATTCATGCCAGATGTGATGAAAACAGCACCAGAAATCGTGGTTCCCGCAGAGTTGAAGTCAGCCGCCTATATCGCTGAGACCTGCCCACCAGAAGTGTCCAAAATCTACACTCAGATCTGGACCGAATTGCAAAAGTGATCAGCACGGCGTGTCCCCAAACCGGGGGCACGCCCTTCTTTTTTGAAAGCACTCCACATGTCTGCCCCTGACCTTATCATCCTCAACGGCGCGCTGATTACTTTTGATGGCGCCACCAGCGGTGCCACAGCATTGGCCATCACCGGCGGCACCATCAGCCATATCGGCAATGACGATGATGTCCGTGCCACAGCAGGTCCAGACACGCGGGTGATTGACGCCAAAGGCGGCACAGTCCTGCCCGGTTTTATCGACAGCCATGTGCATCTTTTTGGCGGCTCGGTTGAGCTTTCCTGCCTCGATCTGCACGAGGTTCAGGGGTTGGAGGCGCTGACCGCCGCCATCACGCCCTACGCCGCTGCAAATCCCGACGACACGTTGGTTTTTGCAGTGCAGGCCGATTATGCAATTTTGCACGACACCCAAACGCCGACTCGGCAAGAACTCGATATCGCCTGCCCCAACCGCCCCTTTGCGATGTTTGCCCCCGATCATCATACCGTATGGGCCAATACCGCCGCCCTTGAAATGGCGGGTATTTTGCAGGGTGGTGATACCGATGCGGGTAGCACCATTGTCATAGGTGACGACGGGCTGGCCACAGGCGAATTGCGCGAACCGGGGGCCTTTGGTCCGGTCCTGAAACTCACCCGCCATGGCGGCCGTGATCTGGCCGGGTTTGTCACCGGGGCTGATCCGGTGCCAAAACCCACAGCCAAGGAACGAGAGCAAGACAAAGCCGTGATTGCCAAAGGGCTGAACCACTGCGCCGCGCAGGGGATCACTGGTGTGCACTGCATGGACGGCAATTTCTATCAGCTTGAACTATTGAGCGAGATGGAGGCCGAAGGCACCCTTACTGCCCGTGTGTCCGTCCCCTTTCACCTCAAAAGCTCTGATCCGCTTAGTCGCTTAGCCGAGGCCGCAGAGATGAAGGCGAAATACAACGGCGATATGGTTTATTCTGGGTACGTCAAAATGTTCGTGGATGGCGTGATCGAAGGGCGTACCGCCTTGATGTTGCAACCCTACCCCGGCACCGACGACAACTACGGCGACCCGGTGTTTGGCGCAGACCATATGAACCTAGCCTGCACCGCCATCGACGCCATGGAGTTACAGATTGTTGTGCATGCGATTGGCGATGGCGGCATCCGCCGCACGTTGGACGCCTATGAGGTTGCCCGTACCACCAATGGAGCCCGCGACAGCCGCCACCGGATCGAACACCTGGAATGTATGCATGTTGATGATATTGGGCGCATTGCCGCCTTAGGTGCTGTGGCCTCCATTCAACCGGGGCATGCGCCCTTTGGCCATGTGTTTCCGTCTGAGGGCGTGCCGAAATACCTGCATGATCACCAGATTGCCGGTGCCTATCCATGGCAACAAATCCGCGCAACGGGCGCGCCTGTGATCTTTTCCACCGATTGGCCGGTGATGGGCGTTGAGGTCATGACCAACATCAAATCTGCAATTGCGCCGCTCGACATGGGGCCGGGCTGGACGGATCAAACCCAAAGCCTGATGGACACGCTATTCAGCTACACTGCGGGCAATGCTTGGGTTGAGTTTAACGAAGACCGCAAAGGCAAACTGGCCCCCGGCATGATGGCGGATGTGGTGGTGATGAGCCATGATCTGACCACCCTGCCCCCGGCGCAGATCACCGACGCCACCGCACGGTTTACCATTTGCGATGGTCGGGTGACTTTTGAAACGGCGACCTAACGGCTGCTGTGATCCACCGGTAAACCGCTTGGCACTGATGCCGGAATGCCCAAGCGCCCTTTGGATGCTGTGGCCCCTGTTAGACTGTGCAAGAATGCCTCAAGTGCGGCCACATCAGCGTCAGTTATCGCGATGGGCCGCAGATCATTGACCCTGGCCTGACGTGTCATTTCAAGGCGGTCAGTCCAGATGATGAAATCTGTTGCACTTAATCCAGCCGCCGCTGGCAGCGCCGCCATCGCAGGTGTCCAACTGGCCAAGGAACCCACCGGATCAATGTGATGCCGGATGATCCCGGCCAGCGTCGGATAGGAGCCGTTATGGCCGTAAGGTGCGGTCAGTGCCACGTTGCGCAGCATCGGTGTGCGAAAGCGATAGGCGTCTTCCAACGCATCACTTTTCCCCATCCGCCCCACATCACGGGCACTTGGGTCAAACCCGCGTGTCCGCCCCGGACCAAACGGCGGCAACCCCAAGGCGTGAAAGGACTGGTCACTAAACAGCGGTCCCGCATGGCAGTCAGCACAGTTGCCCTTGCCAAAAAATAACACCCTGCCGCGCCGTGCCTGATCATCAAGCGCCTGTAAATCGCCCGCTAGAAATTGATCATAGGGGCTATCGTTGCTTTGCCATTCCGTACCCATGAACGCTGCCAAGGCATTGGCGATATCCACAATACTAACGTCCTCTGGCACCTCGATATGGTCAAAGGCTTCGACAAACCGTGCACCGTAATCGCCCGTGATCCGCACCCGTTTGGCCAGTATTGGCCATGCGGCATCAATCCGGTCATGCACAGCGCCTGCGATCTCATTCTCGCGCGGGTTCCCGGCCATTTCAAACTGCGCCACCAGCGGAAACACCGCTTGTGCGGCCAGCAGTGAGTTGAACCCCGACGGCAGCCATTCCTCAGCCGGGGAATTGAACCCGCTGGGATACATATCCGAAACACTCAGCCGACCATCGTGAAACATCACCCGCAGATCTTTGGCCCCAAGGTTCCATAATCCGGGGGCATTGCGTGGAATGCGCTTTTTGATCCGGTCCGCGCCTGCGCCAGCGCTGCGCGCCGGACCAACGCCCTCACCGCCTTCGCCAATACCCAACGACAATCCGTCCCCTGTGCCGTGATCAGGATGATGGCAGGTAGAACAGGCGATATTCTTGTTGCCCGACAGAATTCTGTCATAGAAAAGCAACTGACCCAATTCGGCCTGTTTGGCGTCAAATTGAATGAAATCATCCGGCCCCAGCACCTGTTCGGATTGAGCAATTGCCGGAGCCGCGACAAGGCAGAGAAGTGAGATCAGATGCGCAAGATATTGATGGGCCTTGTGATACTGGCCGGACCTGCATTCGCCGACATCGAAGACGCGCGCGATCTGATGGAGGCAGGCAAGTTCACCCAAGCCAAAAAAGCGCTTTGGCCTGCGGCCCGGTCCGGCAATGCTGAGGCTGAGGAATTGATAGGCGTCATGTATGCTATGGGCCTTGGCGTGCCGCGCGACGACACCCGCGCCTTTGAATGGTATCTGCGCGCGTCGCTTAAGGGTCATCCGGGCGCGCAATCTGGTATCGGCTGGTACTATGAAGTTGGTCGCGGCATTGCCGCACCTGATCTGGTCCGCGCCTATATGTGGTACACCCTCAGCGCCATCGGCGGCGACCCCGATGCGGCGATCAGTCTGGAAGAGGTGGTCAAAAAAATGACCCCGGAAGAGATCGAAAAAGCGCATGTACTGGTCGCTGATTACAAGGTTTGGATGTATCCGTTTCGGTGAGTTTGCACCCATTTTGAGAGTAAAAAACGGGCGCTGCCGCCCATTTTTATATTAATGATGACAAGATCAGTTCAGATCAGCAGCCCGTGCAGCGCCGACATCGGCCTCGGCCTTGGCAACGGCTTCTGTCAGCGCGTCAAACACTTCTTCGCCGCGGCCCACGTTGCCTTTGAACCAATCATAAACCGGTGCCGCTGCGTCTTTGAAGGCTGCTTTCTGCTCTGGTGTTGGCACGTAAAGGTCACCGCCACCTGCAACAAACTCTTCGTATGCGGCAATGGATTTACGCTTGGGCGAGGCAAAGGTCGCCTGCTGCAAGGCATAAAAACCATCATTTACAACTTGGCGCATATCCTCTGGCATGCCAGTGAACTTTTCGTTGTTCATCCACCACAGCGCACCCATGTAGGCGTGCCCGTCCAGCGTGACATATTGCAGACCCGCATCGGGGAACTTCATGCCCATGATGTCGGTTATGCCGTTTTTGGATCCCTCAACAACGCCGGTTTGGAATGAGGTGAACAGCTCTGGCCATGGGATCGGCGTTGGTGACGCGCCCAGCGCCTTGACCAATTCCTGCGGCAGATCGGCAACCACGGTGCGGATTTTCAGACCTTCCATATCCGCAGGTTCCGCCACACGGCGTTTGGTGTTGGCAAAGTTGCGCCAGCCGCCTGTGTTGCCGATGGTCATCAAACGGATCGAATTGTCGGAATCCTCCAGTGCCATCGTCCGCATTTTGCGGGTGAAGTCGCCAGACAGAACCGCCTCAGCAATCCGGTCATCGGCCATCAGATATGGCAGATCAAGCACTTGTACATAGGGGAAAATGCCCGAGGCCCCGCCGGAGGTAGAGATATAGATATCAACCGTGCCGTCCGCGACCCCTTGCAAGCATTCCGCACCGTTTGAACAAAGCTGTGTGCCGATGAACAGCTCCACTTCGATGGCACCATTCGACGCCGCCTCAACATAGTTTTTGAACACAACCAGACCGTCATAGTCTTCGTCGTTTTCATTGGAGTTCGCGGTTGCCCGGATTTTATAATCCGCCGCCATGGCCGACACCGCAGCACCCGATAGCATGGCCGCGAGGGTCAGTGATTTGATGGTATTCTTGAGCATGATTTCCTCCCTAGATACTCAGTCATTCTTGTTTTCGTTAGTTCGCAAACCCCGTCAGTCGCGGGATCGTCATGGATAGTGCCGGAATATAAGTGATCAAAAAGATCACCACGACCTCAACCGCCAGAAACGGCAGGATCGCTTTTGAAATGGTTTCAACCCGTTCGCCAGACACCGCAGAGGCGACAAACAGCACCAACCCCATGGGTGGCGTTGCCAGACCTACGGTCAGGTTCACGCTCATGATGATGGCAAAGTGGATAGGGTCCACACCAAGGTTCACAAAGATCGGGCCTAGGATCGGACCCAGAATGATGATCGCTGGCCCCGCATCCAGAAACATACCAACCACAAACAGCAGCAGGTTGATCAAGAACAACAAGATCAGCGGGTTCTGTGACAATGACAGAACAAATTCCGCCATATGTTCAGGGGCATGGCTCAAGCTGACCACAGTCTTGAAGGCCATCGCCGCGCCCACCAGCAACATCACCACAGCAGAGGTCAGCCCAGCGCGGATCAGGATGTCAGGTACTTCGGACACCTTAAGCGTGCGCAACACAAAAAACCCGATGAACAGCGAATAGGCCACTGCCACAGCTGCGGCCTCGGTTGGGGTGAAAATGCCTGCAAGGATACCGCCCAGAATGATCACCGGGGTCAGCAGGGGAAAGAACGCCTTGAGGCTGGCCTGTCCGCGTTCGCCCCATGTGTATTTGCGGCTTGCAACTGGGAAATCATATTTGTCGGCCATGACTTTGACCATCAGCATCAGGCCGATGCCCACCATCGCCCCCGGTATGATCCCTGCCAGAAACAGTGCTGCAACGCTTTCGCCCATCACATAGGCGTAGATGATCATGATGCCCGAGGGGGGAATGATTGGCCCAATCACCGAACTGGCCGCCGTGATCGCCGCCGCAAATCGCGTGGTATAGCCTTGTTTTTCCATCGCCGGGATCAACATTGACCCTAGCGCCGATGTGTCCGCGACGGCAGAGCCGGACAGCCCGGCAAACAGCATCGAGGACAGGACATTCACATGCGCCAGCCCACCACGAAAATGACCCATCAGCGCTTGGGCAAATTCCACCAACCGCGTGGTGATGCCGCCCCTGTTCATCAGCTCGCCCGCGAGCATGAAAAAGGGGATCGCCATCAGCGGGAAACTGTCCATGCCGTTGTACACATTGCGGTAGAGCAGCGTCAGGTCTTTTTCCTGACCATTCAACCACAGTAAAAGCCCCGGTGCCGCCAAAAGACCAAAGAACACCGGCAGGCCAATCATCAAGAAACACAGGAAAAGCGGTAAGAACCAAACCAACATTTATTCAGCTCCCGGTGCAGTGTTCTGGGCAATCACGGGCAGGCCCGCCCCCTTGCCGATCAGCGTCAAAAACGCGCGCAGTATCAGTTCGATGTTCACTAAGATCAGCAGAACGACGCCCACCAAAAGCGATGCCATCATCCACGAACGCGGGATGCGGAACCACGTGTCAAAGCCCAGCGAAGTTGGCAGATAGAGCGCCGCCGTTTTGAACCGTCCGCCAAAGCCTGTCACCTCGCTCCAGCCGATTTGCACCGCAACGACAAGCACCAAAAAGCTGAGGCTGAGCAGCACAATGTTTAACACTTGGCCAAAGTTCGACGGCAGCATGCGTCCAAACATATCAATTGCCACAAAACCGCCACGCCGAAACGCCGTGGGGGCCATCAACCCGGTCATCCACAACATACAAAACCGTGCGGCCTCGTCTGGCCACGGCAAGGCATTGTTGAACACATAGCGAAAGACAACTTGGATCAAGATCGCCAGAACCATCACCGCCATCGCAACCGCACCAACGCCGCGCCCAATACGCAGCACGACCCGGTTAAAATGCGCCAGATAGGATACGATGATCATCACCCCTCTAATATTCTGATTTGACCCGCAAAAAAGGCCAGCGCATCACCATCGCGCATTTCTGCGGCCATCACTTCGCCCACAACAATCTTATGATCGCCGCCGGGGTACACCATACGCTGCATACATTCGAAACGGGCAAGACAATTTCTAATCACTGGCACGCCGTGGGCATTTAGGTCGTAATCCACCCCCTCAAAGGCAAAGGCGGATTTGGCAAACCCCTTGCAGAGGTCCAATTGTTCAACAGCCAACACATGGATTGCATAGTGCTGGGCTGCGGCGAAATACGCAAAACGGCGGGATTTTTCGTCAGGTGCCCACAGGACCAAGGGCGGATCCAAAGACAACGAAGAAAAACTGTTGGCGGTGATGCCAACCGGGCCGTCCGCAGACGTCGCAGTCACAATGGTGATCCCAGAGGCAAAGCGGCCAAAGGCATCACG
Organism: Sulfitobacter sp.; assembly: GCA_051251995.1. Taxonomy (GTDB): domain Bacteria; phylum Pseudomonadota; class Alphaproteobacteria; order Rhodobacterales; family Rhodobacteraceae; genus Sulfitobacter. The sequence goes on from JBPOFF010000006.1 coordinate 222,064, forward strand.
CAGCGGGCGGGTGTCTGTTGGGTCCGGTTTGAACGCCTGCATTATCATATGTGCCCCGCCATCCGCCATCTATGCAACCTCACGGCCCAAAGCAGCTTCGTAAAGTTGGAACCATGTCTGACGGTCCATCTTCACATTCAACGCATCAGAAATACCTTTGATCCGGTCGATGTTGTTGGTGCCCATCACCGGCAAGATTTTGGCCGGATGCGCCAGCAAAAACGCCACAGCCACCGCAGCGCGGTCCACACCTTGATCTGCGGCAACCTGATCCAACGTCTTTGACGCGGCCCCTTTGCCTGTCATTAAGGACCCACCACCCAAGGGCGACCATGCCATAAGATGTGTGCCCAACCGCTGGTGAAACGCCAGATCACCGTTGGTGAACGGCGATATCTCTGCCAGCGACATTTCAATCTGATTGGTAACCAGTTTGTTGGTCATCGCCGATTGCAGCAGGTCCCAATCCCATGGCCTAAAATTCGATACACCAACCGCACCCACTTTGCCGGACGCCACCACCGCATCAAGTGCGGCACCAGTTTCAAGGTGGTCCATAAACGGATCAGGGCGGTGGATCAGCAGCAGATCAATATGATCAATGCCCATGTCCACCAGTGACGCATCGACGCTGGCCTCGATATGCGCCTTGGAGGTGTCGTAGTGTTTGACCCGCGCGCCCGCATGCCGCCCGGCATCCACAACGATATCGCATTTGCTGACAATCTCCATACGGTTCCGTAGGGATGAGTTCGCCTTGAGCGCGCCACCAAAGACCGCTTCGGCAGTATAGCCACCGTAGATATCCGCCTGATCAAACGTGGTAATGCCCTGATCCAAGGCAGCGTTTATCTTGGCCTCGACATGGGGGGGCGATGTGTCAGTGTCATCCGCCACGCGCCACATGCCATAGATGATGCGGCTCAAGCTCAGATTTTCGGTCAGCGATACCCGTTCCATTATTTACGTTCTCCTGCGCCTAGGGGTGTCATTGGTGTGTCTATTGGCACCCGGCCATAGGCTTGGGGCAGCGAACAGGTTTCCATCTGTGGCAAGACGCGGCTGCCGAAATGCACGGCCTCTTCCAAATGCGGGTAGCCCGAAAAGATAAACGCGCGGATGCCCATTTTTTTGTATTCTTCGATCTTGGACAGCACTTGATCTGTTGAGCCGACCAAGGCCGCCCCACAGCCAGACCGGGCGCGGCCCACCCCCGTCCAAAGGTTCGGCTCAATATATCCAAATTTATCTGCCAATTCGCGGTTCTTAGCCTGATGCGACACCCCCAGCGAGGTGGAATCAAGCGCGCGGTCGCGGATCATCCGGCCATAGTCGTCGTCCAGTTTAGATACAATATACTCAGCGTATTCCTTGGCCTCGACTTCCGTATCACGCACAATCATGTGGACGCGCAGGCCATAATCCAAGGTACGGTTATGCCGTTCAGCCACAGCATTTACCGCCCGCATCCGGCCTTTCAATTCGTCGATTTTTTCGGGCCACATCAGATAAACATCGCAGTGTTCGCCGCAAAGCTCCAAGGCTGACGGCGAATAACCACCAAAGTACAGCAGCGGCCCGCCTGTCTGATAGGGCCTGACGGGATCAGTGGTCAGTCCCTCAAAGTTATAGACTTCGCCGTGATGATTGATTTCATCGCGCGTCCACGCCTGTTTGAGGATCTCAACCACCTCGCGGGAGCGTTGGTAGCGATATGCGCTGTCTTCTGTCTGGCCGGGAAAGTCGGAACTGATGATGTTGACCGTCAGCCGCCCCTTGAGCATGTGATCAAGGGTGGCCAATGTCCGCGCCAACATGATTGGCTGCATCTCGCCGCAGCGCACGGCGGCCAGCATGTTGATGGTTTCGGTGATCGGCGCGCAGCCCGCCACAAACGATAGCGTGTCTTGGCCCACCTGATAGGACGAGGGGCACAGGATGTTGCGAAATCCCTGCGCCTCGGCTGTTTTCACGATTTTGGAACAATGGTCCCAGCTGGACCGCAAATCGCCCTCTGGCACCCCCAAGAACTGATAATCGTCCGAGCACAAAGCGGAAAACCAAGACACCTCTGCCGCAGTCAAATCAGCAGATGTGATAGGGACGACGGACATGAGGTATCTCCAGATAGAATGTTCACTTCCCTCTTGCGTAGCATTCGATTTGATGTAGATCAATAGTGTATCAATTTAGCCTTGCGCCAGATCAATAGGACGAAGCAAGCCGATGCCCAACGCCGCTCACCCGCCACATGCGCTGCCGCGATATGTGCAGATCAGTGAATTTTTAACCCGCGAAATCGCTGCGGGTCGATTGATAAATGGCGAACGATTGGCACCGGAACGGGAAATGGCTGCACAGCTGCATGTTTCTGTCGGGACTTTGCGAAAATCATTGGATGAGCTAGAAGAAAAAGGGCTATTGGAACGCATTCACGGGTCTGGAAATTATGTTCGGCAGGGTGGCGTGGTCGACAGTGTCTATGCGATGTTCCGGCTGGAACTGCGCGGCGGCGGTGGCTTGCCACGCGCTGATGTGTTGGACGTGACCTTGATGCAAAAGCCCTGCGACCTGCCCGATTTTGGCACATCCACTGACGCAACCCGTATCCGCCGCCTGCGCTACTTGAATGATACAATTGTTGCGGTTGAGGAAATTTGGCTGGACCTGGATGCGGGAATCGTCGCGGAGAACACGCTGTCAGAGTCGCTTTATCACTACTATCGGATCAAGCTGGACCTGTGGATCGCGCGTGCCGAAGATTATGTCCGCATCGCCCCGGTGCCAGATTGGTCGCCTGCCCTGTTCCCATTGCGCCCCGGCACCGTCACAGGGTTTATCGAGCGCTTAAGTTGGGCCGATGCCCCCCTGCCAATTGAATATTCGCGCACTTGGTTTGACACAAATCGGGCGCAATACGTCCAACGATTAAAGTAGAGAAAACCATGAGCAACACCACAAGATATGGCATGATCGGCTGCGGCATGATGGGGCATGAACATTTGCGTAATATTGCCTTGCTCGACAACGCTCAGGTCACGGCAATCTTTGAACCAGACAACACCATGGCCGCCTCTGCCCTTGAAACAGCCACAGGCGCGCGGCGTGTTGAAACTCTGTCGGCACTATTGGCGCAAGGCGATATTGATTGTTTGGTCATCACCAGCCCGAACTTCTGCCACCTCGGACAGTTACAACACATCGCCGCCACCCGCGCCTTGCCAATTCTGGTGGAAAAACCGCTGTTCACCAATCTGGATGATCTGACCGCGTTGCAAGCGTTTGAACGTGACTACCCCGCCCCGGTCTGGGTTGCGATGGAATACCGTTATATGCCGCCCATCGCGGCCTTTGCCCGACACGTGCACAAGGCAACAGGCGGCATCAAGATGCTGTCAATCCGCGAACACCGCTTTCCGTTTCTCAGCAAAGTTGGTGACTGGAACCGGTTGAGCGCCAATACTGGCGGCACCTTTGTTGAAAAGTGCTGCCATTTCTTTGACCTGATGCGGCTGCTGATTGGGTCCGAACCTGTGCGGGTTATGGCATCAGCGGCGCAGGACGTGAACCATCTGGACGAAACATATGATGGGGTCGCATCGGACATCCTTGATAATGGTTTTGTGATTGTTGATTTTGCCAACGGTGCGCGGGCAATGTTGGAATTGTGCATGTTTGCCGAAGGGGCCGAGTTCCAAGAGGAAATTTCAGCGGTTGGCCCGCAGGGCAAGTTAGAGGCAAAAGTGCCCGGCCCCGGACGTTTTTGGCCCGAACATCTTGGCGCACCCCCCACGCCCTTACTGATTGAAAGCCCCCGCGCCCCACGCGGCCCAATCACCACGCAAATTCCCGTTGATCCGGCATTGCTGGAGGCAGGCGATCACAACGGGTCGACGTTTTATCAACACCGATTGTTCCTCAAACTGGTACGCGGCGAAATTGAAAAACCCGACGTCAGCTTGAACGACGGCAAAATCGCCGTCCTCATGGGCTTTGCCGCGCAGCAAAGTGCGTTGACAGGTAAAGCGGTAGAATTGGCAGAGTGGCTTGCCATTCGCTAGGATTACCCTTCAACCTGTTAGAGAATTCTTCAAACTCAGAAGGCTTATGGTAGAGATGAGAGGAAATTTCTCGAACTCTTCCGCGCTGCCTTTATTGTTTACTGAATTAGAAGATTGGTAGGCTGTTCTCAAGGCGGAACCTGAAGTTACCCACAAGCTGCAAGTGCTTGATGCGATGGCAGATGATGAACCAGACCCCATAAGACCTCGCAAAGATGCAACATCGCCGTCTCGCTCTCGTTTAGGGGGCCATCGCGATGAACACGCCTGTAGGAATATCCATGGTTGTCGGGAAGAACTTCTCGCATGCCTCGACTGAACCAAAGCAACCCGGGAACTAACCCGCTAAACTATAGCCAAATCGAAGCACAACTGGCTAAGCGTGTAAAACGCGATGCGCCCGCATTGAAGGCGCTATTTCGACAATGTTGGGCGGCATCAGACACGTACAACGCTTTTGCCAACGCCTTGCGGGAACATGGCCTTGTTCTGGTGCGGGGAGATCTTCGCGGTTTTGCCGCGGTGGATGTAACGGGTGAAACCTACTCATTGTCGCGTTGGTGCGGGGGCAAGCCAAAGGACTCCGGGCGCGTCTGGGTGATCCCACGAACCTACCAGACATCGAAAATGCGCTGGCGCTGTTGGCGGTTGGGTAATCCCCCCTAAAATTAGTGGTGTTCAAAAGTAGAATTTTCTCGGCAAGATATCTGAGGAGATTTACGATGAAG
>JBPOFF010000007.1:0-198579 GCA_051251995.1 Sulfitobacter sp.
CATCGTAAATCTCCTCAGATATCTTGCCGAGAAAATTCTACTTTTGAACACCACTAATTTTAGGGGGGATTACCATTTTTTGTGGACAATTTCGGAAATGGCACCGGGATATTGACGAGTATCATCGCCGACCGTGACGCTGATTTGGGGACAACGTCCACCAATAAAAGTCGGGAGGAAATGCGACGTGAGGTGCTGGAACACATAGTCACCACGCCCAGGAAAGCGCTTGTAATATCCGTTATCTCTTACACCAGTAAATTTTACAAAAAACGAGGTATCGCTAGCGTCACTGGCGGCTTCAACCTTGTGATTTTCGAATTGATCTTCAAGCGCCAAACGGAAGAGAAAAGAACGTCTTTGAAGTTTGCCTTTATCATCGACAAAATCAGACCTAACCGAGATTTTTTCAAAGCAATCTAACCACATCAGACGGCCTACACCCTTTCCGCCGATCTGAATTTTGTTGTCAGTATCCGTTGTCGTGAATGCGTCCCAGTTTTTTTCATCCAATCCGCGACCGTTGTCCTCAACGGTTGCCCAAAGATCTTCTTTTTTTCTGTTAGTATTTACAGAGACGAAAATGCGTCCTGATGCCGCGACTTGATCGCCAAACTTACCTTGGGTGGAATGGATTGCGTTGCTAATCGCTTCGAATAGTGGCTGCATCGCACCTGCAACATTCGTGGGCTTTGGCAACCGCTGGATACGCTTTACTAAGTTTGGTCGAAGAGATGTCATGTGCGCTCGCAAACCTTTTAACGAGAGTTAAGTTAATATCTATCAGAGCAAAAAGCCCGTTGCTAATCTTCGAACAAGCTCTGTCCGAGGGGACTATCGGACTCGATTTTGGCGACCAGTCGAAGCCTCTTAATGTCGTCTTGAGCAGCCCGCCAGAGTCCGAAACTCCTCAGGAGTGTAGTCGAGCGCCAGCAATTTCAGAAAAAGCAGATCCAGAGGCAATTGTGTTTCTAACCAACGTATTTCCTCGGCTCGGATGCTCAGATTGTATCCGCCACGATTGTTGATGCTGACGCATATCTCGCGTCCATTGAAGAAATCCCAAAGCTTCAATGGCAGGGGAAAGTCTTCGGTGTCAGGATGAGCGGCGATGCCGGAGCACTGCGCCAGAATTCCTGGAAGAGCTGCCATAAGCGTTTCCCATGCCAACCGTTGTTCGGCGGCATTTAACGGTCTTGCGTTTGGGTTTGCCGTCGAAATAGCCGACTTGAGCGCGAAAACGGGTGCAAATCTAGATTGGATGTCGGCACTTATGTCAACGGAATTGTGCACGGCCCGATCCATCACAGCTTGATCTCGCTTGCGGGTTGCGGTTGTTCCAAGGCCCCGTTGATCTGCCTGTCCGTTTCATCGCGGTTTACCCGCGCAAGAGCATAATCGTTGAGGCTGAAGCGGATCGTTGTCTTTGCCCCACCGCTCTCGACCAAAACACGGAAAACTAAGTCGCAGTCTCCAATCCAGTCGTCGCCGCGTGGCGACCTGTACTGATAGATCGGAGAACGTCCAATGGCGGTTTTGCAAGGAGTTTCGTTGCTGAGATAATCCGACGATCCGACGCCAGCAGCGCTTGGTGTCGGATCAATTGCTTTTAGATCGGCAATGAATTCGCCGTCTGCATAGGCGTAGATAAGTTCGGACTTGTACGCATCAAGATGCACCAGCGACGGGACCCCTACGAAAAGGGCTGTCATCAATCGCCATTTCAAAGCGGCACTTGATTACTATTCGATTTTTCCAGATCCGGCACGTGGTGCCCATCCAAGGGACAAAGGGGCAGCCGAAAACGCAGTGAAAATCGTTGAAAGTGCCTTCATCGGATCGGAACGCTATCTGGGTTGCTCCTCACTCTACGAACTTAATGTCCGCCTGCGCGAGGTGATCGATGAACTTAATGATCGTCCGATGCCGACCTTTAAAGGTCGTTCTCGCCGCGAGATTTTCATGACCGAAGAGTATCCGTGCATGAGGTCTCTACCTAGGACAAAATATGAATATGGTGAGTGGCGAGAAGGGATAACCGTCCCGTTGCATTACCATGTGCGGGTTGGTGACACGGAATATAGCGTACCCTTCCGTTACGCTGGACACAAAGTGAACATCAAAGTTTCTTCAGAAACGGTTGAGGTGCATGCCAACGATATGTTGGTTGTTGTTCATGCCGTCGCAGCGGATGGGAGGCACCGCGTGACCTTACCAGAGCATCTGCCGGACAATCATCTAGCAATGCAAGGAGCTGATCATGAAAGCGTTCTGGAGCGCGCGCGGCGACTTGGTAGTGTTGTTCAAGAGTTTGTGACTAAGCACCTTGAAATACACTCAAATGGAAAAGCTGCTCTAGATATGTGCAGGCAATTCGAACGAAAAATAAGGCACTACGGCAGTGTTGTTTTCTTTGATGCTGTCCGCGAAGCCATTGAGCGTGACCAAATTAACGCTTCCGCGGTCTACGCCCTCCTTGATCGCCCTCAAGGTTTGCCAAAAATCGATAGCATTGCGGTTAGCCCACCTCCATCTGGGAACGTTCGCGGCCCAGATTATTACAACGATGGGGAGGAGAAATGATGCAAAACCATACCCTTATTGAGATGGCGCGCGAGCTGCGCCTCGCCGGTTTCGCTGATGCGCTGGAATTGCATTCCGACAACCCCAGTATTGATCAACTTCCTTTCTCCGAACGCCTTGGGATGTTGCTCCTCGCTGAGCGGGAGAAGCGACACGATAACCTGATTAATCGATTGCTAAAGGATGCTAAGCTAAAGCTGACGGCGGTTCCCGAAGAGGTCAACATGTCTCCGGGGCGGGGATTAGATCCCGCCAACATGCGAGAACTGTATAAAGGCAACTGGATTGGTAAAGGTTGGAATATCGTCATCTCCGGCGAAACTGGTACTGGGAAAACCTGGTTGGCATGCAGCATTGGGAGGGCGGCTATCCGTTTGGCGCATAAAACTAAGTACTATCGGATCGATGACCTGCTTTACGAAACAAATCTCGCACGCCAAGATGGGACCCTGTTCAAACTACGTGCGCGCCTCGCCAAGTACAAACTCGTCATCCTTGATGATTTCGGGGTGACGCCAATGAACCAGCAAGCGAAATCAGACTTGCTACAGATCCTAGATGACCGTGTCGGGATGGGATCGACCATCTTTGTAGGTCAACGTCCGCATAGCGACTGGCATGAGTTTATTTACGACCCGCTCATCGCTGACGCCGTTCTCGATCGATTGTCTAGCAGGAGGTATCATATCAAGCTCAAGGGTGAATCACAGCGTCGTTCGGAAGCAAGACTGGATGATGCGTCAGTGTAAGGTGCCTGCTTCCAAATGGATTGTCCGCCGTGTCCAATTTGGATGCGGCGGCCAATCAAACTGATACGCGATGCTGAATTTTTGTGGATTATGCATGTGGCTGGTTCTGAACCGCTTCTGTGGCATCAATTGCTGCTTCAATATCCTCAGGATCCTGTGACGGAACGGCGTAGGCTCCGTTTAACCATTTGGCCAAATCAACATCTGCACATCGGCCAGAGCAGAAGGGGCGATACTTAGCTACCGGTGCTGCGCCACAAATCGGGCAACTCACGACAGCACCTCTGACACCACCACGCGGGCCCGTTTGCGTTGCAATTCATAGTGGCCAAGCGGCGTCCAGCCAACAAGGGTGGTTTCAACGTCATCGCCGCGAAATGCTTGGCGCAACGCGGTCTCGAACGCACGGCGGTCTTTTTTGGGCATGGGTGCCAGATCAAGAGTGATTTGCCCCCCCAATCCACGCACCCGCAGGGCACGGGGCAAGGCGCGGGCGCAGGCCATGTTCGCTTTGATACCCGCTGCCAATGATGCATCATTGCCGGTGTTTACGTCGACCGCGATCAATGCGCGTGTTGCCTCAACAAACATTGACGCTGCCCCGCCAAGCCCAACTTGGATGCCTTTTGCAGCCTCCAGCGCATCCAAAACACCATGGGCTTCAAACCCATCATCATCGGTGATCACCTCGGCAGGATCGGTCCAGTCACGCCACGCCAAAAGATGCGGCCCATCGCCATCGACCAGAACTTCCATATCTGTAGTTTCGTCGTTCATCACCGTATCAGCGAGTGCCAGCATCGCCTCAATGTCCTCAGAAATCACATCTGCCTCGGCCCCTGCGCAGGACGACCGCAAGATTAATCCACGACCTGCTTCACTGGCAACATCATGGGCAATTTCAAGCAACCGGTCACGTTCCGCTTCAGCCTTGATACTGCGCGAGATATTCAACCCCGGCGCATCTGGCGTCACGATGGCATATCGGCTTTTGAACAGAACTTTCGCGGCAACCGGGATCGCCTTACCCGGTTCGGCAAACCCTGAGACCTGAACCAGAATCGGCTGACCCGGTGCCAAGCCTTTGATCTGTCGCAGGAATGCCGACCCATCGGGCGTTTTCAGGAACATGCCGCCCTGCCCTTTTACCGGACGGTCGGCAATGGCGCGGTATATCGTGCCCGGGTTTGGGGCCTCGCTGTCGACCAGCAGATCATCCAGCTTGCCATCCACCATCAGTGCGGCGGCCTCAACCTCGCCCAAATGGTCCAAGATAATCGTACGGCCTTTCATGGTCTCTCTCCATCCATTGGATATCCTGCGGCACGCAGCAGGTTTGCGGTTTCTGCCAGCGGCAGCCCGACGATTGCGGAGAATGATCCGCTGATCCACGGGATCAACGCCCCTGCTGGCCCTTGGATACCGTAGCCGCCGGCCTTGCCCTGCCAATCGCCTGTGGCAAGGTAGCTGGCCAGTTCCGCATCCGACAGTGATTTCATTTTGACGATGCTTTGCACATCGCGTTGCCAGACACGATCACCGCGTTTGACGGCGATAGCCGTGATAACCTTGTGACGTCGGCCCGACATCAACCGCAGAAACTTAGCCGCCTCATCAACATCTTCGGGCTTGCCCAAAATCCGCCGACCCAACGCCACAGTCGTATCCGCGCAGAGCACAATATCATCTGCCCCGGCATCAACTGCCGCCACTTTTTCGCGCGCCATTCGTGCGCAATAGGGGCGTGGCAATTCGGCTTTTAGGGGTGTTTCATCTATATCAGGCGCACGAATTTCGTCCGGCGAAACACCGATTTGCGCCAGCAATTCCTTGCGGCGCGGTGAGCCTGAACCAAGTATAAACAAGGTGTTACTTAAAGCGGTAGTTAATCCGACCCTTGGTCAGATCGTAAGGTGTCATTTCCACCTGAACTTTATCGCCTGCCAGAACCCGGATGCGGTTCTTGCGCATCTTGCCTGCCGTATGCGCGATGATCTCATGGCCGTTTTCCAGCTCGACCCGAAACGTCGCGTTAGGCAAGAGTTCCTTCACGATACCTGGGAATTCGAGCGTGTCTTCCTTGGCCATGTTGTCTCCTTCATTATGTTCCCCATTGGGGGAAACGAATAAAAACCCTGCAAATTGAGGGCGCAGGCTTAAATGGGCGCAATTCTTTCTTTTTTCAAGGGGGATTCAGCGCAATTGAACGTTTATCGCCACATTGTCGCGCCCGTACTGCTCAGTCCAATGTTTACGGTTCAAGACAACACCGTCTGCGCGTACCTGCGCGATCTGGCCCAGATCGACCTGAGCATAGGTCCAACCCGGTGCGTTCAGCTCCCCTACCGCCATGATCCCGGTGGGCGGGAATCCGTTGTCAGGCGGGCAATAGACACCCCCTGCCCCAAACGACGTGCCCAGTGCCTCAGACCAAGAGGCCTCACCAACAATCGACGACATCGCGGTAATGCATTGATTTTCCAATGCCCGCGCCATCGACCCGATGCGTACCCGCCAATAGCCTGCCAGTGTTTCGGTAACAGATGGCACAGCGATGATATCGCACTCCGCCAACGCGCGACCAAGCAGGGGAAATTCACTGTCATAGCAGATCAAAATACCGATCTTGCCTAATGCCGTATCAAATACTTGTAAGTTGTTGCCGCCGATAACGTCCCAGACCTCCCCCTCAAACCGGGTCATGATCTGTTTATCCTGCACACCTATTTGCCCGGTTGGCGTGATCAAACGCGCACGATTGACGGGCCGCGTGTCCGTGTCGGCAGGGCCAGAGGCCGCAACAATGTGCACGCCGTGCTCTGCTGCCAGCCTGACATGCACTTTATCGGCATCCTCCAACCGCTCCGATACCACATGCAACGATGCTTCAAGATCGCCTGCCACCTCAAGCCCCGCCAATGTCGCCAGTTCCATCGCGCCGTATTCGGGAAACACCAGCAACTCCGCACCATTGCCAGCGGCTTCACCCACCCATTTGGCCAATTTGTCCTCGTAAGCCGCCCAAGATGACAAAATATCAAGGGGATAGGCAGCGGTTGCAATTTTCATCTGTGATCTCCGGTCAGTATCGCCCATATTCTGCGCCTGATTACACCTGTCCGCAAGCCACTGCCGACCATTGATCAAGGGAAGATTGGATGACCAAAGACATACGCAAAATCGTGATCCTCACTGGGGCGGGCATTTCTGCCGAAAGCGGGCTGGAAACCTTTCGGGCCGAGGATGGTCTGTGGGCACAACACCGGGTCGAAGACGTTGCCACCCCTGAAGGATTTGACCGTGATCCCAAGCTGGTTGTCGATTTCTATAATGCCAGACGGGCGCAGGCCGCCACTGTTGAGCCAAACGCGGCACATAAAGCACTGGCGCGGTTAGAGGCTGCGCATGCAGGCGAGGTGATCGTGATCACCCAGAATGTGGATGATCTGCACGAACGTGGCGGGTCAAAGACGGTGATGCACATGCATGGCCACCTCAAAGGCGCGCTTTGTGCGGCCTGCAATCACCGCTGGCATGCCCCGATGGTAATGGCGCCGGGTGATGCCTGTCCATCCTGTGGCGCACCAGCAGCGCGGCCCGACATCGTCTGGTTTGGCGAAATGCCTTATGACATGGATGTATTGTTCGATCATCTGTCGACCGCTGACATCTTTGCGGCCATTGGCACCTCTGGCAATGTCTATCCTGCAGCCGGGTTTGTGGCCGAGGCGCGGCGCGCGGGCGCGCATACGCTTGAGTTCAATCTGGAACGCTCTGCCGTGGGCAGTCAATTTGCTGAACACCGCACCGGGCCTGCGTCACAGACCGTGACGGCTTGGGTGGATGAAATAGTGAAAGATTAGTGGTCGGCGGGCGGTAAGGTGGGCGCACCGCCCACCCATCGCTGTTAATGATCCATCGCGCCATGATTTGGCTTGCGATCGTGGTCGACCGGAATTTGCACCACAACATCGCCTGCTTTTTCAAACGTCAGCGTCACGGTGATTTCTGATCCTTGTTCAAGCGATCCGTTCAGCCCCATGAACATGACGTGATCGCCACCGCGCTTCATCTCATGCATGCCGCCTGCGGCAATTGGAATACCGCCCTCAATCTCGGTCATTTTCATCACGCCGTTGGCGTCCTCTAGATGGGTGTGCAATTCGACCCGACCCGCCACGTCAGAGGCGGCACCAATCAGTCGATCGTCGCTGTCGGTTTGGTTCATCAACGTCATAAACGCCGCCCCGGTTTTTGATGTCGGTGTTGAGGACCGCACATAGGGGTCTTTGATCATGATGTCGCCCGCAAAGGCTGTGGTCGCAAGAAAGGTCGCTGCAATCGCTGCGCCGAAGAAACGTGTAAGTGTCATTGGTATACTCCTGTGTATGTCTTGAAAGGTGATATTTTCAGACAATGACAGGAGGCGCGCGAGAGGGCGGGGTCCGGCGCGGCAATGCCGGGACTAACCGGTCAGCCAACGCAACCGGAAACGCAAATTTCACAGGGCGTGCTGGTGCCGGGGTATGCTGCACAGGCCCCAGTACGATGATGTTCAACGCAGAATCAGGACAAATATGCGGCGCACTGGTGGGCTGCCCGTCCGCGTCCATATAGACCGCCACAGGCCCGGTTCCGGTGCAAAGCACCATTTGATCAGTGGCCGCAGATGCACCGCGCGCCACCGCCATGCTTTGGCTGGTCAGCGCAAGCATCAAGGTCAACATCAAGCAGATCAAGGAACGCAGCATCATGGCCTGCACTTACCAAACATTTGCACCGCAAACGAGGTGTAAAAACGCCGCAACCCCAGCCATTGCGGGGCCGGGGTTGCGAAAAATCTCAAGGCTAAATCGTGTGAGGCTTAGCTCAGCGCGTCTGCGCCTGCGCTAGCCTTTGCAATCGCTTTTTTGATCTTCAGAGCGTTGGCAGACAGATTAACGTCTTTTTCTTTTGCCAAGAACGCGTCCAAACCACCGCGATGATCAACGCTGCGCAAAGCGGCTGCTGAAATGCGCAGTTTGAATCCACGGCCCAAAGATTCGGACTGAAGTGTTGTGTCATTCAGGTTCGGCAGAAAACGGCGACGCGTCTTGTTGTTCGCGTGGCTTACGTTGTTGCCCGACATTGGGCCTTTTCCGGTCAATTCGCAAACACGCGACATGGGTTCATCCTTTTGTTTTCGTGCGCAACCAGCGATCCGGCAGAACACATAAGGGGGCCGCACGTGGGCAACCCTGAATTCGGTTCGCAGGCTTTAGTTGGAATCGGCTGGGGCGTCAACCCGCGCCGCCATGGTTGTGCGATTCAATTTTGCGCTTTTGCGGGGGCGGTACACCCTTCGCTTTATCGCTGGTTTTGAGGCAAGCCATCCGAGATGTCGTAATAGTCGCCCTTTTGTGCGACAAAAATGTGCAGCGCAAGTTTGGTCCCCGTTTGCCCGTCAAATGCCCCCATGCTCACGCCCATCCAATCGTGGAAATTTGGGTTGAAAAACAAGGTAGACCCGCAGACAGCGCAAAAGCCACGTTTGACTTTTTCTGAGGATGCAAACCACGTTACATGCTCTTCGCCTTCAATAGTCAGATCAGATTTTGCCACATCCGTAGACGCCTCCACATGACCAGACACCTTGCGACAATTAATGCAGTGACACGCAGTTGGCTCAGGCAACGCGCCTGAAACCTCAAACCGCACAGCCCCGCAGAGACATGATCCTTTGTGTGACAAGCTCATAGGGGTTCACCTTGCGCCATATGTGCATTTCGCCGTTCCTTGATCCGTTTGATCAACTCGCGTGCTTCATCCGGTGGGCGTTTTTCTAACCGCTGGTAATCGGACCCGTCTAAATTGCGCTGTACCAACGCCATTCCGATCAAGCTCCGCCGCAACAACGCGGCATCTCCAAACAAATGCCCCGCATTCAAAATGGCGTTGATCTGCCTCTCGTGCAAATGTTCGGCGGCGGGCACCCGAGACCACATGACCCATAGGCACAACGCCTGCACTTGGCGGCGCGATGGCCAGCGCACCAATTGCCCGCCCGCATCAAACTGATGCAAGGCCCGCTCGACCAGCCGGAAATCTACATCCGAGGTCACAGGCACCTCTGTCAGACGCGCCCGCGCACTACGCGACGCCCTGAGGTGTTGATAGTTTCGATATCCGGCCGCACGCGCCAGCATGTTCAACAAGCTCAAATGCGACGGGCTATTTTCGTGGTTCTTCAATTGTGGCGCAAGGCGGCGGGCAAAGTCGGAAATATCCGCAACGACCAAACCAATAGGGTCTTTCGACATGTCATATCCTCAGTGTGCCGCCAATATATGTCGATGGTCGCTGACTTTCGACGCGGCACGGGATTAAACTGTCATCCTGTGGGTCTGAGTGGCAGGTTTAGCATGCCCTTTCGGGACAGCGACGCCTTGGGAACTGCCGACCACCTGTATTTTATCCTATCCTGTGATGGGGAACAACAGGGATCATTCTCTCAAAAGTCCCAAAGCCGATATTTCCTTTTGCATCCCTCGCGTAGATTTGCGAAAGCTACGATATGACCATTCAAAACCGTGCCCTTTTCGTTCACCTTTTCACCGCAACCGGAGCCGTTTTTGCCATGTTGGCAATGCTGGCAGCGGTAGACCTTGAATGGGACATGATGTTTCTGTGGCTTGTCGTGGCGTTCTTTGTGGATGGCATCGACGGCCCGCTTGCCCGTAAATTTGATGTAAAAACCAACGCGCCGGAATTTGACGGGGTGCTGCTTGACCTGATCATCGACTATCTGACGTATGTATTCATCCCCGCCTTTGCCCTGTTTAAATCCGGCCTGATGGACGGGTGGAGCGGTTGGGCAATGATCATCATCGTCACCTTTGCCTCAGCGATGTATTTTGCCGATACACGAATGAAAACAAAGGACAATTCATTTTCCGGCTTTCCGGGGTGCTGGAACATGCTGGTGCTGGTCCTGTTCGCGCTGAAACCGGAATGGTGGATGAGTCTGATCATTGTGACGGCCCTTGCGATCACCATGTTCGTGCCGATCAAATTTGTGCATCCGGTGCGCACGGAACGCTGGCGCATGATCACGCTGCCAATGGCTTTGGCGTGGACATTCTTTGCTGGATGGGCCGCATGGGTCGATTTTCATCCAGAAAGCTGGGCGCATTGGGGTTTAATCATCACCTCGATCTATTTGATTTGTGCCGGTGCAGCGCAGCAGTTGTTTCCAGCTATAGACGACTGACACCAGCTCGCGCATTTCCTCTTGACCTCAACCTAGGTTGAGGTCCCATCACTGGGGTATTGAAAGAGGCCCCATGTCCGATCACCCAGCAACCACACCCGACAATCCAGACGACTATGTCTCATGGCGCGAATTCCTGACCGGTGGCTACACCGCGTCACTTGCGCTGGTGTGCCTTGCTGTGTGGCTCCATGCCGCTGACAGTCTGATTGTCGCGACCATGCTGCCTGCCATCATCACTGACATTGGCGGCGCGGCTTTTGTCAGTTGGACAGTTTCCATTTATGAAATCGGGTCGATTGTTGCGGGGGCTGCAAGCGCTTTGATCACCATGCGCCATGGCTTGCGTGGCCCAATGAGCATCGCCGCGCTGCTGTTTGGTGCAGGCTGCGCCATCAGTGCCATCAGTCCAAGCATGGCCGTTTTGTTGATTGGACGGGCGTTGCAGGGGTTTGGCGGCGGCGGCCTTGTGGCCATGGGGTTTGTTGCCCTCGGTGTGCTGTTCCCGCGCCGTTATGCCGCGCGAGCACTCGCTGTTGTCTCCGCGTTCTGGGGCATGTCCGCGTTTCTGGGGCCGTTGATCGGGGGGCTATTTGTTGAATATGCCAACTGGCGGCTGGGCTTTTGGTTCTTTGCAGCGCTGGCGTTCCTACTGTCCGCTTGGATTGCCCTGCGGCAACAGACCGCTTCGCTAGAACCGCGCGAGAGCAACACCCGGTTTCCCGTTTCCCGGCTGGCATTGCTGTGTCTGGCGGTTGTATTGATCTCCTATGGCGGCGCCCGCATTGAGGCGCTGCGCACTACTACACTGATTCTTGCCGGTATTGCCTGCCTTGTTTGTTTCTTCTGGCGTGATGGCCGGGCCGGGCCAGATCGCTTACTGCCCCACGCCCCACTTGATCCGCGCCATGCGATCGGGGCGACACTGCTGATGCTGTTGATGCTGCCAATGGCCACTGTGGCGATCACCGCGTATGGGCCGATATTGATGACCGTGGTGCACGGCACCTCAGCACTCACAGCGGGCTATGTCGTCGCGTGCTCTTCCATTGGCTGGACCTTGGCCGCTGTGACGGTCAGTGGCTCCCCCGAACGCTTTGACCGCTGGTGGATTGCCGCTGGGATGAGCGTCACCACGCTGAGCATTGCAGGCTTTATCTATGCGGTCCCCGCAGGGCCAATCTGGTTAATCGCGCTTTGCGCCTTGGCCGAAGGCGGTGGGTTTGGGTTGGCCTATACGTTCATCCTACGGCGGATCGCCGCATTGGCCCCAGCAGAGGAAATGCGGCGCATTACTGGTGCGATCCCAACGATGCAGCGGATTGGCTATGCTTTGGGGGCGGCCTATATTGGGATTATTGCCAATGCGTCTGGTTTTCTAAACATGCAAACACCTGCTCAGGCGGGCAATGTGGCGCATCTCCTGTTTTTGTCCTGCTTACCCTTGGCCGTGGTTGGATTGGTCGCCATGGTTGGTCTGGTACGGCGGCACCCGCATGACGCAACGTTATAGACCACGCGTGGTGGGCCATGCGCCCACCTTACGCGTCTAAATCAGCAAACCCGCCGCTTTTTCATGGCGCAGCAGGGCAACCTTTGTCTCAACCCCACCTCGGCCGGAAAACCCGGTAAGCCCTTTGGCCCCCATCACTCTATGACACGGAATAATCACCGGGATCGGATTGCCGCCACAGGCCCCACCGACGGCCTGCGCCGGAACACCCAGTCGCTTGGCAATATCGCCATATGTCATCGTATACCCAAACGGGATCGCCGACATCGCCGTACAGACATCACGTTGGAAATCGCTACCTTTGACGTGCAAGGGCAGATCAAACGCCTCGCGCGTCCCTGCCGCATAGTCCGCAAGTTGCGCCGCTGCTTCATCCAACACATCAGATGTGTCTTGGTGTCTAACCCGTGTCCAGTTTAACGCGGTAATCGCCCCGTCCTCTTCGGTCAGGGTCAGATCGCCAAATTGGGTGGGAACGGTGCGTTGTTTCATGTCTTCAGCTTTGCACAGGCCGAGGTCTGTACTCAATCCGAAACCTGCGTAAGGTGGGGTGAACCCCACCTTACCTGTGTAATCAGAGACCTAAGCCTCAGCTTCGCTGACTGCGGCATCACAACGTCTACAAACACCGGAGTGTTTGTGGCTACCGACATCTGGCAGGACCTTCCAACAGCGTTCGCATTTGCCGCCCTCAGCCTTGGCAAAAACCACTGCAACGCCATCCGTTTCTGGCATCTGGAATGCTCCGGCTGGCGCGGCATCTCCTGTTACAGTGATATCCGACGTAATGCTGATATCCTCAAACGACACACTTTCCAGCGCAGCGCGTTGTGCCGCATCCGCAACATAGACGACTGGTGCCGCTTCAAGAGAGGCACCGATGACCTTTGCTGTCCGCTCCACTTCCAATGCCGCCGTCACAACCCGCCGCGCTGTCCGCACCTTGGCCCATTTCGCCGCCAGTTCCGCATCCAACCACGCCGCTGGTGTTTCTGGCATATCGGTCAGGTGGATTGAGCTATCCTCACCCGGATACCGTTCCAGCCAGACTTCCTCCATGGTGAACACCAATATCGGTGCCAGCCATGCGGTCAGACGGTGGAACAGGATATCCAGCACCGTGCGCGTGGCGCGCCGACGCAGCGTATCGCCATCGCAATACAGCGCATCCTTGCGGATATCGAAGTAAAACGCCGACAGGTCCACCGTTGCAAAGGTAAAGACCGCTTGAAACACGCCTTGAAAGTCGAACTTGGCATAGCCATCGCGCACGACCTTATCCAACTCGGCCACCCGGTGCAGCACCCAGCGTTCCAGCTCTGGCATATCGCTCGGTTCAACCCGGTCGGCCTCAGAAAAGTCATTCAGCGCGCCTAACATATACCGCATGGTATTGCGCAAACGACGATAGCTGTCCGCCACCCCTTTCAGGATCTCATCGCCAATGCGCTGATCCGCCGTGTAATCAGTCTGCGCCACCCAAAGCCGCAAAATATCCGCGCCGTATTGCTGCACGATTTTCTCTGGCACGATGGTATTGCCAATACTTTTGGACATCTTCATGCCCTTGGCGTCCAGCGTGAACCCATGCGTCACGACATTGCGATAAGGCGCGTGGCCGGTGGTGCCAACCGATTGCAACAGCGATGAATGGAACCAGCCCCGGTGTTGGTCGGTGCCTTCCATGTAAACATCGGCAATCCCGTCTTCGGACCCGTCTGCGCGGTCGCGCAGGGTAAAGGCGTGTGTGGAGCCGGAATCAAACCACACATCCAGAATGTCGGTCACCTGATCATAATTATCGGGGTTCACGATGCCCTTGAGGAACCGTTCTTTTGCGCCTTCGGCATACCAAACGTCCGCGCCATCAGCCTCGAACGCGTCCACAATCCGCTGGTTCACTTCCGCGTTGCGCAGCAGGAACCCGTCATCCGTCGGCAACACACCTTTGCGGGTGAAACAGGTCAGCGGCACACCCCACGCCCGTTGACGTGACAGCACCCAATCGGGACGCGCTTCCATCATCGAATGCAGGCGGTTGCGGCCAGACTTTGGCGTCCAGTTCACGTTATCAATCTCGGTCAACGCCCGTTCACGAATGGTTTTGCCATGCATGTCCAAACCGTCACCCACAACCTTATCAATCGCCGCAAACCACTGCGGCGTGTTGCGATAGATCACCGGAGCTTTGGAGCGCCATGAATGCGGATAGCTGTGCTTGATCTTGCCACGTGCCAGCAAGCCGCCGACCTCGACCAGTTTGTCGATGATCGCGGCATTGGCGTTGCCTTCCTTGCCGTTGGGCTTGAGGATCGCCTTGCCGCCAAAGAATGGCAGATCATCACGGAACCGCCCATCGGGATTGACGTTGTAGGTGATAACCTGTTCCAGCATTCCCAGATCACGATACAGTTCGTATTCCTCAAGGCCGTGGGAAGGCGCGCAATGGACGAAGCCTGTGCCTTCGGTGTCGGTGACAAAGTCGGCCGCCCGGAAATCGCGCAGGTCGTCCCATTCGCCGTTGGAGCCTTCTGCACCAGCGAGAGGGTGCTCGAGTGCTACATGGCGAAGTTCGTCAGAAGTAACGTCACACAGGCGGCGATACATGCTATCATCTAGCCGCGCTTTGGTCATCACGTCAGCGGCCAAATTGTCAGCCAGCAAGTAGCGATCACCGATCCTGACCCAGCTTTCTTCCGGACGGCCAGTGACTTCATACAAGCCGTAGGAAATCCCCTCACCCCAGACCACGGCCTTGTTAGATGGCATGGTCCAAGGTGTCGTCGTCCAGATCACCACATACGCTCCACGCAACCTTCCGGCACGTTCGTTTACTTCGTCTTTGTCTGTTCCACTGGCACCAGACCGTTTAACCCGAAACTTAACCCAAACCGTATGGCTTTCCTTATCGTGGTACTCCACCTCAGCTTCCGCCAGCGCCGTCTGCTCCACCGGCGACCACATCACAGGCTTTGACCCCTGATACAAAGTCCCGTTCATCAGGAACTTCATGAACTCCTCGGCAATCACTCGCTCCGCATGGAAATCCATCGTCAGATAAGGATCAGCCCAATTACCGGTGATCCCCAACCGCTTGAATTCCTCGCGCTGGATATCCACCCAGCCACGTGCAAATTCGCGGCATTCGCCACGGAATTCATTGATCGGCACCTGATCTTTATCGCGGCCTTTCTTGCGGTATTGCTCTTCGATCTTCCACTCAATCGGCAAGCCGTGACAATCCCAACCGGGGATATACCGCGCGTCGAAACCCATCATCTGATGTGACCGCACAATCATATCCTTGATGGTTTTGTTCAACGCATGGCCGATATGTAAATGCCCGTTAGCATAGGGCGGGCCATCATGCAGCGTGAAAGGCTGGCGACCAGACTTCTCTCGCAACCGATCATACACCCCAATCTGCTCCCATTTCGCCAACCATTCCGGCTCGCGCTTGGGCAATCCTGCCCGCATTGGGAAATCTGTCTTTGGCAGGTTCAGCGTTGATTTATAATCGTGTGTTTCTGGTGTATCGGCGCACATGGCGGGCGTCCTTTGGCAAATCTTTTTTCGGGATGGATGAAGGGGGTGCGAGCAACTCAAACACCTTTGCCCGGCGTCTCAGTCAATCAGAGCGCCGGGGATATAATTCGAATAATGATGCAGTGTATTTGCGTCATAACCTGCTTATAGGCCCGCCCCCCAGACGCCACAAGCCCCTCCTCTGAATCAGCCCTGCCCGAACAAACCGCCAAGGCTGCGCTTGATGATCTGGCGTACCTTCGGGCGTTTCCCGGGCGAAAATGGCAGCGGGCGACAAACCTCAATCGCGGCCACACCCACCCGCGCAGTCAATGCGCCATTCACCAAACCTTCGCCAAAACGGCGGCTGAGTTTGCCCAAAATGGACCCACCCAATATCGGTTCCAACATATCGTCCCCGACCGCAACGGCACCCGTCGCCACCAGATGCGACAGCACTGCGCGGGTCAGCCGCCATGATCCGAAAAAACCGGACCGCCCGCCATAGACTTCGGCCACCCGCCGGATCATCCGCAAGTTGCTGGTCAGCGCCGCTGCCACATCGGCCAATGCCAAGGGCACCAAAGCCGTTACCGTTGCAACCTGCCGCGCTGCCGCCTCGACCTCGCGGCTGGCCGCGAGGTCCAACGGGCCCAGCACCTCAGCCTCAGCCAATGCCAACAACCCTTGCGCATCCAACTGATCGCCACGCAGCTCCGCCAATCGGTCGCGGCCCCAGCGGGTATCCTCGCGGCTCTTGTACAGACTAACCAGACGATCAGTCACCGCACGTGCTGCTTTCAGATCACGCTGCGCCAAGGCCTCGCCCGCGTCATGGCGCAATCCGTCCAGCCGCGCCAATCTGCTGAACGCGGCAATCTCGCGCAGGCTGAGCAGCGCTAAGACCAACAGAAACGCGGCAATCAATACGGTCATACCCCAGCCCATCAGCGGATAACGCGCCATCAGGTCGGTGATGAAATTCCATGCGGCAATTGACACCAATGCGCCAATCAATGCGCCCCCCAAACCCCAGAACAGCCGCATCAGCAGCGATGGTTTGCGCGCCGCCAGTCGCGCCGCAATCTGCATCGCCTGACCTTGCGGTGCCGCCACCAAGGTATCCGGGACAGGCGGCGCGTCGGCCACGGCTGGTCGCGGGCTGCTGTCTTCTTCGAGATCAAAAAGAACGGGTCCCTTTGCCATCATGCGGCCTTTCTTTTCCATTCCAACCGGACATCGGGCAATTTTTCATCCGTTGTTGCCCCATCGGTCCGGGTTACCTCGATAAACCCATGTCGGTTATAAAATGCAATTGCGCGGGCATTGGCCTGAAACGTCCAAAGATTGACACACGGCACTTTTGCGCAAACGTGATCCAGCAGTGCTTTGCCCACGCCGCGCCCACGTTGCCGCGCGGTGACGTAAAGCGCTGCAATCTCAGCACCGTCAAATGCGATGAACCCAACAATGGCACCGTCACGTTCCGCAATCGTGACCCAGCCACGTTCAATCAACTGACCGGCATGGGCAATATCTTCGGCCCCCGTGTGCAAATGGGGCATCCAATCGGTGGTCTGAGTAAATTCAGAGAAAATCGCCCCGGTGGCCCCTGCATCGGTGGACCGGGCCGCTCGCAAATAGATCATAGCCGATCCCCGATCAAAAACTCTGCCGCCCGGTCCAGCCGGATATGCGGCGGCCCGTCGCCGGGGCGCAGGTCCAAGGGGGCGGGCGCAAAGCGCATGATCTGATAATCCTGATCCAGCCATTTTTCCGCACCCTTGCGCGCAGGGCTTAGTAAATGTGCAGGGTCTTTTGGCAGATCACCGGGATAGAACGCCGCTTCTTTGCCAGTTTCCAGCAAGGTGCCACGCACAACTTCCAGTGTTTCACCGCCATGTTGCATCGTGGTTTCCGTGGTGGCGCGCAAAGATGCGATTGCCATCGCAGCCGTGCCCGCACCTGCATATTGCGCGCGGTCGCGGGCTTCACGGGTCAATGCTTCCATGATCCCTGTCAATTTCGGATGTTGTGCATGATGCAAATGATCTGCCTTAGTGGCGGCAAAGAGAATTTTCTCAACCCGTTTCCCGCCCAAGAGGTTGCTTAAAAACCCATTTCGGCCGGGTCGAAACGCACTCAGAATATCACCCATAGCTGCGCGCAGGTCTTCAACCGCCCGCGGTCCTTGATTGATCGCGCCAAGCGCGTCCACCAGCACCACTTGCCTGTCGATGCGGGCAAAATGATCTCGGAAAAACGGGTGCACAACCTGCCGTTTATACGCCTCAAACCGGCGCGCCATTTCGCGGATCAATGATTTGCGCGGCCCGGTATCCGCCCCCGGCAGGGGGGCAAAGGTCAGCACGGGCGACCCTGCCAGATCACCGGGCAACAAAAACCGCCCCGGCGTACAATCGGAATATCCATTGGCCCGCGCGGTTTGCAAATAGTCGGCAAATGTCGCGGCGAGGGCTTTGGCATCGGTTTCCTCCAGCTGTGCTTCTGGATCAGTTGCCAGAACCAACTCGCGGTAAGCTGATGCTTCATCGCGGGTTTCTATCCGTTCTAAAACTTGTCGCGACCATTCGGTATAACTGATGTCCAGCAGCGCCAGATCAAGCAGCCATTCGCCGGGGTAATCAATAATATCCAAGTGAATCGTGCGTGGCCCTTGGAAACCTGCCAGCAAGCCATTGGGCCGTACTTTCAACGACAGCCGCAGTTCCGAAATGGCCCGCGTGCTGTCTGGCCAGTGTGGCGCAGGGCCAGTTAACGCACCCAGATGCGCCTCATAATCAAAGCGGGGGATTGTATCATCTGGCTGCGGTTGCAAAAACGCGGCTTCAATCCGGCCTTCTGACGCGGCCAACAGACCGGGCATCCGACCACGATCCAGCAGATTTGCCACCAACGATGTAATAAATACCGTCTTGCCGGACCGGGCGAGCCCCGTCACGCCCAAGCGGATCACAGGTTCAAAAAAGGTTTCGGACACGGTGTCCTGCACCGCTTCAACTTGCCGCCAAATACCATCGGCAATACGCGAGATAACCAAAACTGCAACCGCCTCAATATTGTCTTTGCCCCAACATAAGCGCCCCGCACAGGGATTGCCAGATCGCGGCGACCGGGATACATGCGGCCCATGCCCCGTTATGCCCTGAAAATCGAATACCACGGCGCGCCTTTTGTCGGCTGGCAACGGCAGAACGATCATGCCTCTGTGCAGGGTGCGATTGAGGCGGCATTGGCCAAACTGGAAGCCGGCGACCATAAGATTGCCGCCGCTGGCCGCACGGACAAGGGCGTGCATGGCCTGGGGCAAGTGGCCCATTGCGATATGACAGCGAGTTGGCAGCCTTTTCGGCTGTCAGAGGCGTTGAATTACCACCTCAAACCGCTGCCAATTGCGATAGTCGATTGTGCCGCAGCACCGAAAGAATTTCACGCACGGTTTTCCGCGCTTGAACGGCACTACCTGTTTCGCATCCTGTGTCGGCGCGCGCCTGCGACCCATCAGGCCGGGCTGGTCTGGCAGGTCAAACATGCGCTGGATGTCGACGCAATGCAGAGTGCCGCAGATATCTTGCTGGGTCAGCATGACTTTACCACGTTTCGGTCGACCATTTGTCAGTCGCTCAGCCCGATCAAAACACTTGACCGTTTAACAGTTAAAAAGGTTGAGACAGAGGCAGGCACCGAAGTGCATTTTGACGTGCGCGCGCGTTCTTTTCTGCACAACCAAGTGCGCAGTTTTGTCGGCACGCTTGAACAGGTCGGTTCCGGTTCATGGACGCGCGCAGATGTTCAAAAAGCGCTGGATGCCCGCGACCGCGCCGCCTGCGGCACGGTGTGCCCGCCGCATGGGCTGTACTTGGCGGCTGTCCAATATGCCATCGACCCGTTTGCCTAAATCCTAGGCCAGATCGTTCCAGTCGCCATGGAACTTGCCCATTTCATCAACGCGGTCAAAGCCGTGTGCGCCAAAGAAATCACGCTGTGCTTGGATCAGGTTTGCCGTGCCGCGACCCCGGCGCATGGTGTCATACCAGGCAAGGGATGCGGAAAGCGCTGGCAAGGCAACGCCCAGCGAAACGCCCGCTGACACCACCCGGCGCAAGCCACCAATGCTGTTTTCCAACCGCGCGCGCATGGCAGGTGCAAGGATCATGTGACCGCCCGGCAGATCATCACGAAAAGCCGCGGCAAATTCATCAAGCAGCGATGACCTGATGATACAGCCCGCGCGCCAAATCTCTGATATCCGCGCCATATCAAGCGACCATTGGTATTCGGACGATGCCGCCGACAGTATCCGAAACCCTTGCGCATGGGCTAAAATGCGCCCCGCCAGCAGTGCCATTTCCAGATCTTCGACGCCGGGCATATCCACGTCCTGAACACAGGCCGCCAACAATGGCTGCGCCAACTCTCTGGTTTCTTTTTCCGAAGACCACCCGCGTGCGCCGACAGCCGCCTCAATCGCGCTGGCCGATTGACCCATTTTCAAGGCTTCAATCAGGGTCCAGCGCCCGGTGCCCTTTTGGCCCGCCTGATCACGGATCACATCGACCATCGGTTGCCCGGTCTTTTTATCGGTTGATTGTAAGGCAGCCGCGGATACTTCGATCAGATAGGATGAGAGCGGCCCTGTTTGCCATTGTTCAAACAGCGCACCGATCTGTGCTGCGCCCTGCCCCCCTGCGTCGCGCAACATGCCGTATACTTCGGCAATCATTTGCATGTCTGCATATTCAATGCCGTTGTGAACAGTTTTCACAAAATGTCCGGCACCGTCCGGGCCCAGATGCGCAACGCAGGGCTCGCCTTCAAACTTGGCGGCAATCGCTTCGACCATCGGGCGCAGTTGCTGCCAGGAATGTTCGGTGCCGCCGACCATCATCGACGGGCCATGTCGCGCGCCCTCTTCACCGCCAGATACGCCCATGCCAACAAAATGCAACCCGGTGCCGATCATCGCCTCAGACCGGCGGCGTGTTGCGTTGAAATCCGCATTGCCGCCGTCAATGATGGTATCGCCCGTTTCCAAAAACGGAGAGATCGCGGCGATCATGTCGTCCATCGGCGCACCTGAGGGGATCATGAACAATATGCTGCGTGGGGTGGCAATGGCATTCACAAAGGCCGCAAGGGTCTCGGTTCCGGCCAACTTTGGTGCGAGATCCCCGGCTTCTTTGATAAACTGTGCGATCCAATCCGTTTCACGATTACAGACCGCAACATCAAAACCCCGTTCTGCAAAATTGAGCGCCAGCGCCGATCCCATTGTCCCAAGCCCATACACCCCAATATTCGCGCCGCTTTTCGTTTTGGTCATTTTATTTTCGTCCTCTTGATGCAAAACCAGAGTGATACGCCGCAGCGACTTGTGCAAGGCCCTGCCAAGGATTTGATATTGATTAAGAAATGAGTTATACACAGGCGTTGAGAATAATAAACAAGCTCTGAGGCAATCTGGATAACCACTATGATGCACGTCTTCAAACGCGCATGGGCTGATATGTTCATGCCGATTTTGCGCCGTCCCAAACGGGTTCAGGTCGCGGCCCTTTGTTATCAGGACACGGACCAGGGCAAACGCGTGTTATTGATCACCAGCCGGGACACCGGGCGGTGGATTGTCCCAAAGGGCTGGCCGATTGACGGCCTCGATGGTCCCGGTGCCGCCTTGCAAGAGGCCTGGGAAGAAGCCGGGGTAAAACAGGCTGATATCCAATCTGACCCCGTTGGCCTATATGGCTACGACAAGGGCCTTGGTGAAGGCATGACCGTGCCTGTTGAGGCGCGGGTTTATCTGACAAGGGTGCGCGACCTAAGCGAAGAGTACCCAGAATCCGACCTTCGCAAACGCGCATGGTTTTCGCCTACGGATGCAGCAGATTTGGTTGATGAACCCGACCTCAAAGAGATCCTGCGCGCGCTCTGATCCAGCGTCCGAACGTAACCATTTTGTAACAGATTTGTAACGACGCGCTTGCGCGACTGCTGCGTCTATGGCACGCCCTGCGCCAACAGAAGGTTCCGGGGGGAAACGAGCATGGCGAAGACACCGCAAGGCAGCCAGTGGAAAACACTGGACACCGACCTTAACCGTATCAGCCAAGTTGAACTGGCAACAGCATATGTCGGGCGCCCAATGGTTGGCATGGGCATCGCGCTGGCGTTCATCGTGGTGGCCGGGGTCATTGCAGCGGTGTTTTTCGGCCAAACACCTGTCAGTTTTGTTGTCGTGGTCGCGGCAATATTTGGGGCCTATATGGCCGTCAACATCGGTGCCAATGACGTTGCAAACAATATGGGCCCTGCGGTGGGGGCAAATGCGCTGACCATGGGCGGGGCGATTGCCATTGCCGCCATTTGCGAAAGTGCTGGTGCCTTGCTGGCGGGCGGCGATGTGGTGTCGACCATTTCCAAAGGCATCATTGACCCAGCTGCAATCGCAGACACACGCGTCTTTATCTGGGCGATGATGGCAGCGCTCATTTCATCTGCATTGTGGGTCAATCTGGCAACGTGGGTTGGCGCGCCTGTGTCGACCACCCATTCGGTTGTCGGCGGCGTTATGGGTGCCGGCATTGCTGCGGCAGGCCTCGGGGTGGTCAACTGGTCTTCCATGAGCCTGATCGCGGCAAGCTGGGTCATTTCGCCTGTTCTTGGCGGGGCCGTGGCGGCGCTGTTTCTGGCCTTCATCAAGGCCCGGATCATTTATCAAGACGACAAGATCGCAGCGGCGCGCACATGGGTGCCGGTGCTTGTTGGCATCATGGCGGGGGTCTTTGCCACCTATCTGGCGCTCAAGGGTCTTAAGAAAATCATCGACGTCGACATGCCAATGGCATTGGTGATCGGTGTGGTGGTCGGGGCCGCAACCTATGCCATTTCCGCGCCGGTGGTTCGTCGCAAATCGCAGGGCATGGAAAACCGCAATAAGTCGGTGAAGGTCCTCTTTGGCCTGCCCTTGGTGTTTTCCGCTGCACTGCTCAGCTTTGCCCATGGTGCCAATGATGTGGCCAATGCCGTGGGACCACTGGCCGCGATTGTGCATGCGACAGAATTTGGCGTGTCAGAGGCCAAGGTTGTGATCCCGCTTTGGGTGATGGTCATCGGGGCCTTTGGTATTTCCTTTGGTCTGTTTTTGTTTGGTCCCAAACTGATCCGCATGGTTGGCAGCCAGATCACCAAACTGAACCCGATGCGCGCCTATTGTGTAGCTTTGTCTGCGGCAATCACAGTGATCATCGCGTCCTGGCTGGGCCTGCCCGTCAGTTCCACACATATTGCGGTTGGGGGCGTTTTTGGCGTGGGTTTTTACCGCGAATGGCATATGGAACGCCGCTTGCGCCGCCCTGACCAGGCCGTGGGTAACGTCAAACGGATCGCCCCCGAAGAACGCCGCCGCCGTAAGCTGGTGCGCCGTTCGCATTTCATGACAATTGTGGCGGCATGGGTGATCACCGTGCCTGCCGCAGCAACCATGTCAGCATTGGTGTTCTGGGGGCTTAATGCGGTGGTCAGCTAAACCTAGATCACCATCACCAGCATCAGGATCGACGCCACCAGCACCATCATCCCGGCCCATTCGCGCCCGGTGATCTTTTCGTGAAAAAACAGGGTTGAGGCCGCGACGCTCAAAATCAATTCCACCTGCCCCAATGCTTTGACGTAGGCCGCGTTTTGGACGGTAAAGGCGATGAACCAACACAAGCTGCCGCCCATTGAGGTCAGACCGATCCACACCGCAACCCGGCGCGCCGACCACACAGCGCGCATTTGACCCGGCTCGCGCACCCGCAACCACACCACCATGATCAGCGTTTGCATCACCACAACAGCGGCCAAGGTCACCGTCGCCCGTAAAATCGGGTCATCCTCAGCAAGGGTCAGACTTGCCCCCCGGTAGGTGACCGCCGAAATGGAAAATAGAAAACCCGATGCGATGCCAAGCATGGCAGCTCGTTTATTGACCTTGCCCATATGCCAGCCCTGCGCATCTTCACCACCTGACAGCAACAAAAGCCCTACAATACCCAACGCAATCGCCGCAAAGCCAAGCAGGGTGACCCCCTCACCCAGTACGATCCAGCCCATCAAAACGGTCTGGATCACTTCGGTTTTCTTAAAGGTGATCCCAACTGCAAAATTGCGTTGTTTAAACAATAACACCACGCAAACGGTTGCGGCGATCTGCGCCGTGGCACCAAATAGACCATATATCCAAAAGCTTGGACCCATCATGGGCATCGGTTTGCCCGATACGAAAAGGTAGGCCGCAAGCAGTGTCAGAATGAAGGGTGCAGAGTACAAAAATCTGGAAAACGTCGCACCAGCCGCCGACAGCGTTGCCGTCGCCAGCTGCTTTTGCAACATGAAACGGGCAGTTTGAAATATCGCGGCAGCGATGGTGACGACGATCCAAAGATCAGGGAATGGGATATTCATCCCTCCCCTTACCTCTAAAGCACTTTCGGAAAAACCTGAATCACTTAATGCTGCCTGAAATCAACGATTTCAACGCGTTAAATGATGCATGGTTTATCAAGTTTTCCGAGAAGTGTTGTAATCCGCGCGCGGCTGCCAGAGCGGATGTGCAACCGGGTCTTTGCGGTGCAACAGAAACTGCCGAAAAACCTGACCATAAGATCGGTAAACATACCCATGATTGCGGCGCAAATACCGTTCTTTGTGCGCGCGGTAGAGTGCTGGCAAACGGTACCAAGACATCGTTGGGTGCATGTGATGCACAACGTGAAAGTTATTGTTCAAAAACAACAATGCCAGCACCCCTCGGTCCTCGACGACCACGCTGCGCCCGGATGCGCGGGTGTGCGCTTGATGCTCCAGAAAGGTGCGGATTTTCAGGATCGACAGGACGAGGTAGCAGGCCCCCAAATACATCCAGAGTGACACGGGTGAGAGGCTGACCAACCACAAGATGAGCCCCACCCCGGGGAGATGGACCAACCAATCGAGGGCCACTTGCCTATTACCACTCATGACCTGTTTCATGTCAGAGCGGAAAAAACTTATCATGCCAATCAATGGCCCCACAGCCATACGGCCCAAAAGAGTGTTATTTACGCCTAAAAGATATTGAATGCCCCTTGGCAGCCGATCCCAGACAGCAGGATCAAGATAATTGGTTTCAGGGTCGTCATACGGGTCGGTCAAATTGGCATCATTGTGGTGTGCAAGGTGCAACCGCTTGAACCTTAGGTACGGCACCAATAACCCGGGTTGGGTCAGCCCCAATGCGGTTGACGCATGCACTGACCGGAACGGGTGGCCGTGCAAGATTTCATGGGTCAAAGACGAATGCAGAGTCAGCGACAGCACCAGCAACACAAAACTAAGCGCCACCCAACCCGCAGGCAAACACATCGCCAGCGTCCATACTGCAACGCAGCACCCAAGCAGCAAAATCGTCGGCCAATCCCAGCCAGATGCGATCTGATTAACGGATGGCTTTTGAAGGCTGGTGATTAGTCTAGGGGTCGGCGTGGTCGTCATTAAATGCCTTGCGAGAACGGGTGGTAACGCTTTTGTGATACGCTGCCTTTCAGGACCCGGCCATTCCGATAATGATTAACAAAGCCTACTACATATGATATTTATCACCATATGAATGTAAAAATGAACAAACTGGAACGCGCGCAGCAGTTTCGCACCCGCCTCGCCCAAGCGATCAAACAAATGGGCATCAGTCAAAGCGGCCTTGCCCGCGCCATTCAGGCGGATCGATCAACCCTGTCGCAGGTCCTTACCGACGATGGTGCCCGCCTGCCCAGCGCCCATGTGATTGGTGCTTGCGCCAGCGTTTTGGGGGTATCCAGTGACTGGTTGTTGGGCCTATCTGACAGACCCGAACAAGCGGCTGATCTGCTCTCAAACAGCTTTGAGGTCTCCCATGCCCCGCGCGCCCATGTCGATGAACAAATCTTTGATTGGTACCGCGAGGCGCAGGGCTACAAGACCAGACATGTGCCCGCCAGCTTGCCTGATATGCTCAAGACCGATGCGATGTTGGAATGGGAATATGGCCCGCATCTGGGCCGCACCACCCAGCAGGCGATCAACGCGACCCATGACCGGCAGAATTGGATGCGCGACACACGGTCCGAATTTGAAATCGCGATGCCACTTTATGAGATTGAAAGTTTTATCCGTGGAACCGGATATTATGTCGGATTACCCGCCACGATCCGGTTGGCGCAAACTGACCAGTTGATACACTTGTCGCGGCAATTATACCCGCGCCTGCGCATCTATCAGTTTGACGCACGCCGCCTGTATTCTGCGCCTGTCACCATCTTTGGACCGTTGCTGGCAGTGCTATACACGGGCGGTCACTACATGGCGTTTCGCGACCGCCAACGGGTTGAAACCTTTACCAATGACTTTGACGTCTTGATCCGCGAGGCCAATCGCACCGCCCGCGATTTTCCCGATTTCCTGACCGACATGCGGGAACTGATCCATTAGGGTTTGCGACTAAGGGCCTGCCCGGTGGCCGCTTAGTGGACATAGCAACGGCTCATGGTGTCACTCGGAACGTCCATTTTCGCAGCTAGATTATCCGCTGATCCAGCTCTGTCGGGTCTTCGACATCGACATGCCAGAAGGCAACGGCCTCGTCGGGAAGCTGCGCCAGCACTCTTTCAAAATCCCTATTGTCGGTGCAGCGTCGGATTGCCCAGGCTGTCGCTTCAATGGCGTTGTCCGGCGTCAGGTTGTGGTTCACGCGGACCTGCTTGGCTTCGTCGGTGAGAGCCTGCCGCTCCGCAAATGGAACCGGCATTTCGGAAACATCCCAACCCTTCACAAAAATCGCGCGGAGGACAGCCGGAAGAACGCTTGCAAAGGCTAGACCCTGTTGTGCTGTCAGGCGACGTCGAAAGACCTGCAAAACAGCATCCACAGCGGTGTAGGCCATATTGTCGGACTCAAGAGACATGCGCTCTTTCACATCATCAAGAAAGGCGCGCCACTCTTTGGAAGCGTGGCGGTATGTCCATGGCATCGGCATTTACGGTTTCCCTCCCACACACTCAGTCTGCCAACTTTACTCGGAAGACGGCTGACGCGTCGAGACAAACTTTTCAGTAACAGCAGACGCCCAATCTACCCCCAGAATTCAAACTTTCGGATCAGGGTTCTCCGTATGCCCATCAACGGCAATCACCTGCCCTGACACCAACCGTGCGGCGTCCGACCCCAGAAACACTGCCATATTGGCGATATCTGTCGCCTCAACAAATGACCGCATCGACGTGCCAGCGGCATAGCCGTCATAGACTTGATCGCGGGTCATGCCCTTGGCCGCTGCTTCGCGGGCCAACACGCCTTCCATCCGCGGACCCTCAACCGACCCCGGACAAATCGCGTTGGCGCGAATGCCAAACGGCCCCAACTCCATGGCCAGCGTTTTCATCAACCCGATCATCCCCCATTTCGCCGCCGCATAAGGTGCGCGGTTGGGATATCCATATATCCCCGCAGTTGAGGAGGTGATGACGATTGATCCGCTGCGGGCCGCTTTCATCATCGGTGCCGCATGTTTTGCCGCTAAAAACGCACCTTCAAGGTTGACGCTGACGCAGGCACGCCAATCGTTCAGATCGACATCTTCGACCAACGCCGTTGGTCCGGCGATACCCGCGTTTGCACAAAGCACGTCCAAGCCGTCAAACTGGGCAAAAACGTTGCGCATGTCGTCTTCATCCGCCGCATTGGCTTGCACGCCATGCCAATGGCCGGGACAGTCCGCAAGCGCTGCCGCATCCACATCCGTGACCCAAACCTCAAAGCCCGCCGTATCAAGCCCCTGCGCCATGGCGCGGCCAATCCCGGATGCACCCGCAGTGATCAGAGCTCGCTTCACCGTGGCGCACCGATCGCACGACCCAGACCATCGGGTTTAGGCAACTTGGCATGTCCCGCTGCAAACCGACCCAACGCCGCTTCAATTGCTGGGCTGGGCGCGGAGGGCTTGCGCGTTTCCAGCGATACGTGCAGTAGGAAATGTTCGCCCGATGCCAGCAACCGTTCGCCATCACGCATCTCGTGGAACAAGTGCATCTTTTTACCTGCGCCCTCAATCACTTGGGTGGTGATGGTGATCACAGCGCCCGCGTGCACCTCATCAATATGACGAATGTGGGTTTCAGCGGTGAAATAGCTGCCCCCACTGGAAATATAAGCCGCATCGCAGCCGATGATTTCCATGAACCGATCCGTGGCATCCGCAAAGGCATGCAAATACCGCGATTCCGTCATGTGACCGTTATAGTCGGTCCAATCCAGCGGCACGGTGCGGTGTGCGGTCAGCACAGGTTTATCCGCCGTGATGTCAGCCGCCACAGCCCCCATATCCGTGCCTGCGCGCATCAGCTTTTCCTGCGCGTTTAACAGCGCCCCGGCACCCCAATCTTGGGTTTTGAGGCCGCGCATCATCACCACCAGATTGTTGTCGCGGATACGCTCAAGTTCGCGGATCGAATGCATGCCGGATTGTTCATCAGACTGCCCCGCGATCAGATCGACCAATTCATCTGTGAATTCAGGCACATCCATCAATTTGGTCCATGGCCAAGACAGGCAGGGGCCAAACTGCGCCATGAAGTGTTTCATGCCCGCCTCACCGCCCGCCACGCGGTAGGTTTCAAACAGCCCCATCTGCGCCCAGCGGATGCCAAAGCCATAGCGGATCGCATTGTCGATTTCTTCCGTGGTGGCGATGCCGTCTTTGACCAGCCACAGTGCTTCGCGCCACACGGCCTCAAGGAACCGATCCGCCACATGGGCGTCAATCTCTTTTTTCAGATGCAAAGCGTACATGCCCAGCGAGCCCAAGATGTCTTTGGCCCGCGCGATGATTGGCCCGTCAAAGCCTTCGGCCGGGACCAGTTCAACCAGCGGCAGCAAATACACCGGATTAAAAGGGTGCGCGACCATGATCTGATCCGGGCGCGCCATACCTTCTTGCAGCTGGCTCGGCTTGAAACCGGAGGTGGAGGACCCGATCACCGCATCAGGATCACAGGCCTGCTGGATCGCGCCAAATGTCTTGTGCTTGATGTCCAACCGCTCTGGCACGCTTTCTTGAACCCAGCTTGCACCCTGCACGGCTTCTTGAATGGAATCGTGAAAGCTGATCACGCCCTCGGGGGGCAAGGCCACATCCGTCAGCCCCGGCAACGACCGACGCGCGTTGCCTATAACCTCGGCAATCTTGCGCTGTGCCTCTGGATCAGGGTCAAACACACGGACATTCCAGCCATTCAGCACAAACCGTGCCGCCCAGCCGCCGCCGATAACACCGCCGCCAATGATTGCTGCTGTTTTTGTCATTTCAACACCCGTAGTTGGCTCACGTCGTAGCCATTAAAATCCAAAATTTCGCGCGCCGCATTGATCCGGTCTGCGCCACCTGTGCGGCTGCGGTCGACGATATACCCGAATTGCCCATTCGGCGTGCCGATCACTGCCGTGCGAAACCCTTCGTCGACCCATAAAACCCAATACTCCTTGTCGTCCCAATCAAGCCTAAAACGGCCCTGCCCGGTTATGGTCCCTGAGGTCGCGTTTTGTTCAGCATCTTGTCCAAGTGCAGCCTGTCCGGTTGTCTCGACCCAAGTAAAAGTCCCATTACCCTCAGGTATCACATCAAAGACATTCAACCGTTGTTCTGTTGGAAAATATTCCCGCACCAACCAAGCACCTGCAAAACGGTTCAGATCAAACCGCGACGTTGCCCCGATCAAGGCAGTGGTGTCGCGGTATCCTATGACCGTTTTGGGGGCCGGGGCACTGCATGCGGCCAGAACCAGCGCCAGCGCACCCGTTAGCCACCAACGTATCATGCTTTTGGTGCCCGTTTCACCAGACCCAGTTTCTCACGCACTTCAGCCGGGGTGATCACCCGCGCGCCCATGTTTTCGATGATGCTGCCCGCACGTTCGACCAGCTGCCAGTTCTCGGCCAACTGGCCTTTGCCAAGCCACAGGTTGTCTTCCAACCCGACCCGAACGTTGCCCCCGGCAAGGACTGCCGCCGCGACATAGGCCATTTGATTACGC
The DNA here is from genome assembly GCA_051251995.1 of Sulfitobacter sp. Taxonomy (GTDB): domain Bacteria; phylum Pseudomonadota; class Alphaproteobacteria; order Rhodobacterales; family Rhodobacteraceae; genus Sulfitobacter. Next base: position 29,722 of record JBPOFF010000007.1, read on the forward strand.
CCCAAACCAAAAGCAGAAAACGTCCAGTCATCCGGGACATTATTGACCATCGCCATGAACGTATTCAAATCATCCGGTGCGCCCCATGGCACGCCCATACAAAGTTGTACCAAGGCGGGGCTGTCCAGCACACCATCCTTAACCAGTTGTTTTGCATACCAAAGATGCCCTGTATCAAAAGCCTCAATCTCTGGCTTGACGCCCAGCGCTGTCATCATGCTGCCCATCGCGGTTAACATACCGGGGGTGTTGGTCATCACGTAATCAGCTTCGGCAAAGTTCATTGTGCCGCAGTCGAGCGTGCAAATCTCAGGCAGACATTCCGCCACATGCTGCACCCGCTCTGACGCGCCAATCATATCCGTGCCTTCAATCGGGGGCATCGGATGTTCGGTGGGGCCAAAGATGATGTCGCCGCCCATTCCGGCAGTCAGGTTCAGCACCACATCTGTTTCGCTTTCGCGTATGCGTTCTGTGACTTCACGATAGAGCGCCAAATCACGGCTGGGCTTGCCCGTTTCAGGATCACGTACGTGGCAATGCACAATCGCTGCCCCCGCCTTGGCCGCCGCAATCGCGCTGTCGGCAATCTGCGCCGGGGATCGTGGCACATGTGGGCTGCGGTCTTGGGTGCCTCCTGATCCGGTAACGGCACAGGTGATGAAAACCTCGTTGTTCATGGTCAGGGGCATGGGTGGTATCCTTTACAAAGGGGGTGTTTGTGTTTGTCCATATCTTGAGGCAAGTTTGCCCGGATGACTTACCATAAAGCGAATCTCACTTGATAAAATCCGCTAAAAAGAACGCAACGCAAGTCACACTTTTGGTCTTGGATGGATCAAATACGTTGTCCTTCGCCGCCGCCGTGGACCCATTGCGCGCGGCCAATCGGCAGGCGGGAAAACCCTTGTATCACTGGCAGTTTGCGACACCGCGTGCAGTACCTGTGGCATTAACCAGTGGGCTGGAAATCCCCGCTAACCCTATCCACAAGCTGGGAAAAACGGATCTGGTGCTTATCGTTGCAGGGTTTGACCTTGAGGCGCAATCAACCCCAGCCCTAGGTGCCAGCATTCGGCGGATAGCGGGCACTGGGGCCACGATCGCCGGAATTGATGGTGGCCCCTGGGTGATGGCGCGAGCGGGCGTTTTAGATGGCCATCAAGCGACCTGCCATTGGGAAGATATGGAAAGCTTTGCCCAAGAGTTTCCGCAGGTTGACCTGATCAACAGCCGCTTTCAGATCAGTGACCGCAGGCTGACCAGCGCTGGCGCGGCCCCGGCGATTGAAATGATGCTGCATCTGGTGCGCAGTCAACATGGCGGTGCGTTGGCCGCCAAAATTGCCGCGACGTTCATCTATGATCTGGCAACGCCCCATGCACGCCCGCAAACCCGCCAAACCGCACTGCCCCATAACGCAATGACTGCTCGTGCACATGCGATGATGGAGGCGGCGCTGGATACACCCTTGCCCATCTCAACGCTGGCACGCCGATTGGGGGTCAGCCCGCGTGCCTTACAGGCCCAATTCAAAGCACGATTGGGCCAAACACCACAGGCGCTTTACCTGTCATTGCGCCTGAGTGAGGCGGAACGATTGGTGACGCAAACCGCCCTGCCCCTGCAAGATGTGGCACTAGCGACGGGGTTTGGCTCACAGGCCAGCTTCGCCCGCGCATTTCGCGGTGCGTTTGGGGTTTCCGCATCGAAGGTAAGGCGAGGGTAACGCGCGCCTATATTTCCCGGCGCAAGGCCCGGACAGGCAAATGGGGCAGGCCTTCTTTTGCAGTCTCAGCCAGTTTGACCACATCCACCACCATTGTGCTGATCGGCGTAGGGTGCCCCACTTTGGTCCCCATCCGCACCACCAGACCTTGCAGTGCATCCACTTCAGTTTTGCGCCGGGCCATCAGGTCATGCGACATCGAGGTACGAGCCTGCACATCAATCGTCAGCATAGATGCAGCGATGCGGGTGAAAAGCGGTGTTGGCAGGCGCAAGATCATCGGAATAAAACCGACACGCACTGGCGTTGTGGACAGGGGTTTGATCCCATTGGCCTTAAGCACCTGATGTGCCTCAACCCATTGATCCGCCATCAGCTTGCGCCACTCCCGGTCGCGCAATTGTTCGGGAAGCGTCAACCCGCTGAGCGCATTAAACGCATTGTTGAGGTTGATCAGGAACTTGCCCCATTGCAGTCGGGTGATATCGGCGGATTCCGTCATGCTCAGGTGCGGCACGCTAAGGGCCGCCCCTACTTCGCCAGCGCCGCCCTCAATGATGATATCGCCACTGGTGGCCCGGTGAAATCCACCCTGTCCCATCGGGACCACATTGAACGGCACCATCCCGGCGCGGACGTCCATCTGCGGCAGTGCGGCGCGCAAGGCATCGGCGTTTTCGGTGCCATTTTGCAGGCTGACCACATGGGCATTTGGGGCTGCGTGGTCCGCGATGGTGCGGGCCATTATAGCAGTGTCTTTAGACTTTACCGTCACCAGAATGATGTCAGCATCCGCAAGGCATGTGGCCTTGTCAGACAGTGTCATCCCATCCGCATCAACCCGCTGGGCCATGCCATCAAAACTGGTCAGCGCAAGCCCATGCGCACGAATTTCATGCGAGATCCGGGGCCGGGCCAAAAGGGTGACGTTGTGGCCAGCTGCCACCAGCAGACCCCCAACAAAACAACCGATAGCCCCAGCGCCAGCAATGATAATATGTGGGTTATTTCCCAAGGCACCAGCGCATGATCGACTTTTGCGCATGCAGGCGGTTTTCAGCTTCGTCCCAGATCACTGAATGCGGACCATCCATGACAGAGCTGGTTGCCTCATCTTCGCGGTGCGCTGGCAGGCAATGCATGAAAAGCGCGTCGGGTTTGGCCTTTGCCATCAACGCATCGTTGATCTGATACCCGCGCAGTTGATTATGCCGCCGCTCACGGGCGGATTGTGGGTCGTGCATCGACACCCAAGTATCTGTGACAATCAAATCGGCCCCCTGCACGGCTTTGTTCGGGTCTCGTTCAGTTTCATACAATCCGGCCAGCGTGGCTTCGGGGTCAAGTGGTGGCGGGCCGGTAAATACCAGTTCAAAATCGAATTGCTTGGCGGCATGGGCAAAACTGGCAAAGACGTTATTGCCGTCACCAGACCATACTACCTTTTTGCCTTTGATCGGGCCACTGTGTTCCTCAAACGTCATGATATCCGCCATGATCTGACAAGGATGGGTCCGATTGGTCAGCCCGTTGATCACTGGCACACTGGCGTATTCGGCCATATCAAGAAGGGTCTGTTCCTCAAACGTGCGGATCATGATCAAATCGACATAGCGCGACAGCACCCGCGCTGTATCGGCGATGGTTTCGCCATGGCCAAGCTGCATGTCGGTGCCAGACAGCACCATGGTTTGCCCCCCCATCTGGCGGACACCCACATCAAAGGAAACACGTGTCCGGGTAGATGGCTTTTCAAAAATCAGCGCAACCATGTGGTCCTTGAGCGGTAGATCATCGTCCAGAGCACCTTTGGGGCGTCCGTCACGGGCGGCTTTCATCGACGCCGCGTTGTCGATAATGGCCCGCAGGTCGCTGGTTGAAGTTTGGTTGATGTCGAGAAAATTAGTCATGATAAAGCTTTTCTTGGAGAGACCTGAGGATATTTAAGGCCAAAAAGAAGGTTAAGACGAGGTCAGGCTGGTCGCCGCGGCATCAAGTCGTGCAACGGCTTCGGCAATCTCATCATCTGTGATGGTCAGAGGCGGCAACAGCCGGATCACGTTGTCAGCGGCAGGTACGGTGATCACCTCATTCGCATAACCTGCGGTGACAATATCTGCATTTGTGGCTTTGCACTTGAGACCCAGCATCAGGCCTGCACCCCGCACGCTTTCAAACACATCAGGGTGGGATGCGATCAGACCTTCCAGTTTTTGCCGCATCAGGCCAGCCTTACGGTTCACATCGGCCAGAAAGGCAGGATCGGCGATCACATCCATCACCGCACAACCCACTGCACAACCCAATGGATTACCGCCGTAAGTCGACCCATGGGTGCCTGCGGTCATACCACTTGCAGCATTTTCAGTGGCCAGCACCGCGCCGAGCGGGAAGCCACCGCCGATGCCTTTGGCGACCATCATGATATCAGGTGCCACCCCGGCCCATTCGTGGGCAAAAAGCTTGCCAGTGCGGCCAACGCCACATTGCACCTCATCCAAGATCATCAAGATGCCGTGCTCATCACACAGGTCGCGCAGACCTTTGAGGCAGGCATCCGGCAGGGGGCGAATGCCGCCCTCACCCTGCACCGGCTCAACCATGATCGCGCAAGTCGTATCGGTGATCGCCGCTGTCAGGGCATCATGATCGCCAAACTCCAAATGCACAAAGCCGGGCAGCAAGGGGCCAAAACCCTTTGTCATTTTTTCAGACCCGGCGGCAGCGATCCCAGCCGCGGAGCGGCCATGGAACGACCCGGAAAACGTAATGATATCTGTGCGATCAGGCTGTCCTTTGTCATAGAAATACTTGCGCGCCATTTTTACGGCCAGTTCGCAGGCTTCGGTGCCGGAATTGGTGAAAAACACCGTGTCAGCAAATGTGTGTTCAACCAACCGATCCGCAAGGCCCTGTTGCTGCGGGATTTGATAAAGGTTTGATGTGTGCCACAACGCCTGCGCTTGGGTGGTCAGCGCCTCAACCAGCTTTGGATGCGCATGGCCAAGCGAATTGACCGCGATCCCAGCACCCAGATCCAGAAAACGTCGACCATCTGATTCAATCATCCAAGACCCTTCGCCTTTGACAAAGCTAAGGGAGGCACGGTTATAGGTCGGCAATACAGAAGGGATCATTCAAGAATTCCTGTGATTGGGCTGCATCAAAACGCCAGAAGGTCATGAGGGCAGCAAAGGGTCAATGGGGTTTGGGCAAAGAACGCCAAGAACGTGACACATGGGTCAGCCTCAAATGAGGCTGAATAGGCAACATTAGCTGTTGCGTCGTCGCAGCGAATATGTGGCGCGTTTGATCATCTGCCATGCTTAGAGGGCAAAGGGTTACCACGTAAAGAGGTAATTTCGCGATTGCGGGTGACGGTGCCGAGTTGCATAGGGGGGCATGTACATTGCAAAGACCCAGAACAATGCGCTGGCTGCGGCGCTGATCGTATTGGCGACAGCATTTATTGCTGCGACAACACTGATGGCCAAGATGTTGGGGACTGGCGTTTTTGGCCCGCCTTTGCATGCTTTACAAATCAGCCATGGCCGATTTTTGTTTGCCTTTCTGGCGCTCAGCTCTGCGGCGTTGATGTTGCGACCTGAAATTACCAACCCACATTGGCGCCTGCATATATCGCGCACCGTCTTTGGCTGGGGCGGCGTGACTTGCATGTTTGCCGCTGTTGCCTTTATCCCGCTGGCAGATGCCACTGCGATTTCCTTTCTAAACCCAGTCTTTGCGATGATGCTGGCCATTCCGCTGCTCGGTGAAAAAGTCGGGCGCATTCGGTGGACGGCTGCACTGATGGCGCTGATCGGGGCCGCCATCCTGCTGCGCCCCACACCAGACAGCTTTCAACCCGCGGCCTTGCTTGCCCTGACCGCGGCGGTGGTGATGGGGTTGGAGCTGATTTTCATCAAAAAGCTCGCTGGACGGGAAAGCCCGTTTCAGATTTTGCTGATCAATAACACCCTCGGGGTGATCTTATCCTCCGTTGCTGTTCTTGCTGTTTGGCAGATGCCAACGGGCGCACAATGGCTCATCTTGGCGGGGATCGGCGGCTGCATGGCCATTGCGCAGACCTGTTTTGTCAATGCGATGGCACGTGCCGATGCCAGCTTTGTCGCCCCTTTCAGCTATGCAACGCTGATCTTTGCCGCGCTTTACGATATGTTATTTTTCAATGTGATACCTGACATTGTCACCTGGATTGGGGCCGTGATCATCATCGCTGGTGCGGTGTTGTTGGCGCTGCGTGAGGCACGGTTAAAACCGCAAATCCCACGGCCTCATACCATCACGTGACGGATCACCGCTTGCGCCCACCGCCACACAAGGTAAAATGGCCGCTAATCAATGACAAAGCGGTCCGCCGAAATGGACCGCTTTTTAACTGGGGAACCCCATATGTCCTGGACCGATGACCGCGTAGAGACCTTGAAGAAAATGTGGGGCGAAGGCCAGTCCGCAAGTCAGATTGCCAAGGAATTGGGTGGCGTGACCCGCAATGCGGTGATCGGCAAAGTGCACCGCCTTGGCCTGTCAAACCGCGCGACAACTGGAACTGCCGCCAAGGCGGATCCAAAGGCAAAACCCGCCCCAAAAGCAGAACCCAAAGCCAAGGCGGCGGCAGCCCCTGCCAAGCCCGATGGCCCGATCATGCAGACGCAATCGGCCACCCCGCCAAAGCAAAGCCTGCCTGCGCGCAAACAGATTATTCCGGCCGGCCAGCCGTTGCCGCCACAGCCTTCAGCCAACGAAATCAGCCCCGAAGCGCTTGCTAAGGTCAATGAGGTTGAGAAGAAGGCCAAGAAAATCGGCTTGATGGAATTGACCGAACGGACCTGCAAATGGCCCGTGGGTGACCCTGCGACCGAAGATTTCTGGTTTTGTGGCCTGCCCGTGAAACAGGGCAAACCCTATTGTGAAGCGCATGTTGGCGTGGCTTTCCAGCCAATGTCTGCACGGCGTGATCGCCGGCGGTAGGGTTCCAAGTGGTTCTTGGTGCCGCATATCATGCGTGTGATTCTGAACTGGTCTCTTATCGCCGCGCTTTTGAAAAGGTCGCCTCTGACTGGGGCTATCTAAGTCTCGCTGATGTTGGTTTTGAAGGCCCGTGGGTCTCTCCAATCCAAATGCTGTCCGGTAATCGCGAGGGACCTGTATTGTTGGCAAAAGACTACCTTGATGCACCGTCATTGAAGCGGCTGCGGTCAAGTATTGCTCCCCAAGGGTATCTGCCCGGAAACACCTTCAATCGGATCATTGATGCGGCCCTTGATCTTGCGGGATTGACCAGAACTGACATTTATATCACCCAGTGTTTCGCAGCTATCGTTCCTGAGCATCGCTCCACGTCGATCCCAATCTCCCACTTTCGCCGATCATTTGATATGGTTACGCGGCATGAACTGGCTGGGCGACGCGTACTGGCACTTGGCCCCCGCGCTGCAGCCTTGTGTGCAGAGTTTGGAGTGCCTTTTCAGGCTGTTAAATATCATCCCAGCGCAAGGGGTAAAGGTCTGACCGATTTATTCAAGGCCACAGAACTTGCACAGGCACTCAACGCGGCTTGAGCGCGGTATCGCAAAGAACCCAATATAACCAACTGCAACATTCCCAACACAACAGTGAGTTGCGCCTAGCCGCACAGCGTGGTTTTAAAAGCATGAAATTCCGCGCCCGAAAGGCCCTACCCCATGTCTGACACCATCCGCGCCGCTGATGCCCTTGCCCGCCGACTTTATGCTGCCGGGTGCCGTACCGCCTTTGGCATGCCGGGTGGGGAAGTCCTAACCGTGATTGATGCGCTGGAAAAGGCGGGTATACGGTTTGTTCTGGCCAAACATGAAAACGCCGCCGGATTTATCGCCGAAGGGGTGCATCACCGCGATCTGGCCCCAGCCATTCTGGTCGGCACCATCGGCCCCGGCACATTGAACGGTGTCAACACGGTGGCAAATGCGCTGCAAGATCAGGTGCCGATGATTGTGATTTCCGGCTGTATGGATGCAGATGAGGCCGCGCGCTACACCCATCAGGTCGTCGATCAGCAAGCCGTGTTTCGCCCGATCACCAAGGCAACATTTTCGCTGACCTCAGGGGCCGCGCACATTATTGCCGACAAGGCCGTTGCAATCGCCACCGAAGGACGGCACGGCCCGGTGCACATCGACGTACCAATCTCTGTGGCCGATGCCCGCATTCCTGCCACCGCCCCTACCGCACGCGCGCCTGCCTCACCTGCGGCCCCAACGGGTGCAGACCTTGCCACAGCCCGTGGGTGGCTCGAGAATGCCCAACGCCCGGTGATGATTGTTGGCGTGGACGCGATGAACCAAGGCGCGGCACCCGCAATTCAGGAATTTGCTGAGGATCATAATATCCCGGTGATCACCACCTATAAAGCCAAAGGCATGCTGCCCGAAGATCACGCGCTGGCCTTGGGCGGGGCTGGTTTGTCACCTTTGGCAGACACCCATTTGGTGCCCTTCGTAAAATCCGCCGATCTGATCCTGTGTGTTGGCTATGACCCGATCGAAATGCGCCCCGGTTGGCAGGACATCTGGACGCCAGACAGCCACAATGTCATCGACATCACCGCTGTGCCGAACCACCATTATATGCACCAATCATCACTGAACTTTGTCACCGATTGCGCCGCGACGCTACGCGCGCTCAGTGACGGTTTGGATGTGGCTGAAACATGGGCGGAAGGCGAGATTTACAAACTCAAGTCCGCGCTGTCTGAGGTGTTTCGACGTGACGAAGATTGGGGGCCTGCTGCCATCATCGACACCTGCCGCACAATATTGCCACGTGACGCAGTTGCCTCTGTCGATAGTGGTGCGCACCGGATTTTGTTGAGCCAGATGTGGGAAAGCTACGCACCACGGGCGCTGATGCAGTCGTCAGCACTATGTACAATGGGCTGTGCCGTTCCCATGGCGATTGGCGCAAAGCTGGCCGCGGCGGACCGCGCGGTTGTTTCGTTTTGCGGGGATGCGGGGTTTCTGATGGTGGCAGGAGAACTGGCAACCGCTGCCGAACTGAACCTCGCGCCAATATTTGTGGTGTTTGTCGATGCCTCGCTTGCCTTGATCGAGAAAAAGCAGCGCGAACGTCAGATGACCAATCATGGTGTGGATTTTGCGCAGCATAATTTTGCTGCCATGGGCATCGCCTTTGGCGGCGCGGGCGTCACGGTACGCAGCCGCCCAGCGTTGGAAATCGCGCTCAAAGACGCAATAGCAGCGGATACCTTTACCGTTATCGCCGCCGTGATTGACCGGGGGGCGTATGATGGCCGAATCTAAGGGCGCATTAGACGGGCTGTTTGTCCTCGACCTTAGCCGGATTTTGGCGGGGCCAACCTGTACCCAATTGCTGGGCGATCTGGGGGCCACGGTGATCAAGGTTGAGAACCCGCTTACAGGTGGCGATGACACCCGCGGCTGGGGACCAAACTATGCGATGGATAGGGACGGCAACCGCACCGACCTGTCCGCCTATTTCATGGCTGCAAACCGCAATAAAAGGTCGATTTCAGTCGATATTGCCACCAAAGAAGGACAGGCCACACTGCGCCATCTGGCTGCCCGCGCCGATGTGGTGATTGAGAATTTCAAGCCGGACGGATTGGTGAAATACGGATTGGACCATGCGACCTTGCTTTCGGCGCATCCGTCGCTTGTGTATTGCTCAATCTCTGGCTTTGGCCAGACCGGCCCAAACCGCAGCCAGCCGGGGTACGACCTGATGGCGCAGGGATTTGGCGGGATCATGTCGATCACCGGCGATCCTGACGGCGCGCCAACCAAGGTGGGTGTGGGCATCGCCGATGTGATGTGCGGCATGTATGCGACGATTGGTATTCTGGCAGCCCTGCGCCACCGCGATGCAACGGGGATCGGCCAGCATATTGATTTGTCGCTAGTCGACGCGCAGATGGCCTGGCTGGTCAATGAGGGCACCAATTTTTTGACATCCGGCCAAGAACCGCAACGGCGCGGCAATGCGCACCCCAATATCGTGCCTTATGATACCTTTGAATGCGCTGATGGTCATTTCCTGTTGGCGGTGGGCAACGATGCACAATTTGCGCGGTTTAGTGATGCCATCGGGTTGGTGGGTCTTTCGGCAGATGCCCGGTTTACAACCAATCAGTCGCGCATCGACAACCGCGGAGCCTTGATGGATCTGATCAAACCCGCGATGCAACAAATCCCCAAAGCCGAGCTGCTGGCACGATTGCATAGCGTCAATGTCCCTTGCGGGCCAATTAACACAGTTGGTGAGGCGTTGACATCGGATCAGGCACAGGCACGCGGTGCCGTGGTCGAGGTGGCGCGCGAGGATGTCCAATCCGGTGCGCTGCGGCTGTTGGGGAACCCACTGAAGTTTTCGCACACCCCAATCCGATATGACCGTCCCCCACCCCGGTTTGGACAAGATACCGAAGAAGTGCTTGAAACATGGGGTATTGATGCCGCGCAACAAACAGACTAATCCGCAGCTACTCTCCTGATATTGCGCGATTTCCCGCCCATTTTTTCCTCTGCTCGTGAATCTTTGACACATTGGTTCACGTTTATCTTAAGGCGCTTCACGTTGACGTGTTGCAGCCGCCATCGGCGTTCATTGCAATTCGAAACACAGGTAATGCTGTTAGCTGAGATGAGTGACCCCGAAAGGCAATTCTATGACCCGTGATATCTGTAACGCTCCGTTAACACTGAACACAGCCGCCGCTTTGGAGGCGTGGAACAGCATGGTACGGGCGTTTCTGGCGCATCAAGCAACGACCCCTCAGCATTTGGGTGCGGTGTTGGCGTCTGAACCGGATTTTGTGATGGGACACGCGGCGCGCGGATTATTTTCGCTGATGATGGGTCGATCTGAGCTGTGGCAGGTGGCAGAAGATGCACGCAGCGCCGCACATGCAGCACTTGCCGCTGGGCCGATCACAGCACGCGAGCAGGGTTGGCTCACGGCGCTTGATCGATGGCTTGCCGACAGCCCAACAGGTGCGATTGCCGCAATCGAGGACGTGTTAACCGCGCATCCATACGACACGCTATCCGCCAAGGTCAGCCATGCCATTCGGTTTATTCTGGGCGATGCAAAGGGCATGCGTGCGTCAATTGAACGGGTCTTGCCCGCGCATGGGTCGGATCATCCGCTGCGGGGCTATGTCATGGGATGCCACGCTTTTACGCTGGAAGAGACCGGCGAATATGCCGCTGCTGAAAAATCGGGCCGCGCGGGCTTGGTGCATGCCCCGGACGACGCTTGGGGCCTGCACGCCGTGGCGCATGTGCATGATATGCGGGCGGAACCGGACGCGGGTATTACCTTGATCGAGGCCCACAAAAGCGCTTGGGATGGATCGAATAACTTTCGCTACCACGTCTGGTGGCATAAGGCATTGCTGCACATGGACCGGGGCGAGTTGGACATCGCGCTGGCGCTTTATGACACTCAAATCCGCGTTGAAAAAACCGATGATTACCGCGACATTTCCAACGCGACGTCCTTGTTGATGCGGCTAGAGCTGGAAGGCATCACCGTTGGCAACCGCTGGGAAGAGCTTGCTGAATTCTCGGAAAACCGGGTTGAGGATGGGTGCCTTGTCTTTGCTGACCTACATTACATGCTGGCGCTGGCCGGGGCCGAAAAAGGTGCCGCGAAACAGGCCATGACCGCACGGTTTTCCCGCGATGCGCGCCAATCGGGTGACATGGCAGACCGAGTCGCTGATCCCGGCGTAACCGCATTAGCCGGATTAAATGCTTTTGCAGAGGGACGTTATGGCGATGCCTTTGTACAATTGGCGGATGCCCGCCCAAAAATGCAAACAATCGGTGGTAGTCACGCCCAACGCGACGTGTTTGAACGTATGACCATTGACGCGGGCCTGCGTGCGGGCCATTTCGACGCCACAGAATCAATACTGTTAGAGCGTTTGGCCCTGCGTGCCGGAAACGAAGATCGATTTACCGCAACCCGGTTTGACCGTTTGTCACGTGCACGCAGCATCCCCGCGCAGTAACACATCAGAATAATGGATTAATTTGCGGCCATGTCTTTTGCCGACACCACTTCGATACCCTCCCGCCCTGTCACTGCGCTGGGTGGTCAGTCGCGCACGCGCGTCCGTGATCTGCGTCTTGATTTTTTCCGCGGCATTGCGATGTTCATCATCCTGATGGCGCACACGCCGGGTAATTTCCTGACCTCATGGATACCCGCACGCTGGGGCTTTTCCGACGCAACCGAGATTTTCGTATTCTGTTCCGGCATGGCCAGCGCAATTGCTTTTGGCGGCGCGTTTGACCGCATGGGCTGGCGGCTTGGGTCCGCGCGCGTGGGGTTCCGCGTGTGGCAAGTCTATTGGGCGCACATCGGCCTGTTTGTCGCCGTTGCCACCCTGCTGGCCGCGTTTGATCACTTCGGTGGCTTTGATAAAAACTACATCGGCTCGCTGAATCTGTGGAAGTTCTTTGAGGACCCCGCGGTGCCGTTGATCGGCTTGCTGACACTGACCTATGTGCCAAATTATTTCGACATCCTGCCGATGTATATGGTGGTCTTGATGTTGATGCCTGTGATCATGGCGCTGTCGCGGGTGCATCTGGGGCTGGTCGCCGCGTTTGTGATTGTAATCTGGCTACTGGCACAGGATGCGCTGATGACCCGGCTTGGCCTTGGGCAATGGCATTTCGCCTTTCCCGCAGAACCATGGTCGACACGCACGTGGTTTTTCAATCCCTTCGGCTGGCAGCTGATCTTTTTCACTGGCTTTGCGTTCATGCGTGGCTGGTTGCCCAAGCCGCCCGTGACCAACGTGTTGATAACGCTGGCCGCCTTTGTGGTCATCGCCAACATCCCGCTCTCTAACATCGGCGTCCGCGCCATCGCGCGCGACTGGTTTTTTGTGACGGACGCAGGCAACCCGGTGATTGACGCGCGGCTGGCCATCAAAGGGTTGATCGACAAATCCGACTTTGGCCTATTCCGCTATCTGCATTTCCTCAGCCTTGCCTATTTGGCTTGGGTCATTGCAGGCGACAAAGGTGCAAACCTGTTGGCCCGTGGCACAGGGGCGCTTGCGGCCGCTTGGGGCAGTCTCGTCACCATCATATTGAAAGTTGGCCAACAATCGTTGGCAGTGTTTGTCGTCTCCATGTTTACGGCACGTTTGATGGGTTTTGTGATGGACATGACAGGTCGTAGCATCGCAACTGTTCTACTGGTAAATCTTGCCGGTGCCTTGATCTTGGTCGCCACAGCCTATGGTGCCGGTTGGTTCAAATCCCAACCTTGGCGCGCAAAGGTGCCCGCATGATGTTGCGCCGTGAATTCATCGCCTCCCTTGTGGCGCTGGCCGCGCTGCCAAGGACCGGGCGGGCCCAAGAGCCGGGCTTGACCCTTGGCGATACCGCCACGGCGTTTGACAATCAAACTGTCGTCAATCAGGCGCGCGCCTTGGCGGCTGCCCCGTACCAACCGCGCCCCGAGGTGCCAGAGGAATGGCGCAATCTGACCTATGATCAGTATCGCCAAATCTGGTTCGATTCCCGCAATGCGCTTTGGGAGAACACCGACACACCTCAACGGGTTGATCTGTTTCCCGCCGGGCTTTATTTCCCGCAAGCCGTGGCCTTGAATGTGGTTGACGGTGACACCGCCCGCCCGATTACCTTTGATATGGGTGTGTTCGATACGACCGATCAATTTCCCAATCTGCCGATGGATAACATGGGCTATTCCGGGCTGCGCCTGCGAGCCGAACTGGAAAAACCCGGCATCTTTCAGGAATATGCCGTGTTTCAGGGGGCCAGCTATTTCCGCGGCATCGGCACGGGCGAAACCTATGGCCTTTCTGCCCGTGGGCTGGCGCTCAAAACCGGCGATCCAATGGGCGAAGAGTTCCCTGATTTTACTGCGTTCTGGCTCGAAACTCCGGACCCTGATGGCGACACCGTTATCTTGCATGCGCTGCTCGACAGTCCGTCTTGCGCGGGTGCGTTTCGGTTTCGGATCACCCATGGTGCGGTGCTTGAGATGAAGGTCAGTGCGCAGATATTTGTCCGCACTGAGATTACTCATCTTGGCATTGCACCGCTCACTTCGATGTTTTTGTTCGACGACACCAATCGACAGCGGTTTTCTGATTTCCGTCCGGCAGTACATGACAGTGACGGGTTGTTGATCCATAATGGCGCGGGCGAGGTGATCTGGCGACCCTTGGCGAACCCGACAACCTTGCAGATCAGCGCCTTTGGCGATGACAACCCACGCGGTTTTGGGCTGATGCAGCGCAAGCGCAAGTATTCTGACTACAACGATCTTGAGGCACTTTATCACAACCGCCCGGCGGTCTGGATCACGCCCGGCGAAGGTTGGGGTACGGGTGCCGTGACTTTGGTTGAAATTCCTGCAGATCTGGAAGTCTACGACAATATTGTCGCCTATTGGCGTCCCGCGGCACCTTTGCCAGCCGGGGCCGAACATCAGATGAGCTATACCTTGCATTGGGGTGCAGACCCTGCGGCGGCCACGGCGGATGTTCCGGTTAAGGTGCTGAACACCGCGATGGGCGGGCGCCCCGAGGGGGGCCAGATCATTGTGATTGATTTTGCCGACAGCGCGCAGGTTCCACAGGACCTGTCCGAGATTGAAATCGTGCTGCGCGGCAATCCGGGCTCCGTGACCCCCGGCATTTTACAACGCAATCCAGAAACCAATGGCCCACGCCTTGCCTTTACCTTTAAACCCGAAGGCGCGCTTTGGGCGGAATTTCGTGCGCAACTACGCCTGAACGGGGAACCCTTGAGCGAAGTCTGGCTTTATCGTTGGACGGCCGCATGACCCGGTCTGCCCCCCTTCATCACCAGATGCCTGCCGCAGCCCCCCTTATCATGCAGGCGCAGGATTTGACGGCGGCCCCCGCCCCGCGCGCCCAAGGTGACGTGCCGCGCAAGTCATCTGGTTGGCGGTTGGCCGTGTTTGGCCCGGCACTAATCGGAACTGCGCTGTTGCTTTATGGTCTTTATGGCTGGTTTGCTGGCAGTGGCATGACCGGGTTGGAATGGGCCTTGTTGTCGATGATCGGTGCGACCTTTGTTTGGGTCACGCTTTCCGTCAGCACAGTTGGTGTTGCCGTTGCAGGTATTTTGGCACGTGAAGACGCCGATGACCGTGCCCCAACAGATGTGACACCTATTGATGTGGCCCTGCTGGTGCCCGTCTATAACGAAGTGCCTTGGGATGTATTTGGCAACGCCGCTGCCATGCTTGATGATCTGGCACGTCGCAAGGGCGCGCACCGCTATACGCTGTTTGTTCTGTCAGATACCAAAGACGATGCCATCGCCGCACAGGAATGGCAGGCCTTTCAATCGCTGAAACGTGCAGCACCCGCGGGGTCCAATGTGTATTATCGCCGCCGCGCGGACAACACCGACAAAAAGGTTGGTAATCTGTTGGATTGGATCACCGGCTGGGGTGCGGCATACGAAGGTATGGTGGTGTTAGACGCCGACAGCCTGATGTCGGGCCGCGCCATTGAACGGCTGGCATCAGAGCTGAGCGCGGACCCAGATGCCGGGTTGATTCAGACATTTCCCATGCTGATCGGGGCAGAAACCTTGTTTGCCCGCCTGCAACAGTTTTCTAACATCGCTTATGGGTGGCTTTTGGCCGAAGGTTTGGCGCTTTGGGCGCGCCACGAGGGCAATTATTGGGGCCATAACGCCATCATCCGCACCCGTGCCTTTGCCTCCTGTGCGGGCCTGCCGCACCTGACGGGCCGTGGCCGCGATGACCTGATCCTAAGCCATGATTTTGTTGAAGCTGGCCTGTTGCGCCGTGCCGGGTGGCGTGTCCGTTTCTTGCCGCGGGTTTCTGGCAGCTTTGAGGAAACGCCGGGCACGCTGGTGGATTACGTGCTGCGCGACCGCCGCTGGTGCCGGGGCAACCTGCAACACCTGCGCCTGCTTGGCACTGCGGGCCTGCACCCGGTGTCGCGGTTTCACCTTTTCCACGGCGCTGTCAGCTATCTGTTGTCGCCCGCGTGGTTTATCCTGCTGATCGTTTGGTCGCTGCTGGGCAAGGACGCCGACACCAATGTCATTCGCTATTTCAGTGAGGCAAATCCGTTTTTCCCAGACTGGCCTCCCGCGATGAGCCATATCGATTCAGCGGTATTTTTAGTGATCATGTACGCAATGCTGCTGACCCCAAAAATTGCGGGGGCTGGGATTATCGCCGCCTATCCAAAAGCAACCCGTGTGTTTGGTGGCCGTACCGCGTTTTTGACCGCATTTATGGTCGAGGTTCTGCTGTCAGTGGCCTATGCGCCAATCCTGATGATCCAACAAACCAAGGCAGTTCTGCGCGCTTTTTTCTCGCGAACCGAACTTTGGTCGCCACAACGCCGTGATGGCCGTGGCTATCCCGTCATGATGCTGATCAAATTCCACTGGGTCGAAACCCTGCTGGGTTTGTTGCTAGCGGCGGGGCTGATTGCCGGATTGATTTCACTGTGGTTGCTGCCGATTGTGTTCAGTCTACTTTTGGCGGTGCCGCTGTCGGCCC
Organism: Sulfitobacter sp.; assembly: GCA_051251995.1. Classification (GTDB taxonomy): domain Bacteria; phylum Pseudomonadota; class Alphaproteobacteria; order Rhodobacterales; family Rhodobacteraceae; genus Sulfitobacter. Next base: position 46,058 of record JBPOFF010000007.1, read on the forward strand.
TGTCAGCCTTGAACATCGCCCGCAGCGCGCCTGAAGGGCTGCGCATGGACAGCCCCCACACGTTGCGTGAACCCGGCATTGTGACCCGCGCGCGGGTCGAGCGGGAACAGCTGAAAGGAAAGTTGACTGTGAGTGACCGGATGCCCGCGGAATAAAACCCTGTTAAGGGCGTACCAATGGCAATCCACGTTTTAACCATCCCGGCCCTGCACGCGACCCGAGCATCCCTTCGGAGACATCAATCACATGGGTAAACCCGGCCTCAATTAGACGCGCCGATATCCGCGCGGACCTAACCCCACGTGCGCAGATCAATGCGACGGGTCGGTCCTTTTGACCATCCATAGCAGCCAGCAAGGCTTGCGGGAAATCATCGCGACGCATGTCCAGTGTCACCGCCCCTTGCGGCACCCCGGTTTTGGCCCATTCATCTGGTCTGCGGATATCCACCAAAATGAGCTCGCCGGACGCCACCGCCGCAGCGGCATCTGGTGCGCTTATTGTGCCATCACCAACATCAGCGCGCAGCGTGTACCACCGCCCCGCACTAAAGAAGAGCGCGGCCAAACCCACGCCACCCACGACAAAACCCCGCCGCGCAAGGCGCGACGAGGATCTGGGCCGTTCCGGCTGAGGGGAACCGGCGGACGGGGTCAGTTGTTTGGTGCCGAGCTGGTGAACTGAGGAATGGTCGCAGACGAACCCGGTTTTGGTTCAATCGACACCCAGTTGTTTTCGGCCAGATCAAGGTTGCCGGGAATGTCTTCCTCCCAGAACCCCACAACGTTCTTGGTAATGTTCAGATAGAGCTTATTATCCACAATCCGCCACAGGTTTGGGTTGCCCGGCACTTTACCACCTTTGGAAACGCCATAAGCGCAGTGGCCGTCATATTGCGGCGCGTATTTTGCAGGATTAGCTTCGAACGCCGCTTTGTTTTCGGCACTGGAGAACGCAAATGTTGCACCGTTATAGTCTGCGGTGAACTCTTTGCTGCCCGGCACACCCGATGGTTGCGATTGTCCCACAGGGTTTTGCGGAATGCCGAAATAGGCCACGACATCATATCCCGACGCGGCAAATCCGGTTTCGTCGACATATTGTTCCCCGGCAAACGCCTGACCTGCAAAGGTCAGTGCGGTCGCGGCAGCGGCGATAGAAAGGGTGAAACGGTTCATGACAATTCTCCTTGTCCGGTGTGTGTTAAGGCAAACTAGACAGCGCCCGGACACATTGCACCCCACGACACTGTGACCTCGCGCCGATGTGAGCCACTGGTGATGAGAGCAGGCCCATTTTCCCCAATTATTTCAAAATGGGCGGTTTTGCAGGGTCGCTGCCCGGGGGCATACGCGGTGTATGTTGCAATCCTTCGGTTTGCGGCAGGTCAAAGCGCAAACCGACCTTGGCCAGTTTTGTAACAGTTGGATCATTCGGGTCGAAAAAACCCACGTCCATGGCCCCTGCTTCAATCCCTGAAAAGGTTAACGCCTCTGAGGCCGCGCGGACCAGCGCTTCTTGGGCGCGCGGGATCGCACCGACAAAGGCCAATAGGTGTCCACGCCCGCCGCCTGTGTATTCAACCGCAATCAGCCAAGCACCAGCAGCCATGCCCGTCGCAGTCGCTAGTTTGGCATCAATTGCCGCGATCAAAGTTTCTGGCAAACCCTTGGGCGGCAACACCCGGTCAATTTTGGCTTCAACCTGCCCGGCCTCATGGGCCAAAGTTTCGCGGAGCCACATCACCGCGTCCGCAGGCAAAAGGATTTCCGAAGGGGCAACGCCAATGTTAACGGCCATGCCAAGCGGCTGACCCGCCAACATCCCCGCAATCGCACGCCCCGACAGGGCCACATAGGGGGCTGGATTGCCAACGTAAGCCGCCAAGCGCGCAGAGCGATCAAAAACAATGACATAGCCATCGTCCATTAGGACCGGGTTGATCTGATCCTCAACCGGTTCCGCCTCCAACAGCAAGAACAGCTCAACATCCGCGATGCGTTCATAAAACCGCAGCCGCGCGGCATCATCATCCGGTGCCGCGATCATCGCCGCATGGGCGTGATCCAAAGGCGTTTGTTCAGTCATGTATCACCTCAGTCACTGCGGCCCGCAATTTAGGTAGAATCTCGTCCTCGAACCACGGATTTTTCTTTAACCACCCGGTATTGCGCCATGACGGATGAGGCAAGGCAAAGGTGCCGGGCGGTTGGTCGCGCCAAGCGGCTACAGCCGCAGTCACCGTCGTAAACACTGACAAATGATATTTCATCGCATGACCGCCAATCAACAAGGTCAGCCGGACGTCGGGCAACATTGCCAATGCAGCGGCCCGCCATGTTTTTGCACAAACGGGCGGCGGCGGCAGATCACTGCCTTTGGCATCATATCCGGGAAAGCAAAACGCCATGGGCACAATGGCCACTTTTGATTGATCATAAAACTGCGCCGCGGTCAGACCCAGCCAATCGCGCAGTCGCACACCCGACGGATCATCAAACGGTTTGCCCGATTTATGCACGCGCATGCCCGGTGCCTGCCCGGCAATCAGTATTTTTGCACTGGGCGTGAACCAAACCACAGGCCTTGGACCGTGCCCGGTTGCCGTCGCCGCAAACCGATCAGCACAGATGTCGCAGCCTTTCAGATCGTCACGCATGTCTGTCATAAGATGACAGATACACCGCCCTGCCCAGTTGCCAACCCTACCACTTCATTTCGACAAACATCGAAATAAATCTTGCGCAAGTAATTAATTTCTATATTTCTAGAAATATGAAATTAGAATCGCACAACACCCCGCCCCTCACTCTTGCCGCCGCCAGCTTTGCGGCACTTGGATCAGAACAGCGTCTGTCAGTCCTGCGGACCTTGGTACGCGCAGGTCCGGATGGATTAAGCATTGGGGAATTAGGCGACCGTACAGGGGTCACAGGATCAACCCTGACCCACCACCTGAAACTTTTAGCCGCCACGGGCCTTGTGAAACAAGAACGCCAAGGCCGCAGTACGATCTGTGCCGCTGTCGCCTATGAAGAAATACAAGCATTGGCGCATTTTCTGGTCACCGAATGCTGTGCTGATGCGCCAACCCCCTGCGAGGAACATGACCATGGTTGAAACCAACACAACACAGCCGCACAGCCATAGCGCTGCAAGCCGCTGGAAATTTGGGGGCGCATGGGGCGTGGCACTGCTGTTGCTATTGGCCGTTGCGATATTCGATCTGCCGCAATTCGTGCCGACGGTGACCTTCACCGCTTGGGCTTTGGCCGGTACCGCCCCCTTCATCGCGTTTGCAGTTCTCGCTGTTGCGTATCTCAAGGCCAGTGGCGCGGAAAACCTGTTGGCCCGTGCGTTTGAGGGCAATCCGGCCCGGATGATCGTCATGGCCGCCTTGCTTGGCGGGTTGTCACCATTTTGTTCCTGCGAGGTGATCCCGTTCATTGCCGCCTTGCTGGCTGTTGGCGCGCCGCTGGGGGCCGTGATGGCCTTTTGGTTGGCATCACCGCTGATGGATCCTGCGATGTTTGCGATCACCTCTGGCACGCTGGGCTGGGACTTTGCATTGGCCAAGACGTTGGCGGCAGTGGGCCTTGGCATGTTTGGTGGTTTCGGGGTCATGCTGGGGGCCAATACGCCACTATTTACCGACCCATTGCGTGAACGGCCTGCGGTTGGTGGATGTTGCGGTGTCAAAAAGCCGTTTTCCGGCAAACCGGTCTGGCAATTCTGGTCAGAAGCGCCACGCCGTGAAGTTTTTAAGGATACTGCCCTAGAAAACGCCCTATTCTTGATGAAATGGCTTACCTTGGCCTATGTGATAGAAGCTTTGATGCTGCACTATATCCCTGCTGACTTGATCGCTGGGGTACTGGGTGGATCAGGCCTTAAACCGATCCTATTAGGGGCCTTGGTAGGCGCACCTGCGTACCTCAATGGCTATGCCGCGGTGCCGCTGGTCGATGCATTGCTGGCCCAAGGGATGAGCCAAGGTGCTGCCATGTCATTTGTGATTGCCGGTGGGGTCAGCTGTATTCCCGCCGCCATCGCCGTTTGGGCCTTGGTCAAGCCGCGCATATTTGCAGCTTATCTTGGCTTTGCGATCACCGGGGCAATTATCGCGGGTCTTCTTTGGGAGGCGGTTGCCTAAACCGGGTAGGACCAAACCCACATGACGCACCCCCGTTTCAGATCGGCAAAAGATATTCCGGCTCAGAACCGTTGAACCCATAAGCCTCATAGCGTAGCAATGTGGGAACACATAAAAAGCAGGGGGCCTTTGAATGTATCGTGTCTGGAATTTTCTGACCAATTATTCGCTGTTGTTGATCATCGGCGCATTGATTGCCTTGGTTTGGGCCAATGTCGATTATGCGAGCTATCACAGCTTCGTAGAGTTCAAGATTTGGGATCACGCCCCAATTGGCCACTACCATCCTGCGGATGGCACCCACGAAGCCTATCGCACCTTGACCCTGCATTATCTGGTCAATGACCTGTTGATGGCGCTGTTTTTTGCCATCGCTGCAAAAGAAGTCTGGGAAGCCGTGATCCTCAAAAACGGCTCTTTGCGGGGGAAAAAGGCGGCAACCCCGTTGTTTGCAACGCTTGGCGGCATGGTTGGACCGATCTCAGTCTATCTTGGGTTGGCGTTTTTGTTGGGATCAGACACGTATAACGCGGTGTTTAACGGTTGGGCGATCCCCACTGCCACTGACATCGCCTTCAGCTATCTTGTAGGACGTATCGTCTTTGGAGCGGGCCACCCGGCAGTGCGGTTCCTATTGCTGCTGGCGATTGCTGACGACGCGGCGGGCCTGATCATTCTGGCGGTCTTTTACCCCTCAGGTGAATTGGCCCCGATCTGGTTGCTGCTGTCCTTGGCCGCCGCTGTTGGTGTTTATGTCTTGGCCAACTGGCTGCCGCGCAAGATGGACCGCGGCAATCAAGACCGCCCCGTGTCGACGTTCGTGCGCACCAAGCTGCATTTTGTTCCCTATCTGATCGCTGGTTGCATCAGCTGGTATGGGTTTATGCGCTCAGGGTTGCACCCGGCACTTGGTCTTTTACCGATTGTTCCAACCATCCCGCATGCGGACCGCGCTTTTGGTATCTTCTCAGAAGCCGAACAATACCTCACCGATCTGTTGAACAAGATAGAACACGCACTGAAACACCCTGTTGAAATTGTGCTGTTTTTCTTTGGCCTGCTGAACGCGGGTGTTCAATTCAATTCCATAGGGGATGCAACATGGCTAGTGCTTGCAGGTCTACTGATTGGTAAACCGTTGGGCATTTTGTTCTTTGGCTGGCTTGCCGCACGGCCTATGGGCCTTGGACTGCCGCAAGGTATGCGGATCATTGATCTGGTGGTGATTGGGTGTGTCGCGGCGATCGGCTTTACCGTGTCGCTGTTTGTGGCATCGGTTGCCTTTGACGCCGGACCTGTTCAGGACGCTGCCAAAATGGGTGCATTGTTCAGCTTTGCCGCTGCGGCAGTTAGCATCATTGCTGGCAAACTCTGTAAGGTGGAAAAACAAAACGGCTAGACCCGTTTCACCTTGAAAAACAACTTAAAACCCAGCAGCCCTGCGGCGCTGGGTTTTTTCATGACCTAAGGCCATAGGCACCCCTTTTCGCGGTCGTGCCTTGGCAATTCCCCTCAAACCCGCATTGTACATTTGTTTCCATATAGGACATAATATGGTCAAATTCGGTGGATAGACCGTTAAGACACCTCTGCTAAAGAGGGTACGCGCACCACCGCACAGCACCAACCGGAGCAGGGAATGCTGGAATTTGAAAATGTATCCAAGTCCTTTTGGACCGGGACCCAACACAAGGTCATCCTTGATCGGGTCTCTTTCCGTGTGGAATTGGGCAATTCCCTTGGTATTCTGGCCCCAAACGGCACCGGCAAAACCACCTTGATCAACATGATGGCAGGTTTGGAAAAGCCGGATGAAGGTGATATCCGGCGCGGTTGCAACATCTCTTTCCCGCTGGGATTTATGGGGGGGGTGGTCAGCAAAGTATCGGCCATGGAAAACGCCCGTTATATCGCGCGACTTTATGGACTTGATCCCGATTATGTTGAAAGTTTCTGCCGTTGGCTATGCCATTTGGGCGAATATTTCGATCAACCGCTTGGCACGTATTCGGCAGGCATGCGGTCACGGTTTTCCTTTGCCCTGATGCTGGCGCTTGATTTCGACATGTACCTGATCGACGAAGGTATGCCCGCCACGACGGACGTTGAATTTAACCGCAAGGCTGGCGAAATCCTGCAAGAGCGCCTGCGCACCACGACCATCATTATTGTGTCACACCAGGCACAAACCCTTGAGAAATTTGCACGCTCTGCCGCTGTCCTGCTGGATGGGCAATTGCATATGTTTGACACCTTGGAAGAAGCGAAAAGTTTGTATGACTACGAAACCCAAGGCTAGAAAGTTCCGCATCAAGCGGAGCACGCCAACATCTTCAAGCAGCGCAGCCCCGAGCAGCGCCGATGCACCGCGTCCGGTGACGCCGCCGCCCGCACAAAACCCCGTCCCTCCAAAAGCGGATGAGGCCGCGGCCCGCGCAGGTGAGATGTCATCCGCTACCGAAGTCGCGGGCGAAACAGATATGGATGCCATTCGCCGCGAAGGTTTGACAGGCCGCCAATTGCGTATGGCCCGCCGCGTGGCGCAAAAGCATAACCTCGCTCCAACTTCAGATTTTGACGCGGTCCGGCTTCTTAGGGTGAATGGTATCGACCCATTCCAACGGTCCAACATGCTTGAACTCGTCGTCCCGCAAGCGGGTGGCGAACAGCGTGACGGCAGCCCTGGTGATGCCATGGCCGCCTTGCCTGCCCAGCCCGGTGGTGCAGGGACACAAAGCCGCGTTCAATTGCCCCAAACTGTCCCCGCAGGGCGCAACACGCTACCCTCAACCGAAATCAGCCCGGCGGAACGCCGCCAGCGTGAAATCGGTGAAATTCAACGCGACATTTCAAACCGTCGCCGTCGGAAAATGGGCCTGCTTTTGGTCCGGCTGGCGTTCTTTGTGTTTCTGCCAACCTTCTTTGCAGGCTATTACTTTTACAACATGGCGACACCAATGTACGCTACCAACAGCCAATTCCTGATCATTCAAAGCGAAGGCACAACAACCAGTCCGTTTGGTGGTCTATTGCCAACCCAATTCGCCAACAGCGCTGACAGCATCGCCACCCAAGCTTACTTGCAATCCAAAGACGCCATGCTGCGTCTCGACAAAGACGAAAACTTTAAGGCGCATTTTTCAAACCCCGACATTGACCCGATCCAGCGGTTGAACGCGGATCCGACCAACGAAGAAGCGTACAAAACCTATAAGAAAAACGTGAAAATTGGCTATGATCCAACCGAAGGTGTGATCCGGATGGAGGTGGTTGCCGCTGACCCGGAAATCTCTGCCAATTTCTCTGAAAGCTTGTTGAAATATGCGGAAGAGCGCATCAACAATCTGTCAAAGCAGAAACGCGAAGACGGGATGAGAGATGCGGTTGTGGGATTGGAAACAGCCCAGCAAAAGCGTCGTGATGCCCAAGAAGCATTGATCACCATGCAGGTCACCAACGGTGTTGATCCAGAGGCAGAGATCATCGCCATCCGTGGCCAAATCAGCACCTACGAAGGTCTGTTGATCGAAAAGGAAATTGAACTGGCCGCGCTGTTGGACAACATCCGCCCCAACAAGGCCAAGGTGGATGGTGCCCAAGGCGACGTACGCCGCCTGAATGAACAATTGACCAAACTGCGCGACAAGTTGAATTCGGCCACTGTTGGTGAAAATTCGCTTGCCAAGAAAGCTGTGACAATGCAACTGGCACAGGCCGATCTGGTTGCGGCAGACGCCAACCTGCAACTGGCGCTCACCGGGATGGAAGCCGCCCGCAACGAGGCCAGCCGTCAGGTGCGATATCTGACTGTTGCCGTGCGCCCGGTTGCCCCCCAAGAAGCCACCTATCCACGCAAGTTTGAAAACACGGTTTTGGCATTCTTGATTTTCGCTGGCATCTACCTGATGTTGTCGCTGACCGCGTCCATCCTTCGAGAACAGGTAACAGCATAACCCAAGCCCCCTGCGGCGATGTGATCATCACCGAGGGGGCCTGACTTTTTGAACTCCCAATAAACGAGGGTACACAGTGACTAAACCCGCCCCGACCGTGACCCAGAACACCTGGGAATTTTTGCGTGATGCGATGATCACCCCAACCGGGTTTCGCGAATACGACGCACGTTGGAAATACCCCGATGACATCAACCTCCCCGGCGTTACCGCGCTGGGACTTGGCCTTGGCACCCAGATGCAGCGGCGCGGCATTGAGCCGGTTATTGCCGTTGGCAATGACTATCGTGACTATTCCCTGTCGATCAAAAATGCCCTGATGATGGGCCTGATGCAGGCTGGAATTCATGTAAAAGACATCGGCCCCGCCCTGTCCCCCATGGCATATTTTGCACAGTTTCATTTGGACGCGCCTGCCGTCGCCATGGTTACCGCCTCGCACAACCCCAACGGCTGGACTGGTGTGAAAATGGGCTTTGAACGCCCGTTGACCCACGGCCCCGATGAGATGAACGAGCTGCGCGACATCGTGCTGAATGGCAAAGGTCAGCAGCGTGACGGTGGTAAATACGAATTTGTCCACGGCGTGCGCGAGGCCTATCTTGATGATCTTGTGGGTGACTTCAAGATGACCCGCAAGCTCAAGGTGGTCTGCGCCACTGGCAACGGCACCGCGTCAGCCTTTGCACCAGAGTTGTTTAAACGTCTGGGTGTTGAGGTGGTGCCAAGCCACAATGACCTCGACTATACCTTTCCGCACTACAACCCGAACCCCGAAGCCATGGAAATGCTGCATGACATGTCAGCAAGCGTCAAAGCATCAGCTGCCGATTTTGCCCTTGGCTTTGACGGTGATGGCGACCGCTGCGGCGTCGTGGATGATGAGGGCGAGGAGATTTTTGCTGATAAAGTCGGTGTGATCATGGCCCGCGATCTGGCCAAACTCTATCCCGGCAGCACCTTTGTGGCGGACGTAAAATCAACCGGCCTTTTTGCCTCCGATCCCGAATTGCAAAAACACGGGATCAAGGCGGACTATTGGAAGACCGGCCACAGCCATATGAAGCGGCGGGTAAAGGAACTGGGCGCGCTTGCTGGCTTTGAAAAATCCGGCCATTACTTTCTCGCCGAACCGATCGGGCGCGGCTATGACTGCGGCATGCGGGTAGCGGTGGAAATCTGCAAACTGATGGACCGCAACCCAGACAAAAGCATGTCCGATCTGCGCCGCGCCCTGCCACAAACATGGGCAACACCCACCATGTCACCCTATGCCTCTGACACCAAAAAATACGATATCCTCGCCCGAATTGTCTCAAAACTGGGAGGCCTGACTGAACTGGCGGGACGTAAGATTTCACAGATTGTCACCGTCAATGGTGCACGGGTTATCCTCGACAATGGTGGGTGGGGTCTCGTGCGCGCGTCTTCCAACACCCCCAATCTGGTGGTGGTCTGCGAAAGCCCCACATCTGAGGTCGAAATGCGCAGGATATTCAAAGACCTTGATACCATCATCCAAAGCGAACCCGGCGTTGGGGACTACGATCAAACGATTTAATCTGCTTACTCGTTCTTTTTGGCCTTAAATATCCCGGGGTCTGGGGCAGCGCCCCAGCCTGTCGGACTGCGCAAGCAGTTCGAAGAAGCTATGCCAATGCCGCGGCACAGAACGCCGCGATCAATGCGCCGTCTTTAACGCCCGGCGCACTCTCCACACCGGATGAAACATCCACCTGCCGCGCGCCCGTCAAGGTAATGGCCTCAGCCACGTTTTCAGGGGTCAAACCACCAGCCAGCATCCAAGGCACGGGCCAACGTCGCCCGGCTATCAATCGCCAGTCAAAGGCCAGCCCGTTGCCTCCCGGCAAATCCGCACCCTTTGGCGGCTTGGCATCCACCAATATCTGATCTGCGACACGCCCGTATGCCTCCAGCTCTGTCAGATCACTGGCATCTGCCACGCCAACGGCTTTCATTACCGGCAACCCATAACGGGTCTTAACTTCTAAGACCCGCGCCGGGCTTTCTGCGCCGTGCAATTGCAACATATCAACAGGCACCTGTGCGATCAGCGCATCCAGAAATTCATCATCCGCATTCACCACCAAAGCGACCTTGCACATGCCTTCGGGTACAGCTGCGGCCAGTACAGCCGCATCGCTCAAACTCAAATTCCGAGGGGACTTTTCAAAAAAGACAAAGCCAACATAACGCGCGCCCGCATCCACCGCAGCGGAGATACCACTGTGGTTAGTCAAACCGCAAATTTTTACATTGGTATGTGCAGGCATGGTGTAGGCCTAGCTGGCCTCGTCCAACAAAGCCAGAACCTCGTCTTTACCCTGATGTTTTTCGCTTTTCAGCCGCGCAACTTCACGCTCTAACCTGCGCATTTCACGGGCTTGCTTGGCCGCTTCCGCGCGTTGGCCATATTCACGAATCCATTCCCAGACAAAACCAACCAGCAGGCCGGTAACAATACTGCCAAGAATCACTAGAAAGAGGGGCATTTCTACCGAAGGGTTCAGCGCAAACCATCCCGATACTTCGGTTGGGAGAATCTTGAGCGGTACAATCGCCCTGTTCGCCAATGCAACAGAGATCAATGCCACCGCGAAGATGGCGATACAAATGTAGCGGACGTAACGCATTAGCTTTTCCCGTTTAACCGATCCCGCAACAATTTGCCAGTCTTGAAGAAGGGTACATGTTTCTCTTCGACATTTACAGACGCGCCTGTGCGTGGATTGCGACCAACACGTGCGTCCCTCTTTTTGACCGAGAACGCGCCGAACCCGCGCAACTCAACCCGGTCACCTTGCGCCATCGCGCCGGTGATCTCATCAAATATCGTGTTCACGATCCGCTCAACATCGCGCTGGTAAAGATGTGGATTATCATCCGCAATCTTTTGAATAAGTTCTGACCGGATCATCGCTTTATCCCCCCCGAGATGTGTCTATTTATTTGGGCTCGTCCTCGACTATAGAAAGAAATATCCGCCACGGGAATAGCCAGCTTTGGGGTTTTACCCTGTGAAACCCCTGTTTTTTCGTGCTTTTTGTCGAACATCATTCATCTGGCGGAAAGAACGCTGGCTCTCAGGGCCACCTGCGCCCTATCGCTGGGGCGATTCGTTCCTGATTCATCACCGCTGCCAAAGCTGCGCGGGTGCGGTTCCTTACTATTGTTGGCCGTGTATGAACTTTCTAGGCGGACCTGAGCAAGCATGATAGCCACCTTGTTACATACAGGGCCAGAACCAAACATTTCCCAATAAAAAAAGCCCCACCATTTCTGGCGGGGCTTCTCTTGTTCTTCAGCCGTGAAGCTTACTTCTCGTCGTCGCCCTTAAGTGCGGCACCAAGGATATCACCCAAGGAGGCACCAGAGTCAGACGAGCCATACTGCTCAACCGCTTCCTTTTCTTCCGCAATCTCGCGGGCTTTGATCGACACGCCCAAACGGTGCGCTTTTGCGTCCACGTTTGTAATGCGCACGTCGACTTTATCGCCAACCGAGAAACGCTCAGGGCGCTGTTCGGCACGGTCACGTGACAGATCAGAGCGGCGGATAAAGGCTTTCATGCCCTCATATTCCACTTCGATCCCGCCATCTTCGATGGAGGTCACAGCCACTGTCACAACAGAACCGCGCTTCACGCCACCCACTGCTTCAGCAAATTTGTCGCCACCGACGCCTTTGATCGAGAGCGAAATGCGCTCTTTCTCAACGTCAACTTCGGAGACAACGGCCTGAACCATGTCGCCCTTGCGGTAGTCCTGAATGGCTTCTTCGCCACGTTGGTCCCATGACAGGTCGGACAAGTGCACCATGCCGTCGATGTCGCCGTCCAAGCCGACAAACAAACCGAATTCGGTGATGTTTTTGACTTCGCCTTCGACTTCTGTGCCCTCGGGGTGTGTTTCAGCAAACACTTCCCATGGGTTGCGCATGGTCTGCTTGAGACCCAAGGAAACGCGGCGCTTGGCACCATCGATTTCCAGAACCATGACTTCGACTTCTTGTGACGTAGACACGATCTTGCCGGGGTGTACGTTTTTCTTGGTCCAAGACATCTCGGACACGTGTACGAGGCCCTCAACACCCGGTTCCAGCTCAACAAATGCGCCGTAATCGGTGATGTTGGTCACACGACCGGTGTGCGAGGATTCCAGCGGGTATTTCGCGGCAACCAGATCCCATGGATCGTCCTGCAACTGCTTCATGCCCAAAGAGATACGGTGTGTCTCTTTGTTGATCTTGATAACCTGCACTTTGATCGTTTCGCCAATGGCGAGGATCTCGGAGGGGTGGTTCACACGGCGCCATGCCATGTCCGTGACGTGCAACAAGCCGTCAACGCCGCCCAGATCAACAAACGCACCGTATTCGGTGATGTTCTTGACCACGCCATCAACTTCCTGGCCTTCGACCAAGTTGCCAATGACTTCCGCACGCTGTTCAGCACGTGATTCTTCGAGGATCGCACGGCGCGATACAACAATGTTACCACGGCGACGGTCCATTTTCAGAACCTGGAACGGCTGCTTGAGACCCATCAAGGGGCCGGCATCGCGCACGGGGCGCACATCCACCTGAGAGCCTGGCAGGAACGCAACCGCGCCGCCAAGATCCACAGTAAAGCCACCTTTGACGCGACCAAAGATTGCGCCTTCGACGCGTTCTTCTGCGGCATAGGCTTTTTCCAAACGGTCCCACGCTTCTTCGCGGCGCGCCATCTCACGAGAGATAACCGCTTCGCCACGCGAGTTTTCGACCTGGCGAAGGAACACTTCAACCTCGTCACCAACTGCGATTTTGGGGGACTCACCAGGATCGGCAAATTCTTTTAGTTCAACGCGGCCTTCCATTTTGTAGCCGACGTCGATGATGGCTTGTCCCGCTTCGATTGCGATGACCTTACCTTTGACAACAGAACCCTCTTCGGGCGTGTCCATTTCGAAGCTTTCTTCCAATAGTGCTTCAAATTCGTCCATAGCTTTTGACATGTAGTTTATCGTTTCCTTTGGTTTTTTATACGGGCCGTGCGGTTGTCTCCGCCGGTCTTTCGGTTTCAGTTGGTCGCATGGGTGGAAGCCGTAACGCAAAAGAAAGAGGGCCGGATGAATCCGACCCCGCCTGAGTATCTGCGTCCCGGTACGTGTATCCGCCCCTTAGACATCGCGCGTATAGCTTGGGTTTGGTGAAAGTGCAAGCTGGTTAGGGGTCGACTTGGAGTTTGTGAACGGCGTCGAGCATGGCTTGGTGTTCGGGGATGTAGTGAGGTGCGAGGTGCTTGTAGACACGCACGAATCGGTAATAATTTTTATTATCAGGCGAACGGAATGCACTTAAATTCAAGTGTTCAAACTCTGGAAATTCCTCAAAAAGCTCACCTTCTTGGTGCCGAGCCCATGCCTCTTGTTTGAAAGTATCAAGCTTAGGGAAATTTAATATCCGCTTTTGAGCTTCTAGCGGATCTAGAGTAGCACGCGGTAACGCCAACACTTTTCGTTGACCGCTTGCCGCGACCTTAAATTCACCAAGTTTCGAGGCACTGGCCTCTTTATAGGCTAACCATACCAACAACGCCGCATCAATTGGTCTGTCCTTATAAATTCTACATGTAAGTTCGACCCGATCTATTAATCGACTAATCTGCCGCATCGACAACCCACTTATTGGTGCCAACCTCCCCGCAAGTTGGCCGGCACGCTCTATACTAAACTCCGGATGATCACCAAATGGTATTTCCAAAGGCAGATTAGAAGCCAAAACTCTCACCGCTTCTGATAATTCGTCCTCCCCCGCCTCCAACTTCAGCCGCAAATCCACAAACTTATCGAGATAAAATTCCCCCTTCACCATCCCTCCAAACCGATGTGTCGCGATATTTTCCAAATACTCCCGGTTCACCATCAGCACAAAAACAAACCCGTCCTGATCAAACACCAGCTTCATCGCCTCGAGCAATGCAATCGCATAGTCTGGATGACACCGATCCAACTCATCAATCAAAATGATAATCCGGTCCGTTTCGCGGCCTTCAGTGATCTGTGCATGCAGAGCTTTAAGCTGCTCATTCAACTCAAGCCGCGCGTTCTCCGCAGAAAGCTGCGATGCGATCAACTCCCCTGCTGCTTTCGATAAATCCTGTCCCGCAGCTTTCGCGATATCATGCAGAGCACTCGCCTCGCCATCCTCGGATGCAGCTAAATCAGCCAGTTCTTCAAACCCTTCGCGAAGGGCTGCTTTGCCAAGCGCCTTGCCGCCAGCAATCAAAATCTTCTTGCCCGCCGAATAAACCGCCTCGCGCTTCTTCGTATCCTTTTCCGGCACCAACCCCAACAATGCCCCCAAAAACGTCACAACCGGATCACCCGAATGGTCCGAGAGCCGCGCATCTATCTGAACAACACACTCACCCGCTGCTTTCAACTGCCGCGCCCAGCGCTCACGGAAAAACGTTTTGCCGCGCCCATACCCCGCCTCAATTGAAATCGTGCGGTGATCGTCGATGGAGGTGATCAAATTCGTGAATGCATCAGCGCGTTCTTTGAAGCCCAAAAGGTCATCACCCCAAATATCTTCAGAAGGCTCTCGCGTCATTGGTTAACCTCAAAAAGAAATACCGCCCCGCGTTCTAAATCACGGGACGGTATAGATACAATCAAAGAGTGTGTGGACTTAATTAACTTTCCGTTGGCCCACCCGCATCCTTCCACGCTGGGAAGCCCCCGATGTTCGTCACATTCGTGTATCCCATATCCTGCAAGGTCTTGCCTGAAAGTGCCGCTTGCCCGCCCGCGCCACAGATCAGGTATAATTCCGCATCGCGTTGCATCACCGGATTGTGGAAATCCTTCATCTCGGGATCAGCGCGAAATTCGATCATGCCGCGCGGAATGCGGTGCGCACCTTTGATGGTGCCGCTTTTGGCGATGTCGCTGCTGTCACGCACGTCTATAAACGCGCCTTCACCAGCGGCATGTTTGGCAATCGCGTCTTTGATGTCCATTTTCGGAACAGCGGCATTGGCGGCATCAAGATACTCTTTGGCGGATTTCATAACAGGTCTCCTTTGTGATACATTCTGTATCAAGATAGGGCGTACCGCGCCTCTTACCACCCCGGACGCACACAACAGGCGGTTTACGTCACGCCCTTTGGCCTGCGGTTCTGCTGCAAAATATGCCTCAGAACCGCAACCAGAACGATTGTACCGCCAATCAAGGTCGCGCCGCTGGGGGTCTCCGCAAAGAACAACCAGACCCAAACCGGGGCCAGCGGTGTTTCGATCGCACCGATCAGTGCTGTTTCAATGGCGGGCAACAGTCGCGCGCCCAGCGTAAACAGCGCCAGCCCGATGGCCGAATTTACCAATCCGAAGGCCGCGAGCAATCCAAGATCAGGCAGGTTGACGACAAGGTTGCCCGCAAAAGGGACCGCCATTGCCGCACTCAGCAGCGCCGACAAACAGGCCGCGGGCATGACCCGGATACCGCGATACCGCCGCGAGATCACCATCATCACCGCCAATGAAATCGTCATGCCAAAGGCCAGCAGATCGCCAACCAAGTCGCCTTCGACCCCCAAGCCAACGATAATCGCAACGCCCAGCAAAGAGGCAAAGCTTGCGACCAAGGCAGACCGCCCGGGCCGTTCCCCAATCACCAGCCACGCCAGTACCGCCGCAACCAAGGGTACCGTGGCATAGATGAACGACACATGTGCCACAGTCGTCAGGCGCAGGGATGATATGAAACACAACATGCCAAACGCTGAGATGATCGCAAAGGTCCAGCCCGGCACCCCCATTCTGGCAAAATCGCGCAATGCCTCGCGCCCCTGCATCGCGCAGGCAATCGCAAAAATACCCAGCGCACCGAATACCCCGCGCCAGACCAGCATTGTGCCTGTGTCCACTTCAATGATCCGGGTAAACAGGCCCGCCGTGCTCCATGCCAAGGCGGAGGCGGTGACCAAGACCAACCCCAAACGGTATTCCGCGTCACGCATCTGGTTTTTTCCAATCGCCGGTCTTGTTCCACCACCTGTGTGGATTGTCCTGGTCATCCAGGCCCTTTGTCTGGCTCCTTAACACGTCCTGCACCGTAATCACTGGCTCATAATAGCTGCACACTGCGTAAATCGCCTCGATCACCTGATCCAAGACCGCTGGATCACGGGGCAGAAAAAACCGCACCTCATCCACACCTGGTCTGCGCCGCGTCTCTGTTTCGACCCCTGTTGGCGTACCTTCCAAGGGGCGGTAATATTCGTATCCACTGGCGGTGCGATAGGCGGTGCGGTCGGTTTTGCCGTGTATCAGTGGCGCTACCTTAATGATCTCATCAAAGATGCGGTCGACGTCTTCCGTGGGCGCTTGATAGGCGACCAGCCAAAGCGGCTCCATCCTGATGGGGCGGGTGTCGAAACCGGTGTTTAAAATATTCAGTGGCATCAGATGTCTCCAAGAGTGTGGTTGCATTTGGGCCAATCTAGGGGATCACTGCTGACATGTATCTGTCAGCAGTGATGTGGTATCCACTTGGAACCTTATCCAAAGGAAAGCCCTATGCGGTCATCACGTATGTTTGAAATCATCCAACTGCTGCGCAGCGCCAAAGGGCCTGTGCGGGCGCAGGACATCGCGGATCAGTTGGAGGTCACCAAACGGACGATCTACCGCGACATTGCATCGCTGCAATCCATGCGCGTGCCAATCGAAGGCGAAGCCGGGATCGGCTATATCATGCGCCCCGGTTATAATCTGCCGCCGATCAATTTTGATGTGGAAGAGGCGGAGGCGATTTCTGTAGGTCTCAGCATGATCGCCCGCACCGGAGACAAGGCGCTGGAACAGGCCGCACAGCGCGCTGTTCAAAAACTGTCCGCGGCAACCACGCTCAGCGAAACGCTGTTTTCATCCAATTGGGGCGCAAAGCCTGCGGACATTGATCTGGGGGATGTGCGCACTGCAATCCGCCAAGAGGTGAGACTGGCCTTGCAGTATCGTGACGCGGAAGGAAACGTGACGACCCGCAAAATCCGCCCCATCGCAATTGTCTATTATTCTGATGTGGTGGTCGTCGCCGCATGGTGTGACATGCGCCAAGATTTTCGCCATTTTCGCGCGGACCGGATGACATCCTGCGAGGTGCTGGCGGAAGGGTTTAAGGGTCAGTCGGAGGCGTTAAGGCGGGAATGGGCGATTGTGCATGGGACGGAGTTTTGAAGGGATCAGGTGGATTCTTTGAGTTTTTCCAGAAGGGCTTTAAAGCGGGGGGTGTCGCGAAGATTGTCCAGATCAGAGTCTATTTCAATCTGCGCAAGTTCCGGCAAACTTTTATGATTCAGACATGCTTCTAATACATTTAGTGCATCACTGCTCTCACCCAACAAAGCATGGGCACAAGCAAGATTATATGCTGCTTCACCACTATGATTTTGTGCTAAAAGTGCTTTTTCCTTAGCTTCTTTCAGCTTTCTGACCTGTTCGTCCCCATGCAACAGATAAGCGTGCTTGATTAGAACATTGGCCCAATTAAAAAACGCAGTGTGCATATCAGGCTTAATGCGTATCGCCTCCGCATACTTTTCACCGGCTTTCTCCAGAGCCTGAATTGCCTCTCGCTCATTCATTGCACTAGCCCTTTTCCACAACCGAACTCCTGAGTCTACCAAGCTCCAAGCCCGGGCCTCCCTTTCAACATCCGACAATTCTTCGAGATCGCCTACCTCTACTTCCGCCCCAGACAAAAGCGCTTGTTGTGATTTCCCGTCCCCTCCTGTGTCTTTCTCCCAATTCGCTGCGGCGGTTTTCAGGCGGTCACGCGTGTCCGTCAGGACGTCCAGTTCTGTTTCAGATTGAACTGGGTAATCGGCGACATCGCTCAATTCTTTCAGGATGTGTTCGGGCGGGTTGCGCATGACCTCTGGTGGGAAACACCCAAGTGCGCGGCCTACGTCCATCATGGTCCTATCGAAATCGCAGCCGCCCTCGTAGGTCGCATATTTCTTTTTCAGCAGTCCGCTTAGGTGTGCAGGTGGCTCTTCGTCATGGCCCAGCCAAATCAGGTGATTTTGTTCATTGAACGCATCAATCATCAACGGCAGTGCCGCGTCTGACTGCCCGCTATATCCCGCCACAATCGTTACGTGGTTGCGTAGGCTGTCGGTTAATAGCGGCTCCAATTTACGTGCATGGGCATTTGTTTCCGCATCCGAGTTCATCAGGCTCAATCCATAGCTTTGGCCATGCAGGTGAATGATCGCGGGTGCGGCGAGCCCTGCAACATTGTCGGTCGGTGCCACCGCGAAGTCATAAACAGGCAGGTGCATGCCCAATAATGACGCCGCCCGCTCCAGCACCAAGTCGAAATTGAATGTCAAAATACGCGAGACGTTGCAGGTATCGATGATGCAGGCAAGTGCAATGTGGCCCCAATTGACCTTGGAATTATTCAACAACGGTTGAATCAAGGCTTTGCGATCTGATGGTGAGAGGGCGGCCATCACGCGGCCATAATTGCCACACTCCTCCTCTGACAACCCGCGCAAACAATGGGGGTAATCCGCATTGATCTGTTTCACCAACGCGCCCGCCAGCGGTATGCCCGCGCGCACCGACGCCCCTGCACCTAGAATAATCGTTACTTCATTCGCCTGCCGAAGATGCCCGGCGATATCTTTACTGTCCACGGGAGGGTCTCTTTTGCGTTAACTAAACGCAGCTTTAGGTGACGTGATCTGACCTGTCTACCACCCAAGCTATAGGGCTCAAAGCTCTTGGCCCTTCTTGCGCAGTGCATCCAGCAGCTCTTGATAAATCCCGTTGCTATCGCCGCCGCCAAAGATCGCAGCACCACCCGTATAAGCCGTGCCATATGTCTTTGCGACGGTGATCGTTTGCACCAGTCCTGACAGAAATTGATCCTTTTCCAAGGGTGATAGCGGGTGGATGAACACCCCCCAAAGCCGCCCGTGCGCCACGGCGTATCGCGCATCCAAAGCGCTATCAAAATTGGCCTGCATCATCCGCATCATGTCATCTGGCGTCAGGCCCTCTGCGCTTGCAATCGGGACCATGGCGCGCATCCGGTCTGCGCCCTGATCGGCGATCACCACCACCGGAATATCATCCAACGTAAACTCCAACGCAGGACCGCGTGTCACTGCATCGGGGTCCAACGCCAGCACGATTTCCCCTAACCTTTCCAATGTCATTGGCGGCTCAGATGGGGTCGCGTCTTGGGCCAAACCCATGACTGGCATCAATATCAAAGCAAAATACAGGGCGCGCAACATGGCCAAGTCTCCTTTTTAAAGGCCAGCCTGCGCCAAGTTACGATGAAATGCGATACACGCTTGGGTGAACGGCACGGCTGCCACCCGGACCTGTGGGCGCGACCAGATGTTAACCGGGTTGGTCCGACTGCTTGGCCATGATCAGCGCGACGGCGGTTGCAACGGCATCATCAATTGCCATGTTGGTCGTGTCAATTTCAACGCCGTCCGCAGCAGGTTTAAGTGGCGCATCGGAACGGTCCATGTCTCGCGCATCGCGTGCCTGAACATCGGCAAGCACCTCATCAAAAGTCAGGTCCATACCCTTTTCGCTAAGCTCAACAAACCGACGGCGGGCACGCACCTCGGCGCTGGCAATGACGAACAGTTTTACCTGCGCATCGGGGCAAATCACTGTGCCAATGTCACGCCCGTCCAATACCGCACCCCCGGCCCGCGCGGCAAAGCTGCGTTGAAAATCAATCAGTGCGGCACGCACTTCGGGGATGGTGGCTACGATACTGGCCTCTTGAGCCACAGCAGGGGTGCGTAGCGCATCATTTTCCAAATCATCCGTGACCAGTTCAAGCGCCGCCTCAATCGGTTTCATCCCCGCAAGCACCTTGGCCGCCACAGCGCGGTACAATAGCCCGGTATCAAGATGCGCATAGCCAAAGTGTGCCGCAACCGCCTTGGAAATCGTGCCTTTGCCAGATGCTGCGGGGCCGTCGATGGCCACTGTGAACCCTTTGTGTGTCATCTTGCGTTTCCTTTACGCGATTTGAACCAAGTCCATGCGACAGCCAACAGGCAGAGGTCAAGTGCGAGCCATTTGACCTGGGTGAACCTGCTCGCAATTGTGACGCCTAAGTCGGTGATCCCGTCAGCCCCCAAATTCAACATACGTCCCACCAACATATTCTCTGTATAGTCGGCCGCAAGGTACAAGGCCGTGAGAACGGTCAAAACCAACCGCAGCGTGCCCACTGTTTGAAAGCGAAACCAACGCAACAGCGTCAGCGCAACCAAGGCCGGGAAAACCGTATCCGCGATGCGAAACGGAACAGTGTAGAGCGCCACTTGGTGCGGCGATAAGGCCCGCAGATAGGTTTGCGTAGACTCGAACCCATAGCCGAACAGGCGGCCATCAAATGCAGCGATGTCTGCTGCGGTCAGCCAAAAGATGGAAAAAACCGCAAGTGCGATAAAGTAGACGGTTGTGATCGCAAACAGGATCAAGTGGAGCCTTGGGGTCACGCGCTAACCCGTGTCACTTGTGCGCCCAATTGCTGCATCAGCGGTTCAAAGATCGGGAAAGACGTGGCGATTGGGCCGCCGTCATCGACGCTTACCGGGTTTTGCGCAGCCATCCCCAAAATCAGGAAAGACATGGCAATCCGGTGATCCAACTGACTGGCGCAGGTCGCGCCACCCGGCACTTGCCCATGGCCCTTGCCGGTGACGATCCACCAATCCGGCCCCTCTTTCACGTCCATTCCATTGGCGCGCAGCCCCTTGGCCATTGCGTCAATCCGGTCGCTTTCCTTCACGCGCAGTTCTTTGACGCCGCGCATCACCGTGTCACCTTTGGCAAAGGATGCAACCACGGAAAGCACCGGATATTCGTCGATCATCGACGCGGCACGTTCGGGCGGGACTTCGATACCTTTTAAATCAGGCGAAAACCGTGCCCGCAGATCGGCCACTGGTTCGCCGCCTTCGGTGCGTTCGTTTTCATAGGTCAGGTCCGCGCCCATATCGCACAGGGTGGCAAACAGGCCCGCGCGGGTTGGGTTCAACCCGATCCCCGGCACCAGAACATCACTGCCCGGTACGATCAGTGCCGCACAAACCGGAAATGCGGCTGAGGACGGGTCGCGCGGCACGTCGATATGTTGGGCCTGCAATTCGGGTTGGCCCGTCAAGGTGATGACGCAGCCTTCGTCGGTTTTCTCAACCGTGATTTCTGCGCCAAAGCCTGCCAACATGCGCTCAGTATGATCGCGGGTCGCCTCTGCCTCAACCACCACTGTTTTGCCGGGTGCATTCAGCCCCGCCAACAACACAGCTGATTTCACCTGCGCTGATGGGACAGGCACCACATAGCGCACAGGCACCGGATCAGCCGCCCCTACGATTGTCATCGGTAAGCGGCCACCTTTTCGCCCAACGGACTGCGTGCCAAACAGCGCCAGCGGGTCTGTGACACGGGCCATCGGGCGGCCATTCAAGCTGGCATCTCCGGTAAAAGTCGCCGAAATCGGTGAGGTCGCCATCGCCCCCATGATCAGCCGAACGCCGGTGCCGGAATTGCCGCAATCAATCACATTCTCAGGCTCAGCAAAGCCGCCCACGCCCACGCCCTGCACCGACCATTTGCCACCACCATGATCAGTGACTTCGGCCCCAAAGGCGCGCATGGCTTTGGCAGTGTCCAGCACGTCTTGACCTTCTAACAACCCGGTTATTGTTGTCTCACCCACACTCAATGCGCCCAAGATTAGCGATCTGTGCGAAATCGACTTGTCACCCGGGACTTCAGCGATGCCCTTGAGCGGTCCGCAGGCCTGCGATGTCATTGGGATTGGGGCACCATGGCTCGACATAATTCGTCCTTCGATTTGTATTTGAAACTTCAATAAACCAGCACACTGCGGGCGTCCATCACAAGGAAATGGTCTTCATGTTTTGCGGAAGGTCAGGTAATGCGGCACGCGCCCTTCGCGCAATGCTTTTTGCTCGTACCGGGTGGACAGCCAATCCTCCCACGGTTCCCGCCAATCTTGAGGCTTTTCGGCCAGCCATTCAAACCCATGGCGCGGCACTTGTTCCAATGTCTGGCGCACGTAGTCCTCTATATCCGTCGCCACACGGAAAATCGCACCGGGTTTTAAAACGCGCACCAATGGTTCTAGATGTTCAGCAGTGACAAAGCGGCGGCGATGATGCCGGGTTTTTGGCCATGGATCAGGATAAAGCAGGAAAGCACGATCAATCGACGCCTCGGGCAAGACATCAAACATGTCACGCACATCACCGGGATAGACCGCAAGATTGCTCACAGCGGCCTTTCTGATCTTGCCAAGCAACATCGCCACACCGTTAATATAGGGTTCACAACCAATAATCCCGACGCCGGGGTTATGTACTGCTTGATGCACCAGATGTTCACCGCCACCAAAGCCAATTTCGAGCCACGTCGGCTTGCCCTCAAAAAGAGAGGCCAAATCAAGCAGTTCACGGGTTGGGTTATCTTCCCAACTGACCGGACCGGGTGACAAAGGGTCAAGGTCCTCTTCGATGTATCCCTTTTGGGATGGCTTGAGAGTCTTGCCTTTGAGGCGACCATAAAAATTGCGGCGGGGGCGGGTTGGATGTGTCATGACCCTGCCCATACCGCGCAGCGCGCAGGCCTGCAACGGGGGCTTTAACCTACGCTTAAGGTCAGATGGGTACAGTAAAAGCCAGA
This sequence comes from Sulfitobacter sp., assembly GCA_051251995.1. Classification (GTDB taxonomy): domain Bacteria; phylum Pseudomonadota; class Alphaproteobacteria; order Rhodobacterales; family Rhodobacteraceae; genus Sulfitobacter. The sequence goes on from JBPOFF010000007.1 coordinate 68,928, forward strand.
CAGCTTCATTTAAGGGCGCCATGTGCGCATTCACCTCATGGCCCCGCAAAATTCGCAAACCCCATTTCGATCTCAACACACAAGCTATCCCAGCACGCCACAGCTTCCTCAATCGGCATCCGTTCTGGTGTTGGATGACCAAAGATTTGACCGTCACCGCCTCGCGCGTTTGTGTTCTGGGCTGGAAATGCACTGTGACATCACCAATGCAAAAACCATTGCCCAATTCGCACAGATCATTGAAACCGCACAGTTTGATTTGGTGATGGTGGATTATGGCCTTCCTGATGGAACGGGATTTGATGCCTTGTCGATTGTGCGCCTGTCACCGCAAAACTGTAACGCAGCGACGATTATGGTGTCTGGTCAAGGTCAGGAACATCTGGCGCAACAAGCACTTGAAGCGGGATGTAGCGATTACATCACAAAAGACGAGCTATCGCTTGCTTCGATCAATCGTGCCGTGACCAATGCCCTGCAAAAATCTGTTCTGATCACCGAAGTAGAAACCCAAACGTCACGATCATCCGAAACTCAAGCGGTGTTGGAGCGGTTTGCATCAAAATGTGCACGTGACATCAAACCCATGGTCAGCCGTATGATGCGACAGCTTCGCGACATGCGCGGTACGGGCACAGAACAGTCAACTACACAGGCTGAACAAGTGGACCGGGTCGAGGAATCTTGCATGCTGCTTTGGGATTTTCTTGTGGATTTAGAAAGCTTTCAAGCGTGTCTCGATGATACAGAACAAGAGGCCACACCATCATCTTCTAACGGTACGTCCAACCGCAAACCACCCTCACCATTTGCGCGCGTTTCGGGTTAGTCATAGCATTCAGGGTCAGGATCCAATACTGATCACTGCTGACCTGCCTCCCGAGGCTCCCTCATTCATAACGAGAGTTTGCGGGTCTGAGTTTCATATTCTTCGTCGTCAGTTTGGGCAAGCGCGTCGTGCGCGGAGCCCGCAAATTGCTAAAGCGCACGACGTTATTTTGTGCAGGACCTCGCTGCATAATACTATGGGGATGAATGCCAAAATCTATTCCCCTTTCATTTCCTAAAATTTTCCATCATTGTTAGAATTACGGTTAGTGGGCATTTGCTCTCCTTGGGGAAAAGAAAGTAACCGTCATGAAGTGGCTGCCAGCGGCCGGGTTGATCGCCCTGACTGCGCTGTTAAGCGGGTGCGGAGCGCATAACGCAAATGACCCGGCATTTCTGGCGCTTAAGGCAAATCCGCCAACAAGCATTCCAGCAAAACACTTGCCCAAATTGCGGCGCGGGATCGTTTCTTGTGATTTGTTTAATGAGGGTAAATCCAGCCAGTATATGACCTGCTGGTGACCACAGGATGGATTAGAGCCAGTGCAATCGGCATACCTCACGTATTATTCGCCAAAACCAATACGTTCACCAAGGCCATCTCAAATTACTGCCCCTGGTGGGAAACTTATAATCGAACGAATTCCAGTTAAATAAGGTTAATGATATGACAGTTCAAAATATCGCAACATTGAATGCGTTAGCAACGATAGCACAACTCACCTACGCACCGAACGCAACAACTGGCCCAGTTTCGGGGAAAATAATACCATCTATGCCGAAATCACCCAAGTCATTGACGGCCCCTCGGTTTTCAAGCCCGCGCGGTTTTAAATACGACAACCAATGAACTGGTCATCGCTTTTACGGGCACTGAAGGTTTTGATGACGCAAATGTACAAGATATCCTGCCCGAAATGGTTGCCAATCTTGGATTGGCTGTGGCAGGTGCTTCGGTGCAGGACCTCGCTGCGCAGGCGTTCATCGCACAGGCTACGACAGCGGCACAGCTTGCAATAGGACCATTTGGTTCCTTCGACGTTACCTATGTCGGCCATTCGCTTGGCGGCTTTCTGGCGCAGACCGCAAGCGCAAGTGGACCAGAGGGTGAAGTGGTTGTTTTTAATGCACCCGGGGCTGGCGGTTTTCTGGGCTTGCCGAACGGCGAAACATTCCCGGAAGAGAACTATACCTATATCTATTCAGACCCGCCTTCATGGGGCGTGCTCGGAGGGCCAATCCATAGCGTTGGCAATAGGTTATCAGATAATATATTTATTGTTTCAGGATCAGGTGGCCATGCATTAAACACCGCTGATGGCACAGGGTTAGCAAATATTCTGATGGAAAATACCATTTTGGTAGCTGTAGGGAATGGAATTTTCCTGCCAGTCAATGAGGCACTACAGCTTCTGGGTGCCTCCAGCCTGTTGGATTTCTTTGACGATGGCTGCGTTTCACCGTCCGTCAATGACGGCACAACTGGAGACGACAACATCGCGGGGACGGCGATGACTGTCTCGAAGGTGGTGATGGCAATGACGACCTGTGGGGCGGCAGCGGATCAGGCATTTTTGTGTTCAATGTTTTGACCAACGGAGAAACAGACTGCATCTATGACTTTGATCCGAATGGCGACCGGCTGAATTTTCGCGGTACCGGAATAACCAGCACATCCCAATTTGACCAATACTACAACAAGGTCATTAACGGCGCAGATTATGTTGTTATCAGGGAAGGCGGACATAAAGTGCTTGTCGCTGATACGACCATCTCAGAACTCACCTCTGACGATTTCATCTTCTGACGGGCTGTCACAAAAATGATCTGGACGACGGCCTTTGTAAAAGCCGTAGTCCGTTCCCTCACAGGGGAAGTAGCGTCGTAAAAAACCGAGGTGGCCAACCTACAGGGAAAAACGATGGTTCCGCGTCCTGCGCAAACGTCGAGTTCAGCCGATTAAAGCGCGGCTTTTAACGTCTCAATCAGATCGGTTTTTTCCCAGCTGAAACCGCCATCTGCATCAGGAGCACGACCAAAGTGGCCGTAAGCCGCGGTCCGCTGATAGATCGGTTTGTTCAGTTGCAGATGTTCGCGAATACCACGTGGTGTGAGGCTCATTGAGGCGCGAATGGCTTTTTCGATATCGCCGTCCCGGACATCATCACCAGTGCCATGGGTGTCGCAATAGATTGACAGTGGTTCACTTACCCCAATCGCATAGCTCAGCTGAATGGTACATTTGTTTGCCAATCCCGCTGCAACCACGTTTTTGGCCAGATAACGCGCCGCATAGGCCGCTGAGCGGTCAACTTTGGTTGGATCTTTGCCTGAGAACGCACCGCCACCATGTGGGGCTGCACCACCGTAAGTATCCACAATGATCTTGCGCCCGGTTAGGCCCGCGTCGCCATCAGGGCCACCAATCACAAAAATGCCAGTGGGGTTCACATGCCATTTTGTGTCTGCGTCTATCCAACCCTCAGGCAGGACCTCACGAATGTAAGGCTCAACGATATCACGGATATCTGCGCTGTTTTGTTTTTCGTCCGCATGCTGCGTAGACAGAACAATTGACGAAACGCCGACAGGTTTACCGTCAACATAACGCACCGAAAGTTGGCTTTTCGCATCCGGCCGCAACGTTGGTTCAGTCCCGTCTTTACGCACCTCTGCCAGCCGACGAAGAATGCCGTGGGCGTAATGAATGGGGGCTGGCATTAATTCTTCTGTTTCATCGGTGGCAAAGCCAAACATAATGCCTTGATCACCGGCACCTTCGTCTTTGTTGCCAGACGCATCAACGCCCTGCGCGATATGCGCGGATTGTTCGTGTAGCAGATTGGTGATCTTGCAAGTGGCGTGATGGAACTTGTCCTGCTCGTATCCGATGTCCTTGATACAGGCCCGCGCAATATCTTCGATGCGGCCCATGTAATCCTTGAGCTTGGCTTGATCAGCCAAACCAACCTCGCCACCGATCACAACCCGGTTGGTGGTTGCAAAGGTTTCGGCAGCAACCCGTGCTTCAGGTTCTTCCGCAAGAAATGCATCAAGTACGGCATCAGAAATGCGGTCGCAGACCTTGTCAGGGTGACCTTCAGAAACAGATTCCGAAGTGAAAATATAGTTTTGGCGGGACATGTCGTGCTCCAATTCAATACCAAGTGCCACGTCAGGAAGCCGTTGTGGCACGTCTCGTCAGGCTTAATCTGCGCCCATTGGCGGGTCAATCCGAAACGCGTGGCGACGCACCAGTGCGGCAGTACAGAGTCCAATTAGCAACATAACCATTAAGGGAATGTCACCAGTCCGACTGTAAAGCGTGGGCGGCAAGGGCCTGGGCAGACGCGCATCAACAAATCCTGCGACATGTAAGGGAAGTGACGCAATAATCCGGCCTTTAGGGTCGATCATCGCGGAAATGCCAGTGTTGGCCGCACGCGCCATCGGCAGGCCTTGTTCCATCGCCCGCATGCGGGCTTGGGCCAGATGTTGTTTTGGCCCTGCCCCTTTACCAAACCACGCATCATTGGTGATCTGGATCAAAAAGGCTGGGCGCTTTGGCGCTGTATTCACATCATGGGCAAAGACCGCCTCGTAACATATCAGCGGCAGCGCCGCCCCCATCGCCCCAAAGTCCAACAGTTGCGGACCCGGGCCAGCGGAATATCCATTGCCTTCGCGTGATGCGAGGCCGTGAATGCCAAACCGCGCAAGGGTGTCGCCAAACGGCATGTATTCTCCAAAGGGCACAAGGTGGTGTTTGTCATAGGTTTGCGCGACGCTACCGCCCTGCCCCAACACAACCAGTGAATTGTAAAAACGCATAGGCCCGCGCCGTTGCACCCCCACAACGACAGGGGCGCGGGCGGCGGCAGAGATTTCCTCAAGCGCAAGACCCGCCAGATCAAGTGCCCACGGGATCGCGGTTTCGGACCAGATCACTAGATCAGGGGTGTCGCCACCGTTCCTTGGGGGTGCGGCGGACAGCGCCAATTGACGGTCAAAGAATACCGGGATTTTTTCTGGATCCCATTTTTCGCGCTGCGGTGCATTGGGTTGGATCAGGCGGATGGTGTGATCGGTGAGCGGCGAAGCGTCTGACGTAGGCGGGGCCGTCATCATAAACACAGGCGCTGCACTGGCGATCACAGCAGTCAAAATTCCGCGGTGATGCAGGATGTAAATCAGAAACACAGCCACGGCGACAAGGAATGCGTTCAAAACGTAGGGACCAAAGACCGCCAAATATTGGCCTGCTTTGACATCCACCAGTGCTTGGCTGGGCATCGCCCAGGGGAACCCGGTGAAAATATAGGCACGGATAAGTTCGGCTGCGGACCACGTCAGGATCAGCGGCCACGTATGGCGCGGCGACAGTTTGCGCGCGGCCCAGAACGCCACGCCCCAAAAGATCGCCAGTCCTGCCGACAAGAACACCAGTGCAAAGGGTGCCATCCACCCATGCCGGGCCGCATCCACCATAAAGGGTGAGACAATCCATTGTAGCGCGTGCATGAAATAGCCCGTGCCAAATGCCCAGCCTACCAGTGCCGCACGCCGCGTCGTCATGGCGTAGGTAAATATCCAGACCGCCCCGATTATGCCTGCCAATAACAACAGCGGCAGATCATATGGCGCTTGCCCAAAGGCCGCGATGGCCCCAACCAGCGCCGCCATGATTGTCACCTGCCACGCGGGCAAGCGGCTGATCATCCGTTGGCTCCTGTCGTGCGCACCCGCAAACGTTTGATCCGGCGCGGATCGGCATCAATCACTTCAAATTCGGGGCCATCAGGGTGCAACACCACCTCGCCCCGCGCAGGCACACGGCCTGACAGCATGAACACCAGGCCACCCAATGTGTCGATTTCTTCTTCGTCGACCGCATCATGGTCGGTCAGCGAATGACCGATTTCAGCCTCAAAATCTTCAAGCGGTGTTTTGGCAAGGGCAAGGTAAGTACCCGGTTTCTCAACCACCCAGTATTTGCCTTCATCGACATCATGTTCGTCTTCGATTTCACCGATGACCTGTTCGATCAAGTCTTCGATGGTCACAAGACCATCAACACCGCCATATTCATCAATCACCAATGCCATATGCCGCCGTTCGGCCTGCATCTTGGTCAGCAAGACGCCGATGGTCATGCTGGGAGGCACAAAAACCAGCGGGCGTAGCATCGCCTTGAGGTCAAAATTCTTGGTCTTGCCGTTAAAACCGTGGTTCAGCGCCAAATCCTTAAGATGGGCCATACCAACCGGCGTATCAAGCGTGCCATCATAGACAGGCAGCCGGGTCAGGCCGCTTTCTTTGAAGACCTGCACCAATTCATCCATTGTCGATGTGATCGGCACGGCGATGATGTCAGCCTTTGGAATGGCCACGTCATCCACCCGCATCCGGCGTAGGTTTATCATGCCATGCGTACTGGGCCGTTCCGATGGGATCGGAACAACATCTGCAACAGTGTCGTTGTCTGAGGGGCTGAGTGCTTCGATCACGCGGCTGAAAAATCCGCCCGTTCGTGCGCCGCTGTCTTCCTGGTTGTCCAGGTCTTGTTCTGAACGCGCGCTTTGCGCCGCGTCAGACGATCCGTCGGTGTCGCCCATTGGGTCCTGTCTTTGTGTTTCATCACCCATTATGGGTTATCGTTCTCTATATGGGTCATCATGCCCCAGTTTGCCAAGTATTTCGACCTCAAGTCGTTCCATAAGCGTGGCGTCCGGGTCACGGATATGGTCATAACCCAACAAATGTAACACACCGTGAATGATCAGGTGGGTCACATGCGCCTCAAATGCCTTTTCAGCGGTGTCGGCTTCGGTCTTGCAGGTGTCAAAGCTGATCGCGATGTCACCCAGTTCAATCATCCCGTCAAGACCGGGTTTTGGGCTGTGCGGATTGTCGCCTGCGCGTGCCGTGCCGCGTTCTTCGCTGGGCCAGCTTAGGACATTTGTTGGCGTTGGTTTGTCGCGAAAATCAGCGTTGAGAATGGCGATGCGTGCATCGTCGCAGGCCAGAATTGAGATTTCTGTTTGTTCCGGGTCGAGGTTGTGTGCCGTCAGCACGGCCAGAACTGCGGTTTGGGCAAGCGTGTCGATGTCTACCCTGTGCCAGCGGTCGTCCTCGACCACGATATCCAGCGTATCCATTTATGGATGCACGGGGGCCAGCCCCCGAACCCCCGGGATATTTTCAACCAAAAAGAACAGGGTGCAGCGCATCACGTGACCCCGGTGTCCGCCTCATAAGCCTCAATAATCGCCGCGACCAAAGGGTGGCGCACCACATCTTTTGAGGTGAAGTAATTGAAGCTGATTTTTGGGATCGCGTTGAGCAGCCGTTCAGCATCGGCCAAACCGGAGGGCACACCGCGCGGCAGATCAACTTGGGTCCGGTCGCCTGTAATCACCATCCGTGAATTTCGGCCCAGCCGGGTCAAAAACATTTTCATCTGCATTGAGGTCGCGTTTTGCGCCTCATCCAGCACCACATAAGCATTGGACAGGGTGCGCCCGCGCATAAAAGCCAAAGGGGCGATTTCAATACGTTTGTCTTCCAGAAGTTTGGCAAGCTGTTTGCCCGGCAAGAAATCATTCAGTGCATCATAGAGCGGCTGCATATAAGGATCGACTTTGTCTTTCATATCGCCGGGCAGGTAGCCAAGTTTCTCGCCTGCCTCCACAGCCGGGCGTGACAGAATGATTTTGTCGACATGCCCGCCAATGAACATGCTGACACCCACGGCCACCGCAAGATAGGTTTTGCCGGTCCCGGCCGGGCCAATGCCAAAAGCCAATTCATTGTCAAACAGCGACTGCACATAGGCTTTTTGAGCCTCAGTCCGCGGTTCCACCCGTTTCTTGCGGGTTTGGATTTCGATACCGCCTGGAATTGGCATTTCAAGCTGATCCCCCGCGCGCACACCTGTACCCTTTTCAGAGTTGCCCATGCGCAGCAGGCTTTCAACATCGGTCTGTTCAACCGAACGTCCGCCTTCAAGGCGCGCATATAACGTGTTTAGCACCCCAACAGCCTGAGCGGCAGCATCCGCATCACCCAATATCGACACATGGTTGCCACGCCGGATAATCTGTACCTCAAGCGCTTTTTCAATGGCGGCGAGATGGGCGTCATAGGCGCCACACAGATCAATCAACAGGCGGTTGTCCGGAAATTCCAGCACCTGTTCTGATGGGGCGTCTGTGGTTGTGATTGCATCACCTGGGGTCAAAGCGAGCTCCTAATAGCGGGTTGGGTTAAAGATAGGTTGTTGCCGCAGATTTACACCCGGTTGCGACAAAAAAGGCCGGAACGCATAACGCTCCGGCCCAGTTTTTTGGATGCGCTTTTGCAAATCAGTTCGGGTCCGGGATGTTAGAGCCACCCTTGAAGTCGCCAACTGTGTGGTTCGGCGGTGCCACGCCAGAGCAGACAGGTTTGCCATATTTATCCAGACGCGCAGAAAGATACCCTTCAACACCGTCGTCAATGATCCAGTGATCACAGCCGTTTGGGTCAACCCAGATGCCGGCCTGAAGTTGGCTTAGGTGTTTTTTGTCAGTGCCACGGTCAAAGGCCTTGTCCTGTGGATAGCCGCCGCCCAACCTACCTTCGTAGTCGCCACAGGCGGTAAGGCCGAAGGCACAGGCAGTGACCATGAGAATCTTTGTTTTAATCACTTTATGTCCCCTTAACGAATGCAGATGATTTCGACACGACGGTTTTTGGCCATGCCACCAGCAGAGTTGTTTGGTGCCGCTGGCATACGTTCGCCGTACCCACGCACATCTGCGATCTGCGCACCGGTTGAAGCAGCGATTGCAGCAACTGAATTGGCACGGTTGTAGGACAGGCGCATGTTGTATTCGTCAGATGCGCGGCTGTCTGTGTGTCCGGTGATAATATAGGAAATTGCCCCGGTGCTTTGGAAGAACTCAGCCAGACGGGCCTTGCCCTGCTTGTGAATACGGTAGCTGTTGGTCGCAAAAAACTGATCAGAGTTCATCACGCCACAGACATTGCCACGATGGCATACTGGAATGCCCTGACGTGTTGTATGCGGGGTCATATACCCTTCGGCACCGTCGTCCATGACCCAGTGTTCGCATCCATCCGGATCAACCCATTTGGTCGGGACGTAGACACCTTTGTCACGGCCTTCTTGTGATTTGGTTTGCGCATCGGCAGCAGATGCTTGAAGAGCGACTGCCGCAACAAGCGCAACGCTTGCCAACACGCGGATCGCTTTGGAGAGTGTATTCACCACAGCATTTTTCCTCATTAAATTCCCCCACAAATGAACCGTACCAGTCCTAAGTTTGATACGATCCCGCATTTGCCCTTAGGTTATGGAAATTTTTTCAGGGTGTGAAGCGTCGTAATCAAGAATCTGGTATAAATTTGGGTCCAAGCACCCATATGTAGCGGATTGTGGTCCCGTACTTGCCTATTCGTTAAACCGAAAATACCGCAATTGCAGGTGCAGAGGCACACAGCACTCTTGTACTAATTCAATCGCACTTTTGCCAAGCACGGCGATTCCCTGCGATAAAATAGTGCAATTTGTCAGGGATACGGCACGGGCGAGAGCCGGGAGATGGCAAAGTCAGCGGGCAGCGCATGCAGCCCATACGCCCGGTTCGTGCTGAGATTGCTTTGCGTGATCCGGTCCATTTCGGTTTGGGGGGACGCGGTTGTTTTGTGAACGTCGATGTTGATGCCGCCAGCATATTCCGTCAGCCGAACCACACAATATTCGCGGTATTCATAATCAAGCGTCAGAACATGGGCAAACAAGACGCGCACCACGCCCCGATTCTGAACCGGTTCAACAACCATGCGGTTTGCCAATTCCGCCACAAATCCTTCGCGCGTCCATTCTTGGCTTTGTCTGCGCAGGCGCGCGTCACTTTCAATGATACTGCTGCCGTCCAACCAAATATGATAATTAGCACAGATGCGCGCAAGGTCGGCCTTGCTTGGCACCCATCCGGCGGTGTCCATCGCAACCGCAATGCGCCACCGGGCAAAGTCATCTACGGTCTGGACAATATACATTTTCTCTGGTGGCGTGGTTATGATTTTCTGGAGCAGGCTTGGCAAGATATCAAACCTCTTGGCGTCATTGATCAGCATTCCGATGGCATTAAGGGCTTCGGCATAGGCATCTTGCATCAACACTGCCGGGACCATTGTGCTGCTGTCCAAATTCAGGCTGGGCGCATGAAAGCCAAGGAGGCCGCCGGGATAAACCGTGCGGCTGACCTGAAATTCAGACGCATCATTAATTCCCGTTCCGCCCAAGAACGCCAACGCGCAGGCAGACAAACACCGATTGCCCGGTGCGACAATTGTTTCAATCGCGCGGTCCTTAAACAGATGCATCAGCGCGACCCCTTCGGCAAAGGAACCACCAGCGCTGTTAAGGGACAGGTGGATGGAACTGAGCGCATCCGCGCCTTTGCCCTTTAGTGCGCCATCCAACAGCGAGGTCAGCTTGGTCGTGTCACCGGGTGATATGTCGCCAATCAGTGTGAGATGAACCCGGCTATGGGCGGCAGTTTGACCGTCATTGACCTCAATAATTTTGGCAACGGCAAATTCTGCTGCATGTGCAGGGTGCAGCGTCAGGAACAGCAGGGGAATGAGAGTGGCGATATATTTCATCATAACGAAATACGCGGCATTGGTCAGAGATACCACGATAGAATGGCGCTATGTCTGCACCGCGGCAAGTGAATTGGTTTTTGCCTCGACAACTTTCACCTTCACCACATCACCGATCTGGGCTGTCGCCTCCTCAATATGCACTGCGTGAAGATATTCGGATTTACCAATGACCTGTCCTGCCTCGCGGCCCTGTTTCTCCACCAGCACTGACACCTTGCGGCCCACCATACTTTGTTGGATTTCACGCTGGTGTTGGGTGATCAGGCCTTGCAATCGTTGCAGGCGTTCATCGGCGACATCCGCGTCCACAAGTGGACGTTCGGCAGCAGGCGTGCCGGGGCGTGTCGAATATTTGAACGAATACGCATAGCCATAACGGACCTGCCGGACCAGTTCCATCGTTGCCTCGAAATCTGCATCGGTTTCTTCGGGGAACCCCACGATGAAATCACCGGACATTAAGATATCAGGGCGCACAGCACGGATGCGGTCCAAAAGTTTCAGATAGCTTTCAGCAGTATGGCTGCGGTTCATCCGTTTCAAAATACGGTCAGAGCCGGACTGCACGGGTAAGTGTAGGTAAGGCATCAGCTTTTCGACGTCGCCGTGGGCGTTGATCAGGTCATCGTCCATGTCGTTGGGGTGGCTGGTGGTATAGCGAATGCGTTCCAACCCGTCGATTTTATCCAGTTCACGGATCAGACCCGCCAGCGTCATATCGCCGTTTGGTCCGGCCCCGTGATAGGCATTGACGTTTTGACCCAACAAAGTGACTTCGCGCACGCCACGATCCACCAATGCGCGGGTTTCTTCCAGCAGTTGGGTGGCCGGGCGGCTCACCTCTGCCCCACGGGTGTAGGGAACCACACAAAACGCGCAGAATTTGTCGCAACCTTCTTGTACGGTCAGAAATGCCGCTGGCGCACGCTTGGCAGTGCCGCGAGATTTCAATTGAGTAAATTTGTCTTCTTCTGGGAAATCCGTATCGAGCGCGCTTTGCCCTGTGCGTATTTTCGCCTCCATCTCGCCCAACCGATGATAGCTTTGTGGCCCTACCACCAGATCAACAGCAGGCTGGCGGCGCATGATTTCGGCCCCCTCAGCTTGGGCCACGCACCCCGCCACACCGATTTTCAGGTTCGGGTTCAGCGCCTTGAGCGGCTTCAGCCGCCCCAGTTCCGAATAGACCTTTTCCGCCGCTTTTTCACGGATATGGCAGGTGTTGAGCAAAATCATATCCGCGTCGTCAGCGGTCTTGGTCTCAACATAGCCTTGAACGCCCAGCGCTTCGGCCATGCGTTCGCTGTCATAGACATTCATCTGGCACCCGTAGGTCTTGATGAACAACTTTTTAGGAGGTGTCATGGCGCGTTTCCGGTGGCTAAGGGCAGGTTTTGCCATCTAACAGTGTGAGGTGCGTCTTGCAATGCACGTCGATTTAACCGATTCTGTGCGTTACCACTAGCAAGTGAGGACCTATGCAGTACAGCAATCTGGACATGATGATCAAAGACAGCGCTGCGGCGCTGTCTAAAGGTCCAATTGCGATTATCTTGGTTGAAGACGATGTCGAGGTCGACACAACCATTCGCCATCACTTTCAAGCTGGGTTTGAAACCGTCATTGCGTTAATGCCCGCCGTTTTTGAATTGCCGGGCGACCTACGGGAAACCACGATCCGGGTGGACTATAATATGTCCGATGAAGGAGCCATGGAAACCGCCATCAACAAACTGATTGATGCCGCGGCTGGGCAATGGCTGTTTTACTGCTTCAACGCTGAGTATCTGTTCTTTCCGTTTTGCGAAACACGCAACGTCATTGAGATGCTGGCCTTTCACACCGAAGAACGCCGCAGTGCGATGCTGGGCTATGTTGTTGATCTTTATGCTGATGATCTGGGAAAATATCCAAACGCAGTATCCTTGGATCAGGCCCATCTGGACAGATCGGGATATTACGCCCTTGCCCGGGCAGATGCGACAAGCGACGGCAACCCAAAGGAACGCCAGTTGGATTTCTTTGGTGGTCTGCGCTGGCGATATGAAGAACACGTCCCAGCGGGCCGCCGCAAAATTGACCGCATCCCCTTGTTTCGCGCCAAGAAGGGGCTGCGCCTGCGGTGGGATCACACCTTTGACGACGAAGAATACAACACCTTTGCCTGCCCATGGCACCACAACATTACCGCCTCAATCTGCTCGTTCCGCACCGCCAAAGCGCTCAAAAGCAATCCGGGCAGCACGTTTGATATTGAGACGTTCAAATGGCACAATTCAGCACCGTTTGAATGGCATTCGCGGCAATTGCTGGATTTGGGCCTGATGGAGCCGGGACAGTGGTTTTAGCGACTTTGGGTGTCGCAGTTGGCTACCGATAAACCTCGTCTTCGGTTGGAAATTCCCTTGCGCGCACGTCTTCGGCATAGCGCTTGATGCTGTCTTCGATCATCGGGCCAAGGTTGCCATACACTTTGACAAACTTCGGCACCCATGGGTTGAGGCCAAGCATATCTTCCAACACCAAGATTTGCCCATCACAGGCCACCGATGCACCAATCCCGATGGTCGGTGCCGCGATGATTTCGGTAATACGGGCAGCTAAGGTTTCCACCATGCCTTCAAGCACCACAGCAAATGCGCCTGCATCTGTCACGGCCTGCGCATCTGCGATGTGATCATTCCAAGTTTCTTCATCACGGCCTTGGGTTTTGAAGCCCCCCATGACGTTGCTGGATTGGGGTGTCAGACCAATGTGCGCCATAACGGGAATGCCACGTTCGACCAAAAAGCGGATGGTCTCTGCCATCCGCTTGCCGCCCTCTAGCTTCACCGCACCACATCCGGTTTCTTTCATGATCCGCGCCGCATTGCGGAACGCCACACTTGGGCTTTCTTCATAGGTGCCAAAGGGCATGTCGACGACGATCAGCGCTTTTTGCGTCCCGCGCACAACCGCTTTGCCATGCATCAGCATCAGGTCCAACGACACCCCAAGCGTCGATTCCATACCATGCATCACCATGCCAAGGCTGTCGCCAACCAGAATAAAGTCAGCATATTTGTCCACGATGGCAGCCGTATGCGCATGATAAGACGTGAGAGAGACGATGGGTTCCCTACCCTTTCTGGCTGCGATCTGAGGGACCGTATTGCGACGGATCTTTTGGGTTTGACTACTCATAGGGGAACCTCTTTTTGATCAAGGAGTAGGACATCACCAAACAGTGCTGAAACCATTATTCCAACAGTGTGCTGCGGCCTGTCCGATACTTCAGAAAATGTTTGGGCATCGACGATATGAACCCCTTGCAGGTCAGCGCGCGCTTCGGTGGCAACATGTGCACGCAACGCAGCTTCGGCGTCCTGAACAGTGCCGCCTGCAAGAAGACGCGCTTCGGCAGCACACAATGCCTGATATAGTATCGGTGCCGCCGCGCGATCTTGGGGGTGCAGGCGGATATTACGCGAGGACATCGCCACGCCATCTGCCTCGCGGACGGTTTCCACGCCAGATATCTGAGTGGGAAAATGCAAATCGCGGGTCATCTGGCGGATTACGGCAAGCTGTTGATAATCTTTTTTGCCAAAATACGCTGCATCGGGCCGAATGATATTAAAGAACTTTGCGACAACAGTTGCGACACCGCGAAAATGGCCCGGCCGGACGCGGCCATGCAACATATTGGCAAGGCGCGTTGTCTCAACAATCGTTTCTTCGCCGTCAGGATAGATTTCATCGGCCTGCGGGATGAAAACGACTGTCACACCTGCCGCGCGCAACATTTCCGCGTCAGCCTCTTCTGCGCGCGGGTAGGCTTCCAGATCAGCCGGATCGCCAAACTGGCTGGGGTTTACAAATATTGTGGCAACAACAACCTCGTGGTCCGCACGCGCCGCCGCGACAAGGGCCATATGGCCCGGATGCAACGCGCCCATGGTTGTGACAAGCCCAACTGATCCTTTAGACCGCAGGTCGGCCATGGCGGGCTGAAGCTCAGCTAAACTGCGACAAATCATCATTTTAGGAGTTACTCTCGGACAAGGATAGACCGTGCGCTGCTCTCATTGTGGCCAAATGACCGGAAACCAGTCTTCGCGCAACCGCTGGCCTTGCACCATTCCGTGCCCCGGAAAAGGCGGTGATGTCGGGCCGGGCCGCTGGGTATAGCGCGCATCGTCCCCAACCAACCGAAGGGAAAAGGCGCGCCGTCGCGCACCGCCTTTGTTGCCACGTGCGCCGTGCAAGGTGCCATAGTTGAACGCTACCGCGTCGCCCGGCTCCATCTCCCATTCCCGAATGTCCATGCCATCGGCATCCGGGTCAGGGACGGGCATATAGGGCGCGGGATCAAAAAACGCATCGCCCTTGGCCCAGCGCGTTGGCAGCACTGGCTTTTCCCACGCATGCGACCCGGCGACGCAGCGCAGTGATGCCTGTGTGACCGGATCAAGCGGTGACCAAAAACTGATCGTCTGCCGCCCCTCAACGAAGTAGTAAGGCCCATCTTGATGCCAAGGCGTCGCCATGGATGTGCCCGGTTCTTTGACCAACACATGATCATGAAACAACTGCGCACTTTTACTTTTCATCAAGGCGGCACCAACTTCGGCGGCAGGTGATGTTTTAATCACCTGTTCAAATTCAGGAATACGTTGCCAGTTGCAGTAATCATCAAAGAACCGCCCGGTTTCCCCCGCCTTGTCGTTGTTTGAGGCATGCGGGCCAGGTTCAGCGATGTTGCGTTCAACACCTGCGCGCAGGGCCTCAACATAATCGGCAAACAGCCCTTTGATCAGGACCACGCCATCACGCTGGAAAGTGTCGATATGTTCTTGGGTGATCAGGGGGTGGGTCATGATGTCCTCGTTCGGGCAGAGGGCTTAGCCCTTGCGGCGCAACCGGATCACCACGTCAACCGACGCGATTTCGGCACCCGCCGGGGCATCAGGCAGGCGCGAGATGACTAATTGTTCAGAAGGCGCATCGGTCAGACGCCCTTCGTCTTCCCAATAAAAATGCGGGTGATCGTGAGTATTGGTGTCAAAATAGCTTTTGGACCCATCAACAGTGACTTCTTGCAACAGCCCCGCCTGACAAAACGCGCGCAGTGTGTTGTAGACAGTGGCAAGCGACACCGCATCACCCTGCCCCTTAGCCGCATCAAACAGGCTTTCGGCGGTGACATGACGATGATTGCCATCTCCCACCAAAAGGGTCGCCAGCGTCACGCGCTGACGCGTTGGGCGCAGCCCTGCTTGCTCAAGCCAGCGGGTTCCGGTGTGTTGATGCGTCTCGTTCATGTCGGCTCCAGTGCCAGTAGTTACTCCATATAAGGCGGCTGGGGCCCGGTTTTCAATTGAAAACCACCAATTGCCCCATGCACAGTTGTCGCATCGCTGCCCTTGCGACAAGGGTAAAGCCGATGATAGACCAAACGAAGCAGTAAAATTGACCAAACAGGAGAGCCCGATCATGGCCGACTACCCGACCAGTTTTGACAAAGAAGGTCTGTTGAAATGCGCCCGAGGCGAGCTTTTTGGTGAGGGGAATGCACAACTGCCCGCCCCGCCGATGCTGATGATGGACCGCATAACAGATGTATCTGGCGATGGCGGCGCGCACGGCAAAGGTCATATCACCGCTGAATTCGATATCACGCCAGATCTATGGTTTTTTGACTGCCACTTTCCCGGCAACCCCATCATGCCTGGCTGCCTTGGCCTTGATGGATTGTGGCAATTGACCGGTTTCAACCTTGGTTGGCGCGGCTGGCTGGGGCGCGGGTATGCCTTGGGCGTGGGTGAGGTAAAGCTCAAAGGTATGGTACGTCCCGACCGCAAGATGCTGACCTATAAGATTGATTTCACCAAAGCGATCCAAACACGGCGCCTGACCATGGGCGTGGCAGACGGGATCGTCGAGGCGGACGGCGAAGTGATCTATGAAGTCAAAGACATGAAAGTGGCGTTAAGCGAGAGTTAAGGACGGTGGCTTTTATAAAGCACAGCCTTTTAATCGTCTTAACAATCGCTATGTGCGCCTGCGGGCCCCGTGGCAAAATCGAATATGGTGCACCTGTGCCATCGGGCAGCCCCGTCGACGTCTGGGTTGCCCGTTTTCGGCCAACAGAACCGCCCGGTGAAGGACAACGTTCGCCGCCAAGACCTGTGATAATGTCGTTTGAGAAAACAACTGTTTCCGTCCCACAATCGCATCAGCCCGGCCAGATCGAATGGCCAAAGCGAACACCGGATGCGACCACCGATTTTGTGTCACTTTCCACTCGACCCTATCCCAATCTTAACAGCTTTGCATCGCAGATCACAAAGTCTGACATCAATAATACCGATGAAGTTCTCCTGTTTGTTCATGGGTTCAATGTGCGCCACGGCGAAGCGGTTTATCAACTGGCGCAGGTCAGCCATGATTTCGAAATCCCTTCTCAGACAATACTGTTTTCTTGGCCTTCCGCCGGGGTGCCATCGGGGTATCTATTTGATCGGGACAGCGTTTTAATTGCCCGAGATCAATTGGAAACGGTGATACGCGCCTTGACCGAAAAATCGGAGCGCAAAGTGATCTTATTGGGCCATTCCATGGGCAACCTATTGATCATGGAGACACTTCGGCAGATTGAAATTTCTGGAAATTTCGACCTCCGCAAGAAAATCGGGGCCTTGATTATGGTGTCGCCGGATATTGATGGTGAATTATTTTATACACAGGCCTCACGTTTGAAACAGATACCCTACCCGGCGATTATCATTGCCGCGCGACAGGATAGGGCCTTGCGCCTGTCCGCCCTTTTGACAGGACACACCAACCGCCTTGGGTCACAGACGGACCGCTCTGCGGTGCGCGATTTACCCATTACAGTGATTGATGCGACCGATCTGGGCGGGCGTGGACGTAACCATGATATTGCCTTGACGTCGCCCGCCGCCATTTCGCTACTTAAAAATCTTGATACAAAACTGTTGCCCGGCGACACCAAACTGCCGCCGCTGCTTGATCTTGGTGGATTAACCGCCCCCCTGCGTACAGCAGCGAATTAAACGATATAAGCAGGGGCATGCCCAAATCCAGCTTGCGAACGCGGTTGCGCGTCCCTTGTGACCTGTCCTAGAGTAACCCCAACAATATCAAAGGAGTGCCGCTCATGCGCCGCGCCAAACCAGAGGTTTGCCCATGAAAAGAGTAGTCGTCACAGGGTTGGGCATCGTCTCATCCATCGGAAACAACGTAGACGAGGTTCTGACCTCGCTCAAGGCGGGCACCAGCGGGATTGTCGCGAGCGAAGAGATGGCGGAACATGGGTTTCGCAGCCGGGTGGCCGGGACATTAAAAATCGACGTCGCGGATCATATCGACAAGCGCGCGTTGCGGTTCATGGGGCCGGGTGCGGCTTATGCTTATATCGCGATGGGTCAGGCGATTGCGGATGCGGGACTGGGCGACGACATCGTTAGCAACCCGCGCACCGGGCTGGTTGCTGGGTCCGGCGGACCGTCCACATCAGCGATGTTTACCGCGCATAATGTCGTCAAAGATACGGGGGCAACCAAACGCATTGGGCCATTTGCGGTGCCAAAGTGCATGTCTTCAACTGTGTCGGCGAACCTTTCCACCGCCTATAAGATCAAAGGCATCAACTATTCCATCACCTCCGCCTGTTCGACCTCGCTGCATTGCATCGGCAATGCGGCAGAGCAAATTATGATGGGCAAACAGGACGTGATGTTTGCGGGCGGCGGCGAAGAGTTGGACTGGACTTTGTCCTGCCTGTTTGATGCCATGGGCGCGATGAGCAGCAAATACAACGACGCCCCCGAAACAGCCAGTCGTGCCTTTGACGCGGACCGTGATGGATTTGTGATTTCAGGCGGCGGCGGCATTGTGGTGCTTGAAGACCTTGAACACGCCTTGGCGCGTGGTGCAAAAATCTATGCCGAAGTCACCGGATATGCTGCAACATCGGATGGTCATGACATGGTTGCCCCTTCTGGTGAAGGCGGTGAGCGCGCAATGCGGTTGGCCCTACAAACCCTGCCTGAAGGGCGCAAGGTCGGTTATATCAACGCGCATGGCACCTCGACGCCCGTGGGTGACATTGGCGAAATCGAGGCCGTGCGCCGGGTCTTTGGCAAGGGCAGCACACCACCTGTCAGTTCGACCAAATCAATGACGGGCCACGCCCAAGGGGCCGCTGGTGCGCTTGAAGCGATCTTTTGCCTGCTGATGCTGGACAATGATTTCATCACCAAGTCTATCAACGTGCAAAACCTTGATCCCGCACTTGATCCCTCCGAGATCGCCTTGGAACGTGTGGATAATGCGGGACTTGATAGTGTCATGACCAACTCTTTCGGGTTTGGCGGCACAAACGGGTCAATGATTTTGTCGAAATATAAAGGGTAAGGCCATGTCAGAACTCCTTAAGGGAAAGCGCGGCCTCATTATGGGTGTTGCCAACGAACGATCGATTGCATGGGGCATTGCACGCGCGATGGCCGAAGCAGGAGCGGAACTGGCGTTTACGTATCAAGGTGAAGCGTTTGGTTCACGTTTGGCCCCATTGGCCGCCTCAGTCGGTTCCGATTTTATGGTCGATGTTGATGTCACCGATGACGCATCACTTGATGCTGCGTTTGAACAGCTTGGCGCACGTTGGCGCACAATTGATTTTGTGGTGCATGCCATCGCTTTTTCCGACAAGTCGGAATTGACGGGCCGTTTCCTGAACACCTCGCGTGCCAACTTTAAACACTCAATGGATATTTCGGCCTATAGCTTTATCGAAGTGGCACGCCGTGCCCACCCGTTGATGGTCGAAAACGGCGGCACTCTGATGACCTTGACCTATCAAGGGTCAAACCGGGTTGTGCCGAACTACAACGTGATGGGCGTGGCCAAGGCGGCATTGGAATCCGCAACACGCTATCTGGCCAATGATCTGGGGCCAGAGGGCATTCGGGTTAATGCCATTTCACCCGGCCCAATGAAAACCCTTGCCGGTGCTGCAATTGGTGGCGCGCGCAAGACGTATAAACATGCAGATCAGAACGCGCCTTTGCGCGCCAACGCGACGCTAGAGGCGGTGGGTGGTACAGCCGTGTATCTGGCATCTGACGCAGGGGCCTGCACCACCGGTGAAATCATTCGTGTTGATGGCGGGTTCCATGTGCTGGGCATGCCGCAGGCGGAATATTTATAGTAATTGCCAAAATTGATATTTTATGCTGATTACGGCGTGCAAATCTCTGTTTGAGCCGCTCTTATAAGAATTCTGCAATACAACGAATGGCTGCGCTCACGGGAGCAGTAAAACCGTTGCGAACCGCTTTGATTTTGAGAAGGCTTTGGTAGCGTATTTTCCACAAAAGGATAATTTTGGAAATCTTCATAATATTAGCTATATTGGCACAGATGCATCTATTCGATCGAGACGCACTCTAGGTTACTCTAAAAATAACAACACATTGCTTAGGGTTGCCTTTGGTGGGTATATCAGACAATTTAAGCTGCCCTGATGGTGTTGTAAGCAACGTTGGGGCATAACTTCTGTATCGAGAAAGTAGTTAAATGATATCACGCACTTTACATGCTGTAGCACTGGTTTTGTTAAGCTCTCCTGCCTTAGCGTCCCCAACTGTCTATGACTGCAACATTACAGAAAAACACCGAAAACTTAACTGGATTACAGATAAAATGGCGTTTGTTATCGGTGGAAATGGACAAGTGAAAGTTTTTGACGGTGTCATTTCACACTATGAGAAAAAGCCAATGGTTGCGAACGTTGTTCGCCTCAATGAAAAGTCTGTAAAAGTACGTTGGAAAATTCGTGGAACTCTTTCCAAAACCAACCAAAGAACGACCAGTATGAATTACGAGGCAACGATAAACCGGAAGACCAACCGTGTGGCAGTCTTTGCTAAACCGGCTAATTTTCCAAATCGCTTTCGTGGTAAGGGAACATGCAAGGTCCGCACGGATGGCAGGGTGCCCGTTATCCGTAAATAATGGATTTGGTACGCAAACCCTGAGCTCGCGTGCATGTCTGTATATTTAGCAAATGCACTGTGCTTTTCCATTCAATATTGACCGTTTACCAAAACAGTAACTGGCACTAACTAATCCGAAGTTCTTGTCCTGCATAACAGGCTGGTTATTGCTGTTTGTCCCGTCACCGCAACGGCGGCGTTTGCCACAACCAGATTTTCATCCCGCCATGCGCCACTGCGGGTCCCAAAGGTTTCCACGGCAAACCAGTGGCCTTGGCCAAGGGTGGCTCTGAGGTCACCAAGCCGACGCGCCAGCCCTTGAACCGTTCTAACATGGTCTGACCGAACGTGCCATAAAGCGGATAGAGCAGTTTTTTATTGCCGATCCGGCCGCCGTAAGGTGGGTTCACGATCACCAAACCGGGTGGGCCGTCGGGCGGCACTACCTCACCTGCGCCATGGCAAACAAACGTGATCGCATCACCGACGCCTGCGCGTTCCGCGTTGGCGGTACTCATCCGGATCGCCCCGGCGTCCCGGTCTGATCCAAAGAAACGTGGTGTTAAGTCAGGCGCGGCATCGCGGCGCAATGATTCAAAGGCCTCCGCATCAAAGCTCGCCAGTTTCTGAAACGCAAACTCACGCGAACGGCCCGGTTGCAGGCCTGCTGCAATCTCTGCCGCCTCAATCAAAAACGTGCCGGACCCGCACATTGGATCGACCACTGGCTCAACCCCGTCATAACCACATTGGCGCAGGAACATCGCCGCCAAGTTCTCGCGCATCGGGGCCTTGCCCACCGCCTCTTTGTGGCCGCGCTTGTGCAAGGCCTCGCCGCTGGTGTCGATGCTGATCGTGACCTGATTGTCGTTGATGCGCACTTTCAAAACCATTTGGGCATCCGGCGAAACCGTGATGCCGTGGCTTTCAACCAGCGCTTTTTCAATGCGTTGTGTCGCAGCCCCGGCATGATAAATTTTGGACGCTTTGCACGTCACCTGTACCTTGACTGGAACATCCGTGCGCAACACATCGCCCCACGCAAATTTGCGGCTGCGTTTGTCCAATTGTGCCAGGTGAAACGCCATGAATACGCCCACGCGGGCCAGCACCCGTGCAGCGCCCCGCAGTTCAAGATTGGCACGCCAGACCTCGGGCCAACCGCCCTGTACCGTCACACCGCCAGGTCCCGCCACAGCGTCGGCAAAGCCCTTTTCCTGCGCTTCCTCAAGCAAGAGCGCCTCAAGCCCCGGCGCGCAGACAAGGAAAATCTCAAATGTTTGATTGCTGTCCATACCGCGTGCATAGCGCCATCGCGTCACATCCGCGAGAGAGAACGTAAAGTTTCAACCCAATCGCCACCTACACACTTTTTTCGCGACTTCACCGCTTTGCCTTCCCGCTGCCCTGCAATTGCCCCGTTTATCATGAAAACCAGCCGGATGAGTTTAACCGAAACAAAACATAGTGAAGATATGCACGCACGATGGCTCCATTCGCGCCGGTACGTGGTGATGACGCGTACGGTATCTGTCATTCTTCTGCTGACCAGCGGGATCATGATGCACAACATATTCAACAAATCAGGCGATGAAGCGATGAATAAGTTCGGCGGAACGATCATTACAGCCGAGCAATAACGCGATGCCTGTGCCACCCCCCCATGATCGACACGCGGAATTTAGCGAGATTTACCGCACCGAAGTTCTGCAATCGCGGCGGGACAGATCGCGGCGGGCGTTTTTCTGGGCGCGTATCGTGGGTTTGGCACTTATGCTGACAATTGGCGCGACGCTACGGTCAGAGCCTGAGTTGCGCAGTGCGCTTGCCCGTGCAGGTATGGACGCTGTGATGACAGTAGCGGGTCGGTCGCAACCAGACCCACGTGTCGCACAAATATCAAGCTCAGAAGATCTGCCCAAAAGCCGGATTAAGGTAAACCGGTTTGGGAGTTCCTCGGGAAAACCCGAAACGCAGGTTGATGCGCAAGCGCTTGCACAGGAACTGGGCCGAGCGATGGACGCCCTTAAGGTGAGGGAATAGGCGGGGATGTCCCCGCCCAGCCGCTTAGTCGATTTTGACCAGCTCAATATCAAACTGTAAGTCTTTGCCCGCCAAAGGGTGATTGGCATCAAGCGTCACGGTTGCCTCATCCACTTCAACCACCATCACTGGCATGGCCTGACCATCAGGGGTCTGCATCTGCAACTGCGTGCCAACCTCAAGCGGAATATCCGCCGGGATGCCTTCGCGTGGGACGGCCTGACGCATTTCCGGGTTCAACGGACCATATGCATCGGCGCTGGCGATCTTGACGACTTTTTTCTCGCCAACTTCCATACCCGGCAGTGCCACATCCAAACCTGGAATAATCTGACCAGAGCCTACTTCGAACTGCAACGGCTCGCGCCCTTCTGAGCTGTCGAACGTGGTGCCATCCAGCAAAGTGCCGGTATAGTGAATTGCAACTGTATCGCCTGCTTTGACCTCAGCCATTAAGAACTCCAATTTTTAGGGGGATGAATACGGAGGCCACGTATCTGCGCGGGTGCTCCAAATGCTGCGGCAACCTGTCAGGACATGCCCCAAGAGTAAACCCCCGCGCCAAAGAACCACACGCATTTCCGCCCTTTTCGGCCCCGGCTTGCCGTGCCACTCTGTCTTTCGAACGCATCAGGAGAATACCATGCCCATCACCACCTGTGTTTTTGACGCCTACGGCACCTTGTTTGATGTGTCCGCCGCCGCCCGGCAAGCCGCGTCAGAGCCAGACTTTGCCGCAATCAAGGACGACTGGCCGCAGGTGGCAGAGCATTGGCGGCTTAAGCAGTTGCAATATTCATGGCTGCGTGCGGTGGCAAAGGCGCACACGGATTTCTGGGAAGTGACGCAGAATGGCTTGGATTGGGCGTTGGAAAAAACCGGGCATCACGATGACCCGGCACTGCGTGAGCGATTGCTGGCGCTTTATTGGGAATTACAGGCCTATCCCGAAGTGCCAGAGATGCTAGGCGCGCTAAAAGCCGCCGGATTGAACACCGCAATTTTGTCGAATGGATCGCCGCAGATGCTGGATGGGGCTGTGCAGTCCGCCGGGATTACGGATGTGTTGGACGTGTCGTTGTCGGTTGAAAATGTCGGTATCTTTAAACCCGATGCGTCTGTCTATGACCTTGTTGGCGCATATTTTGGCTGTGCCAAGTACGAAGTGCTGTTTGTGTCTTCAAACGGCTGGGATGCCGGGGCTGCCACCGGGTATGGGTTTCAAACCGCTTGGGTGAACAGGGGCGACGAACCAATGGATCGTTTGCCGTGGACACCTGCGCATGTGTTGCGCAATCTGACGGGCATTCCCGCATTGGCAGGTGTGTGATGGCGCATTTCAAAACTTCAGACGGGCTGTCGCTTTATTATACTGACGAAGGCGAAGGCCTGCCGATCCTCTGCCTTGCCGGGTTGACCCGCACGACTGCTGATTTTGATTATGTCACCCCGCATCTTTCTGGCAACCGCTTGATCAAGCTGGACTATCGCGGCCGCGGCAAATCGGATTTCGACCCCAATTGGCATAATTACACCCTGCCGGTTGAATGTCGCGACGTGTTGGAATTGCTGGCGCATCTAAACCTCGACAAAGTTGCGATCCTTGGCACCTCGCGCGGTGGGTTGAACGCCATGGGTTTGGCCATGGGTGCGCGGGATCGGGTGTTGGGTGTGGCGCTAAATGACATTGGGCCGTTTATTGACCCCAATGGACTTGAGTTCATCATGGGGTATCTGGGGCGTAACCCGTCGGCCAGAACCCATGCAAAGGCCGCAGCGGCAATGCCACGGGTGCTTCCTGAATTTGAAAATGTTCCTGACAGCCGTTGGATGGAAGAAGCGCGCAAACACTATGTGCAGACGGATACGGGATTAAAGATCACCTATGACCCGCATTTGCGCGACGCGGTTGCAGCCTCGGGCGCGCAAGCGACCCCTGATTTATGGCCATATTTCGATGCACTGGCCGGCATGCCCCTTGCCTGTGTCCGTGGGGCAAATTCCAACTTGCTCAGCGATGAAACCTTGCAGGAAATGCAAAAGCGGCGCCCTGATATGGTTGTGGGCGTCGTTCCGGGACGCGGCCATATTCCGTTTCTGGATGAACCTGAGGCCGTCGCGGCACTACACACATGGGTGGAGCAACTCACATGAACATTGACATGATCCGCGCAGCCAATCTGCGCCTTGAGGGCCATGTGCGGCGCACACCGCTGCTCAATTCGCCGTTTGTAGATGACATCGCCGGGCGGCGTGTTTGGATAAAGCCAGAGTGCCTGCAACATACCGGAAGCTTTAAGTTTCGCGGTGCGTGGGCAGCATTGTCGGCGATGGACGAAGCCACCCGTGCGCGAGGTGTGATCGCCTTTTCCAGCGGCAACCACGCCCAGGGCGTCGCGCTGGCGGCGAAATTACACGGCGTCCCATCGGTGATTGTGATGCCTGCTGACAGTCCGCGCTTAAAGATCGAAAATACGCGTGCGTATGGCGGTGACGTGGTGCTTTATGACCGCGCCACCGAAAGCCGCGAAGAGATTGGTGACCGGATTGCATCCGAGCGTGGTTTGACCCTGATCAGGCCTTACGACGAACCGCAAGTGATTGCCGGGCAAGGCAGCGTTGGTTTGGAAATAGCCGCGCAGGCTGCTGAGCTGGGGATCACTGAGGCCGAAGTGATTGTCTGTTGTGGCGGCGGTGGCCTGACCTCGGGCATCGCTTTGGCACTTGAGGCCGACGCGCCTGGCTTGCGGGTGCGCCCGGCGGAACCCGAAGGCTTTGACGATGTAGCACGGTCCTTGCGGTCTGGCGCGATCGAGCGGAACACTAAAATGACCGGGTCGATCTGTGATGCGATCATTTCGCCGCAACCGGGGGACATCACATTTCCCATCCTCAAGCGCCTTGTCGGACCCGGCTTGGTGGTCAGTGACAATGAAGCATTACAGGCAATGGCGCATGCGTTTAACCGCTTGAAAGTGGTTGCAGAACCGGGCGGTGCCGCGGCCTTTGCCGCAGCGCTGTTTCGCCGCGACGACATTCAGGGCGATGACGTGATCGTCACCATATCCGGCGGCAATGTCGATGCAGACATGTTCACCCGCGCATTGGAGACATTAGGATGAGCCAATTCACTATCGCCAGCTTTAACGTGAAGAACCTGATCGGGCCGGATCAGGAATATTACAAATTCCAATCCTACACCCCCGAAGAATACGCGTGGAAAGAGGATTGGCTGGCGGACCAACTGGTGTCGCTGAACGCCGATATCGTCGGGTTCCAAGAGGTCTTTGATGAGGCATCCCTGCGCGATACAATTGCAAGCGCCGATGACATTGGCACTGCCAACAACGCCGCATCCGTACCGGGCAAAGACAAGCGATACCGCCACCGCGCAATTTTTGATCGGCTGGCCTACCGCGATTATACGGAGGCAGCGCTCGCCGTGGCCCCCAACATCCACGACGGTGCACCCGGCCAACGGCGCCCCGGCGTGGCGGTATTATCGCGGTTAGGGTTTGCCGAAGAACCGCAGATCATTCAGGCCCTGCCTGAGCCGTTGCATATTCCGTTTCAAACTTTTGGCGGTGATGAGGGCGGCCATTACACAATCCAAAAACTCAGCCGTCCGATCCTGAAATGCCGCATTCCGGTAGGCAATCAGGTGATCACGGTTTTCAACTGCCACCTGAAATCAAAATTGGGCGAATTTATCCGCTCGGACGGTGCTGAGTTCCCGGTCGAAGCGGACCTGACAAATTATGATCCTGTTGGTCGTGCCTTGGGGGCCGCGCGTGCCGCGATGCGTCGGATGGCTGAGGCTTGGGTGTTGCGGGGCGCGATCATCGGCGAGTTACGACAAGGCCACCCGGTGATGGTCTTGGGTGATTTCAACGACAGCGAAAATGCCGTGAGTTCCGAGATTATCGCGGGTGAGGCCCCGTTCAAGAATTACGCTTGGATGCTGCGCCACGACGCAAAGCACCGTGGTGATCGGTATTCTGACGCGGAAAACGAACAGATCACCGAACACATCGAAGCCGTGCGTCTGCATTCGGCAGAGCGGTTGTTTGTCCGCAAATCGCTGCGTGACATGGTTTATACATCTGCCTTTGGTGGGGTGTACGAAAGCATCGACCAAATCCTGATGTCGCGACATTTCCTGCCTGAGTGGTCAGGGCATATCGGTGAAATGGAATATTTCAGCGTGTTAAATGACCATCTGACCGACGGATCGCATCCAGAGGCACCCTATAACAAGCTTGCGTCGGATCACGGTCAGATCATGGCGACCATTCGCATGAAGGGGGGATAAATCATGCAGATATTTGATACCGGCGACGTCCGGTTGCATTACCGGGTCGATGGGCCGGATGATGGCGCACCTGTTGTGTTTGCCAATTCGCTTGGCACCGATATGCGGCTCTGGGATCCGATCTTGCCGCTTCTGCCTGCGGGACTTCGGATCATTCGGTTTGATAAACGCGGCCATGGGTTATCGACCTGCCCGCCCGCGCCCTATTCCATGGGTGCGCTGATCACCGACACTGAAAAACTATTGGACTTTCTGGATGTTAAGGGCTGCGTGTTTGTGGGTCTGTCGATTGGCGGAATGATCGCGCAGGGTTTGGCGGTGAAACGTCTGGACCTGATCCGCGCGATGGTTTTGTCCAACACCGCAGCAAAAATCGGCAATCCGACGATGTGGGCCGAACGCATTGCAGACGTCGAAAAAGGCGGCATCGAAAGCCTTGCTGATGCGGTCATGGAGCGCTGGTTTTCGCCTGCGTTTCGCAACAGCCCGGAATTGGAGTTGTGGCGCAATATGCTGGTGCGGCAACCTGATGATGGATTTGCGGGCTGCTCTGCTGCGATTTCAGGCACAGATTTTTATACACCAACCAGCGGTTTGCGCCTGCCGTGCTTGGGCATCGCGGGGTCAGAGGATGGATCAACGCCACCCGATCTGGTGCGCGAAACCACAGACCTGATACCGGGGTCAAAGTTTCATCTGATCCGCAAGGCCGGGCATTTGCCTTGTGTCGAACAGCCACAAGAATTTGCGCAGGTGCTGGGCGATTTCCTCAAAGGGGTTGGCCATGTCTAAACGCTATGACGCTGGCATGAAGGTCCGCCGCGAGGTGCTGGGGGACGCGCATGTAAACCGCGCAGAACAAGCAAAGACCGACAGCGACATCCCCTTTCAAACGCTGATCACCGAAGGGGCATGGGGCACCGTTTGGGCCTCGGATGCGATCACCCGGCGGGAAAGGTCCATGATCACGCTGGCCCTGCTGGCCGCTATGGGCAATTTTGACGAAATCCCGATGCATATCCGCGCCTGCGCAAGTACTGGGGCATCCGAACGCGACGTTATGGAAGCGTTTCAACATGTTGCGGTGTATTGTGGGGTGCCAAAGGCCAACCATGCCATCAAACTCGCCAAACAGACCTTTGCCGAAATGGAAAGCTAACTTATGGCCGCCTCGGTTTTTGACAGCCCGCTTTACACACAGCTTTTTAATACAGGCGATGCGGGACGCTTGTTTTCCGACAGTGCCGCCATCCGGGCGATGTTGCTGGTCGAAGGGGCGCTTGCAAAGGTGCAAGGCAGTCTGGGGGTGATCCCGGAACTCAGCGCTGCCGCGATCCACCGTGCCAGCATGGAAATTCAGGTTGATCCCGGTGCCATCGCACAGACCACGGGCCAGAACGGGGTATGCGTGCCGGGGTTGATCGGCGCCTTTCGCGCCGAGATGAACGCGCCGGAACATGCACAGTATGTACATTGGGGTGCCACCAGTCAGGATGTCCTCGATACCGCATTGATGCTGCGATTGCGGCAAGCGCTCAGTCTGGCCGAGGATGACCTGCGCGCAGTGCTGCGCGATTTGGGCAAAGTTGCCAAGGATCACGCGCATCTGCCGATGCCAGCCCGCACCTATGGCCAACATGCGACACCCACGACATGGGGAGCGGTTGTTGCGTCTTGGGGGGCGCCGTTAATTGACGCTCTAGATGCACTTGAGGGGGTACGACAACGCTCGCTCTGGGTGTCGCTGTCCGGTGCATCGGGGACCGCTTCGGCACTGGGACCACAAGCGGTTGAAACCCGGGCCGCGCTGGCCAAAGCGTTGGGCCTGCATGATCCGGGACGGTCTTGGCACACGGATCGTGCACCGATCCTGCGCATTGCCGATTGGCAGGGGCAGGTTATGGCTGGTCTCTCAAATATGGCGCAAACCCTTATTGCCTTGACCGGCAGCGATATAGGCGAGGTTACATTGGGTGTGGCCGGGGCATCATCGACCATGCCGCAAAAGCAAAACCCGGTGGCCCCCTCCGCAATTGCCGCTCTGCACCTGCACTTCACCGGATTGCGCAGCAGCCTGCATTCAGCAGCAGTGCACCAGCATCAGCGTGACGGTGTGGCGTGGTTTGCGGAATGGATGACAGTACCGCAACTAAGCCTCTGTCTTGCGGCGGCCCTTTCCCATACCAAAGAACTTGCGGGGCACATCACCCCCCGCCCGGTGCGGATGCAAAGCAATCTTGAGGCAAATATGGGGTTGATCCATGCCGAGGCGCTTAGTTTTGCCTTGGCTGAATTTATGCCGCGCCCCAAAGCGCAACAGGTCACCAAGGCGTTGTGTCTGGAAGCGCTCGACAAACAGATACCGCTCGAAAAAATGGCACGCGCCGATTATCCCGAACTGCCCGCAGATGTGTTTGTGTCCAACTCTGGTATTGGCTACGCCGCCCAAGACGCGCTTGCTTTTGCCGCTCGTGCGACAGCGCTTTGATTAAAATGCGCCCAGCAGTCGTTTTCATCATTATCACAATAATGATTGATGCGATGGGGATCGGTTTGATCATTCCCGTGATGCCTGATCTCATCCGCGAGGTGGATGGCGGTGATCTGTCTCATGCAGCCCTTTGGGGCGGCGTGATGGCCACCACGTTTGCAGTCATGCAGTTCCTGTTTGGGCCCGTCATGGGCGGCTTGTCGGACCGATTTGGCAGGCGGCCGGTTTTGTTGGTGGCACTGGTTGTGATGGCCGCGGATTATGTGCTGATGTCGATTGCGGGCAGCATTTGGTTGCTGATGGTGGGGCGGATCATTGGTGGTATCACCGCCGCGACCCATGCCACGGCATCGGCCTATATTGCGGACATTTCAAAGCCCAAAGACCGCGCGGCCAACTTTGGTCTAATTGGCGCAGGTTTTGGTGTGGGGTTTGTTCTGGGACCGCTTATGGGTGGGGTGCTGGCCGAGTATGGCACCCGCGCGCCATTTTGGGCCGCAACTGTTCTGGCCATTGGCAATGCAACCCTAGGATGGTTCGTGTTGAAAGAGACCGTCAAAAAGGAAAACCGCCGACCCTTTGAATGGCGGCGGGCAAACCCATTTGGTGCGATCCACGCCTTGGGCCAGTTGCCGGGCATCCGACATCTGTTGTTGGTTTACTTCATCTATCACGTGGCCTTTGCCGTTTACCCATCCGTTTGGGCCTATTTCGGGCAGGAACGGTACGGATGGACACCTGCGGTGATTGGCTATTCACTCGGCCTGTTCGGGGTGATGATGGCGGTGGTGCAAGCCGGGTTAATCCGCGTGGTGCTGCGCCAATTTGGCGAAAGAGGCACTGTCTTCGCGGGACATCTGTTCAGCATTCTGGCCTTTGGCACGATTGCGGTTATCACCTCTGGCACCTTGGCCCTGATCCTGACCCCGCTTGCCGCGCTGGCCGGGGTCATCCCCCCCGCGTTGCAAGGCATCATGTCCCGGCAGGTCGCCGCCAATGCCCAAGGGGAATTGCAAGGCGCGTTGAGTTCGGCTGTGGCGCTGGCAATGATTATTTCGCCAATGGCAATGACCGCCGCTTTTGCGCATTTCACCGGGGAAAATGCACCCGTTTATCTGCCCGGTGCGCCGTTCCTTTTGGCCATGGGCTTGGCGATCTTGAGCCTATTCATCTTTTTGAGCCGCCCGGCGTCACATAATATGGCGTAAACAGACCTTGCTCGGGTCGTGATGTTGCTTGCAGCGAGTTTGGTTCCGGGCCACGCTGTTACAAACAGGATCAAACATCGTTCGACGAGAGGACAGAATGTGCAGAAAATCAAAGCCGCCGTTGCCCATGAATTTGGTGCACCCCTTGTTGTTGAAGAGGTGCAACTGCGTGCCCCTGAGGGGACCGAGGTTGAAGTCACGCTGGACGCTGTGGCGATCTGCCATTCCGACATCACTTATGCGTCTGGCGCGTGGGGGGGATCACTGCCTGCGGTCTATGGCCACGAAGCGGCGGGGCGTGTCAGTGCGGTTGGCGAACGGGTACACGGTATCGACACTGGCGACAGCGTTGTTGTCACCCTGATCCGCGCTTGTGGCACCTGCCCCAACTGCTCCAGTGGCAAACCGACGGTGTGTGAGACCTCCTATGATGGTGATTTTGGCCCTCTGAAAACCGCTGATGGTGGCAAGCTACATCAAGCGATGGCATCAGGTGCGTTTGCCGAAAAGGTTGTGGTGGAGCAGGCGCAGATGGTGAAAATCAGCCACGACATTCCCAAAGATGCCGCCAGTCTAATTGCCTGTGGCGTGATCACCGGCGTTGGGGCGGTTGTGAATGCCGCGGGCCTGCGGGCGGGTCAGGATGTTGTGGTCATTGGCGCGGGCGGCGTTGGTCTGAATGCAATTCAAGGCGCGCGGATTGCGGGCGCGCGTCGCATCGTTGCCGTTGACATGAGCGAAGAAAAGCTGGCCATCGCACGTGAATTTGGCGCGACGGATGGTGTCTTGGCCACTGCCGAAAAACCTTGGCAGGATGCCATTGCAGCTATGGGCCGGGGGGCCGATGCGGTGATTGTCACGGTTGGGGCGATCCCGGCCTATGACAATGCGCCAAAATATCTGGCGGCAGGCGGCAAAGTGATCATGGTCGGCATGACCCATTCAGGGGCAATGTCGAGCTATGAACCGGTGATGCTGGCCGCAATGGGCCAAGGCATGATCGGATCAAAGATGGGCGACGTCGTGATCAGCCGCGACATCCCGTGGATGGTTGACCTGTATAAACAAGGGCGCCTGAAGCTGGATGAGCTGATTTCTGGCCGCTGGTCGCTTGATCAAATCAATGAGGCAATTGCCGATACAAAAACCGGGTCCGCGCGGCGCAATGTGATTGTTTTTGACAGGTAGGGTGCAGGACGCCTGCACCTTACGTAAGGTGGGCGCATGGCCCACCATTGATTCAAGGATAACCTGATGAAGCTGCAAGACCTCGACATCATCATCACCAGCCCGCCTGCCCCCGGTTGGGGCGGGCGGTATTGGATATTGGTCAAGCTGACCACAGATACCGGGATTGTTGGCTGGGGTGAATGTTACGCATCATCGGTTGGGCCGCAGGCCATGAAGGCGGTGATCGAGGATATTTTTGCGCGGCACATGCAGGATGAAAACCCAGAGAACATCGAATTGATGTTTCGCCGGACCTATTCTTCTGGTTTTACCCAACGACCTGATCTAACCGTCATGGGTGCCTTTTCGGGTTTGGAAATCGCCTGTTGGGACATTTTGGGCAAAGACCGGGATCGTCCTGTCTATGCTCTCATCGGGGGCAAGATGAATGAAAGGGTGCGGGCCTACACCTATCTGTACCCCCTTCCCCATCACGACATCGGTACCTTTTGGACCTCACCCGAAA
Organism: Sulfitobacter sp.; assembly: GCA_051251995.1. Taxonomy (GTDB): domain Bacteria; phylum Pseudomonadota; class Alphaproteobacteria; order Rhodobacterales; family Rhodobacteraceae; genus Sulfitobacter. The sequence goes on from JBPOFF010000007.1 coordinate 101,188, forward strand.
TGGCGGCGGAATCTGCTGCTGATTGTGTGGCGCGTGGATATACGGCGGTCAAATTTGACCCGGCTGGCCCGTACACCCTGCGCGGTGGGCATATGCCAGCAATGTCTGACATCACCCAATCCGTCGCCTTTTGCAAAGCCATCCGCGAGGCGGTGGGCGACAAGGCTGATCTGCTCTTTGGCACCCATGGCCAATTCAGCACCGCAGGTGCAATTCGGTTAGGACAAGCGTTGGAGCCTTACAGCCCACTGTGGTTTGAAGAACCGATACCGCCAGACAATGTCGAAGAAATGGCCAAAGTCGCCCGCGCTGTGCGTATCCCCATCGCGACGGGTGAACGCCTGACAACCAAGGCTGAGTTTGCTCCAGTCTTGCGGTCCGGTGCCGCGACGATCTTGCAGCCCGCTCTGGGCCGCGCCGGGGGCATCTGGGAGATGAAAAAGGTCGCGGCGATGGCCGAAGTCTATAACGCGCAGATGGCACCGCATCTTTATGCGGGACCGGTTGAATGGGCCGCGAACATTCATCTGGCTGTGTCGATCCCGAACATCTTGATGGCGGAAAGCATCGAAACCCCCTTCCATGACCAGCTGATCAAAGGGTCGATCCGCGTCGAAGATGGCTTTATCGCCGCGCCCACAGCCCCCGGTCTGGGCATCGACGTGGATGAAGATCTGGCGCGCGCCCATGTTCTGAGCAGCGACCATTTGCACCTCGAAATGCAAGAAGCCGCTTGTGATTATGTGAACGGCAATGCCTTTGAAGGTGGCGCGCCAGCCGATAGGGGCACGACATAGGGGATGATCAAACAACTGGCGCTCAAATTTTTTAACCAACGCAACAATACCCGGATCAAAAGCACCGATGTGTCCTTGCGTGCTGCCATCGGGCGTGGTGCGAAAATTCAACGCGGCACATTTGTCGATAAACATTCGACCATTGGTGCCTTCAGCTATCTTGGTAAAAATTGCGCGGTGTCTGTTGCCACCATCGGGCGCTATTGTTCCATCGGTGACAGCGTTGTCATTGGCCCCGGCGATCATGACATGGATCAGGTTTCAACCTCGACCGAATTTCAACGCGATGTGTTTGCCAATTTGACCAAAAAGCCTTGTGTCATCGGCCATGATGTCTGGATCGGCGCGCAAAGTTTGATCTTGCGCGGTGTGACCATTGGCAACGGCGCAGTGGTTGGTGCCAATTCGGTGGTGACGCGGGATGTGGCCCCATTTGAGGTCGTCGCGGGCAGCCCTGCACGGGTGATCAAATCGCGGTTTGATCCAGATCGTGCCAAGCAGATTACTGACAGCGCATGGTGGATGTTGAACCGTGATGACGCCGCTAAAGTCATCGCAACGCTGGGGTAACTAACTTCCCAGCAAAGCCAATCCCGCAGCGACAATCCCCTCCCGCGAGGGCAACGTTGCGCCATAGGCCGGGCCGGTCGCGATAAAACTGTCTTCGGCTGTCAGCCGGGCCAATGTCGCGGTGCCACTCTCAGTAAACAGCGCCATCAGACCCTCGGCCTGTCCACCCGTGCGACGGCATTCATCAACGATCAGAACTGGGCGATCTCCCACGGCACGCTTTAATGCGTCAACAGGCAAAGGTGCCAGCCATCGCAGATCAATCACGCGCGTCTTCACGCCAGCCTTGGCCAGATCATGTTGCGCCTGACGGCTGAGGTAATGACCATTGCCGTAAGTCACGATAGCCAGATCAGACCCATCGCCGTGCACACCCACATCACCCAGCGCGATCCGTTCGTCTGTTGCCGGATACGTCCGCATCCATCCACCATCCCCCGTATCCAACAGGTCGCGCATTGGATAAAGCGCTATTGGTTCGACAAAGACCACAACCCGTTGTTCTTCACGGGCAAGACGATGCGCCTCGCGCAGCATCAGTGCGGCCTCGTCCCCGGTGGATGGACAGGCGATGATCAGGCCCGGAATATCGCGCAATACGGCCAGCGAATTGTCGTTATGAAAATGCCCGCCAAAGCCCTTTTGATATCCAAGTCCGGCAATGCGCAACACCATCGGATTGGTCCACTGCCCGTTCGAGAAAAACGGCAAAGTCGCCGCCTCACCGCGCAATTGGTCTTCGGCATTGTGCAGATAGGCCAGAAATTGGATTTCCGGCATCGGAACAAACCCATTATGCGCCATGCCAATCGCGAGGCCCAGAATGCTTTGTTCATCCAGCAGCGTGTCGATAACTCGTGCTGGACCAAACCGCGCATGCAGTTTTTGAGTAACGCCGTAAACGCCCCCCTTTCGGCCCACGTCTTCGCCCATCAACAAGGTTTCGGGATGCCCCAGCATCAGATCATGCAGTGCCCAGTTGATCAGCCGTGACATCGGTTGCGGACTGTCCATCTGCGCTATGTCGCTGCCAAACGTCGTATCACGCGCCTCCGTCGTGGGGCCGTTTGACGGTGCATTACTTCGCGACGGTGGGATCAGGCTCGCCATCACCTCATTGGCGGTCTTCAAGCGCGAAATATCCGCCATCTCCTTGGCCGCTTCTGCCACATCTGCCAGAGTTTGTTCATAAATCGCCAAAGCGTCTAACGCTGTTGCCGCACCCGATGCCACCAATCCCGCCACCGAATACAACAAAGGATCATGTGCTTCATCCGCCTCCACCTCTGCACGCGGCAGATAGGATGTGACCACATCCGGCCCCGCATGACCATAAAGGCGCACTGTGCGCAGATGCAGGAACGCGGGTTTACGGTGGGTCCGCACCCAATCCGCTGCTTCCTTCGCAGCCGCAAAAGCCGCGAACATGTCCAGCCCGTTGCCTTCAAAGTATTTTAGCCCCGGTCGCTGCGACATCGACCCTTTGATCCAGCCCGCCGGCGTCTTGGTTGAGATGCCAATGCCATTGTCCTCACAGACAAACAGCAGCGGTAACGGCACCCCCTGCACGGCAGTCCAGCATGCCGCGTTGATGGCCCCCTGCGCGGTGGAATGATTTGCCGACGCATCACCAAAACTGCACATCGCAATGGCATCGCGCGGCAGAATGGCATGTTCAGGCTGATTACGGCGCGCCAAAGTGATACTGTGCGCGGCCCCAACCGCCTTGGGCAAATGGCTGGCGATGGTAGAGGTCTGAGGCGGGATCATCAAAGACCTGGAGCCAAGCACCTTGTGCCGTCCACCGCTGGTTGGATCCTCTGCCGCGCAGGCAAACGACAACAACATGTCGCGCATCATGTTTTTCTGGCCCACCTGATCCGCACGCGCAATTTGGAATGCTGCATCACGATAGTGCAAAAACGCAATATCATCAGGTCGCAGCGCATGTGCAACGGCGGCCATCCCCTCGTGCCCACTGGACCCGATTGTATAAAACCCCTGCCCGTCTTTCTGCATTACCCTGCTTTGCAGATCGAGCGCACGGGATAACACTTGCGCACGGTAAAGGCCTAACGCCTGATCGCCGGTAAGTGAGGTGGTACTGCCAGAAACCGGAAAATCCTGCGCACGTACCCGCGACAGGAAATTGTCATGCACAATAGAGACGCGATCCATATCAGCCCTTATTTCTTTTTGGCCTTAAATATCCTCGGGGGAGTTCGAGGGGGCAGACAGCCCCCTCGTTCCGCCTTCAGAAAAATGCCTGAAGCCCGGTTTGAGCGCGGCCAAGGATCAGCGCATGCACATCATGCGTCCCCTCATAGGTGTTTACTGTCTCAAGATTCATCATATGGCGGATCACCTGAAATTCACCGGAAATACCGTTGCCGCCGTGCATGTCACGGGACATGCGCGCGATATCAAGCGCCTTGCCGCAGTTGTTGCGTTTAACGATAGAGATCATTTCAGGGGCCGCATTGGCCGCATCCATCAGGCGCCCGACCTGCAAAGAGGCTTGCAAGCCCAGCGAAATTTCCGTCATCATATCGGCCAGTTTTTTCTGGAACAGCTGCGTTTGCGCCAGCGGTTTGTTGAATTGCTTGCGGTCCAATCCATATTGCCGCGACGCGTGCCAGCAGAATTCGGCGGCCCCCATTGCCCCCCAAGAAATGCCATAACGCGCGCGGTTCAGACAGCCAAACGGGCCTTTGAGGCCCTGCACATGTGGCAACAAGGCATCCTCGCCCACCTCAACGTCTTTCATCACTATTTCGCCAGTGATCGACGCACGTAGCGACAGCTTGTTGCCAATTTTAGGCGCGCTCAAACCCTCCATGCCTTTTTCCAGCACAAAGCCACGGATCTTACCGCCGTGTTCTTCGGATTTGGCCCAGACCACAAACACATCCGCAATCGGCGCGTTTGAAATCCACATTTTTGACCCGGTGATTTTGTAGCCGGTGGCGGTTTTCACCGCGCGGGTTTTCATGCCTGCCGGGTCAGAACCCGCGTCCGGCTCCGTCAAGCCAAAGCATCCAATCCAGTCGCCGCTGCACAATTTTGGCAGGTATTTCTTGCGCTGTGCCTCTGATCCGTATGCATAAATCGGATACATCACAAGGCTGGCCTGCACGGACATCATCGAGCGATAACCGGAATCAACCCGCTCAACCTCACGCGCGACAAGGCCATACGACACATAGCTGCTGCCCAACCCGCCGTATTCTTCGGGGATGGTCACGCCCATCAATCCCATGTCACCCATTTCTTTGAAAATACCTGCGTCCGTCTCTTCGTTGGCAAAGGCATTAATGATCCGGGGTTGCAGCTTTTCTTGTGCATAGGCGCGCGCGCTGTCTTGGATCATCCGTTCATCTTCGGACAGCTGATCGGACAGCCGAAAGGGATCGGACCAATCAAAAGTACCCAGATCGGGTGCATCTTTGGCGCGTAATACGGGGGCTTCAGCGTTCATGGGGTGTCTCCTGAAAAACTGCGGAATTGCGCGCAGTATTGCAAATCTGGTTCCAGAACTCTATCGCTGCTTTATCCTACATTCATGAGAAAAACTCATATGATCGCGCCGCGCCGCTTCTTGCCCTCTATCTCTGCGTTGTTGGCGTTTGAGGCTGTTGCGCGGCTTGGCAGCGCGACAAAAGCCGCACAGGAACTGTCTTTGACGCAAAGCGCCATAAGCCGACAGCTCAAAACGCTTGAGGAACAGTTGGGGGTTGGCCTGATGACCCGACAAAGGCGGCAACTGACGCTGACCAAGGCGGGACAGTCCTATGTCAAAGACGTCCGAGATATCCTGAACAATCTGGCACAAGCGTCGGTTTCGGCCCGTACCAACCCGACCGGGGGGCATTTGAACCTTGCCATCCTACCTGCTTTTGGCATGCATTGGCTGGCCCCCCGGCTGGCTGATTTTGCCCGTTCCCATCCTGAGGTCACGGTGAACCTTAGCACACGATTGCAACTCTTTTCGTTTCAAGACAGCCCGTTTGACGCGGCCATTCACTTTGGCCACGAGGACTGGCCGGGCGTGCACTATCTGCCCCTGATGCCAGAAACCGTCGTGCCTGTTTGCGCGCCAAGTTTACTGGACGGGCCCTTGGAAAACGCTGCAGACATGTTGGAATTCACACTGCTTCACCTTGATACACGGCCACGGGGTTGGGCACGGTGGTTGGCTGCACTTGGGGTCGAAGCCGCACCAACTGGCGGGATGATGTTTGACCAATTTGCCACAATGGCGCAGGCAGCAATCCACGGGCTTGGTGTTGCTTTATTGCCGACCTTCTTTGCAGAACCCTACTTGCGCGGTGGCCAGTTAATGTTGGCCTCTGCACAAACCACCCAGAGCATTGGAAGCTACTATCTGGTCTGGCCCCAAGACCGGGATGATGGGGCTGCATTGGTATCATTTAAACGCTGGTTGGCAGGGCAAGCATAGGCTGTTCCGGCGCACAAAGACACTTAACGACACCTCATAACAGTTAGGCAAATGCCTCAAAATCCAATCGGTTTGCCTAAATTTCGCCTCAATTAACTCTTATAGAAAATTGTTTGTTACCGGGTGGGGCCGTTACAAGGAGCATTTGTCATGCTTAAGACTCTTAACAAAGGCGTATGCGCCCTTGCTGTTGCCGCATCCTTTATGGCCGCACCTGCAATGGCGGAAGACCATTCGGTACTGATCATGGACGGTGGGTATTTTCCATCAATCATCTATGTGAACCATGGTGATAGCATCATTTTTACCAACCAAAGTGACAACGAGCACACGCTATCCGGCCCTGAAGAATCCTGGGTGAGCGAGCCAATCCCGGCCAATGGCACTTATCAACTGAACATTACCGATCAGATGGCGCCGACTTTCTCTGGCCTTGATTCAGCTGGCGAGCTGATGGAGGGGTCTTACACCTACGAGGCACCGCCCGAAAGCAGCTGATTCGACCCAAACTGATTTGCGTAAACAGCCTTTGTTATAAACAGGGCTGTTTACCTTTTTGGAAGTTCAGACCCTAAATATCAAAGGCGTCGATCAATTCTGACCCATGTGCCCGATTGGAATTAACTGCTCGATCAACACGGTGCCACCGCAAGGTGTCATCCGGCGCAGGACGCATCAATGGTGCGGCCCCTTTACCCGCTTCACCCAACCAAAGCGGCCAGTCTTGTTGTTCAATGATCACAGGCATCCGATGGTAGATTGCCTGAATTGGTTCGTTTGCAGCAGTTGTCAGCGCAGCGCAGGTGGCAATGCGGCTGCCATCGGATTGTGCCCAATCCTGCCAGACGGCAGCCAATGCCAAAGGTAAGCCATCCTGCCGGGTAAAATACCAAGGGTCACGCCCCCCTTCGGCATCCTTTGTCCATTCGTAAAACCCGCTTGCCACGATCAGCCCACGGCGTGCGCGCACGGCCGTGCGAAACGCCGGTTTCTCTACGATGCTTTCAGCGCGGGCGTTGATCAGCAAAGGGCCATCATTTGGTGTTTTGTACCACGTCGGAATAAGACCCCAGCGCATTGCGACTAAATGCCTTTGACCCGCCGCATCGGACCTGACCACGTGGATGTCATCAGTGGGACACACATTGAAATTCGGGATGTCGGGCAAGTTATTTGCTGGCGCTGCGTCAAACAGTTGTGACATTTCATCAGGCGGCAAAGTCACGACCATACGTCCACACATGTTGGTCCCTTTCCATTAGCAACGGTACAGTTAGCAGCGCTTTCCTTTTGCCTGATCTTATGCTTTGAAACCCGTCAGGCAATCACGAAAGTCACTCCCCCATGCCCGGTGCCAACCCCCTCCGATTAGACCAAGCCGTCAACGCATTAAAAGAGGGGCGTTATGTCAAATCGTTGAAAATCGCCAAATCCTTGCTGAAGTCAGAGCCGGGGAATGCCTATTTGGCCAATCTGGCAGGCACGACCCTGATCCACCTTGGCCAACCCCATTTGGCTGCTGGATATTTCCTGTCAGCAAGTCGGTTGGACCCTGAAATGATTGAGGCCCAGCGCAATCTTGGTCAGGCTTTGATCATGGGTGCAGAGCACGAAAAAGCTGTGGTGGTATTGGAGTGCGCCCTAACCTCATGGCCCGGCCACCCTGAATTATCCTATCAATTGGTCCGCGCCTATTATGGAGCTGGCAAGGACGACAAGGCGATATCGGCGGCAAACTCTGGCCTCACTCAGAACCCAAAGTCAGCAGGATTGTTGCTGTTGCGGGCCTTGGCCAGCGAACGTTCCGGTGATGCCAAAAAGGCAGATGCGGACTTTCGGCACGCTCTTGACCTTGAACCTGATGATGTTGAAGCGCGCTGCGCCTATGCAAAGTACCTCACCTTTCAAACGCGCATGGACGAGGCTTTGGATCAGATCGAGATCGGCATGGTTCATCAACCAGAGCATCCCGCCCTGCACTTGCAAAAAGCCAGCTTGCAACAGGCTCTGGGCGATATGGAGGGTGCCGTCACATCGTACGATGCTGTGTTGCGTTCTCATCCAAACCATCCATTTGCATTGAATGGTTTGGCACCTTTAGTTCAGGGGCCACGTCAAACGATCCTCCAACAAACAATCGAACGGGTGCTGCGCCAGCCTGCCCTTCCCAAAGAGACGAAGGTTTTGCTGGGATTTGCGCGGGCCCATTTGGCACGACAGACCGATCCTCAAAAGGTTCCCAAACTGCTTGCTCAAGCCAATGTCTTGGCCGCAAGGTTACTGCCGTATGACCCGACCAAGGAAACCACAGAGAACGCCAAGATCATGGCCCCTTTCTTGGCAAGAGCTGTCATCGCAAATACCCAGCCCAGCACGCCAGCGCCGATTTTCATTGTTGGGTTGATACGGTCTGGCACCACCTTGGCAGAGCGAATTTTATCCTGCCATCCCGATGTTATCGGCTTGGGTGAATTGGCCCAAGCAAGGACCCTCGCCAATCAGCAAGTCATTGCATTCGGCACCCACGTGCATCCGGCTGATGGGGCTGATTTTGCAGCCAAGTATTTTGATGGCTTGCCTGATCTGCCACCCACCACAACTCATTTTGTTGACAAGATGCCGGGAAATTACAGTGTCATAGGGTATCTGTTAAACGCCTTTCCGAATGCGACCATAATTGAGATACAGCGCGATCCCAGAGACATTGCATTGTCGATGTGGCAAAATTTCTTTCCGACACAGGTTCATAGTTATAGCAATGATATCAAAGATATCGCTGTGCATATGAACCAGTACGCGAAGATGATGCAGGAATGGCGCGGGCTTTATCCTGATCGAACACACCAGATTTCATATGTCGATATGGTCGCTGATACCCCAAATATAAGCCATCATATGGCGGCGCTTTGTGGATTAGAATGGCACGAAAACATGCAGCATCCACACCAAAGTAATGCACCCGTGCTCACGGCCAGTTTTCAACAAGTCCGCCAGCCGGTGCATGGTCGTTCCGTGGATAAATGGCGCAATGAACCTGCGCTCCTTGCCCCGCTTATCGCGGGGTTAGATCCCGATCTTTGGCCCATGATCAAAGATCCTTGATCATGCTAGACGCGCAAGCTCTGGTTTCCCTTTCGCCATATTTCTGGCAAACAGAGAAGATATCTTAATTCATTTCACCTCATAGGTATCCTTATGATCCGGCAATTCCTCCCCGTCAGTGCGCTCTTACTTGGGTCAGCATTTTTGCTGTTTGCGGGCGGGATCAACAGTTTGATTTTGCCAATCCGCGGGACCAATGAAGGGTTCAGTGATGTGTCCTTGGGCCTGCTGGGGACAGGATGGGCCTTGGGCTATGTGTCGGGGTGTATCATGACATCGCCGCTGGTCGCGAAAGTCGGGCATATCCGTGCCTTTGGCGCGATGGCCGCAATTGCTGCGATTTCCATTTTGGCCAGCGCCATAGTAATCACCCCGTGGGCATGGATCGCTTTACGTGGGGTCTGCGGGTTCTGTTTTGCCGGGGCTGCGATGATTGTCGAAAGCTGGCTGAACGAACAGGCTGCCCCCGAAGCACGCGGCCGTATTTTTGGCGTTTACACAATGGTCAATCTGGGGGCCAGTACCGCAGGCCAGATGATGCTGACATTGGGTGACCCAAATGGGTTTGTGTTCTTTGCGTTAGGGGCGATCTTTTATTGTATGGCCCTGGTACCGACTGCAATCAGCTCTACAACGACGCCTGCGCCTCTGGCCTCGGTAAAACTAAATATCCGCAGCCTTTGGAAAAACTCGCCCGTGGCGGTGTTTGCGGTGTTTTGGGTCGGTGTTTCAAATGCGGCCTTTGGGACCTTGGCGGCGGTTTATGCGTCAAAGGTCGGCCTCACCTTGGCGGCTGTGGCGCTGTTTACCTCTGTCCCGATCTTGGCGGGTGCACTTATTCAGATCCCGGTTGGGGTGTTGTCAGACAAGACTGAGCGGCGTCGCGTCTTGATCGGTGTGGCGGCCATTGCGCTGATTGCAGACCTCGCCTTTATCATATTTGCGCCTGAAAGCCGTGGCATAAACCTTGTCTTGGCAGCACTGCTGGGCGGGTCCATCTATGCGATGTATCCGGTGATTGTAGCACATGCGAATGACCATGCGGAACCCGGCACCGCCATTCAAATCTCGGGCGGGCTGTTGCTGACCTACGGTGTGGGGTCGATCATCGGGCCGCTTGTGGCAGGGTTTGCCATGTCAGGCATCGGCATTCGCGCGCTGTTTCTGGTCACCTCCTGTTCGCACGTGATGGTGATTGGCTATACGATCTGGCGGATCAGCAAACGTGACGCTGTGGCGGACAGCGAAAAATCGCAGTTCCAGCCTGCAACAGCCGGGCGGACGTCGACGCTTCAGACGATGAAATACAGCAACCTTGCGGGCCGTCCGCAAGATCAGGTCAGGTCCATTCGCGAGGCCACAGGTGGCAAGCGCAAACCAAAATAGACGCTGACGGTTTTTCATAAAAAAGGCGCGTCCAAATTGGGCGCGCCTTTGTCTTGCTAGAGTGTAGGGTGACTTACTTCACCACAATACGGCCATCTGTATAGGGCGTGTATGCGCCATTCTTGGCCAAGAACTCCGCCGTCACATCCGCCAAATCAGGGCCGAAATCATAGGCGTCGTCGGCTGTTTTGAACATGTCATACCCGTCGCCACCGTTACGGACATAGTTGTTTGACACCATGCCATACATCTTGGCTTCATCAATCGCAGCACCACCAACCATCACGTCGCTGATCCGGCTGCCGACTTCAGCCTTAGGGTCAAACGCATAGGTCAGGCCAGCAACCTGCGGGAACCGACCCGCGACTTCCTCGTGCTGGCTGACACCATTTTCCAGCGCCGCGATCACCGTTGCACCGCTGACCTTGAAGGTCGACAGCGTGTTCTGAAATGGCAACACGGTCAGGACTTCACCCATGGTGACCTCGCCCGCGTCAATTGACGCCCGCAAACCACCAGAGTTTGCGATTGCGATCTCAATCCCCTGATCCTTGACCCGGTCCAGCATCGCGTCCGCCACTAGGTTGCCCATTGCGCATTCCTTGGTACGGCAATTGTCACGTTCACCGTCGATGGCGGCGGTTGTTTCGGCGACAACTTTGTTACGGATTTCTTCCAATGGGGCTGCGGCCTCAGCAATGCGGCCAACCGTTGCTTCGTCCTCAGTAACGGCGGCATCCATGATCACAGGTTCGCCTGTGGCTTCAGTCACGTTGCCCGCATCATCAAAGGTCACGTTTAATTCACCCAGGAATTTGCCATAGGCATAGGCCTGAACAATCGCAGTTGCCCCAACCATTGTTGGGTAAGGACCGTCTGCCCGTTCATTGGTGTTTGACAAAAGCGAGTTGGAGTGCCCGCCAACGATCACATCAACCCCGGTGGTTTCCGCCGCAACGCGTTGATCTGTCAAATAGCCAGAGTGGCTGAGGACGATGATCTTGTTAATGCCTTCAGCGGAAAGTTTGTCCACCTCGCCCTGAACGGCGGCAACCGGGTCAGAAAAGGTGATATTATCGCCGGGTGCAGCCAGTTCATCGGTGTCTTGCGGCGTCAGACCAATCAAGCCCAGCTTTTCACCACCACGTTCGATGATCGTCGATTTCGCCAATTTGTCAGCCAGCAACGGTTCCGCCGACACATCCGCATTCGACATCAACACAGGAAAGTTTACCGCATCCATAAATCCGCGCAGCACTTCGGGGCCATCGTCGAATTCGTGGTTGCCCACGGTCATCGCGTCATAACCCATCTGGTTCATCATTTCAGCAGCCAGTGCACCTTTGTAATAGGTATAGAACAAGGTGCCTTGGAATTGGTCACCGCCATCCACCAGAATGGAGTTGTTGCTGCGCCCGCGCGCTTCGGTAATCGCAGTTTGCAATCGGCCAGAACCGCCAAAGCATTTGCCTTCACCGTTGTCTTCGGATGAACACGGGCCATCATATTTGCTGATCGGCTCAAACCGCGCATGAAAGTCATTGGTGTGCAAAATGGTCAGGCTATAGTCGGCAGCCGCCATACCGCTGGTCAAGGCAAGTGCCGCTGTGGCTGATAGGAATCGTTTCATCGGTTTTCCCCCGGTTGGAATGTGATAGCGACATGGTGGCGATTGCCAGGCAATGAGTCAAAGCCGTTGTTTGGACTGTATGGCCTATCCCAACGCCAAGCGGGTTTCAAAGGCGCTTGATGGCCCTATTCAGGGCGGATTTTACCCCAGATGCCCTTGACCCTTGCAGGGGTCCGGTTCATCACTTTGCCCATGTTGATATTCAAAATATTCCGATCCGAAGAATGGGCTGATTTGCGTAAAAACGGCAAAACCAGCGGTGCGCCAATTGACGTGGCAGATGGGTATGTTCATTTCTCAACCGCCGCACAGGCCCCTGAAACGGCCGCTAAGTATTTTGCAGATGTTGAGGGGCTGTTTTTGGTTGCTGTGGATGCTGACGCAGCGGGAGATGCGCTGAAGTGGGAAAAGTCGCGCGGCGACGCGATGTTTCCACATCTTTACCGCAAAATGAGCCTTGCGGATGTTGTCTGGGCACTGCCCTTGCCGATCGAAAAGAGTGTACATCAGTTCCCAGCGGGTCTGGTTGAGGCCAGCACCTGATGATGCCATTCATTGAGCGTCTGGGCCTATCAGCCTTGCACTGTGTTGATCCAGAAGTGGCACATGGACTGGCCATTTGGGCATTGCAGATGGGGTTGGCACCAGCCCCCGGGCCTGTGACGTCGACGCGTCTGGCGACACATCTTGCAGGTCTATCGTTGCCCAACCCCGTTGGTCTGGCCGCTGGGTTTGACAAAAACGCAACGGCGATTGCCCCCCTGTCCCGCGCCGGATTTGGCTTTATCGAAGTTGGGGCCGCCACGCCATTGGCGCAACCCGGCAACCCAAAGCCACGGCTGTTCCGCCTGACCGAAGACCGCGCTGCGATCAACCGGTTTGGATTTAACAACCAAGGGGCTGATGAAATTGTCACGCGACTGGCAAAACGAGGCGCGGGGATTCCGGTAGGCCTGAACCTTGGGGCCAACAAGACCAGTACGGATCGTGCCACCGACTTTGCGCGTGTTATGGAAATGGCCCGCAGTCATGTGGATTTTGCCACCGTCAACGTGTCATCCCCCAACACTGAAAAACTGCGGGACTTGCAGGGTAAGGCCGCGCTAACCGGCTTGTTGTCAGGCGTGATGGAGGTGCGTGGCACCACGCCGGTCTTCCTTAAGATCGCGCCCGATTTGACCACTCAAGAAGTCGCAGATGTGGCCGACGTTGCACATAACGCAGGCGTGGCCGCGATCATTGCGACCAACACAACTTTGGACCGGACAGGGCTTGGCAGTGTGCACAAAGATCAGGCCGGGGGGCTCTCAGGTGCGCCGCTGTTTGAAAAATCAACGCGCGTCTTGGCGCGGCTGTCCACGCTCACAGATATCCCGTTGATCGGCGTTGGTGGGGTTGGATCAGCCGAAGATGCCTATACCAAGATCTGTGCCGGGGCATCTGCCGTACAGCTTTATACGGCATTGGTGTTTGGAGGCCTTTCAATGGTGGCCGATATCGCCAAAGGACTGGATCACCTGCTGGCACGCGATGGATTTTCTAATGTCTCAGAGGCTGTTGGCAGCAAACATAAGGACTGGATATGATCACGCTTTGGCACAATCCACGCTGTTCTAAATCGCGGCAAACATTGGCAGTGATTAAGGATGCAGGCGCATCTGTCACGATCCGCAAATATCTGGAAGACGCGCCAAGCGCGGCGGAGCTTCATGCGGCGCTTTTGGCATTGGGCAATCCACCTACCATTCAAATGGTGCGTAAAGGCGAGAGTGTTTTCAAAGAGCTGGGGCTAAACAAGCAAACCTCCGACGCTGATTTAATCGCTGCAATGGCCACACACCCCATTCTCATCGAACGCCCCATCGCATTCAAAGGTCAGCGCGCCGTGATCGGACGTCCCCCCGAGGCGGTAAAAGACCTGCTGTGACCAAGACCGAGGACGTCACCGCCAAACATCGATGAGCTTTTGTTATTCGCAATCCGGAATTTTTGAAGAATTCCGATCCGGTTTCCTTAAAAGAAAACGACTATCCCGCCGCGCGTTCCAACGCAGGGTATCGCACACCCAAGGTAATCCCCCGCACCACAAACGAGATCAACAGCGACAACCACAGCCCGTGATTGCCCATAGACGGGACCAGGATCAGCGCAGCCACAACATAAACCACAAAAGAGATCGCCATCATGTTGCGCATGTCGCGGGATCGCGTGGCCCCGATGAAAATACCATCCAACATCCACGCAGCGCATCCCGCCAAAGGGGCCGCAATCATATAGGGCAGATAGCTGCGCGCGACGTCTTGGACATCTGGTGCCTTTGCCATCAAGTCGATGATCGCGCCACCACCAGCGGCAAAAGCAATCGTCATCAAGATGCAAATAAACGCCCCCCAAGCGCTTGTCAGGAACGCCCCGCGCCGCAAGACCGCCCGTTGTTTCGCACCCAGTGCCTGCCCCACCAATGCCTCTGCCGCAAAGGCAAAACCATCCAGTGCGTAGGCGGTGATCATCAGGAATTGCAGCAACACCTGATTGGCGGCCAGTGTCACATCGCCAAGGCCAGAGCCCATGAACAGAAACGACACGAACATCGCCTCAAGTAGCAAGGATCGGATCAAAATATCGGTGTTTAGGCGCATCATGTGGACCCAGCGGGGGCGGTCAAACACCTGTACCCAATTGCGCCAATCTGGCACCTTAAACGCCGCGCGGCAGAACCACAGGCCCAGCAGCGCACCGCTCCATTCCGCTATGAATGTGGCAATCGCAACGCCCTGCACCCCCCAATCCAGCCCCAGCACAAACCACAGGTCCAACACGATGTTCAACCCATTCATCCAGACCTGAATAACCAGAACGGCGCGGGTGCGTTCTTGGGCAATCAGCCAACCGGTGATCGCATACAGGGAAATAGCGGCGGGTGCTGACCAGACCCGGATCGCCATGTACTGACGCGCCAACCCCTCGACCTCTGCCGATCCGGGCGAAATAAAGAATGACGCCCAAAACAGCGGCACCTGTAAGGCAACCACCAAAACTCCTGCCCCAGCCCCAATCAGCAAACCACGTGTCAGCAACGCGGCGACCTCGGCCGTGTCACCATTGCCCGCCGCCTGTGCGGTCAGGCCCACCGTCCCCATCCGCAGAAAGCCGAATACCCAGTAAAGGGCTGACAAGATGATCGCGCCCAAACCCACGGCACCAATTGGTGCAGCAAGGCCCAATTGGCCCACGACCCCGGTGTCAACCGCCCCCAGAATCGGCACGGTGGCATTAGAAATCACAATCGGAATGGCGATGTTTAGGACCCGTCGATGTGTCACCACGTCCCGGGCCTCAAGCGCGCCTTGCTTGACCACGCGCACCTCTGAATCACTCAAGGGTTCTGTCATTTAGTCACGCTGCGGCATGACAAAATGCCCAGTTGCCTGCGCAAAAAGTTTGGACCGGTTGTCTTGCCATCCTTCCACATGCACGGAGGCATAGCGCCGCCCGGACCTGTTGATCCGCGCCCGCGCATAGGCGTCACGTGGCAAGCCGGACCGCAGATAGTCCACAGTGAAATCAATTGTCTTGGGCAAACGCGGCAAATGATCGTGATCAAGCTGAGTAACATCAAGCGCGCCACTTTCCATGTCTTCCCAAATCAATCCCCAACTGAGGGTGATGATTGCAGTCACTTCCAGAAACGCAGCCGTCGCCCCCCCATGCAAGGCCGGTAAAATCGGGTTCCCGATGAGCGTTTCAGAAAATGGCAGAATCCCGGTCAATTCGTCCCCGCGCCGTTCAAATTGAATGCCCAGAAACTGAATGTATGGCACACCTTCGACCATGGCGCGCAATACTCCGTCGCGGCGTTGTTTGATCACTTGAACGGGTTCGGGCCTGCGGCGTGGCGGTATTGGTGGTGTGGTCATCACTTCGCCTCAACTGTAAAGGTGCCGGTTGCCGTGGCCACCGGGTGTTCTGCATCATCATCTGTTGCGGTGGCACGCACAAAAGCAACTGAACGCGTCACATGATAACAGGTCGCAGTGGTTGTAATCGTCTGGCCCGGCTTTGCCGCGCGCAGATATTCGATACGCAAATCCATCGTTGCCGTGCCCGCCGGATTGCTGGGATGGCTCATCACAGCCGCACCGCAACTGGTATCCATCAGCGCCGAAACCGCCCCGCCATGCACCACCCGCGTTTTGGGATCGCCAATTAGCTTTTTGTCATACGGCATGGATATGACCGCGGTGCCGTTGTTCAGATCGACCACTTTCATGCCCAGCGCCACGGAATGCGGCAAGGCTTGGATAAATTGGCGGGCCAGCTTGGTTTTATCCGACATGTGCACGGGTTCCTGTCTGCGAAATTACACCCTTATCAATCCGGCGTTCACAAAGGGCAAGGCTGCGGTTGCGCTTAACGCGCCATGGTCCTAGCCTATGCACAGGGAGAAACGACCATGGCAGAGCAACGGCTCACGTTTAAAGAGATGTGCACCAAGTTCGATGTAACGCCACGCACATTGCGCTATTACGAGTATATTGAATTGCTCAAACCGGACCGCGAAGGCCGCGCAAGGTTTTATGGGCCAAGCGACCGTGCGCGCATGAAACTGATTTTGCGTGGCCGCAAGTTTGGTTTCGCCCTTGAAGACATCCGCCAGTGGCTGATGATTTATGAAAAAGAAGGCACCGACGCACAGATGCGTGCTTGGATCGAACTTGCTGATGGGCAACTGGCCGAATTGGCAGAACAGCGTGCCCAGTTGGATGAAGCAATGGCCGAATTGCGCCGCCTACGCGACGATACAGCTGCGGCCTTGAAAAGCTGACGCAGAACAGGCTTTTGAACATTAACCCATCTAATTTTGCGAAAATGAGCCGGGCATTACCCTTTACTCAACCGCCATCTACGTCAACTTTGTAAGTGACGTAGCGTCTTGGTTACGTAAACGTTACCCGCTGTTGTATGGTTTGGGAAATGCACCCATGTCCCATACAGAACGCAACATTCTGATGAGAGTGATGATGATGAATAACGACACAATGACGATCCGCCAGATGTGTGACACCTATGAGGTTACGCCGCGGACCTTGCGCTTTTATGAGGCCAAAGAGCTGCTTTTCCCTGAACGTCAGGGCCAAAAGCGTCTGTTCACAAAACGTGACCGGGCGCGCCTGAAACTGATTCTGCGTGGCAAGCGGTTTGGCTTTAGCCTTGAGGAAATCCGGCAGCTGCTGGACCTGTATCACATGGGTGACCAACAGCAGACGCAGATCACACGTACCTATGAAATAGCCCGCACCCGGCTTGCCGATATGGAAGCGCAGCGTGACGAGCTAAACGACGCAATCAATGATCTGCGTGATCAACTGAAATGGGGTGAAAAAATGATCGCCTCTGTCAGCCAACAACGAAACGCGGCGGAATAACTGCCCCCGACCAACACCCTAACAGCAGCCCAACGGAGACCCTTGATGCCCAGCTATATTGCCCCCACCAAAGACCTTCAATTTGTGTTGCACGACGTGCTGAATGTGACCTCATCCACAACACCGGGTTATGATGATCTTGAGGCCGACTTCACCTCTGCCATCCTCGAAGAAGCGGGTAAACTGACCGCTGACGTTTTGGCTCCGCTGAATGTCGTGGGTGACAAAGAAGGCTGCCGATTGGAGAACGGCGTCGTCTATACACCGAAAGGTTTCAAAGAAGCCTTTGATCAGGTCAAGGAAGGTGGCTGGCCGGGTCTGGACATGCCTGAACAATACGGCGGGCAGAATATGCCCTACGTTATCGGGACAGCGGTGGGCGAGATGTTCTCAGCCTCCAACCAAGCGTTTACCATGTATCAGGGGCTGACGCATGGCGCGGCCTCGGCGATCCTTGTTCACGGGACCGACGCGCAGAAAGACACCTATCTGCCAAAAATGGTATCCTGCGAATGGACCGGTACGATGAACCTGACCGAGCCACATTGTGGGACTGATCTGGGTCTGATGCGGAGCAAAGCGGCACCGCAGGACGACGGTAGCTATAAAATCACTGGCCAAAAGATTTTCATCTCTTCGGGTGAACACGACATGGCCGACAACATTATCCATTTGGTGTTGGCAAAGATCGAAGGCGGTCCAGAAGGCATCAAAGGTGTGTCTTTGTTTATCGTCCCAAAATTCCTGGTGAACGAGGACGGGTCACTGGGCGACCGCAACGGCGTTGCGGTTGGCTCCATCGAAGAAAAGATGGGCATCCACGGCAATTCCACCTGCGTGATGAACTATGATGGGGCCACCGGGTATCTGCTGGGCGAAGAACACAAAGGCATGCGCGCGATGTTCACCATGATGAACGAAGCGCGGGTTGGCGTCGGCATGCAAGGTCTGGCTCAGGCTGAGGTCGCTTATCAAAACGCGGTGATCTATGCCAATGACCGTTTGCAAGGCCGTGCTGTTACGGGTGCCGAATTCCCTGATAAGCCTGCTGATCCATTGATTGTGCATCCCGACATCCGCCGTTCATTGATGGACCAAAAATCATTTGTTGAAGGGGGTCGGGCATTCTTGCTTTGGGGTGCAATGATGATCGACGCAGCGCACCGCGCCGATGACAAGGACGCAGACGGCTTGGTCTCTCTGCTCACTCCGGTGATCAAAGGGTTCCTGACCGATCAGGGTTATGACATGACCGTCAAAGCCCAGCAAATTTATGGGGGCCACGGCTATATCGAAGAATGGGGCATGTCGCAATTCACCCGCGATGCCCGGATTGCAATGATCTATGAAGGGGCCAACGGCGTTCAGGCGCTGGACCTTGTGGGTCGCAAGCTGGCGCAGGACGGTGGCAAGCACGTGATGGCGTTCTTTGATCTGGTGAAATCGTTCATCAAAGATAACGCAGGCGCAGATGAGGTGTTCGACAAAGATTTCCTTGATCCGCTCAAAGCCGCCAGCAAAGACTTGCAGGCCGCAGGCATGTATTTCATGCAAAACGGCATGAAGAACCCGAACCATGCACTGGCCGGATCCAACGACTTTATGCACATGTTTGGTCATGTCTGCCTTGGGCTGATGTGGGCAAAAATGGGCTTGGCCGCCAAAAAGGCGCTTGCAGATGGCACCACGGACACCGCATTCTACGAGACCAAGCTGGCCACCGGACGGTATTATATGGCGCGCCAATTGCCTGCCACGGCGCTGCACCTGACGCGGATTGAATCTGGTGCGGACACAGTCATGGCGCTGGAGGCCGCAAACTTCTAAATCTGGTTGGTGGGGCGTGCCCCCACCCTACCTCAAACTGGAGAGAAAATGCCAAAACGCTTTCGCCTGACCCGCCGTTTTCCCGTCGCGATGACCGAAGACGGATATCGTAATCTGAAGAAATTCAGCGCAGAGGCGGGGTTAGACGAAGGTGAAGCACTGTCTTTCTTGTTTGAGAATTTCAAATCGGTGACGAACGAAGAAAACCTGACAGCCCGGTTGCGGCTGTTCAATTCAGACCTAGACGATCGCAAACGCTGAACCACGAAGGGGGGCCAGATGAGAGACCACAGCACGGATGCATCCTCTTGGATGACCGACGAGCACCGGATGATTGCGGATATGACCGCGCAGTTCATCAATGCCGAATGGGCCCCAAAGTTTGAGAAATGGCGCAAGCAAGGTCAGATGGACCACGAGACATGGGCGCAGGCGGGTGAGCTTGGCCTGCTTTGTCCTTCGATCCCTGAAGAATATGGCGGGCCAGGTGGTGATTTCGGTCATGAGGCTGCGATCCTGATCGAAGGATCCCGCGCCAATCTGGCAAGCTGGGGCCACGGCATCCACTCAGGCATCGTGGCGCATTATGTGCTTGCCTATGGCACCGAAGAACAGAAAAAACGGTGGCTGCCCAAAATGGTGTCCGGCGAATTGGTTGGTGCGCTGGCGATGACGGAACCGTCAACCGGATCAGACGTGCAGCGGATCAAGACCAAAGCAATCCGCGATGGCAATGCTTACCGCTTGTCCGGGCAAAAGACTTTTATCACCAATGGCCAACACGCCAACCTGATCATCGCCGCCGCCAAAACCGACCCTAACGAGGGTTCCAAAGGCGTGTCGCTGGTCGTGGTAGAAGCTGACGGTGCCGATGGCTTCGCGCGCGGGCGCAATTTAGAAAAAATCGGGCTGCACGCGGCGGACACATCTGAATTATTCTTTGATAATGTCGAAATTCCACCTGAAAATATCCTCGGCCAAGAAGAGGGTAAAGGGTTTTACCAGATGATGCAGCAACTGCCGCAGGAACGTCTGATCATTGGCTGCGGTGCGGTGGGGGCGATGGAAGGCGCTGTTGAACGCACCATCATCTATTGCAAAGAGCGCGAAGCCTTTGGCGGGCCACTGACGCAGTTCCAGAATACCCGGTTCAAGTTGGCCGAATGTAAGACAAAAACCATGGTGGCGCGGGCCTTTCTGGACGAATGTATCGCTGACCATTTGCGCGGTGAACTGACTGTCGAAAAGGCCGCAATGCAAAAATATTGGCTGACCGATACCCAAGGTGAGGTTTTAGACGAATGCCTGCAACTGCACGGCGGCTATGGCTTCATGCAGGAATACGCCGTGGGTGAAATGTGGGCCGACGCCCGCGTGCAGCGCATTTATGGCGGGACCAATGAGATCATGAAGGAACTGATTGGCCGGGCCTTATGACATATCTGTGTCTGGCACCTGCCGACCCCGCAGTTCAAGGTATTTGTAAAAGGGTGAATTTGCAGAGGTCCTTATCTTTTCACCCTTGCATAAATACTAAAACCGGCATCCAAAAAGGAAACCAACGATGACCATAAAACTCCACTGCTTCGGTGAATCTGGCAATGCCTACAAAGCGGCCTTGGCGCTGGAACTGTCCGGTCTGGATTGGGAACCTGTTAAAGTTGATTTCTTTGGTGGTGAAGCGCGCACGCCTGCGTACCGCCAGATCAACGTCATGGGAGAAGTGCCTGCGATGTTTGACGGCGATCTGTGCCTGACCCAATCCGGGGTCATTCAGGATTATGTCACTGAAAAATCCGGCAAGTTCGGCGGCAAGGATGTGACAGAGCGCCGCGAGGTTTTGCGCTGGGTGCTGTGGGACAATCACAAGCTCAGCTCGACCGCGGGGCCAACACGGTTTTTGATGAATTTCCTACCCGAAGACAAACGCCCTGCGGAAGTGATTGCCTTCAACCAAGGACGCCTTAAGGCCGCCTATGCCGTGTTGAACGACCACCTTGAGGGCCGCAACTGGATCGTTGGCGAAGATATCACCAATGCCGACCTAAGCTGTTGTGGTTATCTTTATTACCCTGAGCCGTTCGGCTTTGACCGCACGGAATGGCCCAATATCGACGCATGGCTCACCCGCCTGTCCGAAACACCAGGTTGGAAAGCCCCTTATGATTTGATGCCCGGCAGCCCTGCTGACCGCACCTGAACACGCCCGAAAACGGAGAATGACCATGACCGAAGCCTATATCTATGACGCCATCCGCACACCGCGCGGTAAGGGCCGCAAGGACGGCTCCTTGCACGAAGTTACCTCATTGCGCCTGTCCGCCGTGACACTGAACGCCTTGAAAGACCGCAACAATCTTGAGGGTCACGCCGTTGAAGATGTGATTTGGGGCAATGTTACACAAGTCATGGAACAGGGTGGCTGCTTGGCCCGTTCCGCCGTGCTGGCGTCGGACCTTGATGAACGCATTCCCGGCCTTGCGATCAACCGTTTTTGTGCCTCTGGCATGGAAGCGGTTAATTTGGCCGCCAACCAGGTGCGCGGCGGGGCTGGCATGGGCTATATCGCGGGCGGCGTCGAAATGATGGGCCGCGTTGCCATGGGCAGTGACGGGGCGGCGATTGCCGTTGATCCGACATTGGCGATGGAAAAGTATTTTGTGCCGCAAGGCATTTCAGCGGACATCATTGCCACCGAATATGGCTTCACGCGTGACGAGGCCGATCAGCTTGCCGTGCGCTCGCAACAGCGTGCCAAAGCGGCATGGGATGATGGCCGATTTGCCAAATCCGTCATCACCGTGCGGGACCAAAACGGCCTCGCGATTTTGGATCATGACGAATACATGCGCCCACAAACTGACATGCAAAGCCTTGGCGCGCTGAACCCCGCGTTTCAGGCGATGGGTGAAGTCATGCCCGGTTTCGACAAAATCGCACTGATGAAATATCCGCATCTGGAAAAGATCAATCACATCCACCACGCGGGCAATTCATCGGGTATCGTTGACGGTGCCGCTGCCGTGTTGATCGGGAACAAAGAGTTCGGTGAAAAATATGGGTTGAAGCCCCGCGCGCGTATCCGGGCGACAGCAAAAATCGGCACTGATCCTACGATCATGCTGACGGGCCCGGTGCCTGTGACCGAAAAAATCCTTGCGGATAACGGGATGAAGATCGGCGACATTGATCTGTTTGAAGTCAACGAAGCCTTTGCCGCCGTTGTCATGCGCTTTATGCAGGCGTTTGATGTCGACGAGGACAAAGTGAACGTTAACGGCGGCTCCATCGCGATGGGTCATCCGCTGGGGGCTACTGGTGCGATGATTATCGGTACGCTGCTGGATGAATTGGAACGCAGCGACAAAGAAGTCGGCATGGCCACGCTGTGCATCGCGTCCGGCATGGGTGCCGCCACCATTATCGAGCGCGTATAATGGGCAATGCTGAACATCCATTTCACGCAGTGGCCGCCTTGGCCGTGGCGCGCGACATGGATCTTGAAATCAAGGTGGAAACCGACGGTGACTATGTGCGTCTGTATCAAGACGCGCCACCGCTGTTCTTCAAATACCGCCCCGACCCCAGCGACAGCTTTGACCGCGACTATTTCCAGCAGTCAAAACGCATTTTGCTGAGCGAAGAAGATTGCGCACACGGCCCTGATGTGACGCTGGCGCTGATTGAACAGCTGCTTGAAAAATTTGCCGATTATACGCCTCGGCGCACTTGAACACCCCAAAACGGGAGAGAATATATGACCGATTTTACATCAAAAACCGACAAGGACGGCGTGGCCGTCATCACATGGGATGTCCCTGAAAAATCCATGAACGTTATGTCGTTTGAGGGTCTTCAAGAGTTGAACGATCTGGTGGATGCAGCACTTGCTGACGACGCCATCAAAGGTGTGATCATCACCTCGGGCAAGGAAGGCTCCTTTGCAGGTGGCATGGACCTAAACCTGCTGGCCAAGATGAAAGAAGACGCAGGCGACGACCCGGCGCGTGGGTTGTTCGAAGGCACGATGAAAATGCACCACATGCTGCGCAAGATTGAACGCGCAGGCATGGACGCCAAGACCAACAAGGGTGGCAAGCCGATTGCGTCGGTCCTGCCCGGTACTGCTGTTGGTATTGGTCTGGAATTGCCGCTGGCCACGCACCGTATCTTTGCCGCGCACAACCCAAAGGCGCGGATTGGCCTGCCAGAGATTATGGTAGGTATTTTCCCCGGTGCCGGTGGCACAACGCGGTTCGTGCGCAAAATGGGTGCGATGGCCGCCAGTCCCTTCCTGTTGGAAGGCAAACTGGTGTCGCCGGATGCCGCCTTAAAGGCTGGCATCATTGATGAAGTCGCAGATGATCCAATGGCCGAAGCGCATGCGTGGGTGCTGAACGCCAAAGACGCCGACCTGCTGAAACCATGGGACGCCAAGGGATACAAAATGCCCGGTGGCGCGCCGTACCACCCTGCCGGTTTCATGACCTTTGTAGGCGCAAACGCCATGGTCAACGGCAAGACCCAAGGTGTCTATCCGGCCGCCAAAGCATTGCTTTCTGCAGTGTACGAAGGCGCCATGGTCGACTTCGACACCGCGTTGAAAATCGAAGCGCGTTGGTTCACCAATGTTCTGATGAATCCGTCGTCTGGCGCGATGATACGTTCACTGTTCTTGAATAAAGAAGCCTTGGAAAAAGGGGCTGTACGCCCGGCGGGTGTCCCGGATCAGCGTGTTAAGAAGCTGGGTGTTCTGGGCGCTGGCATGATGGGGGCTGGCATCACGCTGGTGTCTGTTCAGGCCGGCATCGAAGTTGTGCTGATCGACCAGACCCAAGAGGCGGCGGACAAGGGCAAAGCCTATTCCGCCAGCTATTTTGACAAGGGCATTGCGCGTAAGAAATCTACGCCTGAGAAGAAAGAGGCGGCCCTGGACCTGATCACCGCGACCACCGATCTGGATGCGCTTAAGGGCTGTGATTTGATCATCGAAGCGGTGTTTGAGGACATGAAGGTCAAGGCCGAGATGACCAAGAAGGTTGAGGCGGTAATCCCTGAAGATTGTATCTTTGCCTCCAACACCTCGACCTTGCCAATCACTGATCTGGCAAAAGCGAGCAGCCGCGATGAGCAATTCATCGGCATTCACTTCTTCTCACCCGTCGAAAAGATGTTGTTGGTTGAGATCATCAAAGGCGCAAAAACTGGTGACCGGGCAGTGGCCAAGGCGCTCGACTATGTGCGCCAGATCCGCAAGACACCAATTGTCGTCAACGACGCGCGGTTCTTTTATGCCAACCGCTGCATCATTCCCTACATCAACGAAGGGGTGCGGATGGTTCAGGAAGGGGTCACGCCTGCACTTATCGAAAATGCTGCCAAGCTGGTTGGTATGCCACTGGGCCCATTGCAGCTGATGGATGAAACCTCGATTGATCTGGGGGCCAAGATTGCCCGCGCCACCAAGGCGGCGATGGGTGCGGAATACCCGAATGACGATATCGACCCGCTGGTGTTCTGGATGGAGGGCGAAGGGCGTTTGGGCCGCAAGGCCAACGCAGGGTTTTATACCTATGACGACAAAGGCAAACGCGGATTGCTGTGGGATGGCTTGGGTGAGAAATATCCAGTTGCTGAGGATCAGCCCGATTTGATTGAGGTGCAGCACCGTTTGCTGTTCAGCCAAGTCTTGGAAGCCGTGCGCGCCTTGGAAGAAGGCGTGTTGATGGACATCCGCGAAGGCGATGTCGGCGCGATTTTGGGCTGGGGCTTTGCGCCGTGGTCCGGTGGTCCACTGTCATGGCTCGATATGATTGGCGCACCCTATGCAGCGGAACGTTGTGATCAATTGACCGAAAAGTTTGGTGAACGGTTCGCCTGCCCTGATCTACTGCGCGAGATGGCAGCAAAGGGTCAGAGCTTTTATGGGCGGTTTGATCCGGATGCGGAAAAGGTGGCGTAGCACCGTTAAACCATGTGGCAGGGCGGCGATGACCGTCTTGCCACAACCTAAAAGGTCGATTTGCATAGTATTTTGTCTTTTGGAGTGTCCGCGTTAGTCTCTCGATAGATTGTTGCAATTTATTGAAGGATATTATGTGGTGAAGACAGCGAAACGCTTGACGATGGCACTTTCGGTGCTGCTTTTTTTCACAAACTCACTCATTGCTGAGACCAATCAAGAACGGCGCAGTCGCCTTGTGTCTGAACTGAACAGCGTCAATCAGCAGATCAACGATTGGGAAACACGCAGGGGACAAGAAACGTCTGATTGGGCGGCTTTCCGGTCAGAGGTCGCGGCGTTTAACGCGCACTCAAATGATGTCAGCGACAGAATGACCCGTTCAAATGATATGCTTGATGGCCTTAAGAGGCTTGCTGCTCGGAATTGCAGCAACTCAGATGTGTTCGGCGGTGGCCGGGTCAGATGTATCGCGACCGAGGACGAAGCTCGTGTCGTTATGGATGCCAGTGACAATTTCCTATCTTTCAAAAACGAAACAGATCGCCTTGAAAGCGGCTTAGTTTCACAGGCTGCGAACATTCGACAACGACAGGCGAGCAAGAAAAGTGCCGCGCGCGAGACAACACAGGCACTGCAACGCCTGAGGAAGCGCCGCACCGAATTAAGCGCCCAGATCGCCGCAATCTCAAAAGGAAGCTCTTTCGGACTTACGAGCAGAACTCGCGAACAACTGAAAGCGCTAAAGGAACTCCAAACTGACTTGTCAGAAATGCAGGCCCTTGGGAACACCCTCTTGGCCATCGCCCCATTTCGTCATCTTTTGGGTGGTGCCGACATTCCCGCCACTTACGAGATCGCAGATGAACACTGGGGTCTCCTTGCCACCGCAAGCAGTGGCCTTTCACGGCATTATCGCGACCAGCTCAAGTTCTTTTGTCAGTCAGAAGCACTTTCAGGTGCAAACAATGCCGATGAAAAACGGTTCTGGGTGCAAATGGCGAAGAACTTTTAGGTTCCCACCTGTTGATGTCTCGGGGGACCTGTCATTCGCTAAAAAAGAGGGTGTCCTTTGCCCCGCCTCCTCCCAAGGGGCAAGGCGGGGTTTTAGATCAGCAGTGCACAGCCATTTGGCGGTCTACCCAACCGCCAGAGGCAAGTACTGCATCTTCCATGACCAGACATTCCGCGAGGAACACGGCATCTGACGCGCTCAGGACGTCGTAGGCTGCAGGCTGTGCTTCAAGGAATGTATCAAGCGCCGTTGTGTTCGCTGGGCAATGGATCAATGCGCCCCCTTCGGCATAGATCACCTGTTCGTCTGCGAAATAAACCGCAATCAATTCGATCTGATGCGCAGGGGCGGCCCGGTAGATGCCGCGCACGCCATCTAATGCCTGGGCAGGGACAACCGCAAACGGGTCACCGTACATGTCAGACGCCGCATCGCTTTCCACCAGCACGCCCTGATCCGCCAGCAAGGTCAATTCCTCGCGGTTGCCCAAAGCACCGACAGGCACAATGACCGGCCACATGGCAGGCGCTGTATCAGGCGCGTCCAGCCAAACGGTTGAGCGGCGGATTTCCGTAATTTCACGCATGCCGTGGTCAAAGGTCAACACCATATCACCCACGGCAAGTGCTTCGATTGCACGCCAACCAAGGTTAGAGGCAACACGGGTGCCAGCCATCAAGCCATGTGTCAAAGCAGTAAGGCCGCCATCATAGGCACCAGACATCTCAACACCGCGGCGGTGCATTCCCGTCGTCTTATTTTTCCATCCAAACATATCATCCATCCCCATGGTGTCGCACCTGGCAGGGCGCTGTTGCAGTTGTTGTAACCACTTGGGATGATTCCCATGTTCAAGGCTGGCCAAGAAAAAGGCGTGATTGCGGCATTACCGTGGTTATTGGCAACAATAACTACGGTTTATTGAGAATTGGTTCACAAACAGGGGCCAATCAGCCCAATCTTGGTTAACCGAGTGGAGCCTTACGTAAAGGAATACCCGAATCGCGCGATATCCTCGGCGCAACACTCGGCCACGATGTTTTGGGTCAGCGGCGAATAATAGCTTTGATATGCTGATTTCCGGTCAGATTGGTTTGTCATTGGCAATATCAACTCAAACCCTAAATGGGCGGCCAATGGGGCGGCATCCTCAGTAAAATGCTCAAGCCGGATATAGGCGTTACAGCGTTCAAAACCCTGACCGTCGCGCATGTACTGCGCAGCAGGCGTATCGCGTAAAGCAGATTGCATGCCGGCATCCGCCAAAAATGCATCAAATGTCACCGATTTTGCCAAATGCACCGCCGGATGGTCAAAACCCTGATCACGCAGCCAATGATAATAGCTGACAATACGGTCCCACGGATTGCGGACCATGGTAAAACAGAACATCTGGGTCAGCACATTTTGTGTCACCAGCCCCTCAATATCTGCCAGTGTCGAGTGTTTCCAAAGGCGGCCACGGGTTTCGACATCTTTCACCCGGTGCCGCCGTTTAAGCGCCTTTGGCGTATCCCCAAGCATGATGTCATCTTTCATCGCCCGATCCTCCAGCGCCAATGCCATTGAGGTGCCGCCCGTCTTTGGGATGTGAACAAAGATGTAGTTTCTGCCGTGGCTTATGATCATGCTGAAAACTTCACTCTGGAATCGAGGCCCCGCGCAAAGGCACAGGCGTGGTGGACCTGAGCGCAATCACCATTCCGGCCACCGCAATCAATGCCATGCCCGCAAGAGCCAACAGCGGCACGGTTTGCCCCCACAGCATCCACGCCCAAAAGCTGGCAAAAACCAACAAGGAGTATTCGAACACCGCGACATGGCTTGCTTCGCCCAATTGGTAGCCGCGAAAGATCAAGCCGATGCCCAAAAGTGATCCGGCCCCTTGAACGGCAATCCAAAACAACATCTGCGCATCAAGAGGCCCCCATGACCGCAGCACAAATCCTGCGTGGCCGATTGGCCCGTCCGCTGGCATAAGCAAAACCCCAATGCCGCCAAAAACCCCCAGCATGGCAAAGAACCCGGCGGTAAGCGTTAGCGTGCTTTCGCCCTCGCACCATGCCCGGGTCGCAACCGCACCAATTGCATAAAGCAACCCCGCGACAATTGGCAGAAACGCGACAACGTTTAACGCAGATGGATCAGGACGGATCACCATCAACGCCCCGACAAAGCCAAGGCCCACAGCAGCCCAACGAAACGGGCCAACTGTTTTACCTTGGAACAGAATTGAAATCAGCACGACAAATAGCGGTGAGGTAAACAGCCCGGCGACAACCACACCGATTGGCAAGACCGAAAGACAGCCAAAATAAATCAGCATTGCACCGGCCTGAAACAGGCTGCGGCCCAGCACAGCGGCCATTCGTTTAGGCCACAAAGCACCCATACCGAATGCGACAAAGACGCCCAAAATGCTTAGCGCCATCACGCTGCGCAGCATATGAAACTGCCACAACGACCCACGTTCAGATATATAGGGCACAAAATTATCCGTCAGGCCCAATGTCGCCATCCCGCCCAGCACCGATATCGCCGCAATACCCGGATTTACATCGCCCGTCGCCACATCTTGTCCTTTGTTCGCTTTCACCTCTTCCAAAGTCACGCGTGCAACGCAATACTCAACCCCTAAAGCGACAATACATCTGGGGGAGACCGACATGGGCTGGATGCACGATGAAATCGGGTTGGATAAATGCGATGCCAACTTTGTGGCGCTGACACCCTTGTCCCATTTGGCACGGGCGGCCCATGTTTTTGCCAACCATATCGCAGTGATCTATGGCAATCATCGCATCACCTATGCCCAATATCATGACCGCTGCACCCGTCTGGCGTCGGCGCTGGCCGACATGGGGATTGCACCCGGTGATGTCGTGGCCACATTGCTCCCCAATATTCCGGCCCAAGCCGAAGCACATTTTGGCGTGCCAGCATGTGGTGCCGTGCTGAACACCATCAACACCCGGCTCGATGTGAACACGGTCGCATATATCTTTGATCACGGTGGGGCAAAGGCGCTGCTGGTGGACACGCAGTTTATGGAATTGGCCGAAGACGCCTGTACTGCGATGGAAAATTCAGCACCGCAGATTATCGAAGTCGAAGATCCGACTGCCGGATATCCCGCAACGGGCCGCCATCCAAGATATGAAGACATGTTGGCAGGTGCCGATGCCACGTACCAATGGCACATGCCACAGGATGAGTGGGAGAGCCTTGCGCTTAACTATACCTCTGGCACCACTGGGCGGCCAAAGGGTGTGGTGTATCATCATCGCGGCGCGTACCTGATGACAATGGGCACGGTGATCAGTTGGCGGATGGTGCTGCACCCGGTGTTTATGCAGATCGTGCCGCTGTTTCATTGCAACGGCTGGAACCACACATGGATGATGCCGCTGATCGGTGGCACTTTGGTCTGTTGTCGCGATGTCACTGCACCTGCGATTTACAATGCGATTGCCAATGAAAAGGTCACACATTTTGGCGGAGCGCCGATTGTTTTAAACATGCTGGTGAACGCCCCTGAGGATCAACGCCGCGCCTTTGATCACGTGGTTGAGGTGTTTACCGCAGGTGCACCCCCTGCTCCCGCGACCTTGGGCAAGATTGAGAAACTGGGTTTCAACGTCACGCAGGTGTACGGGCTGACCGAAACCTATGGCCATGTCACGGAATGCCTGTGGCGCAGCAGCGATTGGGACATTCTTGATGCCTCTGCCCGGGCGGCGATCAAGGCCCGGCAAGGGGTTGCGATGCCAATGATGGACCATATCACCGTCACTGACAGCACCATGAGACAAGTCGCGATGGACGGCACTGTGCAAGGTGAAATCATGATCCGAGGGAATGCAGTGATGAAGGGTTACCTCAAGAATCCTGATGCCACAGCCGAGGCATTTGCGGGCGGCTATTTCCATTCAGGTGACTTGGCCGTGCAGCACCCAGATGGCTATATCCAGATCGCTGACCGCGCCAAGGACATTATCATTTCAGGCGGCGAAAATATTTCGTCGGTTGAGGTTGAAGGTGTGCTGATGGGCCACCCGGATGTGAACCTTGCTGCCGTGGTTGCCAAACCGGACGACAAATGGGGCGAAGTGCCTTGTGCCTTTGTGGAACTGAAACCCGGTTCCACGGGTGATGAGGCTGCCTTGGTCGCGTTTATGCGTGACACATTGGCCGGGTTCAAAACTCCAAAACGGATTGTGTTTCTGGAACTGCCAAAAACCTCGACCGGTAAAATCCAAAAGTTTGAACTGCGCAGATTGGCTGCTGATCTGGACTAACCGATCGCGCTATGTGACCGCACGCACGCCATTGCTCCACGCGCATCCTATGTTAAACTGCCTGCAAAAAGCACAAGGTGCCGCAGCAGTCTATGACAGCCCTCAGTAAATACGATCGCATCGAGGCAACGGCGCTTTGGCGCCCGACACCGGATGTGCAGCGGCGCGAGGTGATTGTGTCGATCGGCGATGCGACTTTGGTGATCAGCGATCTTAAGGATCAAGCGCTTGCCCATTGGTCTTTGGCCGCCGTTGAGCGCACCAATCCGGGCGACCGCCCTGCAATTTATCATCCCGATGGCGACCCCGGCGAAACCCTTGAACTGCCCGAGGCCGAGACCGAAATGATCGCAGCCATTGAAAAGCTGCGCCGCGCCATTGACCGCAGCAGGCCCAAACCCGGCAGGCTGCGGTGGCTTGGCATGTTGACATCCTTTGCGGTGGTCGTGGGGTTTGCGGTGTTTTGGCTGCCCGGTGCGATGCGCGATCACACGCTGACCGTGGTGCCAAATGTCAAACGTGTCACAATTGGTGCTGCGCTGTTGAAACGTATCGAACGGGTGTCTGGGCCTGTCTGCTCAGAGGCTAAGGGCCATGCTGCGATTGCGCAACTAGGTGCACGGCTTAAGGCGGGGAAACTGGCGGTGTTACCGGATATGCGCCGCGCCAGCCTACATCTGCCCGGCGGCGTCATTGTCCTAAGCCGGAGCGTGATCGAAGACTTTGAAGAGCCTGACGTTGCCGCTGGCTATATCCTGACCGAAATGACCAATCGCAGCATCGAAGACCCGCTGCACGACCTGTTGATGATTGTGGGTCTGCGCGAAAATTTTCGCTTGCTCACCACAGGTGACGTCAGCGATGCAGCGTTGGACAGATACGCCGAACATCTGATGACACGCCCCACAACGGTGCCCGAAACTGCGGCACTTCTGGCGCAATTTCGGGCCGCGAAGTTGCGCAGTACCCCCTATGCCTATGCAATCGACATCACAGGTGAAACGGTTCTGGACCTGATTGAAGGCGATCCGATGAACGGCCAACTTACAGAGCCGCTGATGAGCGATGGAAATTGGTTACGCCTGCAAAACATCTGTGGCGGGTAGGCCATACAGAAAAGCCAACCGAAGGAATTTCGGTTGGCTTTTCTGTTTTCAAATTTTCAGGAGTCAGTTGCGCGCAAACGCATCCGCATACCCCGCACTGCGTAGTCGTTTGATCGCTGATTGCAGTGCACCAGTGTCGTTGAAGGGCCCCGCCTGAACCGTCAAGAAAGACTTGCCGCCCTTGCGGTGTTTGCCAATCCGCGCCGGATATCCCATCTGCGCGATTTTTTGTGCGGAGTGTTCAGCATTTGCGGTTTTGCCAAAGGTGCCAATCTGAACATACCGTTTACCGGCCAGTGCACGTGGTGCGGGCTTGGCTGCTTCGGCCTTGGGCGCAGAACGGCTTGAGAATACCGGTTTGCGCGATTTCGAGTTCCGCACAACACGTTTGGCGACCTGACCATTATGCTGAACAAGTGTGACCTGCCCCAATTCTTTGGTCTGAGTGAAGACGTCGATATAAGGATAGATCAACGGAACGGAGGTTGTCACATCGCGCCCAGTGCGTGAATCGATCAGGCGGCGTGGCACTGTTTGCGTCCAGACCAACAACATCTGATTGCGCCCAGCCAATGTTTGTTCTGCACGGTTCGGGTTCAGCCGACCATCATCCCAAACACGCTTGTAGCCTTTGGGCACTACAACATTGCGGGTGTTAAGCCGATTGTAGGCCACATGTTTTGGCACGATGCGGGTCTGCTGCGTCACTTGGGGTGTTGCCGCAAGGCTGGTGTTGTACTGCGCTGGCGCATATCGCGCCTGATCATTCGCCACGATGACAGGCGCAGGCGCAATTCGGCGGGCTGGCGCGCGTTTTGTCTGGCGTACAACTGCTGGCGCTGTTTTGCGTGGCCTTGTCACCTGACGCGGCGCTGGTTTGGCGACCACTTGTGCCACTGCCGTCGTGTTATTCACCGTGATCTGTTCCACTGCCTTGGCAGGTGCCGCGACGGGGGCGGCTGCCACCTGCCCCGGGATGGACGGTGCAAAGCCACAAACAGTTTTGCGGGCACGGGTGACACGCGGAATCCATGATACATTGCCATCAATGCCGGCCCGGATGAATACACATCCCTTGCTGTCGACATATTGTTTGCCCTTATAGGACGATGGCGGAAATTCTGCTGGTTGTTGTTCCCTGATTTGGGCCTGCGCTGCGCCCACACCAAGCGAGCCAACCAGAACAGCCATAGTCAAAACGCGTTTAATCATCATCTCGTGCCCCCACACAATACGTCGCTTACGATGCCCCACTGCAACGCGCGAGTCTAGCGCAGTACGCAACAATGTGAGCCTTTTCAGGGTATTATTTCGTTCCGAACATACGATCACCCGCGTCACCAAGGCCCGGCACGATATATCCGACTTCATTTAAGGCTTCGTCAACGGCGGCTGTCACAATTGGCACATCTGGATGTGCCTCTTTCATGCGGGCGATTCCTTCGGGTGCGGCCAACAGGCACAGAAAGCGAATGTTGGTGGTGCCGGCTGATTTGAGCAGATCAATCGCCGCCACTGATGAGTTACCTGTCGCCAGCATCGGATCAACTGCAATCACCAGACGATCATCCAGCCCCTCAGGCACTTTGAAATAATATTGGACCGGTTTCAGGGTTTCTTCGTCACGGTAAAGCCCAACAAAACCAACCCGCGCGGAGGGTATCAGTTCCAACACCCCATCCAAAAGGCCGTTGCCCGCCCGCAGGATTGAGATCAACGCCAGTTTCTTGCCGTCCAGCGTTGGTGCATCCATCATCTGCATCGGTGTTTCGATACGTTTGGTGGTCATCGGCAAGCCGCGTGTGACCTCATAGGCCAACAGTTGGCTGATCTCGCGCAGCAATTGCCGAAACACCGCCGTTGGCGTTTCTTTATCGCGCATGATGGTCAGTTTGTGCTGCACCAGCGGGTGATCCACCACTGTCAGATGTTCGTTGTTATCAACCATGTCTATCCCCTTCGTGTCTGCCCCGGTTCTGACTGAACGTGGGTCGAGTTTCAAGCAAAGCTCAGTGCGGCACTGCCACGTCAAGATGCGCTGCGATCAATGCGGCCACATCGCGAAATCCGATCTGCCCCAATTCACCCTGTCCGACACCAGCAACCAGCACCGGCACCCGTTCGCGGGTGTGATCGGTGCCAACCCAAGAGGGATCATTGCCGTGGTCCGCTGTCAGCACCAACATGTCACCGGGCCGCAACATGGCAATGACCTTGCCAATTTCCGCATCGAACCATTCCAACGCACGGGCATAGCCCGATACATCGCGCCTGTGACCATAGATGCTGTCAAATTCGACAAAATTGGCAAACGTCAGGCTGCCATCTGCGGCGCTGTTAGCCAGATCCGCCAAGTGTCCCATCAGCACCGCATCCTTGCCCTTGCGCACTTCATCAATGCCTTGCATGGAGAAAATATCGCCAATCTTGCCAATCGCATGCACGTCACCGCCCGCATTCTGCACCCAATTGGTTAACACTGGCTTGGGCAGTGCAATTGCATAATCATGCCGGTTTGCAGTACGTTCAAACCCGGTGTCAGCGTCGCCCACAAAGGGCCGGGCGATCACCCGACCCACTTTCATTGCATGCAATCGCGGCGCAAGTTCTGCGCACAGTGCCAAAAGACGGTCCAATCCAAAATGGTTTTCATGGGCGGCAATCTGGAATACGGAATCCGCTGAGGTATAACAAATCGGCCAACCAGACTGGATATGCTCCGCGCCTAAGCGTTCGATGATCGCGGTCCCGGGGGCATGGCAATTGCCCAATATGCCGTCAGTGCCAGCAGCCTTAGCCACAAACTGCACCAGCTCGTCAGGAAACGATTTTTTGGTATCGCCAAAATAATGCCAATCCCACGGCACGGGCAGACCGGCCAATTCCCAGTGCCCCGATGGCGTGTCTTTACCGCGTGACACTTCAGTTGCAGCGCCCCATGTGCCTTTGATATCTGCGTTTAAGCTGGCGACGCTCATACCACTGGCAAGCTCAAGCGCCGCGCCCAGACCCAAGGCCGCCATATGTGGCAGGTGCAGCGACCCTGTGCGGCCCTCGTTGGCCTGACCATCGGCACAGGCCTGCGCGATATGGCCCAAGGTGTTCGATCCGGTATCAGGCACGTCCCCGTTAAAGAATGTCCCGGCATCAGGTGCCCCGCCAATCCCGACGGAATCCATTACCACAAGAAACGCACGTGCCATTACCCAACCCTTTCGATAATCAGCTCCGGTATTTTGCCCTTAGCATTCCCCAATGTGATTGCCGATCTCACGGTTTGGGCCGCGCGGTCCGCCTCATCAGACCGTGTGGCATGAACCACCGCCAATGTCTGACCACGTTTTACCTTTGTACCCAAGCGCACCACATCTGAAAGCCCAACCGCTGGATTGATTCGATCGCTTTCGACATTGCGCCCACCGCCCAATGCAACAACCGCCAGACCCAGCGCTTCACCGTCCACCTCGGTCACGTAGCCATCTTTTGTTGCAGTGACCTCGCGGATCACCGTCGCCTCTGGTAAAAAGCGTGACCAGTTTTCAACAAAGGTGACAGGGCCACCCATCGCCGCCAGCAGCGCCCCAAACCGTTCAGCCGCCGCGCCCTTGCGGATTGCCTTTGCAATCGCATCCGCACCGGCCTGCACATCATCGACCAAACCACCGTTGACCAGTAAAACACCGCCAAGTGCGGCTGCGACGTCAACAATTGGCCCCTTGCCTGATCCGGTCAGCACCCGCATCACTTCGGCGACTTCCAAGGCGTTGCCAAGGCTTGGCACCAGTGGCTGGCTCATGTCGCTGATCACCGCAGTTGTCCGGCATTTCGCCGCATTGGCGGTCTTGGTCAATGCCTCGGCCAGCGCCTGTGCCTGTTTAAGGTCTTTCATAAACGCACCGCTGCCGACTTTTACGTCCAACACCAGCCCGTCCAACCCAGCCGCCAGTTTTTTGGACAGGATAGAGGCGGTGATCAGGTCAAGCGAATCCACTGTTGAGGTCACATCACGTACCGCATACAGCCGCTTGTCAGCTGGGGCGATATCAGAGTTTGCGCTAACGATGGCACAGCCAACCCGCCCCACAACGTCGCGAAAACGGCCCTCATCCAGATCAGTTGTCACACCCGGAATTGACTCCAGTTTGTCCAAAGTCCCGCCGGTATGGCCAAGGCCGCGACCAGATATCATTGGCACATAGGCCCCACAGGCAGCCAAAGCCGGGGCAAGGATCAACGAGACACAATCGCCAATCCCCCCGGTTGAATGCTTGTCCAAAATCGGACCGTCTAAATTCCAGCTGAGCACCCGACCGGAATCGCGCATCGCAAGTGTCAGGGCCACGCGACCCAGATCAGACAAGCCGTTCAGACAGACACCCATCGCAAAGGCACCGGCCTGTGCATCGCTAAGGCCGCCATCCGCAAGCCCCTGTGCAACCCAAGTCAATTCATCCCGTGTTGGGGTCTGACGGCGCCGCAACTTGGCTAGAATTCCGCGGGCGTTTACACCAACATTCATTACATTACTCTTTCATATGGGCGGCACCAAAGGCCCCCGGCAACAGGTCAGCAAGCGTTGTTTGCTGTTCAACCCCACCTGTGGTCGCCATCGTGACAAATACAGACCCTGCCCCAAATTCCGCAAGTTTTTGACGGCAGCCACCGCAGGGCGTCACCGGCATATCACTGCCTGCGATCACATAGGCATCAGTTAATGTAGTCTCACCTGCTGCGACCATGGCGGCAATTGCACCCGCTTCGGCGCAAGTGCCCTCAGGATACGCGACGTTTTCAACATTGCAGCCAACATAGATCGCGCCCGAGCCCGCACGAATTGCAGCCCCAACCTTGAAATTCGAATATGGTGCGTGGGCATTTTCCCGCACTGTGATCGCCGCTTTGCGCAAATCGGATGTCATGACTTCCCCTTGTCCTCCATCTATAAAAAACTCTGCCTCAAGTTACGAGCGGCAAAAAGCAGGCATTCTTCCCCCTTGTTTCAATCTTTGCCCACGTTTGTTCACAAACACACTGACCTCTTATGTTACCGCAAACAGCATGTTGGCCCCTCAATACAAATAGTTTACCACTAAACCATTCTCTTGGAGGAGCTTCATTTCATGTCCGACACACCCAGCCTGCGCCAAGCAGCCCTTGATTATCACGAGTTTCCCAAACCGGGTAAGTTAGAGATCAGGGCAACCAAGCCACTTGCCAACGGCCGTGATCTGGCCCGCGCCTATTCTCCGGGTGTGGCTGAGGCCTGCCTAGAGATCAAGGAAGACCCCTCAGCGGCAGCACGGTACACGTCGCGTGGCAATTTAGTGGCGGTTGTGACCAATGGCACCGCGGTGCTGGGTTTGGGCAATATCGGGGCGCTGGCGTCAAAACCAGTGATGGAAGGCAAGGCCGTTCTGTTCAAGAAATTTGCAAACATTGATTGCTTTGACATTGAACTGGATCAGGCAGACCCGGAAAAGTTGGCTGATATTGTCTGTGCGCTGGAACCCTCCTTTGGGGCGATCAACCTTGAGGACATCAAAGCCCCTGATTGTTTTACCGTTGAACGCATTTGCCGTGAACGTATGAACATTCCGGTATTTCACGATGATCAGCATGGTACTGCGATTGTCGTGGGTGCGGCGGTGACAAACGCGCTGCATGTAGCGGGTAAAAAGTTCGAAGACATCAAGATCGTGTCCACCGGTGGCGGTGCCGCGGGCATTGCCTGTCTGAACATGCTGCTGAAACTGGGCGTCAAACGCGAAAACGTCTGGCTGTGTGACATCCACGGCGTGGTTTATGAAGGCCGCGAGGTCGACATGAACCCGATCAAATCCGAATATGCCCAAAAAACCAACCTGCGCACATTGGATGATGTCATCCCGGGTGCCGACCTCTTTCTTGGTCTGTCTGGCCCCGGTGTATTAAAGCAAGACATGGTTGCTAAGATGGCGAAACGCCCAATCATCTTTGCACTGGCCAACCCGACACCCGAAATCCTGCCCGATTTGGCACGCGAGGTTGCCCCTGACGCGATCATCGCAACCGGGCGCAGCGATTTTCCCAATCAGGTCAACAACGTGCTGTGCTTTCCCTTCATTTTCCGGGGCGCATTGGATGTGGGCGCAACCACTATAAATGACGAGATGAAGCTGGCCTGCATTGACGGCATTGCCGCCCTTGCGCGCGCGACCACCTCAGCAGAGGCGGCAGCGGCCTATCAAGGTGAACAGATGACCTTTGGGGCGGATTATCTGATCCCAAAACCGTTTGACCCACGGTTAATCGGTATTGTGTCCTCTGCGGTGGCCAAGGCCGCAATGGAAACTGGCGTCGCCACGCGGCCCATCGATGATATGGAAACTTACAAGCGCAAGCTGGATGGGTCTGTGTTCAAATCAGCCCTGCTGATGCGCCCGGTGTTTGAAGCGGCCCGCATATCACCCCGACGCATCGTGTTTGCCGAAGGCGAGGACGAACGGGTGCTGCGTGCGGCCCAAGCGATTATCGAAGAAACCACAGAAACGCCCATTCTGATAGGCCGTCCTGAGGTGATTGAAAAACGCATCGAAAAGGCCGGGTTGACCCTGAAACTCGGCAAAAACATTGATCTGGTGAACCCGGAAAATGACCCGCGCTATCGTGATTATTGGGAAACCTATCATACATTGATGGCGCGGCGTGGGGTATCACCTGACATCGCGCGGGCAGTGATGCGGACAAATACCACGGCCATTGGGGCCGTCATGGTACACCGCGGCGAGGCCGACAGCCTGATCTGTGGCACCTTTGGCGAAACCCGGTGGCATTTGAATTATGTCCAACAGGTCTTGGGACGTGATGGGCTGCGCCCGCATGGGGCGTTGTCGATGATGATCCTCGAAGACGGGCCACTTTTTATCGCGGATACGCAGGTGCATCTGCATCCAAACCCAGAACAGATTGCCGAAATTGCAATTGGCGCGGCCCGGCATGTGCGGCGCTTTGGCATCGAGCCGAAAATTGCGTTCTGTTCACAAAGCCAGTTTGGCAATCAGGGCGACGGCACCGGGGGTCGGCTGCGCGCGGCCATCGCACTGTTGGACGCAGGCAACCACGACTTTATGTACGAAGGCGAAATGAACATTGATACCGCCCTCGACCCAGAATTGCGGGCACGGATGTTGCCATGCAATCGGTTGGAAGGTGCTGCAAATGTGCTGATCTTTGCCCATGCAGATGCGGCGTCCGGCGTGCGCAACATCCTCAAGATGAAGGGTGGCGGGCTTGAGGTTGGGCCGATCCTGATGGGGATGGGCAACCGTGCGCATGTGGTGTCACCGTCAATCACCGCACGCGGATTACTGAACATGGGGGCCATCGCGGGCACGCCTGTGGAGCACTACGGGTAAAGAAAAAGGGCAAACGATGAACGCTTGCCCTTTTCAATATACTTGAAACTTTGGTCAGACCTTAAAAACGCAGCGTGAAGGCCCGGCTCAAGCCAATGCCCACTGTCCACTGGTCGTCGGAACCCGCTTTGGTGATCGTGCTGTCTTGGGCGTCGTTCAGCAGCTTTTCATAGCTGGCAACACCTTCAAGAGCCCAACGCTCATTCATGCGATAGGTCGCGCGAACCGTTACGCCTGCACCCAAGACACCGCCGCCAGCATCAAACTGACCGAAGGTGGAGGCCCCTGCCTCTGCTGCGGAAACGCCAAAATAGGTTTGTGCGTATTCGCTGTCGCCGAGGTTGATCCGGGGGCCGCCCGCGATGGTCAGGCGGTCATTGGGACGGAAAATCAAGTCGCTGCCGATGGTGCCGGTCACGCCGTGATGACCACCAAACCCTTGGCGGATGTTACCAAATACGTTCCAGTTGGTTTCTTGGTATGTGACCGCCAAACCCAGTTCGACTGCGGTATCAATATCTTTCAACCCAGTCAGTTCCACATTGTCCGACGCTTTGCGCGATCCGACCACACGGAACGATCCGCCAAATTTCAACCCGTTTTCGGGAATTGACCCGATACCGCCGCCGATGGCGCGTCCACCGAATTTCAGTGACCCAAAGGTAAACCCAGCAAGCGGTGCCGCGCCGTAGCTGTCAGCACCGGGATAATCAGGCGCAGCAGAAACGCCGCCCAACAAAGAAAAATTAAACGATCTTTCCTGTGCAGCGGCTGGCAAAGCCGCAACCAACGCTGTGGAAATGCCTAATCCAACGAGAACACTTGAACGCATTTGTTTCTACTCCTGATAATACCCACTTGGTATCTTGGTACTTTCTTTAACACGTTATTTTACGACAGACAGGGGGAATTCACAGGCTAAGGTCGTCAATTTCTGCACAATCGCGTGTAAATCTTTGTAAACTTTATTTCGCAAAACCGCGCGCAGTGTCGCAGGGGGCTTGCTCAGCCGCAGCCACGTGCCTAACACCTATTCAGGAGTGGAGGAAACGCAATGAATTACCGTGATACCTATCAAAACTGGCAGTCAAATCCCGAAGCCTATTGGTTGGAGCAGGCCCGCGCCATTGATTGGGATGTGCCACCGACACGCGCCCTTTTTGACCGGGGCGATGACTTTTTTGAATGGTACGCGGATGCAAAGGTGAACGGATGCTACAATGCCGTTGACCGCCACGTCGAAAAGGGCCGCGGGAGCCAAGTTGCAATCATCCACGACAGCCCGATCACCGGGACAAAGTCAAAAATCACCTATGCAGAACTGCAAACCCGTGTGGCGTCGCTTGCCGGGGCATTGGTCGCCCAAGGTGTGACCAAAGGTGACCGCGTCATCATTTATATGCCGATGGTGCCTGAAGCGCTTGAGGCGATGCTGGCCTGTGCGCGCATTGGGGCGGTGCACTCCGTTGTGTTTGGTGGGTTTGCCGCCAATGAACTTGCCGTGCGGATCAACGATTGCACGCCAAAAGCGATCATTGCCGCCTCTTGTGGGTTAGAGCCGGGGCGCGTGGTACAATATAAACCCCTGCTTGATGGTGCCATTGATATGGCAGACCACAAGGTCGATTGCTGCATCATCCTGCAACGGGAACAGCACCGGTGCGATTTGATTGACGGACGTGATGTTGATTGGCACGCGGCACAGGAAGGCGTGACACCCGCCGCATGTGTCCCAGTTGAAGGTAACCACCCCGCCTATATTCTTTACACCTCTGGGACCACTGGCGCGCCAAAGGGCGTCGTGCGCCACACGGCGGGTCATCTGGTTGCGCTGAACTGGACAATGAAAAACATCTATAACGTCGATCCGGGTGACGTGTTCTGGGCTGCGTCTGATGTGGGTTGGGTCGTTGGCCATAGCTATATCTGTTATGGGCCATTGATCCACGGCAACACCACAGTGGTGTTTGAGGGCAAGCCAATTGGCACGCCAGACGCCGGCACGTTCTGGCGGATCATCGAAGAACACAACGTGCGCAGTTTCTTTACCGCGCCCACGGCCATTCGCGCGGTCAAACGCGAAGACCCCAAAGGCGAGTTCATCAAAAAATATGACCTAAGCGGTTTGCGCGCGCTGTATCTGGCAGGGGAACGGGCAGACCCAGACACCATCGAATGGGCACAAAACAAGCTGGGCAAACCCGTTTATGACCACTGGTGGCAAACCGAAACCGGATACACGATTGCGGGCAATCCGGCGGGACTTGAAGCCCTGCCAGTGAAAATCGGGTCACCCACGGTACCGATGCCCGGCTATGAAGTGCATATTCTGGACGAAGCGGGTCATCCTCAAAAACCTGGTGAGCTCGGTGCGATTGCGATCAAACTGCCCCTGCCGCCCGGCACCTTACCGACGCTTTGGAATGCCGCTGACAGGTTTAGCAAATCCTATCTGACCACATTCCCGGGATACTATGAGACCGGCGATGCCGGGATGATGGA
Organism: Sulfitobacter sp.; assembly: GCA_051251995.1. GTDB lineage: Bacteria > Pseudomonadota > Alphaproteobacteria > Rhodobacterales > Rhodobacteraceae > Sulfitobacter. Next base: position 142,662 of record JBPOFF010000007.1, read on the forward strand.
CGCGGATGGCTATCTTTACATCATGGCACGCACTGATGATGTGATTAATGTCGCCGGGCATCGGTTATCGACCGGCGCAATGGAAGAAGTGCTGGCGGGTCACCCTGATGTTGCGGAGTGTGCCGTGGTTGGCGTAAGCGACCAGCTTAAGGGCCAGTCACCGATTGGTTTTGTCTGCCTGTCCAAAGGCGTTGATCGCCCACATAGAGAGATCACTGCCGAATGCGTCAAACGTATCCGCGACCAGATTGGCCCGGTGGCGGCGTTCAAATTGGCTTTGGTGGTCGACCGTCTGCCAAAAACCCGCTCCGGCAAAATCTTGCGGGCGACAATGGTGAAAATCGCGGATAGCGAGGATTTCAAAATGCCCGCCACCATCGACGACCCCGCAATCTTGGATGAGATTAAAGTGGCGCTGCAATCCATCGGGTATGCTCAGGGCTGAAACCCGGCAAAGGAGGTTCCCATGGCAGCGCAGCCGAAGGATTGCCCACAACCGGCTTTAAACTGGCGCTGCATTCAGGCGACGTCCTTTATGGCAACATCGGCGGCAAAACCCGGTTGGATTTCACTGTCATCGGTCCCGCCGTCAATACCACTGCACGCATATTAGGAATGTCAGGGCCGTTGGATCAAACCATCGTCATCTCGTCCGCAGTCGCGGCCCCATTGCTGTCTGACTGTCCTGAACTGGTGTCACTGGGGCAATATCGCCTGCGCGGCGTGACAGACCGACAAGAATTGTTCACGCTCGACGGGCCGCCAGCCACATACAACACATAGCGATGCGGCAAAGCCCTTAGGTAAACTGTTCGCTGATCAACCGTTCCTCAAGCCCATGACCGGGATCAAAGAGAATTCGGTGCTCCACGCTTGGTTCTGACCGGATATCAACGCGGACCACATCGCGGTGCGATTTACCGTCGGCATCTGCCATCACAGGCCTTTTTTCCGGTTCTAGCACATCAAACTGCACATGCGCTTTTTTCGGAAGCAATGCACCACGCCAGCGCCGGGGGCGGAACGCGGACATTGCCGTCAGGGCCAACACATCCGCACCAATCGGTAAGATCGGACCGTGCGCGGAATAATTATAGGCCGTGGACCCGGCAGGCGTTGCCACCAACGCCCCATCACACACCAATTCCTGCATACGCAGCCGCCCATCTACGGTGATCTGCAATTTCGCCGCCTGCGGCCCCGCGCGCAGCAGCGATACTTCATTGATGGCCAATGCCTTGGACAGGCTTCCATCCACATGGGTTGCTTCCATCACCAAGGGATTGATCACCGCTTCTTCTGCCGCAGCCAGGCGATCTTGCAAATCAGATTCGCCATATACGTTCATCAAAAAGCCAATGGTGCCCCGGTTCATCCCGTAAACAGGGGCCGCCAGATGCAGGGTATCATGCAGCGTTTGCAGCATAAAACCATCCCCCCCCAGCGCCACAATAACATCCGCCGCGTCCAGTGCCACATCACCATATCGCCCAATCAGCGCGGCACGGGCCGTCTGTGCAACAGGTGCGCCGCTGGCGGCAAAGGCAATTTTCAGGCTCATGTGGCAAAGTTTCCGATTGGATGCATTTCGTCACGAAACAATCACATTATGCCGATGGCTACCAGCATTGCCGCACATTACGTGTGACAGGTCGGTTATCAGCCTTCCCGACCTGCCCTGTTTCCGATACGAAACCCCAGATTCATGCAGCCCAGAGGGAATACCATCATGTCCGGCTTTTTTACCGAAACGCTTGCCACCTCCGACCCCGAAATCTTTGCCTCCATCACCGATGAGCTGGGCCGCCAGCGCAACGAGATTGAATTGATAGCATCTGAAAATATTGTCTCTGCCGCTGTTCTTGAGGCCCAGGGCTCGATCATGACCAACAAATATGCCGAAGGGTATCCGGGTCGCCGGTACTATGGTGGTTGCCAGCATGTGGACGTGGCCGAGAACCTCGCGATTGAACGCGCCTGTAAATTGTTCGACTGCGGTTTTGCCAACGTGCAGCCGAACTCAGGCTCACAAGCCAACCAAGGGGTATTTCAGGCGCTGTTGCAGCCCGGTGACACCATTCTTGGCATGTCTTTGGATGCGGGTGGTCACCTGACCCACGGTGCTGCCCCGAACCAATCTGGCAAATGGTTCAACGCCATTCAATACGGCGTGCGCAAGCAGGATAACCTGCTGGATTACGATCAAGTTGAAGCACTGGCCAAAGAGCATAATCCAAAGATGATCATCGCGGGTGGCTCTGCCATTCCGCGTCAGATTGATTTCAAACGCATGCGCGAGATTGCCGATATGGTCGGTGCCTATCTGCACGTTGACATGGCGCATTTTGCCGGTCTGGTGGCGGCAGGCGAACACCCCTCGCCGTTCCCACATGCACATGTCGCAACAACCACCACCCACAAGACCCTGCGCGGCCCGCGCGGCGGCATGATCCTGACCAATGACGAGGCTTTGGCGAAAAAGTTCAACTCCGCCATCTTCCCCGGCATCCAAGGTGGCCCGCTGATGCATGTGATCGCAGGCAAGGCCGTGGCCTTTGGTGAGGCGCTGCGCCCTGAGTTCAAGACCTACATCAAACAGGTCATCGTGAACGCACAAGCCCTCTCTGATCAGTTGATCAAAGGTGGTCTTGATACTGTGACCCACGGCACCGACACCCATGTGGTTTTGGTTGACCTGCGCCCCAAAGGTGTCACTGGCAACATCGTGGACAAGGCATTGGGCCGCGCCCATATCACTTGCAACAAGAACGGCGTGCCGTTTGACCCTGAAAAACCGACCGTCACTTCCGGCATCCGCCTTGGGTCCCCCGCGGGCACCACACGCGGCTTTGGCGAGGCTGAGTTCCGCCAGATCGCCGATTGGATTGTCGAAGTGGTCGATGGATTGGCCGCCAACGGTGCCGATGGCAATGCCGAGGTTGAGGCCAAGGTTAAGTCGGAAGTCGAAGCACTGTGCAAACGCTTCCCGATGTATCCCAACCTGTAAATTCGACGCCTCTTATCATGATTTAAAAAAGGCCCCGGCAGTGATGCACGGGGCCTTTTTGAATATTAGATGGATACTCTAAAAACTTTCCAACACCAACTTGCCGCGTGCGGTGTTGCTCTCCAAAATCTTATGCGCTTTTTTCAGGTTTTCCGCATTGATCTTACCAAGGGTCTCTGTCGCCGTTGATCTGATCTTTCCTGCATCCAACAGCCCCGCGACTTCGTTCAGCATATCATGTTGGCGCGTCATATCAGCGGTCTGGAACAGCGACCGGGTAAACATCAATTCCCAATGGGTCGAAATGCTTTTGCCTTTAAACGGCATGATGTCCAGCGTCTCTGGATCGTCGATCAGATCAAAGCGCCCCTGCGGTACCATCAATTCAGCAATCTGTGCGATATAGGTGTCAGTCTGATTGGTCGAAAACATATATCCCGGCTGGCCGATGCCCAGCGTCTCGACCTGCGCGGCCAAAGGTTGGCTATGATCCACCACATGATGCGCACCCAGATCACTGGGTTTGAACACGGATGTCTCATCGCCAACCTCGACCACTTCACCAACCGCGTCCCAGCCCAGTATCATCGGCTCATCGTCATTTGCCGGGCGACCCTGACGGATTTTAGTGTCCACCGGGTTCACCGAAACGGCCTTAACCTGCACCAACAGATCATGACCTTTGGCACTTGGACGTGGCATTTCCACGTCCAGCAAGGCGTCAGCCCGGTCAATAGACCCCGGCATCTTATATCCAACAGCTTTCATCTCTTTTCTCCATCGCCTCAGGCGATTTTTATCATTTCGTTTATTGTGATGTTCTCAACCGCGCTTTCTGTGGCCTTCATGAACGCCGCAAGGGGGGGGCTGCATTCATATGCGTCTGCCACAAGGCGCGGTTTTCCCAGACTTCATAAAAACAAAGAAGCCGGATGTCCTATTGTCGGTGTGCGGGTCATCTGGGTGCACCCTGCCTCGGCGCGGGTCGGCGCAATCAGCTTTTCCAACTCGGCCCGAACAAAGTCATGCTCGCCAGGGCTGGTGGTTATTTGAGCGAGGATGATCAGTGGCACGTCATTTTCTCCTTTTGACAATTCGCCTGTTAACAGGCGAATGGAAAAGGCTGATCATCTATCATCTGATGGATGACACCTTGCGCTTTAACGAATTGCTGCGTCGCATTGGCTCTGTCATGCAGCGCAGCCTGACCAAACAACTGCGCGAGCTTGAAGCCGACGGCATTGTGCACCGCAAGGTCTTTGCCATTGTTCCGCCCTGCGTCTATTACAGCCTGACCGATAAAGGCCGCAGTCTGCGACAGGTCGTTGACGCCTTGGGCAATTGGGGTGCAGAGTTTCGCAGATAAAGCACACTGACCTTCGCCTTTTGAAAGGGACACTGACATGAAAATTCATCCCGCCGGGTCCCGCCCTTCTGAAACCGGATCACCAGATTATTTCACAGGCACAGTGCGCATGGACCCGTTGATCAGCGCGCCAGACCCCGCCCGCCTGCGCGGCGTTTCTGTGACGTTTGAACCAGGTGCGCGGACCGCATGGCATACGCACCCCTTGGGTCAGACTTTGATCATAACGGCTGGCATTGGACGGGCACAAAAGCTGGGCGAGGCAGTTCAAACCATCCGCCCCGGCGATGTTGTCTGGTTCGCGCCGGGCGAAAAACACTGGCACGGGGCCGCATCCGATTGCGCCATGAGCCATATCGCGCTGCAAGAAGCGCTGGACGGAAACGCGGTGGAGTGGATGGAACAGGTCAGCGACGCAGATTACGCTGATTGATTGCTCGCGACGGAAAACGACGCGCTACGTGTATCACCCTAAACTAATCAATCAAAGTGAGGCCCCATGCGCGTGCCGTTCTCAATTCCGATCCTTGTTACCGTTACCGCAATTTTGCTGGGTGGCGTGGCTGTCATGGCAATCGCTGATGTTGAAATCAGCAAAAACCGCAGCAAGCGCTGCATCGTTTCAGATGGGTTGCCAAACCACGACACGGGCACCTTTCCCAATCGCAACAATCCAAATCGCATTTCGGCTCAAGATATCTCTGTCTGCGTGACCGCCAATCCCAAAAAAGGCAACACCCCGCAAGACATTCGGGTGCCGGGCATTGCCATCAACGGGGTAAAAATTCGCCCCGGCACTGCGGATTTCTACGATGCCTCAACCCCACGTGGCCATTCGCGCAATCCACGTTCCGGTTGGAACCTTGATGGTATGGGCGCGCGCGCCGTGCTGGGTCTTGATATTCAGAATGCCCATGTCGGACCCGAAGGGGATTATCATTATCACGGCATGCCGCCTGCTTTGGCAAATACGTCTATCAGTACACTGATGGGCTATGCTGCTGACGGGTTTGAAATCCACTATGTTGGGTCAAATGCACGGTCTAGTTACATGCTGTTGCCCGGTGCGCGGGCCACGGCACCGGGTGGCGCGCATGATGGTACATATAATGAGGATTGGACTTTTGTTAGTGGGGCCGGAAATCTGGACGAATGCAACGGTGGCATATCAGACGGCACATACAAATATTTCGCCACGGATACCTATCCGTTCTTTCCCCGCTGCCTGTTCGGCACAGAAATCACCCAAATGCGTTGACCTCAAAAACGGCCCCCGCACTTGCGAGGGCCATCTGAACCGTTTAGCGTTTTTCATCGCTGACAAATTCTTCGAGGATCTTTTCGTTCTTTGCCTCTTCAATCTTGCGAATGCGGTCTTCGGTGGATCGGCCATCAAAGCGGTATTTAACAACGTTGATCAAGCTGAGCGTCAACAGAACGATGCCCATGCCCCAATACCCTTTGGTCGCCAAAGGCACATCGGTGCTGAGCCAGAGCGAGACCGCAAGCAAGCCGTAAGCCACCGCGACCCCCACACCGTTCAGCAGCAAAATCAGGGCATTATCATTACGTTCATATGTCATTGTAGTTTCTCCAATTGATTTATGTGTGCGCCAGATCGTCAGCGCCGCGTTGAGTTCAGACGGGATGGCCCGTTGTTATGTGTCTTTCAGGCGCGCCAATACATCTGCTGCCGTGCTGCGCCCTTTCGGGCCAAAGCCTGCATCAGACATCCGTTCACCGATGTCACGGTGGTCCAATTCGCGGTCGATCTGGTTCAATATCTCGCCCTGTTCGAACGGGTCATCTTGGTCCAAAACTTTGCCGATCAGCGCATCGGCCTCATCCATAGCGGAAGCACCGCCCAAATGACGGGTCAGACGTTTTTGAATACCCTGTTCGCGGCGCACAGCACGGGCAGACACCGCCCCCTGTTTCAAATCCATGATCCGCCGGTTGACAGTCTCAACCGATTGCCGCAATTGCACTATCCGCGCCTCCAGCCGTCTCACCGTTTCGCGGCGGCGTGCCCGTTCGTTTTCCATGTCGGCAATCGCTTGGGCCGCTTGGCCTGCCATGTCGTCGCGCCCTGCTGCCATTGCAGCTTTGGCGCGCACCGTGAGTTCGGTGATGCGGGACGTGACCGCTTCAAGCTGCCGCATCTCGCTGCGTTCACGCTGAATTAAACTGGCCAAACCAAGCTTTGCGGCCTTTAAGTTGCCATCCGCCTCGCGGATTTTTTGATCAATTAATTCGATTGAATAGTGATCTCTCAACTGTTCTTCGGCCCGGGCGGATGCCCCCGAAAAAAGTGTTCTCATTGTTGCAAGCATCTCGCTCTCCCTTATCTTGAACATTGTTCACAAATTGAGACATAGAGATATTTGAACGACGTTCATAAACTAACTGTTTCCGATTTCTTGTAGAACTTGGGAAAGCATCAGTTCAATCTGATCCTTTGGCACGGCCGATATCCGCTTTTCCAACCCCAACAGCACAATCCCGTGCACAGCTGAAAACAAGGCCCGCACCATCAGGTCCAGCGCGTCGCGCTGCATATCCGGAAACAGACGCGCCAAAGGTGCTGCGATCAGGCCAAAGACCGCACGCAGTTCTAACAAGTACCAATCGGGCACCGTGCCATCGACCGACATTTCCAGATCAAACAATGCACGCCATAAAAACGTATGATCGGACGCGAAATGCAAATAGGCATGTGACATGGTGACAAGCTGCATGTTCGGCGATTGATCCGCAGCCTGTGTTACCCGGTCTGAGACAAAGGCCCCCAGATGTCGAAAGGTGCGGGCGTTGACGGCCATCACCAGCGCATCAAGATCGTCAAAGATATTATAAATCGCGCCCAGCGAACATCCTGCCGCCTGCGCCAAGGGGCGTGCTTTGAGGGTCGACAACCCGCCTGCTTTAATCTGCGCCTCAGCCGCGTCTATCAATGCTTCACGCAACAGCGCTTTGCGTGCTTCTACTTTGCCTGCCATGATCGCCCTATCTTTGAACCACGTTCAACCATCTAGCAATCAACATCGCATCTGACAACTTAGATATGTGACATGATGTTGATCGCGCGTCCCATCGGGTCGGTTACAAAAAACCGGCGCACGCCCCAGTCCTCGTCGGTCAGGTCATAGGTAATGTCGTATCCCATGTCTTTGGCACGGGCATAAACCACATCCACATCGTCAACCTGCACAGACAGATCAGGCACCACCGCCCCTGCCCCGCCTTGTGACGCGATGCTCATCTGTACTGGTCCCAATTCATCACCGCCCAAGGTCACAATCCAGCCTTGGTCCATCAACACGTTAAGCCCCAATAAATCGCCGTAAAAGGCCGCCAAACCCTGCACGTCGCCGGTGGCAAGGTTGGCCACGATCCTGACTACACTCATCGCGCTTGCCCCTTAAACATATCCACGCCACCACAACCAAAGAAAAAAGGCGACCATCACCAGCAATAGATTGAAGGCAATCACACCCGCAAGGCCAAGGATACGGCCCTTGCGGGCGTCCGCCACATCAATTGCCCGCAAATGAGCGGTGACCTTGGCATAGGCCTCTTGCACCACACCACCGTCCAACTGCCGCGCAAGTTTGGGGTGGCCCGCCTGCTTCTCTGCCGCAGCCAAAATCGCCGCCTGCGCGCGCACTTGTCGCGGCAACCGCCTGCCCGCGCGCCGCAACGCCTGAGGCAGGTCGCGGCTTTTGACGGCCAACTTGGCCTCCAGCTGTTGCCGGATGACCAGCGATTTGGCGGCAATATCTTTGTGCTCCAACATATCCTGCACCCTAATCGCACTGGCGTATCCCGCGCAATGCCACTACGTCTTTACCCATGCTTAGCTATTCAGAATTTGGCGACCACACGCCAACCGACACCACACCCGCGTTGATCATCGTGCACGGCCTTTACGGCTCTGGCCGCAATTGGGGGGTTATCGCAAAACGCCTGTCCGATAGCCGTCGGGTGATTACGGTGGACATGCGCAACCATGGCCAAAGCCCGCGCGCTGCAACGCATAGTTATCCTGACCTCGCTGAGGATCTGGCAAAGGTAATCAACCACTTGAACATGCCAGTGGATGTCTGCGGGCATTCCATGGGTGGCAAGGCAGCGATGGTACTGGCCTTGCAAAACCCAACCCTGCTGCGCCGCCTGATTGTCGCAGACATTGCGCCTGTGACCTATGGCCATACCCAGCAAATGTTCATCGACGTCATGCGCCGCGTCGACCTGACCAGCCTGACACGCCGCTCAGATGCCGAAGCGCAATTGGCCGAAGCAGGCGTTGAGCGCGCCTTGCAGAGCTTTTTCACCCAATCGCTGGACGTGCCAAACAAGAGCTGGCGGTTAAACCTCGATGTGCTTGAAGCGGAGATGTCCAAGATCATTGGCTGGCCTGATGACATCACAGGCCCGTTCAATGGGTCAACCTTGTTTCTGTCAGGTGGCGCGTCTGATTATGTCTTGCCGCAACATCGCACCCACATAAAATCACTTTTCCCAAAGACGCGCTTTGCGAAAATCCCCGGGGCTGGCCATTGGCTTCATGCCGAAAAACCCCGCGAATTTGAAGCAACGGTGCGCATTTTTCTCGACGCCTGATCGGCTCACACCCTTCTTTTTGACCCTAAATATTTACTGGGCTTAGGGCAGAGCCCCAATCCGCCCTTGCACCCGGCGCGACCTACCCTATAACCCACCAGAATTTGCACAAATCCGGGGGCGATCCGATGCCAAAAAGAACCGACATAAAGTCGATTATGATCATTGGTGCAGGTCCTATTGTTATCGGGCAAGCCTGCGAATTTGACTACTCCGGCGCTCAGGCTTGCAAGGCGCTTAAGGAAGAAGGCTACCGGATCATTCTGGTCAATTCTAACCCGGCCACCATCATGACAGATCCGGGTCTGGCCGATGCAACCTATATTGAACCGATCACCCCTGAAATCGTCGCCAAGATTATCGAAAAAGAACGCCCCGATGCGCTGCTGCCCACGATGGGTGGCCAGACCGGTTTGAACACCTCGCTTGCGCTTGAGGAAATGGGGGTCTTGGCCAAGTTTAACGTCGAAATGATCGGTGCCAAACGCGAAGCCATTGAAATGGCAGAAGATCGTAAACTGTTCCGTGAAGCGATGGATCGTTTGGGCATTGAAAACCCAAAGGCCACTATCGTGACCGCACCCAAAAATGCGGCGGGCAAAAAAGACCTCGCTGCGGGTGTGGCACTGGCTGTGGATGCGCTGGAGTATGTCGGCCTGCCCGCCATTATTCGCCCCGCATTTACCATGGGTGGCACCGGCGGTGGTGTGGCGTACAACCGCGATGATTACGAATTTTTCTGCCGCTCTGGCATGGATGCCTCGCCGATGGGGCAAATCCTGATCGACGAATCCTTGCTGGGCTGGAAAGAATTCGAAATGGAAGTGGTGCGTGATACTGCGGACAACGCGATCATCATCTGTTCCATCGAAAACATCGACCCGATGGGCGTGCACACAGGCGATTCGATCACCGTGGCCCCGGCGCTGACGCTGACGGACAAAGAATACCAAATCATGCGCAACCATTCGATTGCGGTACTGCGCGAAATTGGCGTGGAAACCGGCGGATCGAACGTGCAATGGGCGGTGAACCCTGCTGATGGCCGCATGGTTGTGATCGAAATGAACCCACGGGTGTCGCGGTCATCTGCACTGGCCTCCAAGGCCACGGGTTTCCCGATTGCCAAGATCGCTGCGAAACTTGCGGTGGGTTTCACCTTGGATGAGTTGGACAATGACATCACCGGTGTCACGCCTGCATCTTTTGAACCGACAATTGACTATGTCGTCACCAAAATCCCGAAATTCGCGTTTGAAAAGTTTCCGGGATCAAAGCCGTACCTGACCACTGCGATGAAATCCGTGGGCGAGGCGATGGCGATTGGCCGTACCATTCACGAGTCCCTGCAAAAAGCGCTGTCGTCAATGGAATCTGGCCTGACCGGCTTTGACGAAATCGACATTAGTGGCTTTAGTGCTGATGTTCCATCAGACGCGCCCCAAAACAAAGCGGCAGTGGTTAAAGCGATCAGCAAGCAAACCCCGGACCGGATGCGCACGATTGCACAAGCCATGCGGCACGGCATGTCTGATGATGACATCCACGGCGTTACCATGTTTGATCCGTGGTTCCTTGCCCGTATCCGCGAGATTATTGACGCCGAAGCCGAGGTACGCGAAAACGGCCTGCCTGTCACCGAACATGGGCTGCGGCACCTCAAGATGATGGGCTTTACCGATGCGCGCCTTGCCACACTGACGGGTCGTGATGAAGACAATGTGCGTCGCGCCCGGTTGAATCTTGGCGTCAAAGCCGTGTTCAAACGCATCGACACCTGCGCCGCCGAATTTGAGGCGCAAACCCCCTATATGTACTCAACCTACGAGGCCCCGATGATGGACGAGGTCGAATGCGAAGCGCGTCCGTCAGACCGCAAAAAGGTGGTCATTTTGGGCGGTGGCCCTAACCGTATTGGGCAAGGGATCGAATTTGACTATTGCTGCTGTCACGCCTGCTATGCGCTGACGGATGCGGGCTACGAGACCATCATGGTCAACTGTAACCCTGAAACCGTTTCGACGGATTATGACACCTCGGATCGCTTGTATTTTGAACCGCTGACCTTTGAACACGTGATGGAAATCATGCGGGTTGAACAGGAAAACGGCACATTGCACGGGGTCATTGTTCAGTTCGGTGGCCAGACTCCATTGAAGCTTGCCAATGCCCTGCAAGAGGCAGGTATTCCAATTCTTGGCACCACGCCGGATGCGATTGATTTGGCTGAGGACCGCGAGCGTTTTGCGCAGCTGATCCAAGACCTCGGCTTGAAACAACCCCACAATGGCATCGCACACAGTGACACTGAAGCTTTTGAAATTGCAAAAGATATCGGATTTCCGTTGGTAATTCGCCCGTCTTACGTACTCGGGGGGCGGGCCATGGAAATCGTACGCGATCAGGCCTCGCTCGAACGCTATATCCGTGAGGCAGTTGTGGTCTCTGGCAAATCCCCTGTCCTGCTCGACAGCTACCTGTCAGGCGCGGTTGAGCTTGACGTGGACGCGCTGTGCGATGGCAAAGACGTGCATGTCGCGGGGATCATGCAGCATATCGAAGAGGCCGGCGTACATTCCGGCGATAGCGCTTGTTCCCTGCCGCCTTATTCACTGGCACCTGAGATTATCGCCGAGGTCGAAAAACAAACGCGCGCCCTTGCTCTGGCGCTGAATGTTGTGGGTCTGATGAACATCCAGTTCGCGGTCAAAGACGGTGAAATCTATCTGATCGAAGTCAACCCGCGTGCCTCGCGCACCGTGCCGTTTGTGGCCAAGGCCACCGATTCAGCTATCGCCTCTATCGCCGCGCGTATCATGGCAGGTGAGCCGCTTAGCAACTTCCCGCTGCGCGCGCCCTACCCGGAACAGGCCGCATATGCTGACGTGCTGCCATTGGGTGATCCGATGACACTGGCGGATGCCAACATGCCGTGGTTTTCCGTCAAAGAAGCCGTGCTGCCCTTTGCCCGTTTCCCCGGCGTTGATACCTTGCTTGGCCCCGAAATGCGCTCCACTGGCGAAGTCATGGGCTGGGACCGCGATTTTCCCCGCGCATTTTTGAAAGCTCAGATCGGCGCAGGCAACCCTCTGCCGCGTGAGGGCTGTGCCTTTATGTCGATCAAGGACATGGACAAAACTGCCGACATGCTGCGCGCTGCCGAAATCCTGCTGGAACAGGGCTTTACCCTGATCGCAACAAGCGGCACCGCAAAATGGCTGAACGACCATGGCCACACCTGCGATGTGGTTAACAAAGTCTACGAAGGCCGCCCCGACATCACTGACATGATGAAAAACGAAGCTGTGCATCTGGTGATGAACACAACGGAAGGGACGCAAGCGGTTGAGGATTCCAAGTCGATCCGCTCCATCGCTTTGTACGATAAGATTCCGTATTTCACGACGGCAGCGGGCAGCTATGCGGCTGCGCTGGCGATCAAAGCGCAGGCGGAAGATGAAATTGGGGTGAAGGCGTTGCAGGGGTAAGCGGGCTTCTAACCCCGAGCTCTTTTGTAAACAACTACTGTTTTGGTATCGGAGCAACGGCGGTAACGCTTGCTGCCGCTGCCAGACAATTGTCTAACAAGCCCAGATATTGGTTCAGTAACGCCAAATCTGGTATGCCTTCTTCACCCTCACGACGAAGTCCTGCCACTTCTGGTTTTGTTACAGCTGCCACGAAGGTATCTCTCACCGTTGCAAATTCGGCAACTTCCCGAATGAGAGCCTCTCTTGTCACAATCTGAACTTCAGCAATTGCTCCGAATGTAGCCGCGCGCGCAGCATATTTTGTATTGGGGGACGTGCCTGCTAGCAGATATCTTCCCATATTGGCCGTTGTTGAAACGCAATTCATGCGTTTTGCACCTATATAAATCCCCTGAATTGCGGTCTTGGGTACAGTACGCCCCGCTATTATCGATGTGCCACTCCCGACTATCGCGCGATTTGCAATGGCGGTATTCGATGCGCTTCCGACGGCTCCTGTAACGACGGTTGCGGCAGCTAGAATTGTAACTGCAGCGGCAATATCTTGCTGTTTCGCTGCATTCTGTGCAGCAGTCCTATATGCTCGCGAAAGTTTCGCACTATGAACACCAAGGTCTTCTAACGAAGCTTCAATCGTGACAGAGTTACTGCGAATTGCGAGCGTTTCCTGTTCAATAAGCTGTTGTTCCGCACAGCTAAAAAGTAGCATCGACGGAACAGAAATGAGCATCAATAATTTCATTCGTATGATCCATTTAAAAAATTGATAAAAATTTATGCAAACGAATTAACATGATCGAAAAAGAAATGCAATTTTATGGAGAATTTGCGTTCTAAAATTCGTGGCAATCGGGACCTGGGACCGAAGCCCGCCTCGCGAGAAAGGCCGCCCCGCCTTGATTTTGGCCGCCGCTTTCTCCCAAATTAGCGGACGCTAGACAAAATCAAATAATGGATACATCCGCAATCTTAGGCACGGGCATTCACACCCGCCTAATCCTACGGCTAGTTAAGTATATAGGCCCCCTTTTTTTTATTTGGAACATGCCGACGGGCTTGCCGCACCTAGTGTCACAGCCAACCTCTCGACAACCGCAACAAAATCTGCCGCCGCACTGGCGATCAAGGCGCAGGCAGAAGATGTGATTGGAGGAAAGACGTGACAGGGGTAAATCACCCCAGAACGCCATGGGACTCAACTTTTCAGGTTGGCATCCTCAAATCTTGCTATAGGCCTCAATAAGTTTGCTCAGCTTTTGTGACATGGTTTCGCCAATAACCGATGCAAGCTGCACATCGCGCACGTCTTGTTCGCCGCCCTGCACAGCGGCCTCAAGCAATGCGCGTAGTGATGCCCATTTTGATTCCACCTGACCGAGGGCAATTTTGACGCTAATATTTGGTGCTTTTTCGACCCCAAGTTCGGCGTCACCGATGATTAATGCGGTATTCACTTGTTCAAATCTTAGCATTTCTGCCCGCATTTGTTCCACCAAGTCAGCAGGACCGATGTTCAAACGCGCATAGCAAAGGTCACGCAACAATTGCTCCACCCGCGCGCGTTGCCGTTCCAACATTCGGATTGAGACACCAATTTCCTTGCTTTGGCTGGTGGGTGCATAGGTCGGTACCGCGGCCATCAGTGCATATTCGATCTGGTCTGCCACTTCTTGATTACGTATCAACAGCATCCCGACAGGTACGGAGTGGAAATCCCCAGCGACGATCTGGCTGGCAGAGGCGGTTAATCCACGTGCATTCAATTGCACCTCCTGCAAGTTAGCGCGCAGGTCGGGGTCGTTTTCAGCGTTAAGCCCCTGAGCAGCATCGCCATCTATAAGCCCGGTCATAACGTCTTGGAATTCGTCAGATATCGTCACAACGGCAACGGAGTGCAGTTCGGATTGAGAGCCAGACATGACAAGGCAGGTCGATTTAGCAATCTGGTAGGAACGGCGCATTTGCTGTGCAAGCGCCTCAAGCCGCGCCGCGCCTGAGTCCTGAGCCTGCACAGGAAGCCCCGCCAGAATCATAGCCACGACAGTTCCGAAAATGAGCGCTTTCAACTGGTCCGTACCCCTACCTTCCGGCGCACTCTTGCATCAAAGGGTTAAAACATTCTGACAGATTGCAATTGTCATCGCCTTTTGCTCCGGTTCTCCCTCCCGACAAAAGCGAATTTGTGTTACAGTCTTGCGTAAATCAAAGGAGCCTCAGCCTATGCGCCTCGCCTCTATACCGCTTACCGCCCTCCTGCTCACCGCCTGCACCACACCTGCCCCCGTCACCAATTCCTTGCCGCTCTTTGGTGATGGCTACCGCTTCAAGGGCGATGCCTGCGTCCGGCTTGGAGAATCTGCGGATACTGTCGACTATCTCGACGATGATGCTGATCTTGTTGGTTGCCCTGCGGATCTCGAAAATCTTGGCGTCTTTGTCATTGACTACAACGCACTCGAAGTTGCACGGCAGGACGGGTATATCCTCTATTCCGTCCCGCGCAGGTAGAACGCGCCCGAACTTACACAATACCAACGTTGCAAAAGCCGCCCTTGTCTTGACCTTCACCTCAACTTACCCCCAAATCGGCGGATCCCGAAGGAGGCCAAGACATGTACATACCAGCCATCACAGGCACGGGCGTTTTTACGCCGGATCAGGTCATCACAAACGCCGAATTGGTGACAGCCTTTAATGCATATGCTGACCTTTTTAATGTAGAACACGCAGCAGCAATTGCTGCGGGTGATGTCGCGGCCAAGGAATACTCCTCCGAGGAATTCATCGTTAAAGCCTCCGGCATCAACCAGCGCTATGTGATCGACAAAACCGGGGTCTTGGACCCCAAGGTCATGCACCCCTTGCTGCGCCAGCGGTCTGATGATGAACCCAGTCTGATGGCCGAAATGGCATTGGATGCTGCCCATAAGGCCCTGCATCAAGCTGGGAAAACCGCAGCAGACGTCGACGCAGTGATTTGCGCCTGTTCCAATCTTGAGCGTGCCTATCCGGCGGTTGCTATTGAAATTCAAGAATTATTAGGCGCGGGCGGCTTTGCATTTGACATGAATGTCGCCTGTTCATCGGCGACCTTTGGCATTCAGGCGGCAGCTGACATGGTGCGATCGGGATCTATACGCTCTGCCCTTGTGGTTAATCCTGAAATTTGTTCCGCCCATCTGGAATGGCGCGACCGTGACTGCCATTTCATCTTTGGTGATGTGGCCACAGCCACGTTGATTGAGCGGGCCGAGGATGCAAAGGGTGCGCATTTTGAAATCACTTCGACGCGCTGTGCGACGACGTTCTCTAACAACATTCGCAACAACAATGGCTACTTGCGCCGGTCCCGCCCAGACGGCGTAAAGGACCGCCGTGACATGCAGTTCATGCAAAATGGTCGTAAGGTCTTTAAGGAAGTTCTGCCGCTGGTCGCTGACCATATCGCTGGCCATTTGGACAGCAGCAATATTCAAGCGGATGACCTGAAACGGCTTTGGCTGCATCAGGCCAATAAATCCATGAACGACTTTATTGGCCGCAAAGTTTTAGGACGCACGCCAGAGCCGGATGAACAACCCAACATTTTGCAAGATTATGCCAATACATCCTCTGCCGGCTCAATCATCACGTTCTCTAAACACTCAGACGATTTACGGAATGGCGAAAAAGGGCTGATCTGTTCATTTGGGGCGGGATATTCGGTAGGTTCAGTCCTGTTGAAACGACGCAGCTAAGGGTTATTTCGACGACACCCTTTTGTGCACTTGATCTGCCGTTTCGACCCGCTCTGAATAACGGTCAACCAGATAGTCCGCGCGTCCCCGGACGAGCCACGTGAACTTGACCAGTTCTTCCATCACATCGACGATCCGAGCGTAAAAAGGGCCTTTGGGCAAACGCCCAGCGCCATCAAACTCCAACCACGCTTTGGGAATGCTGGACTGATTGGGAATCGTGACCATCCGCATCCAGCGCCCAAGGATGCGCATTTGATTCACTGCGTTGAACGATTGCGACCCGCCGCTGACCTGCATGATCGCCAAGGTTTTGCCTTGGGTTGGCCTGATACCGCCTGTCAAAGACAAAGGCAGCCAATCAATTTGGGCCTTCATGATCGCGGTCATCGCACCGTGGCGTTCAGGGCTAGACCAAACCATACCTTCCGACCAGACCGCCAACGCGCGCAGCTCCGCCACTTTGGGATGATCCGCATCAGCGTCGTCGGGTAGAGGCAAGCCACTGGGGTCAAACATTTTGGTTTCGCAGCCCAAAAGCCGCAGAATTCGCGCCGATTCAAGGGCTGCCTTGCGGGAATAGCTTTCTTGCCTCACCGACCCATGGAGCAACAGGATGCGTGGTTTGTGACCGGGATCGTCCTGCGCCTTCAGCACATCAATTTCAATCTGAGGAAGCGCTGCCGATTCAAGCGCCGGAAAGGTATCAGCCACTCTCTTCTTCCAAATTCAGTTTCATGTCGATCAGGACTTGTTGCAGCCCGGTGGTCTCTTTCAACAGGCGTTTCGCCTCATTTACCGTGATCTTACCGTCTTCCATGGATTGCTGATATTCCGCCATCAGCATGGCAAAGCGCTGGCTAAGCGCGATCACGTCGGAGTTGACGCCACCCTTGCGTTCAGAATTCTTGCGGCGGTCGTCGAATTCAAGGCCAATACCCTTAATCTCTGCCAAGGCAGCGGTCACATGTGGATAACTGGCCTCTTTTTCAAGTAACGCAACAGCGTCAATCGGCATAAATCGATCAGCATGTTCCTCATTGTCAGAATAGTACCGCCCCAACGTCGCCTTGGACTTGCCTGTCAGCACGCATGCGGGTTCGATACCAACGTCTTTGACCAACGCCTCAGTATGCTTTTTAAGATAACTGCCTATTCCGGCCATAACACATTTCCCAATGATTACGTCACCTTCCCCTAAAAACAAGTTGGGGGAAAGCGTTATAGGTTTTCCCATTACTCATTACACATGGAAATGTCATTCATAAATCACTCCTGACGCTGTTCCAGGAGGTATCAGTGACCGCATTCCCCTAGTGCGGAGTTTGGTGGGGTTCGTGCATTTCTGTGACACAAGGGAGCATAGGCCGGTTTCCGGCAGCCAAGTGCGCGAACCCACTATTTCCTGACCGAACGGTCTTGATGTCCTTGCAGGACTGGCGATAGACCAACGCCATGGCAAAATTATACTTTAACTATTCAACAATGAACGCTGGCAAATCGACAGTTCTGTTGCAAGCGGCGCATAACTATGTCGAACGGGGCATGGTCCCCTATCTGTTGACCGCTCAGTTCGACAATCGCGCAGGCGAGGCCCGGATCGCATCGCGGATCGGCATTGGTCAAAAAGCGGACACATTTGCCAAAGGCGAGGATCTTCTTGTTAAGATTAAAAACCGTCTGGACACAGGATCTTGTGCCTGCGTTTTCATTGATGAAGCCCAGTTTTTGGAACCTGCACAGGTCTGGCAGCTGGCACGGGTGGTTGACGACCTTAAGGTACCGGTGATGTGTTTTGGCTTGCGCGTTGATTTCCGAGGCGAGCTGTTCCCCGGGTCGGCCACTTTGTTGGCGCTCTGCGACGAAATGCGCGAAGTGCGTACCATTTGTCACTGCGGGAAAAGGGCAAACATGGTTGTTCGGCGGGATGCCAACGGCACAGCATTGCGGGACGGCGATCAGATACAGATCGGCGGAAATGAGACCTATCTGTCTTTATGTCGAAAGCACTGGCGCGAAGCCGTCGGAGACATCTAAACCACGTTTGGCGGCGATTTTCCGGCAAAAAATGCCTTTAGATTCTCGACTGCCATCAGACCCATATCCACCCGAACTTCACGTGCGGCAGTCCCCAAGTGAGGCAACAGAACCACATTGTCCAAGGCACGCAATGCCTCTGGCACCTTTGGCTCAAACTCATAAACATCCAAGCCCGCACCACCGATTTGTTTGACTTGCAGGGCGGCGATCAAGGCTGCTTCGTCCACCACATCGCC
The DNA here is from genome assembly GCA_051251995.1 of Sulfitobacter sp. Taxonomy (GTDB): domain Bacteria; phylum Pseudomonadota; class Alphaproteobacteria; order Rhodobacterales; family Rhodobacteraceae; genus Sulfitobacter. The sequence goes on from JBPOFF010000007.1 coordinate 161,162, forward strand.
ACGTGCAATGTTGATCAGATGTGCATGGGGCTGCATCGCCGATAGGACATCGGCGTCAATCAAGTGCCGGGTTTCTGGGCTGCCGGGAACAGCCGTGACAATAACATCGGCAGACCCCGCAAGCGTGTGCAGGTCAGGCATATTTTGCGCGGGAAACTCAAGCTTTTTGTCGCTGCGGTTAAAATATTTAACCTGCATGCCAAACCCATAATGACACCGTCGCGCAATCGCCTGACCAATACGGCCCATACCAACGATACCAACTGTTTTACCGCTCAGATGCAGGCCAAGCATTTGTGTGGGATGCCAGCCTTGCCAGTTCCCCGATCGCACCAGCCGTTCACCCTCTGCTGCGCGCCGTGCGCTCATCAACATCAGCGTCATTGCGATATCTGCGGTGGCATCCGTAACCGCACCGGGCGTGTTCGTCACAATAATGCCCGCAGCCTGTGCAGCGGTGGCGTCAATATGGTTATACCCAACCCCAAAATTTGCCAATATCCGACAGCGTGGTGCAGCCACGTCTGCAACGACCTGAGCCGAAAATAAATCACCCAACGTAGGCAATACGCCGTCATAGTCAGTCAACGCGGCGCGTAGTTCAGCATCACTCAGCGGGCTGGTTTCGGAACGGACTGTGAGGTCAAAACCGTCCAGCGCTGCAATCACCTCTTCCGGCAATGGTCTGGTTACGAGTATCTTGGTCAATGCATTTGCCCTCCGTCTGGCACGGTCTGGTCTGGAGACAGCAACACAATCGCACCGTCTTTGTCTGGCACGCCAAGAACCAGAACTTCTGACATGAACGGACCAATCTGGCGCGGGGGGAAATTCACCACCGCCATAACTTGCCGCCCGATCAGGGTTTCAGGTTCATAATGCACCGTGATTTGCGCAGATGTTTTGCGCTCACCAATCTTAGCACCAAAATCAATCCATAGCTTAATCGCAGGTTTACGTGCCTCTGGAAACGGTTCGGCCTTGGTGACCGTTCCGACGCGAATATCAACCTTTAGAAAGTCGTCAAAACTCAGTTCAGCCACCTGCAAGCTCCCTTGATCTGTCAGTGGCGGCTTTCACCGCGCGCTTTAACAAGGCCGGAAACCCGTTTTCCTCATCCATCAACACTTCCAAGGCGGCCTGTGTCGTCCCATTGGGGCTGGTCACATTGATGCGCAATTGCGATGGGGTATCCTCGGATTGCATGGCGAGCGCGCCCGCCCCCGCCACCGTGGCCTTGGCCAATTGCATCGACAAATCCGCCGGGAGGCCCTGTGCCACACCTGCGGCGGCCATGGTTTCGATCATATGAAACACATAAGCCGGGCCAGACCCGCTAACTCCAGTGACGGCATCAATCTGCGCCTCGTTGTCCACCCGCACGACATCACCAACAGCACGCAGCAATGTTTCAGCTTCATCCAACGCCGATGGGCCTGCCGCCGTATTTGCGACGATGGCGGTGATGCCTTGGGAAATTGCCGCCGGTGTGTTGGGCATGGCACGCACAACAGGTGTTTGCGCGCCCAATGTCTGTTCGAAATAGCTGATGGTGGTACCTGCTGCGATGCTGACAAACAAAGTCGTGCCATTGCCCATCAGCTTTAAAGTCGGCAGCGCATCTGCCATCATCTGTGGCTTGACAGCGACCAGCACAATCGCAGGATTGGCAGGCAGGTCAGCATTCAGGTGAACACCTTGGCCCTGCACCCAATCAGAAGGATGTGGATCAATCACCCAAACGGAGGACGCAGGCAGACCACGCGCCATCCAACCGGCCAGCATCGCTGACCCCATTTTGCCGCAGCCCAGCAAAACCAGACCACCCTCAGCTATTCGGCTGTTTTTCATGCGTATTCCCCCGAAACTTTGGTTCAGGGGGAATGTTACGCGTGCCCGTAGGCCTCTGCAATGGCGACCTGAAGCGCTTGTTTAGGTGTTTTGTCACCCCAGACCAACATCTGAATTGCAGGATAATATCGCTCAGCACTCATCACTGCGGCCCCGATCATCGTGTCGATCTGTTCGGGCGTGGCATCCTGCCCGCCAGCCAGCACCAAACCGTAGCGATAGACCATCATCTGTTGTTCCACCCAATAGGTGAACGCCCCGGCCCAGCATTGATCGTTAACAGAATTTAACAGTTCATAGAGCTTTGGCAGTTTTTCTGCCGGTGGCTCCATCTCAAACGTGCAAATCAACCGTAGGGTTTCATCAAAGGCCGACCATGCCAGCGTGATTGAATAGGTCCGCCACTGGCCTTCGACCGCCATCGCGATCTGCTCATCCGAAATGCGATCAAACTCCCATTCATGATGTGCGGCCAAATGCTCCACAATATCAATGGGATGAATGTCGTCTTCAAGGTACTGCTCAGTTAACGCCATTTAGACACCTCAATTATCTGCCCATTGTTCAGATCGCATTACGCTACCAGACTTGGGTTCTTTTACTACAGGGCGTAGCTCGACGCGCCCCTTATACAAGATATGGTGCGGCCAAGATACGTTTGAGGCAACCCTTTTATTGGGGATAACCGCATTTGGTGGGGGATAACTTCAATATCTTGTGGATGAATCGGCCCAGCGCCTGAAATTCAGCGCTAGAATCCGCATTCTTTTGGTCAAAATGCGCACAGAATACCGAAACGACGGCATTCAACTTGAGCGGCTTTAGCTCAGTTGGGTCAACTTCTGTTTATTTGGACTTGCTTTCCAGCGTGTCCAACCGCGCCTTCAATGCTTCGTTTTCTTCGCGGGCTTTTTGGGCCATCGCGCGTACGGCATCAAATTCTTCGCGGGTGACAAAATCGCGGTCAGACAGCCAACGGTCCATCATGCCCTTAAATGCGGTTTCGGCCTCATCTTTGGCCCCCTGGGCCACGCCCATGGCATTGGTCATCATCTGTGAAACATCGTCAAAGAACTTGTTACGGGTCTGCATGTCTGGCCTCCAGCGTTTGGGTGTTAATCACTATATGGTGTCTCTTGATCCATCTCGCAAGGTTGACTTCCCCGCATTGTCAGGGTCAATCACCCCTATGATAGCGATGCTCCCCTTTCCCAATATCTCGCCAGAGATTTTCGAAATCTCGATCTATGGTTTCACCTTTGCACTACGCTGGTACGCGCTGGCCTATATCATCGGCATTTTGCTGGGATGGCGATTGGTGGTGCGTGCCGTGCGCACCGCGCGGCTTTGGAAAAATGTCCAACCCGTGATGACCGCAGAACAGGTAGAGGATTTGCTGTTTTGGGTGATCCTGGGCGTGATCTTGGGCGGACGCCTGGGATATGTGCTGTTTTATCAACCCGGATTTTATATCGCGCATCCGCTGCAAATCCTGAAACTTTGGGAAGGCGGCATGTCGTTTCACGGCGGCGCAATTGGCGTGATTGTGGCTGCGTTTTATTACACCACCCGTCACCATCTCTCAAAACTATCAACCGGTGATATGGTCTGTTTGGGCCTTGCTCCGGGATTGTTTTTGGGCCGAGTTGCTAATTTCATCAATGCTGAACTATGGGGCCGCGCCACCGATCTGCCTTGGGGTGTCGCATTCCCAACCGAAGCGGCACAGTTTTGCCCGGCGGTTGAAGGGGTTTGCGCGCGGCATCCTTCGCAGCTGTATGAAGCGGTACTTGAGGGGTTGGTGCTTGGGGCGCTATTAATATGGATGGCGTGGCGTCGTGGGGCATTAAAGCGAGGCGGATTGATCTGCGGTACTTTTCTGGCGGGGTATGGCATCGCGCGTTTCATCGTCGAATTTGCCCGCCAACCTGACGCGCAGTTTATTTCCGATGGCAACCCGCTTGGGCTGGCGTGGCAGGTTGGCGGCTATGGGTTGACCATGGGTCAACTACTTTGCCTGCCAATGATGGCCGTTGGCTTGGTCCTGATCCTACGCGCCCGCCGCGCGGCATGACCCTGCACGACCATATCATTGCGCGTATTCAGGCTGATGGGCCAATGCGGTTAGATGATTATATGACCACCTGTCTGCTGCATCCGACGATGGGATACTACACAACCCAGCAAGTGTTTGGCCAAACAGGCGACTTTACCACGGCCCCTGAAATCAGTCAGATGTTTGGTGAACTCCTCGGCCTTTGTCTGGCCCAAACATGGCTGACCAACGGTGCACCGACGGCGTTTACCTTGGCCGAACTTGGACCCGGGCGTGGCACACTGATGGCTGATGCCTTGCGGGCCTGTCGCGGGGTGCCAGGGTTTCTGGACGCCGCGCATATTGTGTTGGTTGAGGCATCCCCAGCCCAGCAAGATCACCAACGTGCGACGTTAAAGGGCTATGACGTCACTTGGGTAAACAGCACCGCGCAATTGCCTGATGCGCCGCTTTACCTTATCGCCAACGAGTTTTTTGATGCCTTACCGATCCGTCAGTTTGTTCGTGCAGGACCACACTGGTCCGAACGGCAGATCGGAGTAGAGACCGGGGCGCTGCACATCGGTCTGGGACCTGCACTGCCGCAACCGTCTCTTGCCCATCGAATGGGCGATACCCGCGATGACGATCTGGTTGAGGTCTGCGCCACCGCCTCTGTGATGATGGGTGATATCGCCCGCCGCATAGATAGCTTTGGCGGGGCAGCACTGATCGTGGATTACGGCGACTGGCGGTCTTTGGGCGATACATTCCAAGCGCTGATGGATCACAAGATTGTCGACCCTCTGACAGCCCCCGGACAAGCGGATTTGACAGCGCATGTCGACTTTGAAGCCTTGGCATTGGCCGCAGTGCCCGCCGCTTACAGTAAGCTGACGCCACAAGGGGTATTTTTGGAACGTCTGGGTATCACCGAACGTGCGCAAAAACTTGCTGTAACCCTGACTGATGCGACATTATATAGCCATGTCGCCGCACATCGACGGTTGACGCACCCCGCAGAAATGGGAAATCTATTCAAAGTGCTGGGGCTGTACCAAAATGGCAAAACGCCCCCACCGGGATTGCAGCCATGACGCTTGAGATTCTGACTTCAGACGCACTTACCCCCCTGCGTCACGGGTTCTTTACCCGCAGGGGTGGAGCATCATCGGGTGTGTTTGCCGGGTTGAACTGTGGCGTGGGCAGTTCTGATCAAAGCGAAATTGTTGCGATCAATCGTGCGCGGGTGGCTGACGCGATGGGCGTGCCCCCTGACCATCTGCTGGGTGTTCATCAAGTTCATTCAGCCACGGTTATCACTGTCACTGAACCTATGGCTGAAAAGCCCCGCGCAGATGCCTTGGTGACCAAAAAACCGGGTTTGGCGCTTTCTGTGCTTACCGCAGACTGCCAGCCCGTCCTTTTTGCCGATGTAGAGGCGGGCGTGATTGGGGCGGCCCATGCCGGCTGGCGCGGCACGCTTGACGGTGTGTTGCCGGCAACGGTTGATGCGATGGTCGCCCTTGGTGCCACGCGCGAAACGATCACGGCAATCATAGGCCCCTCCATCAGCCAACGTGCCTATGAAGTTGGCCCGGAATTTATCGACGCGTTTCTGGCCGAAGACCCGGAGTTCGCGCGCTACTTTGCCCAAGGTGAAGGCGACCGGATGCAATTTGACCTGCCCGGATTTGGTGTGAACCGGTTACGCGCGGCAGGTGTGGGCCATGCTGAATGGACGCGGCACTGTACCTATAATGACCCTGACCGATTCTATTCCTACCGACGCACAATCCACGCCAAAGAAGCCGACTATGGCCGGTTGATTGCGGCGATCACCCTTTGATTTAGGCAAGAATGCGGCGCAACGTGCCGCGCTTCTGCCCAAAACCACTTCAAAACTGTGGAAACAATCCTTTGATTTCGGAGTGATTGAACAAAATCAGGTCTCTAAATCGTTAAAAATATAGGGATTTTGAATTGGGGCATGATCACCACAAATCGCCCCAATCTTTCATTCATTTTTTTCAAGTTTTCTGCGCACTGCCAAAAACCGGCCCGATTGCACCGTCATATTCATTCTCAAGCAAGGGCAAACGCCCACAGAAACAAACTGAGGATCAGAGCCATGAAAACTAATACACGCTTCATCAAAGGTGTCGTCGCAGCAGCCGCAAAGAATGACACTGTCATGCCTTGGGCACGGGGCGCACGCCGCGCTGCTTTCATCGCAAAGCGTAACGCACCAGAGCCGACGCGCAAGTCTGCTTAAGACGCATACACCCCATTCGAACCTAACTTTCAGGCTCCGGCTCTCCTTGCGTTGATTCGCGAGGGGGCCGTTTCAATTTTCGGAAATGTGGCAGGAATTCTCTGAAATAGGGAAACAGAGCGGCGAATTTTGGTCAAATTAGCGCGAAATGAAGCGCTAATGTTGTGTATTTTTTGACAATAACCCGCGGACATGGCGATTTAACCCCAACGAGAGACAAGAAATGACGCCAACCGTTATTTCCGTGCTGTTGGTGGGGGCCAACGCGGATGTGACTGACCGAAAAGGTTTTCGCATGACATTGACTGCTGCCCCAACGATCCAACGCCCAAGTTCCTCCATTAACGCTGGCCCGTTCGGCCTTGCTTCCGCTCATTCCTACAGGGCAGGTCCGCGCCGTGCCGAAACGATGAAAACCCGTAGCTTTGAAGTTGCCGCACTGCGCACCGATGGATCCCTTTACATCGGTCAGGACAAAGCACCGGCGATGCCGCTGTTTGAATCCGCATTTTCCGCATTTGCGCGTGGTACACTGATCCAGACGGTCCATGGTGACGTGGCGATCGAGGATTTGCAGCCGGGCGATATGATCAACACCACATCAGGTGAGCCTTCCAAATTGGTCTGGATCGGATCAACCAGTTTTTCGCCCATTGATGCAGGCCGCCGCATTCCATTAATCAGCATTATGCCAGACAGTTTTGGGCAGTCGCGCCCCAGTTCGGTTTTGACCGTTGGTCCCGGTGCGCGTGTCCTGCATACGCCGCATCACCTTCGGTCAGAGGCAGGTTCAGCACGTATGTTGACCCCGGTGCGCGAGCTTTTGGATGGGGTGAATGTTATCGAAGTGGTCCCGCCAACCCCGGTACGTCTGTTCCATATTTGCCTGGAACGTCACGCCGCGGTTCATGCTGGTGGCATTGAAATGGAAACATTTCATCCAGGCGCAGGTGCGATGCGCAGCCTGCCGCATTCTTTGCAGGGACGGTTTTTGTCGATGTTCCCACGCATTGGCCACATCTCTGACTTTGGACCGTTGGCGCATCCACGTGCACCAGCGCCAGACGCTGAAACTCCTACTGCCTAAGCGTTTCACGCATCCGCCGCGTTCCCTTATGCTGCTCGCTAGGGGGGCGCGGAAAGACGTTTTTCCAATACATCAAATGGAACGCCCGGTTCGTCCTTTGCGCCACGAATGACCAAGCTGGTTTTTACGCTGGCAACATTTGGCGTGGTCAACAATTGCCCGGTCAGAAAGCTTTGAAAGCTGCTGAGGTCCGGGGCCACGCATTTTAGAATGAAATCCACTTCACCGTTCAGCATGTGACACTCACGCACCAGCGGCCAATCGCGGCATTTCTGCTCAAACGCGCGCAGGTCGACCTCTGCTTGACTAGTCAGCCCAACCATCGCAAAAACCTGCACTTCAAAGCCAAGCTCGCGGGCGTCTACCTTGGCAAAATAGCCTTTGATGTAGCCTTGCTCTTCAAGCGTCCGCACCCGGCGCAAGCAGGGTGGTGCCGAAATCCCAACACGCTTTGCCAATTCAACGTTGGTCATCCGACCATCCGCCTGAAGTTCGGCAAGTATTTTGCGGTCTATTGGATCAAGCCGGGTCCCAGCCATTGATAATTTCCCCTACCAGAATTGCGAATGTTATATCAGCGCCGCCACTCAGCGCAATTATGTTTCACTGTTGCGCAAGATTGTTTCTGGCTCTTTGTCATGAAGGGTCAGAAGGGGCCAGCCCCAAATGACGCATTCGAGGGGTTTAAGCGCGGTTGATGCATCGCTATATCACAGATGCTAATATTCATGTTCGGGGGTGCCAGATGGCCGAGACACGTAAAACCAAGGTTCTGATTATCGGCTCGGGGCCTGCGGGATATACCGCCGGGGTTTATGCCAGCCGCGCCATGTTGGAGCCGATCCTTGTACAGGGCATTGAGCCCGGTGGCCAATTGACGACAACCACCGAAGTTGAGAACTGGCCCGGTGATACCGAAGTGCAAGGCCCAGACTTGATGGTGCGTATGGAAGCCCACGCAAAGGCGATGGGCACAGAGATTATTGGTGACATCATCACCGATTTGGACCTATCGAGCCGTCCATTCCATGCCAAAGGCGACAGCGGCACTACATATGTTGCTGATGCTGTGATTTTGGCAACCGGTGCGCGGGCAAAATGGTTAGGCTTGGAAACCGAAGAGAAGTTCAAAGGCTTTGGCGTGTCCGCTTGTGCGACCTGTGACGGCTTCTTTTATAGGGGCCAAGAAATTGTGGTGATTGGCGGTGGCAATACAGCGGTCGAGGAAGCGCTGTTCCTGACCAACTTTGCCTCCAAAGTCACGCTGATCCACCGCCGCGACGAATTGCGGGCAGAGAAAATTCTGATCAACCGGTTGATGAAGAACCCCAAGATCGAAACACTTTGGTTTAATGAGCTAGTTGAAGTTTATGGCACGGACGCGCCATTGGGTGTTGAAGGTGTGAAGGTGAAACACACAAAAACAGATGAGATTACCGATATCCCTGCCAAGGGTGTGTTTGTGGCTATTGGTCATGCGCCTGCGAACGAGTTGGTCAAAGATACGCTGGAGACCCATATGGGTGGCTATGTTGTGACCAAGCCAGACAGCACAGAAACCTCAATTCCCGGTGTATTTGCCGCGGGTGATCTGACGGATCACAAATACCGTCAGGCCGTGACCAGCGCCGGGATGGGATGCATGGCGGCATTGGAGGCAGAGCGGTTTTTGGCAGAGGTCGATGACGATGACAGCAAGGACACGTCGCTGCCCTTGGGGTACGGCGCGGACGTTAAAGAAGGGGTTTGATCCCCCTTAACGGCAGTTTCTGGCGAATCGTCTTTACGGATCGCGCAGCAAATGTTTTGCGGGGCGTGCAGTCACCGGAAGGCCGCCTGCACCACTCAGGGCAACCTGCGCTTTACTTGTCTCCACATCCCGATTGGGCCGCGATTGCTATCGACGCATATGTAGCCAAAGGCGATCCATCACGGGTCTTGATCGAATTTGAGGTATCAAACGCTCAGGTCACCGATTTGCGTGATCCCCGTGCCTGTGCCGAACTTGGCATTACCGTCGAGACATCAGGTGTCCCTTGGCAACCAGAGCGAAAAAAAGGGCACCCTGCAACGAGTTGGAAAGCAAGTGATGCCGTAAGAGCGTCGGGATCCGATGGCCTCATTTATCCGGCACGGTCTGATCCGAGCAGATGGCACGTGGTTTTGTATCGGTGGAATGTACCAGCTGGCCCGACCTTACGGCAAATTGGCACGCCGACGGCATGGCTCAATCCTCGCTGATCACTGTAAAAACCACGCACCTGCGCTGTATTCCTCTGAATCGCCGCCGGTGCGCTTGATTTTCGCCTCAAATCGACGTTAGGACACGCGCAAAGTCGGGTGCAGGCCCCCTAATTAAATGTGAGACTGATATGCAAACGCCAAACCTTGCCCCTATTCCGGAACTCTATGTTTCCTACGATTCCGCACAAAAGTTAAAGATTGAAGCGGGTGAGCTGATCAGCCACGATCTGACACCGCGTCAGATTTGTGACTTGGAATTGCTGATGAACGGCGGCTTTAACCCGCTCAAAGGGTTCCTATCTGAGGCTGATTACAACGGCGTTGTTGAAAACATGCGCCTTGCCGACGGAAGCTTGTGGCCAATCCCGATCAATCTGGATGTTTCCGAAGATTTTGCCGACAAGCTGGAACTGGGACAAGATATTGCCCTGCGTGACCAAGAAGGTGTGATACTTGCCACGATGACCGTGACCGACCGTTGGGAACCCAACAAGGCACGCGAAGCAGAAAAGGTATTTGGTGCGGATGATGATGCGCATCCGGCAGTCAATTACCTGCACAATCAAGCGGGCAAGATTTATCTGGGCGGTCCAGTGACGGGCATCCAACAGCCCGTGCATTATGATTTCCGTGGTCGTCGGGACACGCCGAATGAACTGCGCGCCTATTTCCGCAAGCTTGGCTGGCGCAAAGTCGTGGCGTTTCAAACCCGCAATCCCTTGCACCGCGCGCACCAGGAATTGACGTTCCGCGCCGCCCGCGAAGCACAGGCGAACCTGTTGATCCATCCTGTTGTCGGCTTGACCAAACCCGGTGACGTTGATCATTTTACCCGCGTGCGTTGCTACGAGGCGGTTTTGGATCAGTACCCGGCATCAACCACCGCGATGTCGCTGCTCAACCTTGCCATGCGTATGGCTGGCCCACGCGAGGCGGTTTGGCATGGTTTGATCCGTAAAAATCATGGTTGCACGCATTTCATTGTGGGACGCGACCACGCGGGCCCCGGCAAGAACTCAGCAGGCGAAGACTTCTATGGCCCCTATGATGCGCAGGACCTGTTCCGCGAACATCAAGAAGAAATGGGCATCGAAATGGTTGATTTCAAGCACATGGTTTATGTGCAGGAACGCGCCCAATATGAACCTGCGGACGAGATTGAAGACAAAGAGAACGTCACCATCCTGAATATCTCTGGCACTGAATTGCGTCGCCGTTTGCAGGAAGGTCTGGAAATTCCTGAGTGGTTTTCCTTTCCCGCAGTGGTCAAGGAATTGCGCCGCACCCGTCCACCGCGGGCAAGCCAAGGGTTCACCGTGTTCTTCACCGGCTTCTCCGGCTCTGGCAAATCCACTATTGCCAATGCCCTGATGGTTAAACTGATGGAAATGGGCGGGCGTCCTGTGACCCTGCTTGACGGTGATATCGTGCGCAAGAACCTGTCTTCCGAGCTTGGCTTTAGCAAAGAACACCGTGATTTGAACATCCGTCGCATCGGCTATGTCGCGTCAGAGATTACTAAGAATGGTGGCATCGCTATTTGCGCGCCAATCGCACCCTATGCAACGACCCGCCGTGCTGTGCGTGAAGACGTTGAAAGCTTTGGTGCTTTTGTCGAGGTCCACGTGGCCACCACTATTGAAGAATGCGAACGCCGAGACCGCAAGGGTCTTTATAAGCTGGCGCGTGAGGGCAAAATCAAAGAATTTACAGGTATTTCAGACCCTTATGATGTTCCTGAAAATCCTGAACTGTCTTTGGAAACGGAATCTGTTGAGGTGGACAACTGCGCCCATCAAGTTCTGCTAAAGCTGGAAAGCATGGGTCTGATCAAAGGCTGATCTGCCTAAATCATATCAAAATAACGCAGCCTCTCGGGGCTGCGTTTTGCGTTTCTACAGGCTTGCTTGTATCGCCTTGGCCGCGCGCCCTTCAAGATCGCCCCAATGTGCAGCTTGGGATTTTGCGGCGCGCAATGCTGGGACCATCGCATCGTATTGCGCATCCGTTGCCGCAACAATTGCTGCCTTCATCTGGTCGGCATTTTCGCAGACCAACATGCAGGCAGGATCAAAATAATCACCAATATTTGGGCATCCCCAATAGATTGGCACCGTTTCACAAAGCACCGCATCAACGATTTTCTCGGTAAAGTAATTTGACTCGCGAATATTTTCGATCACAATAGAGAACCGGTAAGGGGCAAGCCCATCTTCCTTTTTCTCAAACGGTGCATAACCACGACCTAAAACTGCGACATCCAAACCCTGTGCTTGCACAAAATCCACCATTTCATGGCGCAGCAGATGCCCGGCGCTGTCCCGTTTAGCAGAGGCGATCAGCGACATATGTTGAGTTTTAGTCGCTTTTTCGCCCGCATCATGCGGCACCCAAGATGCGCCAAACGGGTGACGGATACCATTTGGGATCGCCGCCAATAGCGCCTCATCATAGCTTAACACTTTGTAAAATCGCCGGTACGTCCAGCGCAGCAATTTTAAATGCCGTCCGTGGATCATCGCAGGTTCCGCAACCATCACAGACACCTTGGCACGGGTGCCCCAATTGAGCTGAAAATGCATCGCATTGCGGGGGTACACAATCAGATGATCATTTAGCGTCAGGTCGCCCACAACACCCCCCTTGAGCCGCGCAGGACAACCCAATGGCCAATGTAATTCGTCCAACGGCAGCGTCGCTAATTTTGCCCCCAAACGGGCACCCATGTAGGGCAAAACAGCAATGGCGGGTTCAAACATCATATTCTCCAAGACACTTGTATCTTGGTAGCGCACCGATGCCGATGATAAAACAACCCAAAAACAAAGGCCGCAGAAATTCCTGCGGCCCTTTGCACATCAATTCGGCGCGGCACCTGATTAGTGCACCATCACCGGCGCATAATCATGTTCGCGCGCAAGGCTGAATGCCAATTTGCGATCACCAACCAATGCCAATTGCTGACCGTCGGAGTTGTGCACGGCATACAGCAGTTCCAGCCCTTCGGCCTGATCGCGTACTTCGCGTGGCAGGTCGATCACGGCAATGGTCTTGACGTACACAGTTCTATCGCCGCTTTCTTGGGTGTTCATGGTTTCCATCGTCTACCCTTTCTTAATCTTTATGGTTTGTACAACTGTCTCGGGTTTGGCGCGGGTCAAGTCCACATGCAGCAAACCATTTTCCATCTGCGCCTCACCAACCTCAACACCGTCGGCCAAGACAAACGAGCGTTGGAACTGGCGGGCTGCAATACCCCTGTGCAAAAACACACGGTCTTCGCTGTCATCGGTTTGGCGACCCCGGATCACCAATTGGCGGTCTTCCACGGTAATCGACAGATCATGTTCGGCAAACCCCGCAACCGCCAGCGTGATACGGTAACTGAAATCCGACGTTTGTTCGATATTGAACGGTGGATAGCCTTCGTTGCCACCTTTGGCAGTGCGTTCCAGCACCCGTTCAAGCTGCTCAAATCCCAACATATGGGGATAGGATGCAAGTGTTAGTTTCGTCATGCGACACGTCCTTATCATCTCAAGCGACAGTCAGAGTTTTGGCCCCTCAATCGGCGACCTGTACACTGAATATGGGGAGGCAATTGGTTCGACGCAAGGGCTATGCGCAATGATGCCTAACGCCTATATTGAAAGATGACGTTAAACGGAATCACCTGCCTCATGAACGCCCCAACTGACCTTTCGATGAAAAACGATGACGTGCTGCGCGTCGAGATTGAAGTCTTTCGCCGTGAACACCGTGATCTGGACGAGGCCATTCGTGCCATGGTCGAACGTGGCACCAGCGATCAGTTGACATTGCAGCGTTTGAAAAAACGCAAACTGCGCCTGAAAGATTTGATTGCTCAAATCGACGACCGCTTAACCCCCGATATTATCGCCTAAGGCGCGCATTGCCACACAGGCGTGCTTGGGGTTAAGTGCGTTTTCAATTTCTTCACGATCAAAAGGCCATATTCGTATGACACAACCCACCGTTGGCATCATCATGGGCTCTCAATCCGATTGGCCAACCATGCGCGAAGCGGCGACTTTGCTGGATGAGTTGGGCATCACCTATGAAACCCGCATCGTATCTGCACACCGGACGCCGGACAGGCTATGGGACTATGGCAAGACCGCAGTTGAGCGTGGTTTGCAGGTAATTATTGCGGGCGCTGGTGGTGCTGCGCATTTGCCGGGGATGATGGCATCCAAGACCCGCGTACCGGTTGTTGGTGTTCCGATCCAAACCAAGGCCTTGTCTGGTGTTGATTCGCTTTATTCGATTGTTCAAATGCCCAAAGGATATCCGGTGGCCACAATGGCGATTGGTACGGCGGGTGCAGCCAATGCGGGCCTTATGGCCGCAGGCATTCTTGCCTTGCAGGATGCGGAACTGGCGAAACGCCTTGATGCGTGGCGCGCCGATCTGAGTGCGTCTATCCCCGAGGTGCCAAGTGATGACTGATCCTCTGCCCCTTGGTGGCACCATCGGTATTTTGGGCGGCGGCCAGTTGGGTCGGATGCTGTCCGTTGCGGCATCACGTCTTGGTTTCAAAACCCATATTTTTGAACCCGGTGCAAACCCGCCCGCCGCAGATGTAGCACATGCACTGACCACAGCCGCCTATGACGATCACGCGGCGCTGACGGCTTTTGCGCAGACCTGCGATATTGTCACGTTTGAATTTGAGAATATTCCAACCGCTGCCCTTGATGTGATCGAAGCCCATGCCACAATCCGCCCAGGCCGTGAAGCTTTGCGGATTTCTCAGGACCGTTTGACCGAAAAGACATTCTTGCAAGAGCTAGGCCTGCAAGTTGCCCCCTTTGCCGATATCCCGGATGCGGCGGCAATGGACGCGGCGATGCAGAGTATTGGCGGGCCGTCGATCCTGAAAACCCGACGTTTTGGTTATGACGGCAAAGGGCAAGCGCGGCTGCGCAATCCAGATGATGCCGCTTCCGCTTTGGCAAATATGAACGGCGCACCTGCGATCCTTGAGGGGTTTGTGGATTTCACCCACGAGGTGTCTGTGATCGCCGCGCGCAGCCCCCAAGGCGACGTGGCCTGTTTTGATCCGGGCGAGAACGTGCACCGGGATGGTATCTTGCATACAACCACCGTCCCTGCCCGCCTCAGCGCCTCGCAGCGCACTGATGCGGTGCTGTTATCTGCTAAGATACTGAATGCACTGGACTACGTTGGCGTGTTGGGCGTCGAACTCTTTGTTACTTCTCAAGGGTTGATTGTGAATGAAATCGCCCCGCGCGTGCATAATTCTGGCCATTGGACCCAGAATGGCTGCGCCGTCGATCAATTCGAACAACATATTCGCGCCATTACGGGTTGGCCTTTGGGGGACGGCAAGCGGTACGCAGACGTCGTTATGGAAAACCTTATTGGCGATGACATGGATCAGGTGCCTGCCCTTGCGCGCGAAACGAATACGGCGATCCACCTCTATGGCAAGGCAGAGACCAAACCGGGCCGCAAAATGGGTCACGTGAACCGGATCAAGCTGTAACTAGTTCAAGAATCGGTCTGCTATGGTTCCAGAGATGTAAGACGCTCGGCCCCGCACAAAACTGGCCGCAACCCGACGTGTTGTTGCGTCCAAAATAACAAAATCGGCCCGCAACCCGGTCCGTAATTCACCCCTGTCCGTCAACCCCAAAACCCCCGCTGGACCAGCAGAGACAAGCCGCCACGCCGCAGCAAGATCAACAACCCCTGCATCGGCCAGCATCAATGCCGCCCGTCGGGGTGACGGATAGTGATAGTCAGACGCCAATGCGTCACACAGATCCATTGAAATCAGATCAACGGCTGACAGATTACCGTTATGCGAGCCGCCCCGCACCACGTTTGGTGCGCCCATGATCACCGCGTCACCCGCATCATGTGCCGCCTCTGCCGCCGCAAAAGTCTCTGGAAACTCCGCAATTCTGGCACCACGTGCCCGCCATATGGCCCGCCCGTCTGAAGTTTGATCATCGTGGCTGCCCATATGCACACCATCCGCAGATAATGTGGCACTTAGCTCGCTAAGTGCGGTGGGCACTTCAGCACTGCGTGCGTGCAGGTCCTGCATCATAGCCAAATGCGTCTCGGGGCTGCGACCAGCCTTGAGCGCCTGACCGACCATGCGTTTTGGCATCTGACCCGCGGCAAGACGGTCATGCGGCAAATGATCATTAAAAACCACATAGGAGACGCCCCAAGCCTTCAATCGCTCTGGCAATTCTGCATAAAGATCAAGCAAGTGAGTCTCAAACCGCAATTGCGCGCGCATGTCTGTGACCAGATCCGGGGCCGTGTCGCGCAGTGCGCAAAACACTTGATCGGCAAAATCAAGCCCGCGCAATCCGCCTTCCCAGCTTACAAATTGTGCCAATACTGCGGTGGTGATCCCGTTTGCGGCCAGTTCTGCTTCGGTGGCGACCAATCCTTCGTTCATCTGTTTCATCGCACCCCGGCGCGGTGCCAAATGCCTTTCAAACGCGTCGCCATGCAGATCCACAATGCCCGGCAAGATCATATATCCGCGCAGATCCACCGTCCGCCCCATGGTGCCCTCAACCAGCGCCCCATCCGCAAATGACAAAGGCCCATCGCAAAGGCCATCCGGGCGCAATACCTGCGCGCCCATCAGATCAAGGTTTGCCATCAGTCTCTTCCCAACCCGGCAAACAATCCCCACCTGAACAGCCGATTGAATCCAACACCCCATCAAAAAATGTCATGTTCCTCACAAAATGCCCGGTGTTTAAAAACGCCATGGTTTGAGCGATGACACGGGGGTTGTTCATCATGAATGTATGCGACACAGGCAGGGTCAAATGATCTATCATCCCTTTTACTTTGGTTGAGGCAACAGAGACCTTGCCATCATCCGGCCCCGGCAAAATTGATGAAAAATAAGGGTTCAGTGATTGTGAGCCCGCAATCACACCCAATGAAAAATTAGCAGGAGGCAACCTACGCGGCAGAGAATTTGGACCAGTGCCCATCTGCGCACCTGCCGGGCCGTTGATCCAATCAAACGCAAGGATGTCCCCAAGTTCATCTACGATTTCGCTGCCTTGATTTGGTGGCCCCAACATCACCACACGCCCAACCCGCGACGCGCCCACGTCAGCAACCCATTGCCGCACCAGAATGCCACCCATCGAATGGGTGACAAAATCCACCTTGTCAGTGCCACAAGCCGCAACAGCTTCGGGCAGTGTTTGCTTGACCAGCGCTTCGATTGGTGCCTCGGTTGACGGATATCCGGGGCGCACCACGCGGTAATTTTCTGTCTCCAGGGCGGCTTCCATCAGGGCAAAGGACGTTTCTGTGCGCGCCAAGCCATGCAGCAGGACAACGCAGCGTTCTTGCGCGTGTGCGGCGATGGCCATGCACCCGAAAAAGGACGCAGCAAAGGCAATGCGAATAAACATGTGACATCAGATAGACTGAAATCATGGCCTGTGAAATGCTGGTTGGTGATTACCTTGCGAAAGTTTTGCTATGACCGCCAAGTCACCACGTGTCGCTGCGCGCGCGATTCTTAAACATCAGGACCGCTTGCTGTTGGTAAACGCCTATCCTGCGGGTCAAAGCACGTTGATGTGCGCGCCCGGTGGTGGCGTTAAAACCGGGGCTTCCCTGCCTGACAATCTATGTCGCGAGGTTTTTGAGGAAACTGGCCTGAAGATCACCGTCGGCGCGCCCTGTATGGTGAACGAATTTCACGATCCCTCCCGTGGTTTTCATCAGGTCGATATCTATTTCCATTGTACGATCAATGGCACGGCCCAGATTGATTCAGACTGGCAGGATACAGAAGCGATTGTCTCTCAGTGGTGCTGGGTGTCTGAAGCTGAACTGGACCGGGTTCATCACAAACCAGACAGCCTGAAAGTCGCGGCATTTGGTGATGAACTTGGGATTATTTATGATCCGTTGGAAGAGATCGTGCGCTGACCGCAAGGCCGATGCCACCCACCACCAACGCCGTTGATGCCAGTACAACTAAACCCAGGCCCTCACCCAAGATCAGTGCCCCCGCAAGAATGGCGATAACAGGCACGCTGAGCTGAACAATCGCGGCCGTCGCCCCGTCCATACGTGGTAAGACTGTGTACCATAGCGCATATCCCAAACCCGAGGTAAGGCCGCCGCATAAGACAGCCAGTGCAATACCTGTTGCGCTATAGCTTGTTCCGGCGCCGACCAGCAGGATCAACATCAATGGTAAACTGAGTAGGAAATTTGCAGATGTGGCGGCAAGCGGATCTGCCGATGTTCGGCCTACAATCGTATACGCTGCCCAGCCCAATCCAGCGATGATCATCAGAACCGCGCCGACCGGATCAGCCACCCCGCCCGGTCCGGGCCAAAGTGCGATGACCAGCCCCAGAAATGCAATGCTGGCCCCGATCATCTGTCGCTGCGTCGGAGCAGCGCCCGTAACAGCAGAGTGTATAAACATCGTGACCTGAACGACGCCAAACAGGATCAAAGCGCCCAACCCGGCATCAAGTGTCAGATAGGCCAATGAAAAACTGATCATATAGACGGTCAGGCTCATCGCGCCGGGCACGCGATTGCGGCGAAGCAATGGAAGGCTGCCACCACGGACACTGATGATCATCCCCAATACAATCGCACCAGCAACGACCCGCACAATCGCAAAGCCAGAGGGGTCTATATGCCCCCCCTCAATGGCCATTCGTGTCAGAATGGAATTGGAAGCAAAAGCCAGCATCGTAAGAAAGGTCAGAGTAATAAGGCGCATGTTCAACGCTTAACGACTGAACAATCGCCCGCCAAGGGACATTGCACTGATCAGAAAGGTTCAGGTTGTTAGTGAAAGATAAATTCGTCTTCCTCTGAGAGACCCGCCAGCATAACCTCTATGTCAGAAGTATCCATCACAGGCGTCAATCTTGGAACGTGTGGGGCATTCATGGCAAGTTGATGTCGGACCATTGCAACCACATTTTCACGCACTTCGCTATCATTCAGCGCAGCGACCAAACCTTGCCGGATAATGTCGCGCTGTTGATCGGATTGCATTTGCATGTGTACCCGCTGGCG
Source organism: Sulfitobacter sp. (assembly GCA_051251995.1). Taxonomy (GTDB): domain Bacteria; phylum Pseudomonadota; class Alphaproteobacteria; order Rhodobacterales; family Rhodobacteraceae; genus Sulfitobacter. Next base: position 179,744 of record JBPOFF010000007.1, read on the forward strand.
CGCAACCGTCATGGCGTTCAGCATTGCATCCCGCAAAATATCTACGCTCATCGTTTCTTTGGTTATGAAGTCATGGCACCCTGATCGCAGGGCAAGCACGGCAGTTTCAACAGCTGCATCGCCTGTGATCATGATTTTACCCGCATCACAGTTCATCGGATCATCAAGCACATGTGAAAGCGCCTTCATCCCATCGCCAACCGGTAAGCGGTAATCAATTAAAATGAGATCGTAACTGGACTTTCTGACAGCGTGATCAAGTTCCTCAATACTCCCCACTTCATCCAACTGTAGGGCAAGTTCGGTCTTCTTGCTCAAACGCCTAATACGTGCACGATCAAAATTACTATCGTCCAAAAGCAACGCACGTATTGGCTCTGGTCGCAGTGGCTTAATCGTTTTGGTGTTTTCTAATGATGTCGTCTGGAACATCTTTCCCTCCTTGTCGTAAAAGGACGCTCCCTTGCAGAGTGCCGCAAATAACAACAGAAAGGATTAACAAAGCTGGTTCTAGGATATTACTCTATGAATACTTAGATTAAAGTTAGCTCAATGCCATTTAGCTATCTGAGTTCGCAATAGGCAGTTTGACTTCGATGTTTGTACCCTGACCATAGGGCGATACTTGCACCATCGCAGATCCCCCATAATGGACCGCAATCTTGCGTACATTTGCCAACCCCATCCCGCTCCCTTCAACCTCATCGCGGGGTCGAAGTGTTGTCATCGGACCAAAAACCCGTTCGTGAAACTCTGGGCGGATTCCGGGGCCATCATCACAAACAGAAATCACAATATTTGCGTCGACCCGACGTGCTTCGACGACAAGCCTGCCAACTGGTTTTTCATGGTGTTTGATCGCGTTACTGATCAATGCATTGAAAAGAGTTAGAATATCGCGGTCCCCGATGATCAACTGGTCACATTCGAATACCCTGTTGAGGGTAAACCCGACCGGCAACTTAATTTCCTCTAAGACTTCATCAAGCACCTCATTCAAATCAACCTGACGAACAGTCTGCATGCGTCCTATGCGAGAGAACGTCAGCAGATCCACAAGCATTCGATCAAGCCTTCCAGTGTGACGGTTCATCAGTTCAATAGACGACGCAACCTGACCATCAACTTGAAACCCAGCTTCCTCAAGGTCCTCTGCTATCCATTGCGGTAATTCGAGAAGGGCACGAACGGAACTGCGGACATCATGGCTGATTAAATAAATAAAATCTTCGATATCTTGAGACGGTCCATCTGAGGTTTGCAGAGTCGCCGAGATTGGAGTGACGGCAGAAGATGTGTTTGCTGACATCCGGCTTCTTTCATAATTGGTTGCCTTATTGCTAACCCACCAATCTTGCATATTCCTTAACATGACATGGTTTCAGAACGGCTTACGGGACGACGTTAGGATAGATCGTGTAGCACATTTCGCACGGCGGCCGGGTATTGACTGCGCAACTGTTGCCATTGAGAAATCTGCCCCGCCCGACCTGTATGACTGGTGATCAATTCCCACTTCTGCGCTACGCGTGCCAGCGCCACCTGCGGTGCCGCCTGGCCCTGAAAAGCTTGATCCAAGCCTTCTGCCAACGCGCCAAAATACTCTGACTGCCGTTTGATATACAAATCTGGGATCGCGCCTTCCAATGCGGCGCGTTGTACGTTGAGGAAGGGTCCGGAGTAGGCGTCAACAATCCCTGGATCAGCATAGTGTTCAGGCCGAAACGGATCAAAAAACCCGTCGACCTGTCGCACGGCGCAGGTCGACATAACCGGGCTAGATGCAAATAAACAGAACAGATACGCCAGTTCAGGTGCTGTCGATGTTCTGCTCACAACATAGTTCCACCCCCAGTTGAAGTAAGGCATCGGAACGGTCAGATCACCAAATTGTCCACCGGGCGTTGGACCGAACGACATTTTTCCCCGCATGCTTGATTTAGGACCATTAAGGTATTTTTGCGTGCCTCCCCATCCAATATTGGCATAAATATCGCCTTCGCTGTATCTTTCCCAATTCCTGAAAACCCCGTGATCCTCAACACCTGGGATTAGATACCGTGTGGCTTGCATCATCTCTTCCAGAGCAGCGGCACCGGTATCGCCTTGGATCTGCGGCACCATATCTGGCGAAAAGGGCCACACGCCCTTGGCATGAAACCGCAACCAAAACTCCCACACAACATACATCGGTGTCCGAAATAATGATCCACCAAATCGTCCGTTATCAGGATCATGGAAAAAAGCCATTTGCCGATCAAGTTCTGACCACGTTAAAGGCACATCCAGTTCGACGCCAAATTTGTCTTGATAAGATTTCTGGAAATGGGAGTTTTTCAACATCTGATTATTGTAGAACATCAAATAGGCGTCGCCATCCGTTTGAAACCCAAAGGTTGAGCCGTTCAGGTGATCGCCCGCATTGAATAAAATTCCGTCACGAAATCCGTCCGGCTCGTAGAGCTTTTGAAATGAATCTAATGGTTCAACAGCCTGCGCAAGCACCAGATCAGACAACCCAAATGTAGCGGCCAAAGCCACGTCATATTTGCGCCCATCAAGCATGATATCCAGCAACAACTCTGCATTGATGCCGTCAATGTCGGCTTCGCTTAGGCGCACTTTAACATTGGTTTGCTTTTCAAACTCCATTACCAACGGTTTCAGATTGGCAGCTGAACCATTTGGAATGAGCACCGAAAGTGCTCTTGGAAAACTGGGGAATTTACGGCGAACGGCTTTGGCGACCATCTGGTCTACGCCGTCCTTCACTGGACCACTTTCCACCTCGCTGGAGGGTAACCCAATTGCCAAGGCGGCAGCGCTGGCTGCTGTGCGCGTCAGGACCACCCGACGTGATATCGGACGGTTGCGACGGGGGGCATGCGGCATCATTAATTCCCTCTCAATTGTCACGGTTCTAAGTCGGCCGTTTTAAGATGACATTAATTGCAAGGCGTTAAGCCAGCCACATGGGTCAATCGCTGCTACAGAACTGCAATCTTTTTAAAAGAACGCGTCGAATTGCGGTTCGACTGCAACTGGTGTTCTTGGTGCTAAGCTGTGTAACAGCGATCGCTGGTATCACGGCCGTTCTACGGGCAAAGAATATTCTGGTTGCGCACAGCGAATTGACCGAGTTTGCCTTGCCAATGTTAACTCTTGCGCAAAATACGGAGCGAAACTTAAGCTCAATGTTTCTCGTTCTGGAGAACATCAAATCCTTTAGGTCTGTTGATGAATTGGAAAAGGCAAAAGTTGAGATCGCCGAGAAAACAGAACGCGTGCGTCAAAACCTCAAGGCGTTGCGGAGGTTTGGTGTGTCCGGCAAGGTCATTACAGATCTGGATCAGAGATTAAACGTCGCTGAGACTTCATCAGTGGGTGTTATTCAAAGACAATCAGTTCTTGTTGCGCTTCACGATGACATTAACGAAACCCTCAAACAACTCCTTGTCGTTCAAGACACAAGCCAACGATTGTTGGATAGCTTAGCGCTGGACCTTACTTCGCAGATGGGTGCAGTTATCCAGAGGCCGCAGTCCGAATTTGATCTTGATACTGAACCGCGCAACGCTCAAATCGATAACCTTTTTGTCGCAACGTTGAATGTCACCACAATCAGCTTTGCCCTCAATGACGTCATCACACTGATCCAAACTCAGGCACAAATCCATAGCACATCGACGTCAACCAGATCACACTTGCTTATCCAGGCAAAGTTAAGCGACATCATCAACCGGGTGGCGCAAATCCCAAAAAGCGCATCTAGACGTGAGCTGGCAAAGCACATTTCGACCTTACGCGATATGGTTACGAAAGATGCGGGCATTTTCTCCCGGCTGAATTCCCAACAACATTTCCAACAGGAATTTGATGCAAACCGCGCCACCCATCTTCAGCTTCTTCCAGAGATTTCGGACATGTCCACCGAGTTGGTAGCACGCACATTACGAGAGGTGGACAGCACTTCAAAAAAGCTCAATTGGACAATATATCAGCTCATCTGGCTTATTGTTGCAGCATTTGTGACGGTGTTAATCACTGTCTGCGTAACCAATCAAATTGTGATTGTTCGTCAATTTAACCGGCGTATTCAGTCGCTGAACCATTCTGTTACCGCGATTGCCAAGGGCGAATTGGATCATCCAATTCCTGTCTCTGGCCATGATGAGTTGAGTGACATGGCCCGGGCATTGTCGGTATTCCGGGACAACTCGGAAGAACTGCTACGCTCCAATATTGAACTCGAAAAATTCGCATATGTCGCTGCACATGATCTGCGTTCCCCATTACAGGCGATCCATGATCTTTCCAGCTGGACGATCGAGGACGAAGAAACTGTGCTGAGCGAACCCGCACACGAATACCTCACTTTACTCCAACAGCGCGTCGAACGACTGAAACGACTATTAAACGATTTGCTGTCCTATGGCCGCGTAGGACAAAACGAACCTGATGAAGAGTTTATTAATTTACAGCAGTTGGTGAATGAGCAAGCCCATTTCGCCGACCCGCATGGTCATTATAACATTCGATATCAAGGGTTTGACACTACTGTTCTGGCTCAATTGACCCCCCTGCAACAGATCATCGGCAACTTGATACACAATGCCGTAAAGCACCACGACAAAGAGGTGGGGTCCATTACGATCACTGCTGGGTTCGAGGGACGCAATCTTATCTTGGTCGTGGCGGATGACGGACCCGGAATAGACAAACGTTATCAAAAGAGAATATTTGATCTTTTCCAGACACTTAAGCCACGTGATGACGTCGAAGGAAGTGGTCTTGGGCTCGCAATTGTCAACAAACTGATTTCTAGAAAGAAAGGGTTGATTGAGGTGTTCTCTGACCCTTCCAAATGTCGAGGAACGTCATTCAAAGTAACTTTACCGTTAAGCCAAATCGCCACAGCGGCACTTGGCCAAAATCAGCCCCGGGCTGCGTAAGCCCCCAGTTAAAAGGCAAGACATGCTCAAGAAAACCCGAGAGGCAAAGTTTCTCATTGTCGATGATGACAGAGTGAGCGTCATGGCCATGCAGCGCGCCATGAAAAAACTTAAGATCGTGAATGACACGGAGACCTGCGTTGATGGTCAAGAAGCGCTTGAGTTTTTGGAACGGATGGCCGAACATACGGATGGGCTGCCACCATATATTGTCATGCTTGATCTCAACATGCCGCGCATGGGAGGACTGGAATTTCTGGATGCGATACGGTCCAATCCCGCATTGGCCAGAGTGATCGTCTTTGTATTTACCACGTCTGATACACCCGACGACGTGCGTTCTGCTTATACGCGGAATGTTGCAGGTTACATCGTAAAGGAAAATCCATCAGAAACCTTCGCAAAAGCGCTGGACATGCTGGAATCTTATTCGCGGATCGTCGAACTCCCCGTTTAATCCATCCAACCTAATGTTCATGCCGACGCATGGGGCGGCCCAAGGATCAGATCACAAACGAAAAGGGCGCGCTGATATACAGCGCGCCCTTCGTTTTTCTCATCTTCGCATAAGCGAGAGTGCTTACATCATGCCGCCCATGCCGCCCATGTCAGGCATGCCGCCGCCCATGCCAGCGCCACCGCCATCTTTCGATGGACGATCCGCAACCATGGCTTCGGTGGTGATCAACAGGCCCGCGATAGAGGCCGCATCTTGCAACGCAGTGCGCACAACTTTGGCCGGGTCGATAACACCAAACTTGAACATGTCGCCATATTCTTCGGTCTGGGCGTTAAAGCCAAACTTCAGATCGTCGCTTTCGCGGATTTTGCCCGCGACCACAGAACCGTCAACACCAGCGTTTTCAGCGATCTGACGCAGCGGTGCTTCCAGTGCTTTACGCACAATTGAAATGCCGACGTTCTGGTCGTTGTTGTCGCCTTTCAGGCCTTCGAGATGCTTACCGGCCTGAACCAGCGCAACACCACCACCAACAACAATACCTTCTTGAACAGCTGCGCGTGTTGCGTTCAGTGCGTCATCGACGCGGTCTTTACGCTCTTTCACTTCAACTTCGGTCATACCACCAACGCGGATCACAGCAACACCGCCAGCCAATTTGGCAACGCGTTCTTGCAGCTTTTCTTTGTCGTAATCAGATGTGGTTTCTTCAATCTGCGTACGGATCTGAGCAACACGTGCTGCGATTTCGGTTTTCTCGCCGGCACCGTCAACAATTGTGGTCTCATCCTTGGTGATTGTGACTTTCTTGGCAGAACCAAGCATGTCCATTGTCACAGATTCAAGCTTCATACCGAGGTCTTCGGAAATCACCTGACCGCCTGTAAGGATTGCAAGGTCTTGCAACATCGCTTTGCGGCGATCGCCAAAACCAGGGGCCTTCACAGCAGCAATTTTCAAACCGCCACGCAGCTTGTTCACCACGAGTGTCGCCAAAGCTTCGCCTTCAACATCTTCGGCGATGATCAGCAAAGGCTTTTGTGACTGGATAACCTGCTCCAAGAGCGGCACCATTGGCTGCAAAGAAGAAAGCTTCTTTTCGTGCAGCAGAATGATCGCGTCTTCCAGATCAACAGTCATTTTGTCAGCGTTTGTGACAAAATACGGTGACAGATAACCGCGGTCAAACTGCATGCCTTCGACAACATCGGTCTCTGTTTCCAGACCTTTATTCTCTTCGACAGTGATCACACCTTCGTTTCCGACTTTCTGCATCGCATCCGCGATCTGACGACCAATTTCTTTTTCGCCGTTGGCAGAAATTGTACCGACCTGTGCAACTTCGTCGCTGTCAGATACGTCACGTGCAGCAGCTTTGATGGCCTCAACCACTTTCAGCGTCGCCATGTCGATGCCGCGCTTCAGGTCCATTGGGTTCATGCCAGCGGCAACAGATTTCAGGCCTTCCTGAACGATGGCTTGCGCCAAAACTGTTGCAGTTGTTGTACCGTCACCGGCTTCGTCATTGGTCCGGGAAGCAACTTCCTTGACCATCTGCGCGCCCATGTTTTCGAACTTGTCTTCCAGTTCGATTTCTTTCGCCACGGATACACCATCTTTGGTGATGCGTGGTGCGCCGAAAGATTTGTCCAGAACCACGTTACGGCCTTTTGGGCCCAGCGTGACTTTTACCGCGTTTGCAAGGATGTTCACACCCTTAAGCATTTTGTTGCGGGCATCGGTGTCAAATTTGACGTCCTTAGCAGCCATGTGTCTTCTCCAATAAAATTGTAATTGATGTTGGCGTCATTTGGGTGAGTTTAGCCCCACCATCCCCTGAGAATCAGGTGATGATCCCCATGATGTCGCTTTCTTTCATCATCAGCATTTCTTCGCCATCAAGCGTGACTTCTGTGCCGGACCATTTGCCAAACAGAATTTTGTCACCAGCTTTAACGGCCATCTCGATCAATTCACCGCTGTCCTTGCGGGCACCTTCGCCACAAGCAACAACTTCGCCCTCAGAGGGCTTTTCCTTGGCGGACTCAGGAATGATCAATCCACCAGAGGTTTTTTCTTCGCTTTCGGTACGTTTGACCAACACACGGTCATGAAGCGGTTTCAATGCCATCTTTGCAGCTCCTTAAGGCTCAAAGTTTCCTTCCAACCTGTCATTTCCGTCTGAAATGATCAGGCGTTATCACTCAACATGTCCGAGTGCTAACGGCGCATAGGTAGGGTTCAGAACATCAGCTGTCAACCAATCCTTTGATAAAAATTGGACGCATAAAGTCAGCCAGAATGTTGGCTGTTTTACCACCCGTTAGCGATGATCCACCAAGACTGCTGCAATAAGCGCAGCAAAGGATTCCGACATGGCAACGGAAAATGGCGGTAGCGGTACAGACACAATAATTGGTGCATCCGCAAACGACTCACTGTCTGGAAATGGCGGCAACGATTCTCTCGTGGGCAATGGCGGCAACGACACGCTGCGCGGCGGCACAGATCATGACAGCATCGATGGTGGGACTGGCGACGACCACCTGTACGGGGACGAAGGCAACGATTCGATTTCAGGCGGTGACGGTTACGATCAAATTTATGGCGGCGATGGTGATGATACAATCAGTGGCGATGGCAATTACGATGACATCCGCGCAGGCTCTGGCAATGACAGCGTCTCAGGCGGGACTGGCGATGATTGGATATGGGGCGAAGATGGCGATGACACCATTTCGGGTGATGAAGGAAATGACTCGATTTTTGGCGGCGCCGGAAACGATTCGATTGATGGGGGTGTGGGCAGCGATACCATTCATGGTGAGTCCGGAAATGACAGCATCGAAGGCGGCGATGGCAATGATTCCATCTATGGCGACGGCGGTAGCGACACTCTAAAAGGCGGCAGCGGCCAAGATTGGATTGATGGCGGCGACGGGGATGACAGTATCTCGGGGGGGTCAGACAGCGATACCGTGGTTGGTGGCCGCGGTGCTGACACGATCAAAGGTGACGACGGCGATGACATCGTATCGGGCCACGCCGGTGACGACGCACTGTATGGTGGTGCGGGCAACGACAGCCTTTATGGCGGCAGCGGCGATGACTACTTTGATGGCGGCACAGGTGATGACCGCATCTACATGAGCCGTGATGCTGGGAGCGGTACATACACCAATGTGGGAAGTGAATCAGATACCGATGTCGTGCGCCTGCACGCAGGATCAGGCCACGATGTTGCCTATGATTTCCAAGGCGAAGACGATTATATCTATATCGGCTCGATCCCCGAATCCGATATCATATTCACCCAAACTGGGCCAAGCACATGGGTACTGACCCAAGCGGGTGGTAGCTCGAGCGATTCACTTACGATTAATTTTGCTCCCGGCACCGAACCGGATTCCGAAGGTGATCTGCGCAATCAACTGGTGACAGACGACGAGTATACGCCCCCCGGAAATGGCAATGGAAGTACGTTGAATCCTGCCTGCTTCACTGCGAAATCCCGCATCCTGACGCCGACGGGCCTTACGTCTATCGGCGATCTAGCGCCCGGCGATCTGGTTATGACTGCTGATTGCGGTCCCCAACCCATTTTGGACGTCCTGACCACGCGATTTGAGTCCACGGATTTGACACGTTTCAAGTCTTTGCGCCCAGTTGTTATTGAAGCAGGAGGATTTGGCAACGGGCTGCCTCTGTCAAAGATGCACATCTCACGGCAGCATGCATTTGCAATAGATCGCGGCAAAACATTGGTACGCGCGGTTCATCTGGCCGAGCATTTTGGGCTGGCGCGCATTCAAAACAATCGCCCAAATGCCATCGAATATATTCATTTACTGTTGCAGGATCATCATCTGGTGCAAGTCGAGGGCGTGTGGACCGAAAGTTTCTATTCCGCATCACATGGCAGCATGGCGGATATTTTGGCAAGCAGCCCAGACATCGTGCATGTGTCGCGGTGTCGCCCGCTTTTAAGCCGCGCAAATTTGCGAGATGCGACACCCCGTGCGGATGGGATCGGGTGTGTGGACTGTCAGCCCCCTCCCAGTATCCTTGGTGAGATCGCAACCGCTTCCGCCCCATTTTGCGTCAGCCCATAGACACCTTTTTCGACCTTTTCAAACCAGCCATAGTGGTTGTCCCGCATAATCCGTGTGGCTGTCGGCACTGTCGCCGCTCGGGCCACATCGGCCCCTTTGCTGGCCCCAATTTCAAATAAATAAACAGCGCATTTAAGGGCGTCTTGCCGATATGCCGTCACCAACCCGGCACGGGTTTGTCCGCCATCATTCGGATCGCCCTGGCGCCGCGCAAATTCGCGCAGCAACTGGTTTTGACGTTTGGTTGATTTACGCGGTGCATAGGGCCCCGGATCGCAATGCACTTCAACCAGACTGTCGGCCAACCGCACTGTGATCAGGCCCAATCCCAATCGCCGGGCCAGTGCGGTGTTCTCCTTAACGGCTTTTGCAAACCGCTTTCCCGGCTGCCGCACGACTGCCAAATAAACATCGTCTGTTACTTTCAGACGCGCAACACACTGATGAAATAAAGCCAACGAAAACCCCAGTTTCAATTCAACAACCAGCGGTGGCTCCCCCCCCCTGACGGCAACAACATCGGCGGCACCCACTTCTGATTTGACCACATAGCCTTGATCTTCAAGAAATGCTTTGATCGGAGGATAAAGGTCGGTTTCACGTGCGTTGCTCATGCGCGCCAAGGTATCAGTATTCCCAAGCGTATGAGAACCCCATAATATAGCACCATGAATAGAGAAGAGTTTAACACATTTTGCGCAAGCCTGCCCCAGACAACCCACGTGGTGCAGTGGGGCAATTCAGATGTCTGGAAGGTTGGCGGTAAGCTTTTTGCGGTAGGTGGCTGGGCCGAGGGGTACGATGCATTCACGTTCAAAGTGACCGAGCTTGGCTTTGAAGTTCTTTCAGACAGCCCTGGTTGCCGCCCCGCCCCCTATTTGGCATCACGGGGTATGAAATGGATACAACATTACGAAGAACCCGGTCTATCAGATGAAAGCCTGCGTGATCATATCCGCGCCTCATATGATATGATTGCGGCGGCCCTGCCGCGCAAAAAACGCGCTGAACTCGGCTTATGATGCCGCAGCGCAGCAACCATGTGGTGACAAGTGAACCGAACCTGTTATAACGCGGCCAAATCCATTTTTTGAACGCAGGACCCATCTCATGACAACGCTCGTTTTTGGCCACAAATCACCCGATACGGACAGTACCGGTAGCCCTATTATTTGGTCTTGGTACCTGAATGAAATCAAAGGCGTGGCTGCCAAGCCGGTTTTGTTGGGTGAACCAAACACCGAAGCATTGTTTGTGCTGGATCATTGGAAGCTGGAGAAACCCGAAATTCTGACTGTGTTGGCCGAAGATACCCCCGTTGTGATCGTTGATACCAACAACCCAGCCGAATTGCCCGCTAACATCAATGACGCGGATGTCACCGGGATCATTGACCACCACCGCTTGGTGGCGGGTCTGGAAACCCGCGGCCCGATTGAGATCAACATCCAGCCGCTCGCCTGTACCGCGACGATCATGTATAAAATGATTGGTGATGACTGGGCAAAGGCCCCACGCGCGATCAAGGGTGCGGCGCTGTCTTGTATCTTGTCTGACACGCTTGAATTCCGTAGCCCAACCACAACCGATGAAGATCGTGCTGTAACCCAAGCGATTGCCGATGATCTGGGCGTCGATATTTCCAGCTTTGCTGCCGACATGTTCGCCGCAAAATCGGATGTATCTGCATTTTCCGAGGCCGAATTACTTCGAATGGACAGCAAGGAATTTGATCTGGACGGCACCAACCTGCGCGTATCGGTTCTGGAAACTACGTCAACGGCACCGCTTTTGGCCCGCAAGGATGCTTTGATCGCCGCGATGCCCGCCGTTGCTGACGAAGATGGTGCCGCACAGGTGTTGCTGTTTATTGTGGATATCCTGAACGAAGAAGCAACGCTGCTGGTCCCCAATGACACGGTTAAAACCATTGCTGAAAAGAGTTTTGGCGCAACGGTGTCCGGTGACACGGTCGTATTGCCCGGCATCTTGAGCCGCAAAAAACAGATCATTCCAAATCTGAAAATGTGATCGGGACTGCGCCCTGAAATATGGGCGCATCACCACCCCCCTGTTTCATCTTCCCACATCCTGACGTAAGCAGGCCCCACAACAATTGCGGAGCCAATGATATGTCACGGATCGTCGAAACCCTTGCTGAAATTTCTGCGCAATATGATGCGCTTTTTGTGGATCTGTGGGGCTGCGTTCATAATGGCGTAACCGCCCTGCCTGACGCAGTTACCGCCTTGCAAACCTATCGTAAGTCAGGCGGCAAAGTTGTATTGGTCACAAATTCGCCGCGCCCGCGTGCGGGCGTGGTTAAGCAATTGGTGCAATTTGGTGTGCCCGATGATGCATGGGATACCATTGCGACTTCAGGCGATTCAGCCCGGTCAGCGATGTATCGTGGAACCGTTGGCAACAAAGTTTGGTTTATCGGCGAAGACCGCGACCAGAAGTTTTTCGAACCCCTCAGCCTGTTGGAAAACCCCGTTTCGATTGAACAGGTGCCACTGGAGGAAGCTGAAGGCATCGTCTGTACTGGTCCGACTGATCCGATGGCCGACCCTGCGATCATGCGACCGCAGTTTTTATTGGCCAAGCAACGCGGGCTAAAGCTGCTGTGTGCAAACCCTGATATTGTTGTGGACCGGGGCGAAGTGCGCGAATGGTGCGCTGGTGCCTTGGCGGCTCTTTATACAGAAATGGGCGGCGAGAGCCTCTATTTCGGCAAACCGCATCCGCCGATCTATGATCTTGCCCGGCGGCGGCTGTCGGCGTTGGGTCGTGACGTGCCGGATGACCGCATTTTAGCCATCGGTGATGGGGTCCTGACGGACATCAAAGGGGCCATGGGCGAAGATATTGATTCCCTTTTCATCTCAGGCGGTCTGGCTGCATCAGAAACAAAAACTGGCTTTCAACCCGACGAAGCTGCTCTAAATACCTATTTAGAAAAGGAAATGTCCTCTCCTACCTACACAATTGGCTTCTTGCGGTGAACATTTAGGTCTTGATTTTCTGCGCTTGCAAAGTAATAAAGTTACGAACGAACCGAATGGTACGTCACTTTATTACTTAAAGGTAAGGTATGTTGGACAATCTACCGCGCGGAACAATCTGTATTGAAGATATCGAAATTGGCATGACCCGCTATCTGCGCAAGGTCGTGACCGATGAAGATATCGAAATGTTTGCGCAAATTTCCACAGACCGCAATCCGGTGCACCTTGATGACGACTATGCCCAAGATACTATTTTTGAGGGGCGGATCGCGCATGGCATGTTGACCGCCGGTTTGGTGTCGGCGGTCATCGGTGAACAGTTGCCCGGTCATGGCACCGTGTATCTGGGGCAATCGCTTAAATTTCTGGCACCTGTACGCCCCGGTGACATGGTTTATGCCGAGGTCAAAGTGACCGATATCGAATTTTCCAAACGCCGTGTGAAAATGGACTGCCATTGCGCCGTTGACGGCAAGAAAGTGTTGGTAGGCGAAGCGACAGTTTTGGCACCTTCACGTAAATTCGACTGATCCAATAGGTGAAGCTGCGGCGCGTCTTGCCTCTGGCCAGCGTCAAGGCTACGCAAGGCACATGCGGATCGTTCGAGACTATCAATTCATAGAACAACAAGATCGCGGCGCAACTGCCGCGATTGGCAATTTTGATGGCGTGCATCTTGGCCATCGCTCGGTCATTGAGCTGGCGCAACAGGCCTGCCCTGATGCGCCCTTGGGTGTCGTAACCTTTGAACCGCATCCACGGGAATATTTCGCGCCGGATGCCGCACCATTTCGGCTTATGGGCCGAGACGCCCGCGCATCACGGTTGGAAAAGCTGGGTGTTGAACGGCTGTACGAATTGGGGTTCAACACCACACTTGCCTCGCTTACCCCGCGCGAATTTGCGCAAGACGTGCTCCGTGACGGGCTGGGCCTTGCGCATGTCGTTGTGGGGGCCGATTTCTGTTTTGGTAAGGGACGTTCTGGCAAAGCACAGGACCTTGTTGCGTTCGGCGCTGAATTGGGGTTTGGCGTCACCATCGCACCGTTGATGGCGCAAGGCCCACAAACTGTTTCATCGACAGCAATCCGGCAGGCATTGTCAGCGGGCAACCCCTGCGATGCCGCCGCGATGCTGGGTCATTGGCATCGTATCGAAGGGCCGGTGATTACCGGCGAACAGCGTGGGCGTGAATTGGGTTTCCCCACCGCCAACATGTCCATCGACGGCCTGCACCCGCCTGCCTATGGTGTCTATGCCGTATTTGTCGATGTGTTGGATGGGCCGTTCAAAGGCACCTATCATGGTGCAGCAAGCCTTGGCGTGCGCCCGATGTTTGGTGAAAACAAGGCCAACCTTGAAACGTATCTCTTTGATTTCAAAGGCGACCTCTATGGAACACCCCTGTCGGTTGCTTTGGTTGAATATCTGCGCGGTGAAGAAAAATTCGACAGCCTTGAGGCATTGATCACCCAAATGGATGCCGATTGCGCCCGCGCCCGCCAAATTCTGGCCTCAGCATGAGCGATCCAATTGCACGCAGCGGATTGGCCAAACGGTTTTGGGAGAAAAAACCATTGTCCAAAATGTCCCAAGAGGAATGGGAAGCGCTGTGTGATGGTTGCGGCAAATGCTGCCTGAACAAGCTTGAGGACGAGGACACCGAAGAAGTCGCGCTAACCCGCGTGGCCTGTCGTTTGCTGGATGATGCGACCTGTCGCTGTGTGCATTATGAAAACCGCCATCAGTTTGTCCCTGATTGCATCGTGCTCAAGCCCGAAAACCTTGATACCCACGCCTATTGGATGCCGCAAACCTGCGCTTATCGTTTGTTGTGGCAGGGCAAGCCGCTGTATGATTGGCACCCGCTGATCAGCGGCACGCCGCAATCTGTACATGACGCCGGTATCAGCGTGCGGGGCAATACCGTATCTGAATTTGACACCCCATTTGAAGAATGGGAAGATTATATCATTGAGGAGCCCACCTGATGTTTTTTGCTTCTGACAATGCGGGCCCTGTCCATCCGCAGATCATGGACCGCGTGATTGCAGCGAATGCGGATTATGCGATGCCCTATGGCAAAGATCCGATCATGGATGAAGTCAGAGATAGGATCAGAGCCGCGTTTGAAGCCCCAGAAGCGGAAGTCTATCTTGTGGCGACGGGAACGGCGGCGAATGCGCTGGCGTTGGCGACGTATTGTCAGCCATGGCAGACGATTTTTTGTTCCGAAGTTGCGCATATCCAAGAAGATGAATGCAACGCGCCAGAATTCTACGCTGGTGCTGCCAAACTGACGGTGATCCCCACAGCCGACAAGATGACGCCCGAAGATTTGACCGCAGCAATTGAACCACGCGCACCCACTGACGTGCATTCGGCACAACGTGGGCCGGTGTCGATCACCCAAGTCACAGAACGCGGATGCGTCTATGCGCTGGAAGAGTTGCGTGCATTGACAGCAGTGGCCAAGCAATACGACCTGCCCGTTCATTTGGACGGGGCGCGATTTACCAATGCAATGATGGCGCTTGGCTGTACTGCGGCGGAAATGACGTGGAAATCAGGCGTGGATGTGGTTAGCTTTGGTGGGACCAAAAACGGCTGCATGGGGGTTGAGGCAGTTGTGTTTTTTGACCCCAAGAAGGCTTGGGAGTTTGAACTGCGCCGCAAACGCGGGGCGCATTTGTTTTCTAAGCACCGTTTCTTATCGGCGCAGATGGCAGGGTATCTACAAGGCGATTTGTGGATGCAGACAGCCCAGCAAGCCAATGACAATGCGGCCTATCTTGTTGCTGGGCTTCGCAAGGCTGGGGCAGAATTTTTGCATGAACCACAGGCCAACATGGTCTTCGCCCGGTTTCCGCGTGCCGTGCATCGCAAGCTGCATGCGGCGGGCGCAAAATATTATGTCTGGAACGGATCACTCGATGGCAGTGATGATGAAATGGTCGGCGCGCGGTTGGTCTGTGACTGGTCAATCAGCCGCGAAAATATCGACACATTCCTTAGCCACTTCTAACTGCGCTTTAGCAAGTCCCCGATTACAGCAGCGACCTCACCCGGATGCGTGATGGGGGCCATGTGCCCGGCACCTTCGATCACACTCTGCGAGGCGTTTGGCAGCCGCCATTCCAGTCCATCGTTGATTGCTATAATGGCTGGTAACGCCTGTGATCCGCGCATCAACAGGGTTGGCATCGTCACCGCATCCAGCACGCCGGATCGCAACAGTCCGGCGTTGTCATCATAAATAAAACCAACCGTATCTGGCACCACATGGATCGCGCGGATCATCGCAGCGCGGGACCGTTTTGGAATATCATCCCAAGGAGTTCCACCGCTCCACATTCTGTTAAAGACACGAGCAGAAAGGGCGCGATCCCCTGTCGCGGCGGCATCCACAATATGTGCCGTTCGGCCATCGTGATCTTGCATGATGTCAGGGGCATCCTGGGCTGCCACCGCAAAGAAAACAGGCTCAATCAGCGTCAGGCTACGAACACAGTCTGGCTGCGTTGCAGCAAGCCTAAGCGCGACCATTGCACCAAAAGAGTGGCCGATCACATCCATTGGCGCATCGCCACAAAACGACAGTGCCGCGTCAAAAACAGTATCGGAGAAACTGCTGCTCTCGTCCCAGTCGGCGCTTTGGCCATGGCTGGGCATATCGGGGGCAATCACTGTTACCTCTTGCTCAAGCTGTTTTGCCACACCCATCCATGCGCCACCAAATGCCAACGTGCAATGCAGGGCCAACACGCGGCGCTGCCCCTGCCCGATTTTTGTTCGATGCGGAACAAAGCCCGCCTGCAGCCTCACAGCTTGCCGGATAGATGCAGATCAATATCCTCGACCTTGTCTTGGCCCCAGAACTTTTGATCACCAATGACATAGAAAGGCGCACCAAAGACACCTGCCTCAACCGCTTCTTCAAGGTTCTTTGCATAGGTTTCAGCACCAACCAGCAAACCAGAATCAGCCAATGCCGGGTCAAATCCCGCTTCCGTCAGGCAAGCGCGTACAACGTCGTTTTCGGCAATATCTTTTTCATCCGCCCAGACATTGCGTGTGATCACATGCGCCAATTTGCCCAGATCACCGCCGCCTGCATTTTGCGCCGCGATAAAGGCATAAGCTGCAGGTGCGCCATTAGTGGGCCAATAGGCGGGTTTCAGATTAAATTTCATGCCAAGCTTTTTTGCTTCGCGGGTCAGCGCCTGTGCGCGGTATTCGACGCGGCTGATGTGGCGGTCTTTTGGTGGGGTGCCACCTGTCCGGCCAAACGCTGCGATAATATCAAACGGTTTATAGTTGATCGGCGCACCATGCTTTGCGGCCACTTTCTCCAGCCGTTGCCCGGCGAGGTAGCAATAGGGCGACAGAGTTGCGAAATAATAGTCGATTTGGGCCATTTGGCTCTCCGATTTATGAGGGTGCAGCTTTGCCCGACGCTAACGCCATGGTAAGCGGTGTCAACGTCACGATTCTGTCATGTCCCGCTGCCACGGAGCCCCTATGCCACGCACATCTGAGCCGAAACTGATCTCTGGTAATGCCAATATGCCACTGGCAAAAGCCATCGCCCGGCGGATGTCGATGCACAGGGGGGTCAATGTCGGTTTGGTTGATACGCGGGTCGAACGGTTCAACGATGGCGAAATCTTTGTTGAAGTGTTCGAGAATGTCCGCGGCGAAGACATGTTTATTATCCAATCAACTTCAAACCCGGCCAATGACAACCTGATGGAATTGCTGATCATGGCCGATGCTCTACGTCGGTCCTCAGCGGCACGTGTGACTGCGGTACTGCCCTATTTCGGCTATGCCCGTCAGGATCGCCGTACAAAGGCTAGGACCCCGATAACTGCAAAGCTGGTGGCGAATATGCTGGTCGGCACTGGGATTGAACGGGTTCTAACCATGGATCTGCACGCCGCGCAAATCCAAGGGTTTTTTGATATTCCAGTCGACAACCTTTATGCGTCACCGGTTTTTGCCTTGGACATCAAAGACGCGTTCAAGGATCAGATGGGTGATTTGATGATTGTATCGCCAGACGTTGGTGGTGTGGCGCGTGCTCGGGAACTTGCCAAACGGGTCAACGCCCCGCTGGCCATCGTGGACAAACGCCGTGAAAAAGCGGGTGAAGTCGCCGAGATGACGGTCATCGGGAACGTGACGGGCAAGACCTGTATTATCGTTGACGACATTTGCGATACCGCCGGAACGCTGTGTAAAGCGGCAGAGGTCTTGATGGAAGCAGGAGCGAAAGAGGTTCACTCCTATATCACCCACGGCGTCATGTCTGGCCCGGCCGTGGAACGGGTCACAAACTCCGTCATGAAATCGCTGGTGATTACCGACAGCATCGCGCCGACAGATGCGATCAAGAAAGCGGCGAACATTCGCATTGTCCCAACAGCCCCGATGTTTGCGCAGGCAATACTAAACATCTGGAATGGTACATCTGTATCATCACTGTTTGAGGCAGAAACTCTTGGCCCGATATATGACGGGACGTATGCTGCCGAGTGAGCTCCCGCTTTGCCGGCGGCGTATGAAGGTATTCTGCATTTCCAAATGGCCACCTTTCAACATTTGCTGAATCTGTAACCCCACTTCAGGACGCTATGCTCGTTACTATTGATTCCCTGCAATATCTTGAATTAATGCGGTAGAAAATCCAGACGGCTGCTGTGCCCATGCAAAGACATCCTGTTTAGATTGGTACTCCCTTGCTGGTGGCCCATAGGCATCCTCAACGAGCCTCTTGTCCGAGAGGTCATCGGGCAGTTTTGGCACAATATTGCGAACCGCTCTCATCGATCTTGGACCCATCATGGCTAAAGCCATCGAACCAGGGTAAAAACTTTCTGTCGGTATGCCTTCAGCCAATACAATTTCATGAGTATCAAATAGCAAATGATAATAAGTCACAGGAGAAAAATTATTCAATGGCCCAACGCCTTGCATGACCTTTGCTAAGTAAATTGCACGCGCAAACCGATTGTTGTCGAGCAATACCCCGTGTTGCCTTGAGACCAAAAGCTTACGTGAATTTTTCAGAACCCCTTTTTGGATACGAATTGGACGCAGCCTAACGTTCATGGCCAACTCTTCACTACTCACATGACGCTGCCCGACCCATCTGATTTCCTGAGGGCCGTGATCCATTGTATTAACAAGATCTCCGACGCAAAGCGCTTCGACAGGCAGTTCCCCTGGTAATCCCCCCTAAAATTAGTGGTGTTCAAAAGTAGAATTTTCTCGGCAAGATATCTGAGGAGATTTACGATGA
>JBPOFF010000008.1:0-188982 GCA_051251995.1 Sulfitobacter sp.
TGGCTCTGGCTCTGGCTCTGGCTCTGGCTCTGGCTCTGGCTCTGGCTCTGGCTCTGGCTCTGGCTCTGGCTCTGGCGTTGTCGCTATGGCTTCAGGTGCCGCTTCCTGAACACCTTTTTCATCAACCTCCGGGGTTTCCTCTTTTGGATCAGCGGCTCGGGCGGTGCCTTCATCGGACTTGGACGCGGCGGCGGTTTCAAAGTTCAGCACCACACCTTTTCCTTCGTCTGGCATCGTCACAGCGGTTGCAGGTTTTTCAGGGGGGGGGGCGGGTGCCGCATCACCAAGCTGTGACAGGGTCAATTCGTCAAGCGGCGCAGACATGTCAGCCACATGGCTCATACCTTCTTCGCGCAGGATTTTTTGCACGCCTTTAATGGTCAGCCCGTCATCATGCAGCAGTTTCTTGATCCCACCCAACAACAGCATATCCGCAGGACGATAATAGCGGCGGCCGCCCGCCCGTTTGATCGGTTTGACTTGGGTGAATTTGCTTTCCCAAAAGCGTAGCACATGGGCTTGAATGCCCAGCCAGTCAGCGACCTCAGAGATGGTCCGAAATGCGTCGGGCGATTTGGCCATGTGTTAAGACTTGTTGCCGTCAGCAACCCGGTCTTTCATCAGGTGAGAAGGGCGGAACGTCAGCACACGGCGCGGGTTGATCGGAACCTCTTGGCCCGTCTTGGGATTGCGGCCCACGCGCGCGGTCTTATCCCGGACCGAAAAGGTGCCAAAGGATGAAATTTTAACCTGTTCGCCAGACACAAGCGCGTCCGACATATGATCCAAAACCGCCTCGACCAGCTGTGCGCTTTCGTTGCGCGATAGTCCAACTTCACGAAAAACGGCTTCGCTTAAATCCATACGCGTCAAAGTCTTATTCGTCATACCATCCCCCGAGGTTTTTACCACCTTAGGCTGTCCAGAATTTAGGAGTCAATATCAATGGCTTGCACGGGCTTGTTTCCGCCACGCTTTAAGCAGCGTTTCTAACCGTTTACCAGCGCAGGACGACCGCCCCCCATGCAAGACCGCCGCCAATCGCTTCGGTGACGATCAGGTCGCCTTCTTTGATCTGACCGCGTGACTGCCCGACCGACAATGCCAATGGGATCGACGCGGCAGAGGTGTTGCCGTGATCCTGCACTGTAACCACGACCTGTGCCATCGGCAGGCCCAGTTTTTTGGCGGTGCCTTGAATGATGCGGATATTCGCCTGATGGGGGACAATCCAATCGACGTCCGCAGCACTTACACCCGCGCGTTCCATGGCAGTGGTCGCTGTTGAGGCGAGTTTTTCAACGGCATGGCGGAACACCTGATTGCCCTGCATGCGCAGATAACCGGTTGTGCCCGTGCTGACGCCCCCATCCACAAACAGCAGATCGCGGTAGCGGCCATCGGAATTCAGATCTGTCGCCAGAACGCCGCGATCCGCCGATATGCCAGCGCTTTCGCGCCCCTCAAGCAGTACTGCACCCGCGCCGTCGCCAAAAAGCACGCAGGTGGAACGGTCTGTCCAGTCCATGATCCGGCTGAAAGTTTCCGCCCCAATCACCAGCACGCGTCGGGCTTGGCCGGACAAAATCAGCGCATTTGCATTGCTCATCGCATAGATGAACCCGGCACAAACTGCTTGAACATCAAAGGCAAAGCCCTTTGTCATGCCCAATTGTGCTTGCACCATGGTCGCGGCGGACGGGAAGGTCAGATCAGGTGTGGATGTTGCCAGGATGATTGCGTCAACGTCATCGGCCTTCAGGCCCGCTTGTTTGAGGGCCGCTTGTGCGGCTGCTGTCGCCATGGACGAGGTTGTTTCCCCTTCAGCAGCAAAATGGCGGCGTTCAATGCCACTGCGCGACTTGATCCAAGCATCGTCGGTGTCGAGCGTTTTTTCGAACTCGACGTTTTCAACCACGCGAGAGGGCAAATAATGGCCGCAGCCGATCACAACAGCACGCAAGGTCATTCGTTTGTTTCCTCGACCGGCAAGGCGGCGGCAACACGTGCGGCCAGCTTGTCGTTAAATTTGTTCATAGATAGTTGCGCGGCCAGTTTGATGGCGGCGGACACACCCAAAGCATCAGCAGAGCCGTGCGATTTCACCACTGTGCCGTTCAGGCCAAGGAAAACGCCACCGTTGACCCGGCGTGGGTCAATCTTTTTACGCAGCCGCATCAGAGAGGGGTAGGCCAATACGGAGGCAAGCCGCGACAAGATGGTATGTTTAAAGGCTTCGCGCAGGCGGATGCTAACCAAATTGGCGGTGCCTTCGCCGGTTTTGATTGCCACATTACCGGTAAATCCGTCGGTCACGATCACATCAGCCCGGTTGCCGGAAATATCGCCACCTTCGACAAAGCCGACAAATTCATAACCAGCAACATCGGCCTGATCACGAATCAGCTCATAAGCTTCTTTCAACTCGCTGCGGCCTTTGTGTTCTTCGGTGCCGACGTTCAACAACCCGACGCGCGGGCGTTCCATATCCATCCCGTTGCGGGCATAGGACATGCCCATCAGAGCATAACGCATCAAATCGTCGGCATCGGCACGGATGTCAGCGCCGACGTCCAGCATCACGTTGAACCCATGCGGGTTGGAGGAAGGGTATAGAACGGCAATCGCCGGACGGTTCACACCGGGCAGCTTTTTCAAGCGGATCATCGACACGGCCATCAACGCGCCTGTGTTGCCACACGACACGGCCACAGCGGCGTCACCGGTGCGCACAGATTCGATCGCAGACCACATTGAGGTGTCTTTGCCGGTGCGTAAAACTTGGCTGGGTTTGTCGTCCATTGTGACAACATCTGTGGTGTGGCGGACCTCACAACGTCCGGACAATTCACCGCGCTTGGCCACCAAGGGGGTCAGCTGTGCCGCGTCGCCATGCAGGATAAACGCAACATTATCACTTGTTTTCGCGAACAAAGCACACCCGGCAACAACTGCTGCCGGGCCCTGATCGCCTCCCATGGCGTCGACCGAAATGAGAGTGCGGCCTGAATTGACAGGCTTGGTATTCGCGGTGCTGTGATCGGTCGGGGCCGTCATCTGTTGCGAAAACCTCTTGTGATCTGAAGGATACGTTGATGCAGCTTAAGCCGCGTCGTCTTCCAAGTCGATCTCTTCGGTCAATGCAACGATTTCGTTGTCAGCATAGTGACCGCAAGATGCGCAAATGTGATGTGGGCGTTTCAGCTCACCACAGTTTGAACACTCGTTTGGGTTCGCGGCGGTAAGCGAATCATGTGCACGACGGTTATTGCGGCGTGACTTGGATACTTTATTCTGCTGGACAGCCATGTCTGGTGCCTTTGTCTTTGGGGTCGGGAACATACAAAACGCATGTAACAACCGTGTTTCAATCTAGGTCCCGTTTGGGCGTGTCGTCGCTTTAGGCGCAAGGCCTCGCAATGTCCAACCTTAATTGGGGTAAGGGCGGCAAAATACTGTGAAAGCGCTGCGATGCAAGTAGGTATTTCACACAAATCAGCGGCAGATTGACATCAGATTAAGGATCGCCTTTTTTCAATTGGTTCTTGAGGTCAGCCAAGCCTGCAAATGGGCGTGCATCCTCGTCGGTCATCGGGGTCTCGCCCGGTTTGGTATAGACTAACTGTCCCAATTCAGCGTCCTCCTTGCGTGGATAATCAGGCACCGCCAGCGCCAAAGCCTCGTGCATCGCGACGGCCGGATCAATCCACTGGCCAAGGCGTTCAGAGGTTTCATCTTCGGGCATTTCCGCCTCTGGTTCATCAGGATCACTGTAATCACTGATAAAACGGCGCAGGACATTTGTGTCAATGCGGGTGGTCACCGGCTCAAGCGTTACAACACAGGGCTGCACAACCGTTGCCCCCAAGCGGGCCTCAAGTTGCCAATCTGTTTTGCCCATCGATACGATTCGCCCGACAAAGCTAAGCTTGCGCAGTGAGGAAAGTTCCAGGGCCTCAGCAAGGGCGCGCATCGTCTCGGCATCTGGGCGCAATTCAAATGCGTTGTCGGCATTCTGTGACAGGTCGGCCACACGTAAGGCGGTGGAACTGGGTGAAGTGCGTGACATCTGATGCAGCCTTTCGTTTCTTGAACCTAGTTTCTTGATACCGGGGGGGGCATTGGTGTATGCGGAATAAAAGCCATAACTTCTGAGGGCAAGGGGTAGACCACATGCGCACCACCAGCCAGACCTATGTTCGGGTAACCCAAGCCGCCACACTTGTCGCGTTCTTGACGTTGGCGGGCTGTAGCCCGCAATACAAAAACCATGGCTATATTCCACCTGAGGAAGACCTAGCCCTTATTCAGGTTGGTTCAGATACCCGTGAAAGCGTCGCTGAAAAGGTTGGCGTGCCAACATCGGCGGGCGTTTTGAACAACAGCGGCTATTACTACGTTAAAACGCAAAAGCGCGCTGTGGGCCCCTTTGCCCCCAAGGAGGTTGATCGGCAGGTGGTTGCGATCAGCTTTGCCGAGAACGGTGTCGTATCCAACGTTGAACGCTTTGGTCTGGAACGTGGACAGGTCGTGCCGATCTCGCGTCGGGTGACCTCATCCGCGGTTGCTGATAAATCCTTCTTGCGCCAGCTGTTGGGCAATCTGGGTCGGTTTAGCCCGGGCTTTGGCAACTAAGGCAGTTTTCAAATGCCATTTGGTCGATGAACGATGGTTGCTCAGACGGGCAGGCCGCTGAAACCGCTGACAAAAGGCAAATACACCGCATGTGAGGCCACCGAAGCCCATGACATCGCCGCAACCCAAGCCTTGCGCAGCAGGTGCTTTGGGGCGGGCGACAGCGTTGACGCCGTCCGGTATGATGCGCGGTGCACTCATTTTTTGATCAAGGACACGGTGAGTGGCGCAGTGGTGTGTAGTTTTCGGCTGCTGGCCTTAAAGGGCGCGGAGCTTGGCAACAGCTATGCGGCACAGTTTTATGACCTTCACGCTTTGTGCGATTATCCCGGTGTTCTGGCCGAATTGAGCCGCTTTTGTGTAGACCCTGATTGGCAGGACCCTGATATTTTGCGGCTGGCATGGGCGGCAATGACCGGGTTTGTTGATGCCCATGATGTAACAATGCTGTTTGGCTGTTCGTCTTTTAGCGGGGTTGAGCATAGCCTCTATTTGGATGCCTTTGCGATGCTCAAGGCGCGCCACCTTGCGCCAATACGCTGGATGCCGGGGGTCAAATCGTCAGAGGTCTTTTTGTTCGCCGCCCAAGTGCAGGATAAACCAGATGCCAAAAGGGCGATGCTCGCCATGCCCCCCTTGCTGCGCACCTATCTGTTGATGGGCGGCTGGGTCAGCGATCATGCGGTGATTGATCACCAGATGAACACGATGCATGTGTTTACCGGGCTTGAAATTGGCCTGATCCCAAAGGGGCGCAAGAGGTTGCTGCGCGCCTTGATCTGACAGGTATTTGCGTCGAACCGTGCAGCGGACATTGACCTTCGTAACTGGCGCAGATAGCTGGCAGCCATGGCACGTGCACCTCTTTTACAACTGAATGAAATATCGCTGACCTTTGGCGGCGATCCTGTATTTGATGACCTGTCTTTGGTGATCCAGCCGGGGGATCGGGTGGCATTGGTCGGCCGCAACGGATCGGGCAAATCCACCTTGATGAAGGTGATGGCGGGCTTTGTTGAAGCGGATAAAGGTGACGTGATCGCCGGGCCGGGTGTATCCGTTGGATATATGGAGCAAGACCCTGATTTGGCCGGGTTCGAAACCTTGGGTGATTTTGCAGCACATGGGTTGGACCCCGGTGAGATGTACAAGGTGGAACGCGCGGGCGAAGGGTTAAAGTTTGATCCCGCCCGTCCCGTGGCCACGGCCAGTGGTGGTGAACGTCGCCGTGCCGCATTGGCGCGGTTGATGGCCTCTGAGCCTGAATTGATGCTGCTGGATGAGCCGACGAACCATTTGGACATCGAAGCGATTGGCTGGCTTGAGGCTGAGCTAAAACAAACGCGCACCGCCTTTGTGATCATCAGCCACGACCGAGCGTTTTTGCGTGAACTTACCCGCGGAACCCTTTGGATTGACAGGGGCTCTGTGCGCCGACAAGAAACCGGGTTTGCCGGGTTCGAGGCATGGCGTGATCAGATTTGGGACGAAGAAGACATGCAGCGCCACAAGCTTAATCGCAAGATTAAGTCAGAGGCGCGTTGGGCGGTTGAAGGCATTTCAGCCCGCCGTAAACGCAACCAAGGCCGGGTGCGGGCCTTGCAGGAATTGCGTGCGGAACGCTCTGCTCAGATCACCCGCCAAGGCACCGCCGCGATGGCGCTGGATGCCGGGCCAAAATCTGGCCGCAAGGTGATTGAGGCGGAAAACATCACCAAGAGCTTTGCCGACAAGGTGATTCTCAGCAATTTCTCCCTCAAGGTGCAGCGCGGCGACCGTATTGCGCTGGTGGGGCCGAACGGCGTTGGCAAAACCACCCTGTTGAACATGTTGATTGGCCGCGAAGAACCAGACACCGGGACAGTGACGCTTGGCACCAATCTGGAATTGGCACTGTTTGATCAGGCCCGGGCGCAGTTGGACGGCGACATGACGCTGTGGGAAAGCCTGACCGGCGATCCCGATATGCGGGTGTCGGGCAAAGCTGATCAAGTTCTGGTGCGCGGCAACCCCAAACATGTGGTGGGTTACCTCAAGGAATTCCTGTTTGACGAGGCACAGGCACGTGCGCCGGTCCGGTCCCTGTCGGGTGGCGAAAAAGCGCGGCTGTTGCTGGCCAAGATTATGGCGCGGCAAAGCAACCTGCTGGTGCTTGATGAACCGACTAACGATCTGGATGTTGAAACACTGGACCTGATGCAGGAATTGCTGGGCAATTATGATGGCACCGTCATTCTGGTCAGCCACGACCGTGATTTTCTGGACCGTGTTGCCGCCACGACCATCGCGATGGAAGGCGACGGCAAGGCCACGGTTTATGCGGGTGGTTGGACCGATTACCTATCGCAACGTGGTCAGGATGACTTTTCTGAAAGCGTCATTAAATCAAAGATATCCAAAGAAAAAGCATCATCGAAACAGGCCCAGAAAACCGCCATCAGCTTTACCGAAAAGCACCGTTTGGAAGCATTACCAGCAGAGATGGCACGGCTGGAAGCGGAGATTGCCAAGCTGCAAGAGTTGATGAGTGATCCTGAGCTGTTTACCGCCAACCCGGTCAAGTTTCAAAAGGCCACCGATGCGCTGATTGAGCGGCAGTCAAAGCTGGACGCGGCGGAAGAAGAATGGCTGATGCTTGAGGAAAAAGCGGACAGTTAAGTGGGGGTCACAAAGGTCGGGCTGGTATGCCAACCACCTCTGCCCCAGCGTCCACGTTCCGGGTCACCACCGCACCTGCACCGACAATCGCTGCATCGCCAATTGTCACGCCGGGCATCACAATCGCGCCTGCGCCAACCCAAACATCCGCGCCAAGCGTTACAGGTTTGGCAATCTCTAGGCCGGCTTTGCGTTTGCCTGGGTCCTTGTGATGTTGTGCACATAGAATTTGCACGCCCGGACCGATCATGGTGCCGTGGCCAATGAAAACCGGGGCCGAATCGAGGATGATGCACCCTGCATTCAGATACACGGTATCGCCCAAATGGATGTTAAAGCCATAAGAACAGTGAAACGGCGCTTCGATCATGCAGGCGCGCCCGAGTTCCGCAAAAAGCCGGGACAATGGTGCGCTGAGGCCAGCGCGATTTTCTGGTGGTAAAGTGTTATGTGCATGAACCGCGCGCCGGGCTGTCATGCGCAGCACCTCTAGCTGATCATCAAGGCAGCAATACCAATCGCCTGCTGCCATCTTATTATATTCACTGGGCATTTCGCCGCTCACCGCATCCGCAGAGCACCATCAAGGCGGATCACTTCACCGTTTAGATACCCCATTTCAACGATAAACCCGGCAAGGCGGGCATATTCTGACGGATCGCCCAACCGCGCCGGGTTTGGCACGTCCGCGGCCAGCGATGCTTGCACATCTTCAGGCAATCCAGCCAGCATTGGTGTCATAAAGATGCCCGGTGCAATGGTCATTACCCGGATGCCGTCCTTGGCCAGATCACGGGCCATCGGCAGGGTCATGCCCACAACACCGCCCTTGGACGCTGCATAGGCGGCTTGGCCCTTTTGTCCATCAAAGGCGGCGATGGATGCGGTGTTGATGATCACCCCACGTGCGCCGTCTGCTTCCTGTTCATTCCGCGCCATCGCTTCGGCCCCAAGGCGGGCAACGTTGAAGCTGCCGACAAGGTTAATGTCGATGGTGCGCTGGAATGCGTCCAAGGGGTGCGGGCCGTCACGGCCAAGGGTCTTGATGCCAAGCGCGATACCCGCGCAATTGACGGTTGCGGTTATTTTCCCCATATTCTCAAGGGCAAAGGCAACAGCAGCTTTTACAGATGCTTCGTCGGTCACGTCTGTCTGAGCAAAATGCCCACCAATTTCACCGGCAACTTGTGGCCCACGTTCTGCATCGCGGTCCAGCAATGTCACTTGTGCGCCTTGTGCCGCAAAGTACCGTGCCGTGGCCTCACCCAGACCGGATGCGCCACCAGTGATGATCGCTGAAGTGGTTTCAAGTTTCATAACGTCGCCCCCGATTTGAACATATGTTCAGTTAATCACGGGCGATGGTTTCGCGCAAGAGGCCGCCAGCGGAACCATGTTCCGCCCGTTTCAACCTTGATTGCCCCGGTGCGCAATTTGAACCGGTTCAAACCCGGTGTGCGCGGGTCAATCCGGCCAAGATCAAGTGTTTGGACACCGTGTAGTGCCAACCATCTGCTGGCCTCCCACATCAGCAGATTATGGGCGCAATCCACTTTGCCCGCTTGGGTGATGTGACCAATGTGATAGGTGGCGCGTGATCCATGGCGCAGGAACAGCATGTGCGCGACGATATTGCCACGTTTGCGAGCCACAAACAGCCGGGTTTGACTTGGGGCAGCGCTGGAAAATGCTGCCGTTAGCGCCGCGGGCCAGTTTGCATATCCGCGGGCGCGGGCCTGATCTGTTTCCAGTTTCAAAAGCGGGTGATCCACCTTGGCCGACATGGGGCCATGGCTAATGTGCACACCCGTGGCTTTAGCCCGGCAAAGCTGGTTGCGCCATTTGGGGTGTAATGCGGCGCGGGCAGTCTGCGTGTTAGGGGACAGATTAAGCCGGGCCAAAGTTTGCGGCCCACGTATTTTTACCGCGCGGGGCAGGGGGCAGGGCTGTTCCGGTGACAGGATCAGCGGGATACGGTGCAGGCCATGGTTGCAGAGCTGTTGATCAAGATCATTGGGCACCGCCGCACGGGGCAGCATCGCAATCGGCGCGCCCAGTACATGGCGGTGTAGCAGCATCAGGCCAGAGGGCAGCGTGACAGGATGTTGCCCGCACAAACGCAATGCCGCGGCAAAGGCGGGGTCTTGCATCAGTGGGGTATCCGTAGGGGCGGGGCTTGCATCAAACATGGCCACAAGACTGCGCCCATGTTGGTAAATATTTACATAACAGTAGTGGTGCAGACGGCCTGCATGTTACGGGCGCAGGACATGTAAGCTGGGCGCAGCGCCCACCCCCGCATGATTAGCCCAATTGCACCAGCGCATGGCGCTTTTTGCCCGCGCTGAGTTTAATTGGCGTCGCTAACGCCGCCGCATCAACCATCAACCCTGCGTCGCTCAGCGGGTCGTCATTCATCCGTGCACCGTTCTCAGAAATCAGCCGCTTGGCCTCTTTCCCGGACCCGGCCAGCCCGGATTTTACCAACAGTTGCACAATCGAAATGCCATCGCCCACCTCCGCCGCACTGAGCGTCAGCGTCGGCAGGTCATCCCCTACGCCGCCCTTTTCAAAGACTTCGCGCGCCGTGGTCTCTGCCGCTTGTGCCGCATCAGCGCCGTGCAAGAGGGTAGTGACCTCGTTCGCCAACCGGATCTTGGCCTCATTAATCTCGGACCCTTCCAATGCGCCCAGACGATCACATTCGTCTACCGGCAATTCGGTGTACAGCTTGAGGAACCGCCCCACGTCCGCGTCCGTGGTGTTGCGCCAGAACTGCCAGAACTCATAAGGCGACAGCATGTCAGGGTTCAGCCAAATTGCGCCCGACTGCGACTTGCCCATCTTCTTGCCGTCTGAAGTCGTCAGCAGGGGTGATGTGAGGCCATAAACCTCGCCATCAATCACCCGGCGCGTGAGATCAATACCGTTGACGATATTGCCCCATTGGTCAGAGCCACCCATTTGCAGAATGCAACCATAGCGGCGGTGAAGCTCCATGAAATCATAGGCTTGCAGGATCATGTAGTTGAATTCGAGAAACGAAAGTGACTGTTCCCGGTCCAGCCGTGATTTCACTGATTCAAAGGCCAGCATCCGGTTGATCGAAAAATGCCGCCCGATGTCGCGTAGAAAGTCGAGGTAGTTCAATCCGTCCAACCATTCGGCGTTGTTGATCATCAGCGCATCTGATGGGCCATCGCCATAGGTCAAATAGGCGCTGAACACCTTTTTGATACCTGCAATGTTATCGCCGATCTGTTCAGGGCCCAACAAAGGTCGCTCATCCGCGCGAAATGATGGATCACCGACTTTGGTGGTGCCGCCGCCCATCAGCGTGATCGGCTTGCCGCCGGTCTTTTGCAGCCAGCGCATCATCATGATCTGGATCAGTGACCCAACGTGCAATGACTTGGCCGTGGCATCAAAACCGATGTATCCCGGTTGCCCGCCTTTCAGCAGCGCCTCATCCAGCCCTTGATAATCGGTGCAATCCGCGAGAAACCCGCGTTCAATCATGATGCGAATGAATTCCGACTTTGGATGGTATGTCATGGCGCTTGCCCTCGGCGTCTGTTGCGGGGCAATCTATAGGCGCAGCGCGGTCAAAGGGAAAGGCCCAGAACACACATGAGCAGGGCTATCAGTAAGACCGGTATCGTCACGGCATTGGGCGCAATGTCAGGCACATCGCTGGACGGGGTTGATGCCGCCGTTTTGCGTACCGATGGGTGCGATATCGACGGGTTTGGCGCGTTCGAATACCGCAGCTACACCCCGCAAGAACGCGGCGTGATCGCCGCAGGGTTTGGCAAATGGTCAGGCCCCGAGGTGCAGGCGGCGGCGCAGGTTGTTGAAACCGCCCATATAGAGATTCTATCTGGCTTCAAAGACATTGATCTGATTGGTTTTCATGGGCAAACACTGTCCCATGCCCCACGAGCGCAGGGCACCTTGCAGGTGGGCGATGGGGCGGCGCTGGCGGATTCCGTAGGGGTGCCAGTGGTCTGGGATTTCCGCAGCGCAGACGTTGAGCTTGGCGGCGAGGGCGCGCCGCTTGCGCCGTTCTTCCACCATGCCTGCGCGCGCTACGCAGGATTAGAAACCCCAGTTGCGTTTTTGAACCTTGGTGGGGTGGGTAACCTAACCTGGGTTGACCCGTCTTTTGCGCGTCCCGAAGATGCAGGCGCGTTGCTGGCGTTTGATACCGGGCCCGCCAATGCACCATTGAATGATCTGATGCAAGCCCGACGTGGCCAGCCCTTTGACCAAGGGGGACGGTTGGCTGCAAAAGGTGAGGTGGAGCAAGGTGCGCTTGAGTTGTTTCTGGCAGAGCCGTATTTTGCCCGTATCCCGCCCAAGTCACTGGACCGTAATGATTTTGCCGAAATGGTGGCGCTGGTGGGTGAATTGTCTGATGCCGATGCCGCCGCAACCCTGACCGCGATGTGCGCCGCTGGTGTGGCCGAAGCGATGCAGCATTGTCCGCGCTCACCCACCCGTGTTTTTGTGACGGGCGGCGGGCGCATGAACCCAGTGTTGATGCAGATGTTAACCGTCAGCCTTGATTGCCCCGTGGCCCCGGTTGAGGAGATCGGGCTGGATGGTGATATGTTAGAGGCGCAGGCCTTTGCCTATCTCGCTGTGCGGGTGGCGCGGGGCTTGCCAACATCCTGCCCCAGCACCACCGGCGTAAGGGCGGCGGTTGGCGGCGGCACTGTCAGCATGCCGCACGGCTGATGCTTAAGGCATGTTGCCGTCACTGTCACAGCCGCCATTGTTCACACAAGAACAGCCGCTGTCGTTACAGGTGATATCACTGCTGCCGCAACAGCCGTTGGTGGCCAGCTTGACGCAGTCGCCGGCACCTTTGCACAAACAACTGTCACTGCATCCGATTTCCAGCGGCAAATCTATTGCACTGAATGTATTTTCGCCTGCAGGACGGACAGTAGGCAGTGCCTGACGCAGTTGTTGCAGAACTTGCGGATTAATTTGCAACTGCTGTTGCGTCGTGTCTTGGGCCATGGCTGGGGCGACAAGAAACCCAAGGATAAGCGAAAATATTTGGGCAAATTTAATCATATAAGTCATGGCATTCTCCAAAAAATTGAGCAGGAAAGGACAAAAATAATGCGTAAATACACCCTAAGATAGCATTTTTGGGCGTCGATTCCTACTGCTCAGCCGGGTCTGGCTGCATTTGGCGGGTTGCTGCCGATAAAATGTGATGGTTGCGCGGACCTAAGACTTGAACGTCAAGTCCTCGGCTAAAGCCCCAATCTGGGCTAGCCGTTGGGATTACCGCCAGCGCGTTAGCATCTTGCGCCAGATGCCAGCAGGTATTCAGAAGGCTGACCTTCACGCAGAACCGCTGTCACACAAATCCGGTCGCCAATCGCCATGTCAGGGCGTGAAGCGCGGGGTTCCAGCAGAACTTCACCGCTGTCTATGGTTGCGGTAATATGCCATGTATCGCCGCCTTTTTCGGCAACGCGGCTTTCGACACCCAAGACTGTTGCGGGAAGTACAACTTCGGTTTTGCTATTGCGATCATAGACATAGAGACCAACAATCAAAGCGAGTCCGACATATAGGATCATGCGGTTTTTCATTTGGAAATCTCCATGTCAGGGCGCGCAGGTCTGGTTTAGCGGCCTTCATAGCGCCTTTTTGTAAAAGACCAGTTCCGGCAGGACATGGTCTGGGATCGGTTGATAGGGCCCGCATTTAGCGAACCCCAAGCGTTCGTACAGGCGTTGCGCTCCAGTCAGGGTTTTAGAAGTGTCCAGCACCATATGGCTAAAGCCATCGGTCCGGGCTTGGTCCATCAGGGTACGGCAGAGGCGGTCAGCGATCCGTTGCCCCCGTGCGGCCTCTGTGACGAAAACCCGTTTGATTTCAGAAGTTTGATCATCAATTGCGTGGGTCATGCCGCAGCCCAAGGGCTGGCCGTCCAATTCAGCCAAAAGAATAATCCCCTGCGGGCGCGCATGTTCAGTCTCCAAACCCTCCATCAGAGTTTGGTATTTATCAGCTGGGTAAAAGGCCTCAACAATTTCACGATGTGTGTCGCTGAGATTTAAAAGGAAATCGCGATATGCCCAGCACAGCTTAACCACCGCCGCAATATCAGCGGCGGTGGTGGCGGGTCGAATGATGACTGTCTCAGCCACGTAGGATAGAACGGCCCGCGTATTCGGCGGTCTCACCCAACATTTCTTCGATGCGGATCAATTGGTTGTACTTAGCCAACCGATCAGAACGCGCCAAAGATCCGGTTTTGATCTGACCACAATTTGTCGCCACGGCAAGATCAGCAATCGTGGCATCTTCGGTTTCACCCGAACGGTGCGACATCACATTGGTAAAGCCCGCACGGTGGGCCATATCCACAGCTTTAAGTGTCTCCGTCAAGGTGCCGATTTGATTGACTTTTACCAGCATTGAATTGGCCGATTTACGCGCAATACCATCGGCCAAACGGACCGGGTTGGTCACAAATAAATCATCGCCAACCAGTTGGATTTTGTCACCAAGCTTGTCGGTCAATGCTTTCCAGCCGTCCCAGTCATCCTCTGACATACCGTCTTCGATTGAGATAATGGGATAATCCGCAACAAGCGCCGCAAGATAGTCGACATTTTCTTTGCTGCTCAGGGATTTCCCTTCTCCAGCAAGCTCATAGCGGCCGTTCTTATAGTATTCTGTCGCGGCGCAATCCATTGCCAGATACATGTCTTCGCCTGGCTTATATCCGGCTTTTTCGATGGATTTCAGGACAAAGTCCAAGGCATGGCGGGTGGATGAGATATTTGGGGCAAAACCGCCTTCATCGCCGATGCCTGTGGATAGGCCCGCATCAGACAGTTCTTTTTTCAGCGTATGGAACACTTCGGCCCCCATGCGCACGGCCTCGCGGATGTTTTCCGCCGCCACTGGCATGATCATGAATTCCTGAATGTCGATGGGGTTGTCGGCATGTTCGCCGCCGTTGATGATGTTCATCATTGGCACGGGCAGAATGCGGGCAGAGGTGCCGCCGACATAGCGATACAAAGGTTGTGTGCAGTAATCCGCCGCGGCCTTGGCTGCCGCCAAAGACACACCCAAAATCGCATTCGCTCCAAGCCGTGATTTGTTGTCGGTGCCGTCCAGTTCGATCATGATCCCGTCGATTTCGACCTGTTCTGTGGCGTCGATCCCCACCAGCGCATCGGCAATTTCACCATTCACAGCGGCGCAGGCTTCCAACACGCCTTTGCCCATGTACCGGGCCTTGTCGCCATCGCGGCGTTCGACGGCCTCATATGCGCCTGTCGATGCGCCCGATGGCACAGCGGCGCGGCCCATGGTGCCATCTTCCAGAATGACATCAACTTCAACCGTTGGGTTGCCCCGACTGTCGAGGATTTCGCGGGCGTGAATGTCAATGATGGTGCTCATGGCAATTTCCTTTGGGCTAAAACGTTAAGGGCTTTTAACGGGCGCGGGGACAGTTGAAAAGGTGGGTTTGCTGCTGCGCCGCATCTTGCGTTCCCGCAGAATCGTGTAAATGCCCGACGCCACAATGATTGCAGCCCCGATCAACGTCAGCGCATCGGGGGATTCGCCAAACACGGCAACGCCAATAATCAGCGCTATCACCAGCCGGACATACCGAAATGGTGTGACAAACCCCACATCGCCAATCCGCATCGCAGCGACAATCGCGTAATAGGCACATAGACCAATCGACAAGGCTGCGGTGATATAGATCCATTCGGTGCCGCTTAGGGCGACAAATGTTGATCCGTTGAACACCATCAGCACACCCCCGGCTGGGATGATCACCACAAAGCCCAGAAAGCTAAGCTGCATCGTTGTGATTTCCTTAGGCGTTCTGCGCGTTGCCAGATCACGCAGGGCAAGGGCAAAGACAGCAAACACCGCCAAAAGCGATAGTACCTCAAAGCTGTCTAGACCGGGTCGGATGATCAGCAAGACGCCAATCAGACCGACAATAATCGCGGTCCATCTGCGCCAGCCGACGGGTTCACCCAGAAACACCGCAGCCCCTAATGTCACGGCCAAGGGGGTCGCTTGCAAAATCGCAGAGGCGCTGGAAATCGGGGTAAGTACAATTGCGGACACAAACGCCAAGGCACCAAAGAGATCGCCCAGCCCCCGAAACAGGATCGGAAAGGACAGCATGTTGCGCGAGAACAAGGCCTCGCCCTTGGCGATAACAATTGCACCAAAGGCCAGCGACCCGCCGGTGCCCAGCATGGTCAGGATTTGTCCCACAGACACGGCATCTGCCAGAAGTTTGATGAACATATCCTCAATGGCGAACCCCGCCATGGCGAGAACCATCAGAACAGCACCACGTAAATTGTCCATCATCTGCGCCTTTGAAAATAATTGGATAAAACGGCCATGAACCTTTTGCCTGTGAAGGGCAAGGGGGTGCTGGTGATGTCTCAGATCGAATGATAGCAAGGCGTTATGAGATGGCCAAACCTTTCCTTGTCGCCGCGCGACACCGTTGTAACCATTGCTGTGGGGGCAATGGGGGCCGTGCTGGCCTGGACGTTGTCCGTGCCTGTGTTCATGCTGCTGGGCCCGGTTGTGGCGGTTAGCCTGTCCAGCCTTGCAGGGTTGCGCACCACCATTGACCCGCGCCTGCGCGATGCTTGTTTTGTGGTCATTGGTCTTGCCGTGGGGGCGGGGTTTGACGCCGATGCCTTGGGCGCGATGTTGCGCTGGCCCTTGGCCTTTGTGTTTATGGCGCTGATCATCTGGCTGATCATGGTGCTATGTCGCGCGATGCTGGTGCGGTTTTTTGGCTTTGATGCACGGTCTGCCTTGTTGGCGTCGACCCCCGGACATCTAAGTTTTGTCATCGCGATTGCCAGTGACACCGGATCAGACGTGGCGCGTATATCCATTACCCAATCGGTCAGATTGATGGCGCTCACACTGGTTGTGCCGTTTGTGGCGGTGGCGATGGGCGTTGAACTGTCCGGCAATATCGCCCCGCAGGGGGAGGCCGTCAGCCTGCCTGCCTTGGCGGTTATGTTGGCTTTATCAGTGGGTTTGGGCCTGATCTTTGGTCGTTTGTCGGTGCCAGCGCCGTTGCTTTTGGGCGCTATGGTGGTGTCGGCATTAGGGCATCTGACCTCACTGGCACCGGGTGTGATGCCCGCATGGATCATCTTATCAGCCTACCTGGTGTTGGGATCCTTGATCGGCACCCGGTTTTCTGGCGTTACCCCGGCGCGATTCATTGGTGGCCTGACGGCGGGCATTGCGATTACGCTGGTTGCGGTGGGTTTGGCAGCACTGGCAGCCGTCCCGGTTGCTCTGGCCTTGGGCATGCCGATTGCCCATGTGCTGGTGGCCTTTGCCCCGGGCGGTTTGGAAACGATGATCGCGCTTGGCGCAGTGCTTAATGTCATTCCGGGGTTTGTCGCGGCCTGTCATATCGCGCGTCTGCTGGTGCTCAGCGTGCTGTTGCCATGGATGCTGGCGCGGATGAAATCTAAGGCTTAAGCCGCACCACGGGACGATTTTCTTTGTTGGCAAACTCCAGCTTTGGCATCGCTTTGATCAACCCGCTGAGCTTGGCAAAACCATAGCTGCGGGTGTCAAAGTCAGGATGGGCCGCCATCAGATTCTTACCTACTGGACCAAGTGATACCCAATCATCCTCCGTATCACAGCGTTCGATTGCAGTGCAGATCAGTTGATAGGCATAGTTTATATCGGCCTGAGATTTTGCTTTGGTGGGGGTTCTATCACTGTCGTTTTCGTCTTTGAGGTTTTCGACCAGAATGAAGCGATTATAGACGTTGCGGAGGGCGGGGTTGGTTTTTTCCTCGCCAATGCCGATCACTGTCAGGCCGTCCTCGCGTAATCTGCACACCAGCGCTGTGAAATCGCTGTCCGAGGACACGATGA
The DNA here is from genome assembly GCA_051251995.1 of Sulfitobacter sp. Classification (GTDB taxonomy): domain Bacteria; phylum Pseudomonadota; class Alphaproteobacteria; order Rhodobacterales; family Rhodobacteraceae; genus Sulfitobacter. The sequence goes on from JBPOFF010000008.1 coordinate 17,236, forward strand.
CAAAGGCATCGAATTTTCCCGAGTGCAAAATATCCATGGCATGAATGACAAGGCCGATGTCGGTTGCATTCTTGCCGCGTGAATTGGCCGTTTCTTGATGCGCTACAAGACCAAGGGTATGGATTGGTTCGCGCCAGCCCTTGAGTTGTTCGTTTGACCAGTCGCCATAAACCCGCCGTAACGCGGGTTCGCCAATGGAGGTAATTTCGCGCATAATCTTGGCCGCATACCGCGCTGGCACGTTGTCAGCATCGATCAAAACGGCAAGCAGCGGACGGTCACTATCCGTCATTGATTTGATTCTTTGATATTGCGCTTGATCGGCACACCGTAAAGTTCCAACCGATGGCCGCGCAATTCAAATCCCAGCTTTTTGGCAATCCGTTCTTGCAGGGCTTCAATCTCTGCATCGACAAATTCGATGACCTCACCTGAATGCATGTCAATCAGATGGTCATGGTGGTCACGCTCCGCATCCTCATAACGCGCTCGGCCATCGCCAAATTCAAGCTTATCAAGAATACCCGCTTCTTCGAACAGCTTGACGGTGCGGTACACCGTTGCAATCGAAATGGCGGCATCCAGCCCGGCGGCACGTTTGAACAATTCTTCAACATCCGGGTGATCATCGGAATCCTCGATCACCTGCGCGATGATACGCCGTTGGCCAGTCATGCGCAGACCCATGGCCTCACATCTTTTGATAATGGATTTGGGCATAGGTGTTGGGCCTTCGCGGTGATCGGCCCATGATGTAGCGGCATTTGCACAATCGTGCCACATGCTTTTGCTGCAATGGTTGACTTATTGCGCCCGGGGGCCCATGTGGAGGGCAAGCGATGCCTTCTGCCGCGTGAGCAGTGCCGGTTGTGGATCAATGATCTGCTGACAGTCCGGGTTCTAAGGCGCGCCGATGTTCCCAAAATCACGCGTGGGGCCAAAACGCGATCAGACAGGTATCCGGCAGTTGGCCGATGCCTGCGATCTGTTTTGCGTGACCCGCGTGGCACACCCGAATGATGGGGTGCTGCGAACCGATAAGGCGCAGCCAATGCTGTGTCTGGAAAGAATGAATATGAGCGATTTTGACATGATGGATCTGCCAAAGAAATTGGTACGTCGTCTGCATGAAATGGGTCTGAAAGATCCAACACCGATCCAGAAACAAGCGATCCCGCACGGGATGAATGGCCGGGACGTGATGGGTCTGGCCCAAACTGGTACTGGTAAAACCGCCGCCTTTGGTGTGCCGCTGGTGGCCCAGATGATGGCCATGGAAGGTCGCCCGAACCCACGCTGCGTGCGTGGTCTGGTGCTCGCACCAACGCGCGAACTTGCGACACAGATTTCCGTGAACCTGCGTGACTACGCCAAGGGGTCTGGTTTGCAGGTTGCCATGGTTGTGGGTGGTCAGTCGATCAACACACAGATTAAAAAGCTGGGCGGCGGGGTGGACCTGTTGGTCGCCACGCCGGGCCGGTTACTTGACCTGATGGACCGCCGTGCTGTGCGTCTGGATGAAGCATCGTTTCTGGTGCTGGATGAGGCTGATCAGATGCTGGACATGGGCTTTATCCATGATCTGCGCAAAATCGCCTCGGTGATCCCCAAGAACCGCCAAACCATGTTGTTTTCGGCCACCATGCCTAAGCTGATGAGCGAGATTGCCAATACCTATCTGCAAAGCCCGATCCGCATCGAAGTTTCGCCTCCGGGCAAGGCGGCGGACAAGGTGACGCAAGAAGTGCACTTTATCGCCAAGGCGGAAAAGACAGAACTGCTGAAAGAGCTGTTGGCCAAGCACAAAGGCGAACGGGCACTGGTTTTTGGGCGCACCAAACACGGTTCCGAAAAGTTAATGAAAACACTGGTAAAGGCGGGCTTTGATGCGGCGTCAATCCACGGCAACAAAAGCCAAGGCCAGCGTGACCGGGCGATTGCCGGGTTCAAATCTGGCCAAGTAACAGTGCTGGTGGCGACCGATGTGGCGGCACGGGGTCTTGATATCCCCGATGTGAAACACGTCTATAACTACGATCTGCCAAATGTGCCTGACAACTATGTCCATCGCATTGGCCGGACCGCGCGTGCGGGCAAAGACGGGGCGGCGATTGCGTTCTGCGCACCTGACGAGATGGGTGAATTGAAAGCGATCCAGAAAACCATGGGCATTTCGATCCCGGTGGCCTCTGGCCGCGCATGGGAGCCGATGGAAATTCCTGACAAGCCCAAGGGCGGCGGTCGTGGCCGTGGCCGCGGTGGTCGTCCGGGTGGTGGTGGCGGTCGTCCAAATGGCGGCGGTGGCGGTGGTGCCAGTGCGGGCAAGCCCGGTGGTGGTCGCAACCGTCGTCGCGGTGGCGGTGGCAAACCCGGTGGGCAGCAGGCCGCATAAGTCATGCGCAAAGCTGTCTTAGGTCTGCTTTATGTGGTGGTGGCGCTGCTGGTTTCAGTGCCACCGATATTTGCGGCCTTTTTAACAAGCGTCTGCATGAACCCAACCGGGGGCGCTTGTCGGACCGTGACGATGGCCGATTGGTTCAAGGGTGAGTTGGCACTGATCTGGATGCCGCCACTTTTGCTGGCCATCGTGCTGATCTGGGTGATTTTCAGACTGCACCGGGCCAGCTAAAACCTGGATTAAAGGTGGGCGCATCGCCCACTTTGCTTGCTTAAGTATAAAGCGACGGCACACCCATTTGCGCATGAATGTCGTTCACCTCTGCGGGTTTCATCCCGTAAGCTTTGGCCAGCTTGTGCAAATACTGCGCTTCGTCCTGCGTATCCAAATCAATCCCCAGCAACGACATCGCGTAAATCTGCGGACCCATGCCGTTTGGCGTCTGGTTGACCAGCGTATCAATATCGACAGGGCTTTTTAGTTGCGCATTCACAAATGCCGCTTCCTGTGCGTCGACGTCACCCAGTTTGCTGAGCAGTTTATCGCGCTCTGTCGCATCAAAATTGCCATCTGACTTGGCGGCTTGGATCATCGCGGCCAGCATCAGCCCGGCTGCGGCTTCTTGATCTTGCGAGGGTTCAATTTCTGGCTCAGGCGTGGCATCAAACTGCGAATTCAGCACCTCGCCAAAGCTGCGATCATTGCGTTCTGGGCGGCGGCGCAATGTCTCATCCGTGCCTGCCAGCAATCCGCCTGCACCCGCAGCGCTGGCCAATCCGCCCAGCAACCCACCAAGGCCACCGCCGCTGCCACCCTTGGCACCGCCCAACTGCTCCAACAGCCCGCCAAGACCGCCAGCCATACCGCCACCTGTGTTGGCGCGTGCGGCACCGCTGCCGCCCAGCAAGCCGCCCAGCATGTCTTCAAGGCCACCGCCCGATCCCATGCCGGGGCTGTGCGTGCCACCGTGTGGACGTGCCGTGCCCGCCGTTTGACCACCGCCCGTCTGATCCATTAACCCGCCGAGCAATCCACCAAGGCCGCCTGTTTCGCCGGCACGCGCGCTGCTGCCTTTGCTGCCTTTTTTCATCATGGCGCTGGCCCCTTTGGCCACGGCCACACCGATGGCCACTTTGGCCAATGTTTTCATCAAACTCATAATCGTTCCCCTTTGGTGAATCGTTTGAACCCACCTTTGCATGTTTTGTGGCAGGTATGAGGGGAAAATAGCACTGCCTGCCTCAATGGTGAAGATTTGCACATTGACATCCGCCGGGCCGGGGCCGTTGTTGGCACCATGGAACGCAAAGCAAATATCGACCTTTTTGGCGCGGTGGCCCTGATCGCCTTTGCCCTGCATCTGGCGTTTAATCAGGTGGTGATCAAAGTCACGGCAGGTGGATTTAACCCTGTTTTTGCGGCTGGGCTGCGCTCTGCTGGGGCGGTTCTGATCTTGCTGATCTGGATGCGATTGCGCGGGGTCGCGTTGACAGTCCCCCGTAACGCTTGGCCCGCAGGCATCATCGCTGGCCTGCTCTTTGCGCTTGAGTTCATCTGTTTGTTCACCGCACTTGATGTCACCACTGTCAGCCGTGCATCGGTGATTTTCTATTCCATGCCGGTTTGGCTGGCGCTGATTGCGCATTTTCTGTTGCCGGGGGAACGGTTGACCCGGCTTAAGGTCATCGGGTTATTGGCCGCGATGGCGGGGGTTGCATTGGCCTTAAGTGACCGCAGTGGCAGGCATATCAGTTGGGCGGGTGACCTGTTGGCGCTGACGTCGGCATTTTGTTGGGCGGGCATCGTCTTATGTGTGCGGATCACACCCTTGTCGCGCGTCCCGCCAGCGCAACAATTGCTGTTTCAGGTGGCAATATCGGCCCCAATCATACTGCTGCTTGCGCCTTTCTTTGGGCCGCTGATCCGCGACCTCGAACCGATCCATTTGGCCGCGCTACTTTTTCAGATTATCGCGGTGGCCAGCCTTGGATTTTTGGTTTGGTTCTGGCTGATGACCATTTACCCAGCGTCATCTGTGGCGTCATTCAGCTTTTTGTCGCCGGTGTTTTCGGTACTCTTGGGTTGGATTTTACTGTCAGAGCATGTCGCCCCATCGGTCTGGGGCGCGTTGGTTTTGGTGGCCAGCGGTATCTATCTGATCAACCGCAGGCCAAGAACCAGTTAAGTACCGCAGAACGTTGCCGGAACGATTTCGGATTGGGTCGGCGGGCGCTGCAACTCCGTATCAGTCGCGTCAAAGGGCGTGGCCAGTGCTGTGGTCAGCCGCTCAAACGGGGCCATGTCGCCTGCCACGGCCGCTTCGATCATCTGTTCAATCCGGTGATTGCGCGGGATGATCGCGGGGTTGGCGGTGTTCATCACGGCGATTGCATCTGGTTCACTTGCGATACGCTGCTGCCACGTATCTGACCAAGCCTTAAAGGCATCGCGATTGGTAAACTGGTCTTGTGCATCAGGCGTGGCCAGCGCGCGAAAGCTGTTGGTGAAATCCGCGCCATCGGTCTGCATCAACGACAACAGATTTTCGATCAGGGTCACATCGTCGGACCTTGGTGTCGAAATCCCGATCTTGGCTGCAAAACGGCGTAACCACGCGGCTTCGATCTGGTCGGGCATGGCGTGGACAATTTCGGTGGCCTCTGTCACGCTCTCCTCTTTGTCATCCATCATCTGCAACAGGCTGGTGGCAAGTTGCGCCATATTCCAAACCGCAATATTGGCTTGATTGCCATAGGCATAGCGGCCCTGTTGGTCGATGGAACTGAACACCCGCCCGGCATGAAACGCATCCATAAAGGCGCAGGGGCCATAGTCGATGGTCTCGCCTGCGATGCTGCAATTGTCGGTGTTCATCACCCCATGGATAAAGCCAACGGACAGCCATGCGGCGATTAATTCCGCCTGCGCGGCACAGACGGCGCGCAGCAGGCCCATCGGGCCTTTGGCCTCCGGGTAATGACGGTCGATCGCATATTGGGTTAGCGTTTTGAGGTGCTCAACCTCGCCGCGGTGGGCAAACACCTGAAACGTGCCGACGCGTAGGTGGCTTTTGGCCACACGGGTCAGGATCGCACCGGGCAGCGGCCCTTGTTCGCGGAAAACCGGCTCTCCGGTGCTGACAGCAGCAAGAGCGCGGGTCGTTGGGATGCCTATGGCGTGCATCGCCTCGCTGATCACATATTCGCGCAGCACCGGACCCAGCCATGCGCGGCCATCGCCAGAGCGGGAATAGGGCGTAGGCCCGGACCCTTTGAGCTGAATATCGCGGCGGATATCTTTGGTATCAATGACTTCGCCCAACAAGATTGCGCGACCATCCCCCAGTTGCGGGTTATAGTTGCCAAATTGGTGGCCCGCATAAAGCTGCGCCAAAGGGGCGGCATTTTCGGGAACTTGATTACCTGAGAATATCTGAGCGGCTTCGGCCAGATCGCCTGCCTCAATGCCAAGCAACGCCGCCAGATCATCGTTGAACGCCAATAGTATGGGTTCTTTTACAGGCGTTGGATTCTGCCGGGTGAAAAACATATCGGGCAGAGCCGCATAGCTGTTGTTAAAAGGGATGCGCATTCAAAGGCTCTTGGACATGAACATATAGCGGTCGCGTTCGCGAAAACCGGCACGACGGTAAAGCTTCACCGCCGCTGCATTTTCCCGGTCTACCTCCAGATGAATGGCCCGCAACCCACCGCCCGCAAGCGCACGCGGCAGGGCGATCAATGCTTCAGACGCAATGCCGCGCCCACGCACGCCGGGGCGGATGTAAAGTTCATCTATGATCGCATCGAGGCCGCCAAACTCCACCGACCAGCCAAAGGTGATCACGATATAGCCGATGGGCGCGCGGGGCGGGCCGATCAGATAGGCGGCCCCATGCGGAATACCGTCAAGCAAGGGGCCAAGGCCCGCCGCGCGGGTTTCATCCTTCATTTCAATGCCTTCTTCGGCATGAAACGCAGTCACAAGTGCGATCAGCTTGTCCAGATGCTCAGGCTTGCCAAGGGTCAGGGCGGCGCTCATAGCCGCGCCAATTTTTCGGTCAACAGGGCAAAGAACCCATCCGCATCAATGTCGCCCATGAACGTTGCGTTGGGCGCACGGTCCGTGACGCCCCACCAATCCGCGACGGTCATGCCCATGGTCAGTTCTGACTGGACCTCAATCTCGACGTTGATATGGCGTCCGGTAAAAAGTTCAGGCTTTAGCAGATATGCGGTGACGCAGGGGTCATGCAGCGGCGCGCCTTCGGAGCCGTATTTTTCCTTGTCAAAGCGTTCAAAGAAATCGGTCATCTGTGCCACGGCGGTGCCTACGGGTGTGTTGAGCGCCCGAAAGGCATCATTGCGCGGCTTGGTGACCAGCGCCTTGTGGGTCACATCAAGCGGCATCACGACAATTGGTATGCCTGATTTAAACACGATATCAGCCGCTTGCGGATCAACGTAAATGTTGAATTCTGCGGTTGGGGTTATGTTGCCCCCTTCAAAATATCCGCCGCCCATCAGTACGATCTTGGTGACACGTTTGGCAATGTCCGGGGCTTTTTGCAGGGCGGTGGCGATGTTGGTCAGTGGTCCCAGCGGGCAAAGCGTGATGGTGCCGGGTGCAAATTCGCGCAGCTGGTCAATGATGAAATCGACAGCATGACCATCGGCCAGCGGCATTTTCGGGTCAGGCAGGTTGGGGCCATCCAGGCCCGTTTTGCCGTGCACATGTTCGGCTGTCACCAGGTCGCGGCCAAGCGGGCGATCACAGCCCGCAAACACTTTGACATCCGAACGCCCGGCCAATTCGCAGATAATCCGGGCGTTTTTTGAGGTCAGATCAAGTGGCACATTGCCTGCAACGCAGGTGAGGCCGAGCACCTCTAATTCATCGGGGCAGGCCAACGCCAACAGAATGGCAACCGCGTCGTCCTGACCGGGATCGGTGTCGATGATAATCTTGCGTGGTGCCATGGTGCAGTCCTTTTTCGGGGTAGAGATAGGGTAACTATGGTCAGAGTAAAAGGGCGCCAGCCCTGTGTCGGTATCCAGTGTATGTCACGTCGGCGTGCTTTTGCCTGCGCGCTCATCCGCCTTAACAGCGTCCCACAGCGCATCCATTTCGGCCAGATCACTCTCGATAGGGGTTTTGCCGCGTGCGGCCAGCCGGGCCTCAACGCCCTCAAACCGTCGGGTGAATTTGGCGTTTGCGGCCCGCAAGGCGGCTTCGGGATCAAGCCCCAGATGACGGCCCAGATTGGCCATGACAAACATCAGATCGCCAAACTCTTCTTCAACCTCTGTCTGGCTCAAGGTCTCGCGGGCCTCGACCAGTTCTGTCGCTTCTTCGGTGATCTTGGTGATGACATCTGTGGTCGACGGCCAATCAAAACCAACCCGTGCCGCGCGTTTTTGCAGCTTTAGCGCCCGTAACAAGGCGGGCAGGCCAATCGCCACACCGTCCAGCGCCCCGCCTTGGGCCTTGCCGGCGCGTTCCTGCGCCTTGATCGCCTCCCAATCTGCGGTCTGTTGGTCAGCTGATTTGTCGCGGCTCTCATTACCAAAAACATGCGGATGCCGGGCGACCATTTTATCGGAGATATTACGCACGACGGATTGAAAACTAAAATGCCCGGCCTCTTCGCCCATGGCGGTGTGATAGACCGATTGCAGCAATAAATCGCCTAACTCGCCCTCAAGCTCGGCCCAATCCTGCCGGGCGATGGCGTCCGCCACCTCATAGGCTTCCTCAATAGTGTAGGGCGCGATGGAGTTGAAATCTTGTTCAATATCCCACGGGCAACCTGTTTCGGGGTCACGCAGGCGGCGCATGATCTCAAGCAGCCGTTCAATCCCGGCGTCTTGGTCGTGGATCAGAGTGTCATTTGTCGGTGTATCGGGCATTGCAGCTGGGTCCTGTCTGGTGTCAGATACCTCAAACAAGAATGACCCAAGGAGTCCAGCCCATGCCCGTGGTGAACCGCATCGCCGCTTTTGCGCCCATGATGAAAGAATGGCGCAGGCACCTGCATACGATCCCGGAACTGGGGGTGGAATGCCACAAGACAGCGGCCTTTGTGGCTGAACGGTTGCGTGAATTCGGTGTGGATGAGTTGCATGAAGGGTTGGCGACAACGGGTATGGTCGCCATCATCAACGGGCAGGGCGAGGGACCCACCATTGGTCTGCGCGCGGATATGGACGGTTTGCCGATCGTTGAAGCAACGGGGGTCGATTATGCCAGCACCCACGCGGGCAAAATGCATGCCTGCGGTCATGATGGACACACCACAATGCTGTTGGGTGCTGCGAAATATCTGGCTGAGACCCGTAATTTTGCAGGCCGCGTTGCGTTGATCTTTCAACCGGCTGAGGAAACCGGCGGCGGAGCTGAGGTGATGGTTCAAGAAGGCATCATGGAGACGTTTGACATTAGCGAAGTCTATGCATTGCACAATTTGCCGGATCTTGAGCCAGGCAGTTTTTCCACCACGCCGGGGCCGATCATGGCGGCGGTGGATGCATTTCACATCCATATTCAGGGCAAGGGTGGTCACGGCGCAATGCCACATGAAACCCGCGATCCGGTGATGGCCGCCTGTGGCATGGCGCAAGCGATCCAGACCATCGTCAGCCGAAATCACTTGGCGACACAGGATTTGGTTGTGTCGGTTACGCAAATCCATACCGGATCGGCGGACAATGTGATCCCGGACACTGCGTATATCAACGGCACGGTGCGGACCTTTGACAAGGACGTGCAAGCGATGGTGATGCGGCGGATGAAGGATATCGTTGCCGGGCAAGCGGCGAGCTATGATGTGAGTGCGGCACTGGAATATGACGTTGGATACCCTGCAACGATCAATGACGCGATCAAGGCCGGATTTGCCGCAGAGGTGGCGCGTGACGTGGCGGGTGAGCCCCATGTGATCGCCGACCAAGATCGCGAAATGGGGGCAGAGGATTTCAGCTATATGCTGGAAAAACGCCCCGGTGCCTATCTGTTCTTGGGCCAAGGGGAAGGTGCAGGTCTGCACCACCCTGAATATAATTTCAACGATGACGTGGCCCCGGTGGGCGCGTCATTCTTTGCGCGTATTGTGGAGCAGGCACAGCCTATGGGGGGCAAATAATGGCATTAGAAGATGCATCAAAACAGATTGATATGGCGTTTACCCGTGACGATCTGAAAGGCCCGAGTTTTGAGCTGACCTTTGCGGGTGCGATATCCTTTTTGCGCCGTAAATACACCAAGGATCTGCGCGGCGTCGATATTGCTGTGACGGGTGTGCCGTTCGATCAGGCGGTGACCAACCGCCCCGGTACACGGCTGGGTCCGCGTGCCATCCGCGAGGCCAGCAGCTTGCAGGCACCTGATGCGCCCTATGGCTGGGATTTTGACGTTCTTAGTGAATTTGCCATCGCGGATTACGGTGATCTGGCGTTTGATTATGGCCATGTTTCGCAATTCCCTGCGGCGTTGACCGCGCATATTAAGGGTATTTTGGATGCAGGGGCCGCCAGCGTGGTGCTGGGCGGTGATCACTATATCACTTTCCCGATTCTCAAAGCCTATGCTGAGAAATACGGACCGATCAGCTTGCTGCAATTTGATGCCCATACGGATACTTGGCCAGATGATGACATGGACCGGATTGATCACGGGACGATGTTTTATAAAGCGGTGAAATCCGGGATTGTGGACCCTAAAACATCTGTCCAAGTTGGGATCAGAACCACCAATGAGGACACCTTGGGCGTGACAGTGATTGATGCGCGTGAAGTGCATGAAAAGGGACCAGTGGCGACGGTTGAGCGGATCAAATCGGTGCTGGGCACCAATCCAACCTATCTGACCTTTGATATTGATGCGCTTGACCCGGCCTATGCGCCGGGGACCGGAACCCCGGTTTGGGGCGGTCTGACCTCGGCGCAATGTGCGTCGATGCTGCGCGATTTGGCGGGGATCAACATTATGGGCGGTGATATTGTCGAAGTGTCACCACCGTTCGATACCACAGGGGCGACTGCAATTGCGGGCGCGCACGTGGCGACTGAAATCCTGTCGCTGCTTGGCCACCGGATGCGCAGCATATGAATACCAAGAACCAACCGATTAGCGGTAATGATCTGGCGCGGTTTTCCGGGCCTAACACTTTTATGCGATTGCCGTCTGCCAATGACCTTAAGGGGTTGGATGTGGCCGTTTTGGGTGTCCCAATGGATATCGGCACCTCTTGGCGGTCCGGCACCCGATTTGGACCCAAGGAAGTGCGCAGCGAAAGCGCGATGTTGAGGCCCTATAATCTGGCCATGGGGGCGGCACCGTTTGACAGTTTGCAGGTGGCCGACATTGGTGACCTAGCGATAAATACATTTTCGCTAAGTGATAGTTTGCGCATTATTTCAGAAAGTTATGATGCTATCTTAAAGTATGATGCAATGCCGCTGGCCATTGGTGGTGATCATTCGATTACACTGCCTATTTTGCGGGCGATGGCCAAGCGGCATGGGCCGGTGGCTTTGGTTCACGTTGATGCCCATGCCGACGTGAATGACGAGATGTTTGGCGAGAGAGAAACCCATGGCACTGTGTTTCGCCGTGCACATGAGGAAGGTCTGATAAATCCTTCAAAAACATATCAAATTGGCTTGCGTGGCACTGGATATTCAGCAGAGGATTTCACCGAAGCCGCAGGTTGGGGATTTCAGCAATTCCCGGCCCATGAGCTTTGGGGGCGGTCGCTTGCCACGCTTGGCGCGGAAATCAGACGTGATATTGGCGATGTGCCGACTTATGTGACCTATGACATCGACAGTCTGGACCCGTCTTATGCCCCCGGCACCGGGACGCCGGAAATCGGCGGGCTGACCACGCCGCAAGCGCTTGAGCTGATCCGGGCGCTAAAGGGGTTGAACATTGTTGGCGGTGATCTGGTTGAGGTGTCGCCACCCTATGACACCTCTGGCAATACTGCACTGACCGGGGCGAATATTTTGTACGAGATGTTGTGCGTCCTGCCTGGCGTTGCGTATCGGTAAGGGGCTGCATTTGACTATTTTTAGCGAAAAGAACTGGAAACTACGGATTATTCTATTGGTTCTGCTGATCGTGATCAGCGGTTTCTTGGGCTATGTACGGCTTGCCCCTTCTGATCCTGAGGAGTGGCACAAACAGGCCTATCCGTCTGGGATGGGCGATATATCGTCAAGTGCCGGGTTTATCTGGCGCGCACCAATTGCAGATGATGATAAGGACCGTCTGAGCCGCCTTGACCAGATTATCATGTCCACACCGCGCACCACGCGGTTGGCAGGGTCGGTGGAGGCTGGTAAAATTACCTATGTCACCCGCTCAGCCGTGATAGGCTTTCCAGATTACACCACGGTTGGCGTCTATCAGGGTCTGATCGAAGACGGCGATATAAGGTATCTTGAGATCAATGGCCGCTTGCGCTTTGGCCAGTCAGATTTTGGGGTAAACGCCAAGCGCATTAAAGGGTGGCTCGCTCAACTTTAGATCAGAAGACAAACAGCCTTCTTGGACCTCGCGCCACATTGGCACGTTCAGCGCCATCTGACATTGCGCCATGAACATCCGGCCATCCACATGCAGGCAAATGGTTTCGCCCAGTTCGACGCGGTTGTGGTTGCGGTCGGTGCAGTAACAATCAATTACCCGCCCGCTTGGTGCCGTAACATCGGCCAGGGTGGTGACAGGAAGCAGCGAAAGCAAGAGTGCAAAGCGTATCATGGACCAACTATAGCACAGCACGGCCCTTGACCAAAGGCTTCTGTTCAGCGACACGAACCTGATGATCCCAATGGACCGCCTTGAACAAATATTGCAGCGCTTTCAGTTTTTGGAAGCGACGATGGCTGCTGGCTCTGACGGGGCGGATTTTGCGGCCTTGGCCAAGGAATATTCCGATCTGCGGCCCGTGGTTGAACAGATTGACGCCTATAAACAATTGTTGAGTGACATGGCTGAAGCCAAAGCGATGTTGGCGGACCCCGAAATGGCGGAATTGGCGCAGGAAGAATTGCCTGCACTCAATGCGGCATTGCCCAAGGCCGAGGATGCCTTGCAGCTTTCGCTTTTGCCACGCGATGCAGCAGATGCGAAGCCTGCGATGCTTGAGATCAGGCCCGGCACCGGGGGGGACGAGGCGGCGTTGTTCGCTGCTGATTTACTGCGGATGTACCAACGGTATGCAGAGGCACGCGGCTGGGGCTTTGATCTGATCGAAGAGCAAATGACCGAACTTGGCGGTGTTAAGGAAGTGGTGGCGCATATCACCGGGCAGAACGTGTTTGCGCGGCTTAAATTCGAAAGCGGTGTGCACCGGGTGCAGCGGGTGCCAAGCACCGAAAGCGGCGGGCGTATTCACACGTCCGCTGCCACGGTGGCAGTCCTGCCAGAGGCCGAAGATGTGGATATAGAGGTCAACCAGAATGACATTCGCATTGATACGATGCGGTCGTCGGGGGCGGGTGGCCAGCATGTGAACACCACCGATTCTGCGGTGCGGATCACCCATCTGCCAACTGGCATTGTGGTCACGTCGTCGGAGAAATCCCAGCACCGCAACCGTGAAAAAGCCATGCAGGTGCTTAAAGCACGCCTTTATGATCTGGAACGGTCCCGCGTCGACAGTGAACGGTCAGCGGACCGGGCGGCACAGGTGGGGTCGGGGGATCGGTCCGAGCGGATCAGAACCTATAATTTTCCGCAAGGCCGGATGACCGACCACCGGATCAACCTGACCCTGTACCGTTTAGATGCGATCATGCAGGGTGATCTGGATGAGATTGTCGATGCACTGACAGCGGACAATCAGGCGCGGATGCTGGCCGAGATGAACAGATGAGCGCGCCCACCGCAGCGCAAGCCATGGCGGCTGCGGCGTCGCGGTTGCGCGCGGCGGGGGTGCCGGACCCGGCGCGGGATGCACGGATATTGCTGGCCCATGCGGCATCGGTCGATGCGGCCCGCGTGACCCTGATCGCGCCCGAAGAAATTGCCCCAGAGATTGCCGAACGGTTCGAACATCTGGTGGCATTGCGGGCGGTGCGTGTGCCGGTGTCGCATCTGATCGGTAATAGAGACTTCTATGGCCGTAGTTTCAAGATCAGCCGTGATGTGCTGGACCCGCGACCAGAGACCGAAACGCTGATCGAACTGGCGTTGGCAGACCCGTTTGAGCGGGTATTGGACCTTGGCACCGGGTCAGGGTGCATTTTGGTCAGTTTGCTGGCAGAGCAACCAGAGGCGCGGGGCGTTGGTGTGGACGTGTCAGAGGCTGCCTGTCTTCAGGCCAGCGTCAATGCAGTGTTGCACGATGTTCAGGACCGGGCCGAGGTCCTGCAATCGGATTGGTTTGCTGCGGTTGAGGGGCGTTATGATCTGATTGTGTCAAACCCGCCCTATCTGGCAGCCTCTGAAATGGAAAGTATCGCACCGGAACTGGCCTTGCATGAACCAGCCATCGCGTTGACCGATGGGGCGGATGGTCTGTCCGTTTACCGTATCATCGCAGAGCGCGCGCAAGGCTATCTGACGGCCGAGGGCCGGGTGATGGTGGAAATCGGCTGGCAGCAGGGCGATAGTGTCTGTGCCTTGTTCACGGCTGCGGGGTGGGGTCGGGTGACGCTGGCGCATGATCTGGATGGCCGTCCGCGTGTCGTTTGTGCCGACAGACCGGCATAAAAAGGCGAAAACTGTCTCGATCGTCGGTAAATTATCACTTTGTACTTGCCGTGGGCGTTTTAGCATGCTTATTCAAAGATGTTGCAGCGGTGGATGCTTTCAAGCGGTCCCGCGCGGCATTATGCCCAACATCTCGCACTACCGGGACATAGACTGGCGCTGCTACGCCACCCGGGTTTTACGACTAACAGCATTGAAGGCTGAAAAATTCACATGAAATCTACCAGATCACGGGGTCGGTCCAAGAACAACCGCAACCGTTCGCAACACCAGCAGGGCGGTAACGTTGTTAACCGCGTTTTTGATAGCTCAGGCCCAGAAGGCAAAGTGCGCGGTACGCCGCAGCAGGTGATTGAAAAATACAATCAACTGGCACGGGATGCGCAGCTTTCCAATGACCGGGTTGCGATGGAAAACTTCCAGCAACACGCAGAGCATTACCTGCGTCTGTTGTCAGAGGCGCAGCGTGAAATGGACGCCAAGCGCGAAGAGCAGGAACGCCAGAACCGCGAACGCCAGATTGAGCGGGACCGCGAGCGGCAGGAACGCCAAGAGCGCGAGGGCAATGCCCAAGACAATGATCAACCGCAAGGCGGCGGCGGCCAGCCTCAGGGTGGGCATCAGCAGGGCGGTGGCCAGCAGAATGATGGCGGCCAGCAAGGCGGCCCATCCAACGATGGCGGCCAACGGCAGAATGATCAAGGTGGCGAGGCCCCGAAGCCAAAGCCTAAACCAAGGTCACGGCGCAAGCCGGAAACGGTGTCGCAACTGCCTGATTTTGTCACCCAAGGGGAGGCGGCAGAACCGGACAACGGTTTGGTTGACACCCCTGAAAACAACCCCAAGCCCAAACGCGCTCCCCGACGCAAGCCTGCGCCAAAGCCCGAAGATGATGGCGGTAAAAAGGGCGGTGGCGGCGACGGCGACCAGCCCGAAGCGGCGGAATGAGTTAAGAAAGGCCTCGCAATTGCGGGGCCTTTTTTTGGGGTGCGGGGGCATGTTGCACGCCCTAAGCCGAAGTGAATGTGAAAGGCAGGGCCGCATATGACGGGCGAGACAAATCTAGACAGGCTTATCAAATCGATGTCGGCGGTTCTGGTTGATGGGCTGTATGTCTTTGCGACCATCCCAGGTGATCAAAAACCGCCTGTGGTGCCAGCTAAGATGATGTTTGAAGAGGCTGAGGGCACGACGCTTATCTTGTTACAGTCAGATGCGAAACTGCACGGGCTGGCGTTTGAGTTTCCCTGCCGGATGATCACTCTGAACATCCATTCCTCGCTTGAGGCGGTGGGTTTCATGGCGCGCATCGCGACAGAGCTGGCCAAACATGACATGGGGGTTAATCCGGTGTCAGGGTTTTACCACGATCATTTGTTTGTACCTGACGGGCGCGAACAGGATGCGATGGATGTATTTCGCCGTATGGCCGGGGGTTAGGACGGGACAACTGCATACCGTACCAACCCCTTTTCGCGCTGCACGTCGATGCGTCTGCGCCATGGGTATTTTGGATCGTCCGGCACCAGTGACCAGAACAGCACCCCGCCAAAGCGCCATGGATCCACCACGATACCTTGTTCCATGGTATCACCACGGGCGGAAATCACCGCGCTACTGTGTTCGATCAGAAATCTTTTGTTGGCATTGGCGATGGCGCGGTGGACTTCTAGCGTCTGGAAACCCTCTTGGTTCAGGCGCGCTTCCATATCTGCGGCCCAGTGGCGGCACAGGCCACGCGGTTTTTCACCGCGATTGACCTTAGCGTTGTGTTTAAGCGGAGGATCGGTGATTTCATAGGCGATGGCCAGTTTGTGGGAATACTCATATGAAATACGTGCCGCGCGGGCGGCTTCGTCTGGATCGACCTGAGGGTTCAGGTCACGTAGGCTTTGCGCAAGGGTGGCGATCTCGGCCTCGGTGCCGCGGGGTGGGCCGTCGGGCCCATGCCCGGTGGCGCAGGCCCCTAACAGGGCCAAAGCAAACAAGGCTGCCAAGATCCGCATCATGTCTTTGCCGCTTTTTTGACTTCACGGGCCAAGGCACAGAAGCCCTCAAGCGGGATCTGTTCGGCACGGTCTGTGGGTTTGATGCCAGCGGCGCGCAGGCGGTCTTCGATATCCGGGGCCACGCCCTTGAGCGAGGCGCGCAGCATTTTACGGCGCTGGTTAAATCCTGCGGCGACCACCCGGTTCAACACAGCTGGATCCGCGGGAAAGCGGGGTTCCGGCAGGGCGGTCAGATGCACCACGGCGGATGATACTTTAGGCGCAGGCGTAAAGGCCTCAGGCGGCAGATGCATGGCAATACGCGCATCGGCACGCCACTGCGCCAGCAGGGCCAGACGACCGTAAGCCTTTGACCCCGGTTCGGCCACAATGCGCAGGGCAACTTCGCGCTGGAACATCAAGGTCAGGCTTTGCCAGAACGGCGGCCATGCGGGGGGCGTCAGCCAGCGCACCAAAAGTTCGGTGCCAACATTGTAGGGCAGGTTGGCTGCGACCCTAATCGGTGGCGTCAGATGGGCCAGCGGATCAATCTCCAGCGCGTCGCCCTCAATCACCGTCAATCTGCCGGGATAGGCGGCGGCAATCTGAGCTAGGGCGGGCAGGCAACGGGCGTCTTTTTCAATCGACAGCACGTGGCGCGCGCCCTCGGACAGCAACCCGCGCGTTAAGCCACCGGGGCCAGGGCCGATTTCCAGCACGTCACAGGCGGTGACGTCCCCGGCTTGGCGGGCAATTTTCGCGGTCAGGTTCAGGTCGAGTAGAAAATTCTGGCCCAGCGATTTTCGTGCCGCCAATTCATGGGTGGCAATCACCTCGCGCAGGGGGGGCAGTGTGTCGATCGCGCTCATCCGGTGTTCGCCATTTTATGGGCCAGTTTGATGGCTTCGATCATGCTGGTGGGGTTGGCGATGCCTTTGCCTGCAATGTCAAAGGCGGTGCCGTGGTCGGGCGAGGTGCGAATGAACGGCAGGCCCAACGTGACATTCACACCGCGGTCAAAGTCCAGCGTCTTAATCGGGATCAGCGCCTGATCGTGGTACATCGCAATCGCCACATCATAGCGGGCGCGGGCGGCGGCGTGAAACATTGTGTCGGCGGGCAGCGGGCCTGTCAGGTCAAACCCCTCGGCCTGCATCTGAACCACCAGTGGCGCGATCCATTCGAGTTCCTGCATGCCCATGGCACCGCCTTCGCCCGCGTGGGGGTTGAGGCCAGCAATGCTGATGCGGGGGGCGGCAATGCCAAACTGATCGCGCAGGCCAGCGTGGGTGATTTCAATCGTGCGGCGCAGGCCCCGTGGCGTCAGGTGCTGTGGTACGTCTTCAAGCGCGATGTGAATGGTGGCCGGCACCACCCGCAATTGATCACTGGCCAGCATCATCACCACATCATCGACATCGCCAAGGGCTGCCAGATATTCAGTGTGGCCGGGATAGGCGAAACCCGCGCCATCCTTCAGCGCTTTTTTGTGAATGGGGGCGGTGCAGAGGGCGCACGCCTGACCCTCCCGAACCATGGTGACCCCCTTGGCGATCATGTCGATCACCCCTTGGGCGTGCGCAGGTTGTGCAATACCGCGGCTGACATCGCTGCCGAAATCATGGGCAAGTACGGGCAGCGCAGTACCACAAACATCAACGGCTTGATCCGGTGTTTCGATCACCTGATGGGGCACATCGCGGGGCAGATGGCGCGGATCACCAAGCCACAGCATCGGGATGGTCGTGTGCAGTGCATCCCACGCCCGTGCCGCAACTTCTGGTCCAATGCCAGCAGGTTCTCCGCAGGAGATAACAACTGGCCGATTGGCTAAGGTCATTTTAAGCTGATACGGGCATCCGCGCGCAGTTGTTGCTGCAATTGATCGGCATAGGCCTGCAACTTACGCTGCCGGATTGAGGCGATGACCGTGTCACGGTCTACCTCTGCGTTCACTTCGGCTGTGCGGTTACACATCATCAAGAACACCAGAGTTTGGCCGTTAGAGCGAGTCAGCGCGACTGAAGATTCACCGGGGTCCAGTTTGGCCAGTTCAATGGCGATGTCCTGCGGAATTTCGCTGGGCTTTTTTGCGCCTCGGTCCAGCACTTCGGCGGGCTGGCCTTTGGCAATCGCATAAAGATCATCACAGACATCAACTTTGGCACGGACACGTGCGGCTTCGGCCAGACCGGCCTCAGACCGGCCACCAGCGATATAATAAGCGGCGTATTCGATCTCAGAAAAGGCCTCTGATGGTTTGCCGGTTTCTTCAATGCCGCGCAGTTGGAACAGGGCAATTGCATTTGGAATTGGCAGCGGTGCCGTCACTTCGCCGGGGGCCAGCGCAAGGATGATCCCATGCAAGGATGGCGGCAGCTTATCAAGCGGTGTCCAAGGCAGGCGTCCACCATTGCCGCGTGATGCTGTTGCTGAATATTTGCGCGCATAGCTTGAGAATTCTGCTTCTGACGTGGATTGGGAAATCTGATCTGCCAATGCGGCCACCCGGGCGGCGTTTTGGGGCGGGGCGGGAATGATGATTTCTGACATCAGCACCCGAATGCCTGTCCCGGAGGTGCCTGCACCCAAAGCGCGGTCAATTTCGGCCTCGGAAATGGTGACCGTATTGCCATATCGGGCGCGGATATAGTCGCGCCACAGCAACGAAACGGACACAAAATCACGGAAGGTTTCCTCGGACACGCCCGATTGCCCCAGCGCCTTGATGAATTCATCAGCCGTCAGATTGGCGCGGCTTGCAAATTCGGTCAGGCCATTGCGCAATGCGTCGGGGGTCAATTCACCGCCGACGCTGCGCATCAAGGCAGCGCGCAGCCTGTCGTCGATCAGCGCGTCAATCACGCTTTGACGGTCTGCACCGGGCGCATTCAAAAGTTGCAAGAAACGTTGGCGTTGCTGCACTTCGAACTCTGTCACCACAGAATCGTTAACCCGTGCCACGGGGGCGTACAGATTTTGCGCCGCTGCGCCATGGCTCATCACCGCGACAAGGCTAAGGGCCATAAAGCACCGGATCAGCGTGGAAAGTTTGATTTTGATTAGTTCCGACATGAGCGCACGTATCTTTCTTTTCCGGATGAGGCGGCAAAACCCCTTAGGCCGATGTTAAACCCGATATTGGTAGAGGGCTCAACACTTGTTGAGGAGGAATAGCTGCGATTGACCGAAAGGTCGACTGTGACACATTCGTTGTTATAGGTCAGACCAAAACCAGCGGTTGCAGATCGGTCGTCTTCGATATCAAATCGGTAGTCGGCACTGGCGGTCCAAGAGCGGCTGATGTCATAACTGCCATCCAGCGTGATTTCAGAGATGTCTTGCAGCCTGTCCTCGGTCGGGTCAACGCCCAGCCAGACATAGCTGCCGCCCAAACGGCCGCGGTGGAAATCCCAATCGCCACGCAGTTCCGCTTTTGAAAACTCGAACTTTTCGTCAAACAAGCTGCGCCCGATCAGTGTGATGCCATTTTGGGTTTTGAGCTGCGCCGCCACCAAAAAGTCCGAGCTGGTGCCCGCCAATCCAGAGGTGTTTGAGAACGCCGGATCAGCCCTGTTGCGCAGCACCTGACCCACCGTCAGATGGGCATCCCACCCGGTTGGATCAATCCGAGACCAATTCACCCCAATGGCTGCAACGCCATGACGTTCACGGCGATCAGGGCGGGGAAAGCGTGACAGGGACAGCAGATTACCTTCATCAAATTCGACGCGGGTGCTTTCTTCGTTCGGAATGGGCAGGCGGTTGCCACCTGTCCAGCCCAACTGCACCAAGGGTTCGAGGGTTTGTACAACGCCATTACTGTCCCGGCGGACCATCGGATAGCGCAAGGCGAGGGCCGCATGTGGGACCAGATCGGAATGGTTTTGTGCAAAGGTTGAATCTTGGGTGATGTCGAAAAAGCCAAAACTGGCCCCGGCTTGAACATCGGCAACCAGACCGCCGCGCAACGTCATCCGGCGCAGCCATTCGACTTGGCCGTTGACCCGTGCAACGTCACGGCCATCAACAACCAAATCGGGGTCGGGGCCGTCGATGTCCAGATCAGAATTGCGCCGGTGGCTGTGTGCTTGCAGCGTCAGGCGGACTTCACCGCCCACATTGGTCGGGAAAAAACGCCGCTCGTATTCGCCATCCAATACCAGTGTCGGCAAGGTGTTGTTGTCTTCATTGTCGCGCAGGGTTTCATAGTTGAACAGGCTGGCGCGGATGTATTCATCACGGCGTACCCGGCTGACGGTCAATTCGGATGCCAAACGGTCTTTGCCGGAATAGCCATAGTCGCTCAGATAGGCGCGGTCGCTGGTCACTTCGATTTCGAAATGCAGTTTGTAATCACGCGCCAGATCAAAATCACCCCCCCCAAACAGATAGCTGCGGGTCTCGTTAGGGACTTCGTCATCGCGGGTCACAGCGCCATTAAATTCGATGCGTCCGGTGCGGAATGCCTGTCTGTAGCGCAATTCCAGCGTTCGGGTGGCGCTTGAAAGATAGGGTGTGACCGTCAGATCGCGGGTCTCTCCGATCTTAATGAAATACGGGATTTTTAGGCCAGTGCCCAATTGCGAGGTGGTGCGAATGGACGGGGTCAAAAATCCCGTCGCCCTGTCCAACGTGGGATCCGGCAAACGCAGGCGTGGCAGATAAAAGATCGGGACGTTTTTGATGCGAAACTGCGCTTCGTCGAAATAAAGCTGTTGTTCCAACTTGTCATGCACAACGCGTTTGGCGCGGATTTGCCACAAGGGGGCTTCGCCGTCCTCGCAGATTTTACACGAGGTCACGGCGGTTTTGTAAAGCTGGCTATAGCGCCCTTCAACTTGGTTGATCTGCACTGCCGCAAGCTGCAACTGCTGGTTCAGGATCAGGCGCGCACCGGTCAGCAGCCCGGTTTGCAAGCCTCGGTCAAGCTGGGCCGCATCCGCCAAAATTACGGTATCATCGCCCTCTGACAACACAATCGGGCCTTCGATGATGAGCGACCCTGATTGCTGGCTATAGCGGATTGATTTGGCGCGGATGCGGGTGGTGCCTTGAAAGGCCTCAACATTGCCCTGCGCCACCAAAGTGCGATCACGGGTGATAAAGACCTGATCTGCAACCAAAACAGCTGGCTGCGGTGCGGTTTCTTGGGCTGCCAGCAGCGCAGGCAGGTTCAAAAATGCGAGGATCAGCAGGATAACGCGCATTACCTCAGCCATCCTCTGCATGTAAAAGCAAGCCAAGCGCCAGCAGAATTGCCGCAACAGGGGGGGCCCAAGCGGCCAAAATCACGGGGATTTGACCGTTCTCGCCCAAGATTTGCGCAAAGCTGCGAATGAAATACAAACCAAACCCCAATAGCACAGATGCCAGTACAGCAACGCCTGTACCACCAAATCTGGTATGACGCATGGTAAAAGCGCTCGCAACCAGAACCATCGCAATTAGGAAAAATGGTCGCGCAAGTTCGGTTTGCAGCCACACTTTGTGACGGCGCGGGCTGAACCCGGCCTGTTCCAGCTGGCGAATGAATGCGGGCAGGTTGTAAATGGAAACGGCGGCGGGTTTGCCGATGCTTTCGCGGATGCGTTCGATTGTCAGGGTCGATGGGATCGTCAGCGTTTTATAATATTGGGCATTGCCCTCAGCATTGGTGCCTTTTTGCAGGGGCCAAGATTTGGCATCTCGCAGCGACCAGCCCACATCCGTCAGTGCTGCACTTGCCGCTTCAATCCGGCGCTTTGGTCCACCATCGGGGGCGTAAGACAGGAACGTCACATCATACAAAACGGATGCGTCATCATTGGAACGCCAGGCCCGGATCACGGTTTGTCCCAACGCACTGCCCTGACGCAGCCACAGCCCCTCATCACTGATCGACAAGGCAGCAGGCCCGCCCGCCCGGTAACTTTCCGACAATTGCAGATAGCGTTTGCCGGTGGCTGCCACGATGGGGTTCAACATGCCAACGGCCATCACCCCAATGATGAACGCGACGGCAACAGGCGCGATCAACGCCCGCATTGCCGACCGGCCCGCCGCGCGCGTGACCACCAATTCCGAGGACCGCGCCAAGGAAAGGAACAAGGCAACCGTGGCCAAGATCATGATCAGTGGCAGGATCAGATTTATGGTTTGCGGGGTGTTAAGCAGGGTCAGCCCCATGATTTTCTGCCACCCGATGCCAAAGCTGCCAAATTTTCGCGCCTGTTCGACGCCGTCAATCAACATGACCAAGGCAAAGAGAACCGCAGTGATAAAAACAAACCCCATGGCAAAGCGACGGGCAAAATAGAGGTGCAAAATCATGGTGCGACCTTCTTGCTGCGCAGGCGGCGTATCCAGTTGGGGTGTGAGGCCTGCCACAACATCGCCAAGACCAGAAAGAACCCGATGATTGTGGGCAAATACATCAATGGCCAAGCCGACGCATTATCGCGTACCGGGTCCACCAACACGCCGCGCACTCCGTCTATGGTGATCAACAACCCAAAGGATATGACCACTTCGCGCCAGACCCCAAACCGTGAATAGCCGCCAACCATCAATGTGGAAAAGCCGATCATCGCAGCAATGATGCAAAAAAGCGGTTGGGCAAAACGAGAATGAAATTCTTCTGCGATCACGCCTGCCGTGTCACCGGTGCGTTTTTCGATGGCGGACCAGTCGGTCATTAACGCAGGCGTGATCATGTTTCGGATCGACAGGCTGCCTGAGGCGCTTTTGTTGACCAGTGCCGAAATATCAAATGAAAAATCGCGGAATTTCGCGGTGGCCAGACGATGATCCGCATTATTAAGTCGCTGTGCCAATCCATCAACCATGATCAATGTGGTGCCTTCGCCATTGCGCACCAGATAGGCTTCGGCGGCGGTGTAAATCACCCCTTCTTTCGGGCTGCGGCGATCCGATAGAAACACGTCGCGCAGCACCCCGTTAGCGTCGATAATACGGGTGTAAAAGGTGACATTGTCGGTTGGGTGCAAAAACGTTCCTTCGGTTAAAAGACGCGCGGTGACGTTTTGAGATATCTCATTTTCACGCTGGCTAAGCTGCGCTTGCGCCATTGGCACCAGAAAATGGGTCAGTACCGACATCATCACCGCGACACAGACACCGTAAACCAACACCGGACGGGCCAAGCGCCAAGGACCAGTTCCCGTGGATTGCAAAACCGTCATTTCAGATTCGCTCATCATTCGGTTGGTCACATAGACAGCACCCGCAAATGCCGCGATGGGCAGAACGGTGGTGATCAGCTTGGGCAGGCCAAGTGATGTGAATTCAAGGAAAACAAGGGCGGATTGGCCGTCACCGATCAAACGGTCAAACAAAATGACAGCCCGGTTGATCCAGAACAACGCCACCAAAACCAGCGCAAAAAAGCCAAACAGCACAAGAAGCTGCGACAGCATATAGCGGTCGAATTTGGCCACTGCGATCCTCCACGGTGCTCTAACGGCGGGTTTTCAGGCATAGTACTGCATAAAACCTGCCGGGAAAACTGATATCTGGTCATGTCCGTTGTCGCGGGTTAGGTCTTAGGCGAAAATCTGAATAAGGCACGCGAAATGACTGATCTAACTCCCATCTCTTTTATCGACACTGACATTGACCAAATAGCGGGTCAGGCGGGCCGGATTGCAGTGCTGGTTCATCCTGATGGGCGTTTGGACGCAGGTGCGCGCCGCGTGAACAAGTTGACCCGAGGGGCATTGGCGCGGCTGGTGGAGGCCCCGCAATTTGCCAAAACCAAAGCCGGTGACGCGGTGTCGATGGCCTATCCAACCGGATTGGTGGCAGAGGCGATTGACGTGGTGCACCTGCCCAAGGGTGCGGATGTATATGTGGCGCGCAAAGCAGGTGCCACATTAGCAAAACTGCGCGGACAGGCGGATGTGCTGGTGCTGGCCGCCGGAACCCGCCGGGTGGCTGAGGTGGCTTTCGGTCTGGCGATGCGGGATTATAAATTCGAGGACCACAAAAGTGCTGCTGAGCCGCGCAAGGGGGCAGTTCGGGTTATGTGCGGCAAACCTGATACCGCTGCCGAAGCTGCGGCACCGCTCATGGCCATTGCTGAGGGTGCGTTTATGACACGTGATCTGACTAATGCGCCCGCCAATGTACTGACCACAACCGCCTTTGCTGATCAGTTGGCCGAGATGAAAACGCTGGGCCTTAAGGTTGAGGTGTTAGATGAGAAAGAGCTTGCAAGCCTAGGAATGCGAACGCTTTTGTCTGTGGGGCAGGGATCAGACAGCCCCAGCAATGTGGTTGTTATGCGCTGGGATGGCGGCACCAAAGGCGACGCACCTTTGGCCTTGGTCGGTAAAGGTGTCGTGTTTGATACCGGCGGGATCAGCCTGAAACCCGGTGCGGGCATGGAAGACATGACCATGGATATGGGCGGCGCTGGCGTGGTTGCAGGTGTGATGCGGTCCTTGGCGCGGCGCAAAGCGGCGGCGAATGTGGTGGGGTTGGTTGGAATTGTCGAAAACATGCCATCAGGCAATGCCACCCGTCCCGGTGACGTGATCACCTCGATGAAGGGGGACACCGTTGAGGTAATCAATACCGATGCCGAAGGGCGTTTGGTGCTGTGTGACGTGATGTGGTACGCGCAGGAACGGTTCAAACCTGCTGCGATGATTGATTTGGCGACCCTGACCGGGGCGATTATCATAGGCTTGGGTCATGAAAACGCCGGCGTGTTTTCCAATGACGATGCATTTTGCGATGCCTTCCTGAAGGCGGCCAAGACCGAAGGTGAAGGCGCGTGGCGGATGCCGCTGGGCCAAGCCTATGACGATCTGTTGAAAAGCCGGATTGCGGATATGAAAAATATTGGCGGACGTGCGGCCGGGTCAATTTCGGCGGCGCAGTTCTTGCAGCGGTTTGTTAAGGACGGCACGCCGTGGATACACCTTGATATCGCGGGTGTTGCATCGGTTAAGGCAGATACCGCATTGGCCCCAAGCGGTGCGACAGGGTGGGGTGTCGCCGCGCTGAACCGGCTGGTCTCAGACATGTTCGAAAAAGGTTAAGCCGCGATGGGGGCCGCGTATTTCTATCAGCTAACGCGCAGGCCATTGGCGGATACGCTGATGATGCTGCTGGGTAAGTCATTGGAAAACGGCTGGAAAGTGGCTGTGCGCGGGACCGATCAAAACGCTCTTGAAGCCTTGGACAAGGCACTGTGGTTAGGTCCCAGCGACGGGTTCTTGCCCCATGGCATGGCGGGCGGTGCGCAGGACGCGGACCAACCAGTGTTGCTGACCACTGCGGATCAGACCGCAAATGCGCCGCACTGTGTGATGTCGGTGCATGGGGCGGACGTGAGTGCGCAGGAAGTCGCAGCATTGGACCGGGTCTGCATCCTTTTTGACGGCAATGATGACGCGGCCTTGGCCCAAGCACGCACACAGTGGAAAACGTTGAAAGACGCAGGCGCGTCGGCGCAATACTGGTCCGAGGAATCGGGACGTTGGGAGAAGAAAGCGGAAACCTAACGCGTCAGGATCAGTTCATTATTGGCGATTTCCAGGCGGCCCCAGCGTTGCAGATACCCCATGCCCAACAGGCTTTGTTCCATCTCGCCGCCGTTCACTACGGCTGGCACGTCGCGGTCGGTGACATCGCCCAGACGCACGGTGTCCAGTCGCACAAATGCAGTGTGAACTTCCCCGTTTGCCGTGTTTGCCCGCCCCAGATACGTCAGTTGGTCCGGGTTCAGCCCGGCGCGTGTTGCATCAGATTGGGTCAGCACCATATCGGTGGCCCCAGTATCAAGCACAAAGCGCACATCGGTGCCATTGAGTTCAACGCTTAGGTAATAATGGCCATCGGGGCTGCGGGGCACGATGATTTGCCCGGCATCGGACAGGCGCATTTGAGGCGCGGTCTGGCTGATGTCTTGCCACAGGCCCACCGCGGCGGCCCCGCCGACAAAGATCATCGCCCAAACGGCGGCATGCTGTAGGGTTTTGTTAAGACCCTCGCGGGTCTGCATGAAGAACCAGCCGCCAATGACGACCAGCAGGACGGAGAGATAAATCAACCTCATGTTATCAAAATCGTCCACCTGCCACCCCCTTTGTGGTTCTCATATCATATAGGGGGCCTGCACAAAGATGTCAGCCCGCGCCGGGACCAAACCCAAAGGCCGTCAGCCCATCAAGGACAAATTGAACAGAGAGCGCCGCCAGTAACATGCCGAGCAGGCGCGTGATGACGTTAATCACGGATTTCCCGATCACCCGTTCAAGATACCCACTCGCCTGCAAGGTCAGCGCCATCACCACAAGCACAAAGAGGGTGATGCCGGTCACCGTCAGCAATCCCTCCCAGCCGGGTTTTTCGCCTGTCAGCAAGATCACAGTGGCTATGGCACCGGGACCGGCGATCAATGGAATGGCCAGAGGAAAGGCGGAAGGATCGTTGTGGTCATCTTCCTCGGCTGTGTCTTCGCGGCGTTTGGTGCGGCGGGCAAACAGCATATCAAGGGCGGTGATGAACAGCAAAATACCACCCGCCACGCGGAAGGCTGGCATGGAGATGCCGATAAAGCCCAACAGGGATTCCCCAAAGGCGGCGAACATGATCAGGACAAGACCCGCAATGATACAGGCACGCCATGCCATACGGCGGCGTTTGGCGTCTGTCATGCCAGGTGTCAGGGCCAAAAACAGCGGCGCAATCGCTATGGGGTCAACCACGACGAACATGGTGACAAGGGCGGTGATCATATAGGCGGTGTCGAGCATCATGTTATTTCCTGATGGGGGCCTTGCCCCAATTTTTTGATTTAATGGGGGCTTTGCCCCCAAACCCCCAGGGATATTTAAAGCCAAAAAGAATGATCAGGCGGTGGCCTTTTCAAGCTTTTCGAGCGCCGACATCCAAAGACCTTCTGCACGCTCCAGAGCCTGCATCACTTCGGCATATTTTTTGTTCCAGACCTCAAGTTCGCCTTTTTTGGCGTCTTCGTAAAGCTCTGGATCGGCCAGTTTTTTCGCCAGCTTGTCACGCATATCATTGATCTTTTTGACGCGTTCTTCGGATTTGCGGGCCTCAGAGCGGAGGGCCAGCACTTCGTCGCGGCTGGCACGCTTGGGTTTGGTTTGTTCTTTTTTAGCTTTGTTCGGGTTTTTGCTGACGGGTTTTACCGGGGTCAGCAGCATCTTGCGGTATTCTTCAAGGTCGTCGTCGTATGGGGTGACGGTGCCGTCTGAGACCAACCAAAGGCGATCCGCAACCATGCTGAGCAGGTGCATGTCATGGCTTACAAGAATCACGGCACCAGAATAACGGGTCAGCGCCTCAACCAGTGCCTCGCGCGATTCGATGTCGAGGTGGTTGGTCGGTTCATCAAGGATCAGCAGATGTGGGGCGTGCAATGTGGCCAAAAGCAGCGACAGGCGCGCCTTCTGACCACCAGACAAGCGGCCAACGGCGGTTTCGGCCTGATCGGGGCCAAGGCCAAAGCCGGCCAGTTGCGCGCGCAGTTTGGACTGCATCACGCCGGGGCGGGCGGCCAACATGTGCTGCAATGGAGTTTCTTCGACAATCAATTCGTCCACCTGATGCTGTGCAAAGAAACCCACACGCAGTTTGTTGGAATTGATCTGTTTGCCCGCCATTAGCGGCAAACGGTCAGAGAGCAGTTTTGCCAGTGTCGATTTACCCTGACCGTTCTTGCCCAAAAGCGCGATGCGGTCATCTTGGTCGATGCGCAGGTTCAGGCGAGTCAGAACCGGATTGTCATCGGAATAGCCAACGGACCCATTTTCGATGTTGATAATCGGCGGCGACAATTCTTCGGGTTCAGGGAAAGTGAACACCTTGCGCGCCGCTTCTTCCGGCGGGGTGATCATATCCATCTTTTCGATCATTTTCAGCCGCGACTGCGCCTGTTTGGCTTTGGATGCCTTGGCTTTAAAGCGGTCAACAAAGCTTTGCATGTGGTCTTTACGGGCCTGTTGTTTCTTGGCCATCGCCGTCAGCACAGCGCGCTGTTCGGCACGTTGGCGGGCAAATTGGTCGTAAGGCCCTTGGTAAAAGGTCAATTTACGTTCTTCGAGGTGCAAAATCCCGTTTACGGCACGGTTCAACAGCCCACGGTCGTGGCTGATGATGATGACGGTATGAGGATATTTTGCCAGATAAGCCTCAAGCCACAGCGCCCCTTCAAGGTCGAGGTAGTTGGTCGGTTCATCAAGCAGCAGCAGGTCAGGCTGGGCAAACAGAACACCCGCCAAGGCCACGCGCATGCGCCAGCCACCGGAAAATTCCGAGCAGGGCATTTGCTGTTCTTCATGATCAAAGCCAAGACCTTTGAGAATCGATGCGGCGCGCCCTTCGGCGGACCATGCGTCGATGTCGGCCAGACGTGCCTGAATATCGGCGATACGGGCAGGATCGGTGGCTGTCTCGGCCTCGACCATCAGCGCAGCGCGTTCGGTGTCGGCGGCCAGCACGGTATCAATCAGCGAGACATCTGATGACGGCACCTCTTGCGCGACTCCGCCGATTTTGGCGCGCGAGGGTAGGGATATTGCCCCGGCGTCCAAGCCCAGCTCGCCCCGGATGATCCTGAACAATGTGGTTTTACCCGCACCATTACGGCCGACAAGACCCACTTTGTGACCTTCGGGAATGACGGCGGATGCCTCCTCAAAGAGGGGGCGGCCTTCGACGGAATAGTTGATTTCTGAGATGCGTAACATGGGCGCGGTGTGGACCAACCGCTGGTCGGCGTCAATCACAGCTTTTCATGCGCCGGACCCCATGTTAGGGAGCGGCCAAATTCAACACCGATAGGAGCATGCCACATGGCCCTCGAACGCACATTCTCGATCATCAAACCCGACGCAACCAAGCGCAACTTGACCGGCGCAATCGTCAAGAAATTCGAAGACGCAGGTTTGCGCGTTGTCGCATCCAAGCGTATCCATTTGACAATGGCGCAAGCGGGCGAGTTCTATAAAGTTCACGCTGAGCGTCCATTCTATGGCGAATTGTGTGAATTCATGGCATCTGCGCCAATCGTTGCACAGGTTTTGGAAGGCGAAAACGCCATCGCGAAAAACCGCGAAGTCATGGGCGCCACAAACCCAGCGGACGCCGCAGCCGGCACAATCCGCGCTGATTTTGCTGAAAGCGTTGGCGAAAACTCTGTTCACGGGTCAGACGCACCTGAGACCGCAGCAGAAGAGATCGCTTATTTCTTCTCCGGTCTGGAGTTGGTGGGCTAAGCCACATTAACTGTATTAAGTCTGAGAAGGGGTCGCAGAGTTGTGGCCCTTTTTCTTTTCTCAGCCGACCTCAGACAACCCAGCATCCGTCTTTGTCTGGCTGGACAGATGGGTGTGCAGCAGGTCGACGTTGCGGGTGTTAGAGCGCCAGCCAATGTCGAATACATCACCAACCAGCGGGATGGACCCAATTGCCAAGTCAATGCCGATGTTCACGCCCATTCGCGCCATCGTGGTTTTGGATGCCCCCATGCGCAGCGATTCCCGTAAGATAAACACCGATGGCAGCAGCGTGACAGCATCACCCACAACGGGGATCAGGCCAAATATCGAATCCCATCCGATCCGAACGCCAAGGCCGGGGATTTTAAAGGCGCTGTCCATCTTTTGCGCCAGTTTACGCAGGCGGGCCAGATCAGCGGCATGGGGATGGTTATCAAAGTTCATGAGGTTGATGTAAGCATTTATCGCCCAATTTCAATGATTTCGCAGGAAATGCGTTGTTTTTCAGTTAAGAACTACGCACACCAATGACGTTCATCATGCGTTCAAATTCTGATGTGGCCGGGTTGTGGTTTTGGGCTTTGAGGACATCAAATTTTTCCCGTAATGCTTGTTTTTCGGCCCCTTTGCAATCGTTCCAAGGGCGGCCCTGAAGGCCCATAACCAAGACGTAATAGCCAATGAAATGCGGGCGCACCCCGGTGCGCAATATCGCTGCGTAGGCGGCATCGGCCCCAAGATCGCGTAGGTCTTCGGCACTTTGGATGCCGGCTGCGGTGCAACTGGCCTCAAACGCGGGGCCAAGGTTGCGGATGGATGAAACGGGTGTCTTCATTAGGTGATTTTAGGCGCATAGGGCACCCCATGTCACGGGGTCAAAGGCTGGCATAATCCGTAATAATCGGGGTTGGGCGCGGTCGAGACCCTGCTGATGCGGGCTGTTGCGTGGGTTCCGGGCGCGGTGCCGGTTTTTGTACGGGTTCACTTCTATCAAGACGGGCCATGGACGGCATGCTCCTTGTTATGATGGGCAGGCCAATTGGGTCTGCCCCATAAATCAAGGTGCCGCGCAAATCTGCCGCGGGCAGGGCGCAAATGGGGTCATTAATTGCCGTTATTGGGGCGGAGTAACTCTAAATTGCGTCGTTTGGACATAGGTTTCGCCGGGCAGCAGGATGATTTGTGGAAAGTGATGATGATGCGGCGCATCCGGCCAATACTGCGGCTCCAGCGCGATGCCAGAGAAGGGTTTCAACGGTGGGCAATCGGCCATCGCGACGGGTAAATCAGGTAAGGAAGAGCCGTTGTAGACCTGCAAACCCGGTGCTGTCGTGGCAATATCAAGCTGAGTGCCATCCTTGCCAGTTAATGTCGCGGCGTGCTGCGCTGTGTCAAACGCGGCAGATGCAAGGCAGAAATTCACATCTAGGGTAGGGATCAGCGGTACAGTGGCTGCGGTGGTAAAGTCGAAATCCGTCCCCGAGACCGCGCATTCTTCGCCTGTTGGCAGGCCTTGCGGGCCAACGGGCAAGTAATGAGTGGCGTGAACCGTAAGGCGATGGCCACTCACATCCGCGCTTCCATCAAGGTTCCAATAGGGATGCGGGGCAATGTTCATTGGAGTTGGGTGATCTGTCGTGGCCCCAAGGGTCAGCGTCAGGGTGTTTGCACTGATTGCATAACGTGCAGTGATTTGCCGATTGCCTGGTAAACCGTTTGTGCCATCGGGCAAGGTGCAAGACAGTGTGACATGATCAGATGCTTGCGCATCTATCTGCCAAAGTTGTGTATGCAGCCCCTCAGGACCTGAATGCAGACAGTTTTTGCCTTCATTTAAGGGCATCTGATAGAGTTGGTTTCCAATTTCAATCTGCCCATCGCGCACCCGATTGGCAATTGGCCCGACCAGCGACCCGGCACACACTGGGATGTTGTTATGGTCTGCCGGGTCGGCGAACCCAAGTACGAGATTGCGGGCTTGCCCCACAAAACGCACAGCACCCAACGCAGCCCCCTGAGGCAGGATGGTTGCGGATAACGTGTCGGACCGGATGGTGATGGAATCTATCATAAGGCCAGAATTGCCCGGGTTGGGGGGCGGACACAAGTAGGTGCTTGCATGGCTTGCCACATAATGGTGTCGCTAACACCGCCAAGCAAAAGGGCCTAGCATTTGAATGCTAAGCCCTTGAAACTTATGGCTCCGACGGTAGGGATCGAACCTACGACCAATTGATTAACAGTCAACTGCTCTACCGCTGAGCTACGTCGGAACGGTCTGGGCGATATAGCAGCGAGGTTTTGGCGCGTCCAGAGGGTTTTGCCGTATTTGCGTGATTTTTCCAAGCGGGGGGCTAGGATAGGTGAAATGTTGCCTTGGCATTAAGCGAACCACCGGGCGTGACGATAGATCTGCCATAAAGATCAATGAGATGTGCCAACACGTTGCGCGCCGCAGCCTCGCGTAATGTTGGCGGTGTATCGGTATAAATCAGCGAGGTGAGCCCTTGGGCGGTGTGCGGGCCACGGCCGAGATGCGCTATAATGGCACTTTCGCGGGTTTTGCGATGCCCCACCAGCCATGCCAATCGTGCGGCGGGGTCAAGGATCGGGGCCCCATGGCCGGGGTAAAAGACCCGCCAGTCCCGCGTCTGTAGCTTTGCACAGGACGCCATGAAATCTGTCAGATCGCCGTCAGGCGGGGACACCAGCGAGGACGCCCAGCCCATCACATGATCCGCGGTCAGGCAGGCATCGCCCCATGCAAGGCACAGGTGGTTGCCGAGATGGCCGGGGGTGTGGATCGTGTTGAGCGTCCAATCTTCGCCGTCAATCACTTGACCATCGGAGAGAGTTTGATCGGGTTCAAACCCTATGTCGATGCCTTCACCGCCCCCTATCAACCCACCAGCGACAAGGCTGTGCATCACGTCAGATCGCCCCGCATCAGCGCCGCCAAAAGCCAAGACGGGCGCACCGCATCTGCGCGCTAAGGGGCGGGCCAGTGGCGAATGGTCCAGATGGCTGTGGGTTACGAGGATATGGCTGATGTGCTGATCCGGTCCGACAGCGGCTAGGATCGCGCGCAGGTGGTCGGCATTGTCAGGGCCGGGGTCGATCACTGCCAGACCGCGGGTCCCGATCAGATAGGTATTGGTGCCACGATAGGTCATTGGCGACGGATTTGGGGAGGTGATGCGGCGCAGGCCGGGCTCCATGACCTCTGCCACACCAATTTCAGGGTTAAAGTCATCGGGGGGCAGCATGGTTTGGCCTTTCACAGGGGCGGGACGTTGGCTAAGCTTTACGCCATGTTCTTTGTTTGGCTCAAACGTTATCTGCCGCGCGGCATCTATGGACGGGCTGCGTTGATCCTGCTGTTGCCGGTGGTGTTCCTGCAATTGGTGGTCACGGTTATCTTTGCCCAACGTCATTTCGAGGGCGTTACCACCCAGATGACCGAAACGGTGTTGCGCGAGCTGAACTTGGTGATGATGCAGGTGAATGTCGCGGCTGATCCGGCGGCAATCCCGAAGCAGGTCCAGTCGGTTGCAGGGCCGCTTGACATGGGGGTCCGTGCTGTGACGCCAGCAGAGGTCCCGACACAAAATACCCGCGTTTGGTACGATTATTCCGGGCGGGTATTGACCCAACATCTGACCGATAATCTGCCGGGTCTGTTGGCCGTGGATCTAAAGACGCCGCTGGGGGTGCTGCTCTATGTGGAGTCCGAAAACGGGCCGGTTGAGATTCAGTTTGAACGGCGACGAATTTCAGCGGCCAACCCGCATCAATTGTTTGTTTATACGGTATTTTTTGGGGTGCTGATGACGTTGATCGCATCAATCTATCTGCGCAATCAACTGCGCCCGATTAAACGTCTTGCCCGGGCTGCCGAAGCCTTTGGTCGCGGGCGCCACGACCCGTACACGCCGGGTGGGGCGATTGAAGTGCGCGCGGCAGGCAATGCCTTTGTCGACATGCGCAACCGCATTGAACGGCAGATTGAGCAACGCACATTGATGCTTTCCGGGGTCAGCCATGATCTGCGCACGCCGCTGACCCGGATGCGGCTCAGCCTGTCGATGTTAGAGGACGAAGATGCAGAACCGTTGCGGCAAGATGTAGATGACATGCAGCGGATGCTGGATGAATTCCTGAACTTTGCCAAAGGGGCCGCAGAGGGCGAGCCGGAGAAAATTGATCCGCACGCATTTGTGCGACAAATTGTAAGTGAAGCGCAGCGGGCCGGGCGCGATGTGACCCTGTTGGCGTCTGAGGGTGATGGAACGGGTGTGGTCAAGCTGCGCAAAGTGGCGATGCGCCGGGCGGTGGACAACCTGATTTCCAATGCGGTGCGTTATGGCGCGCGGGCCGAGGTGTCGGTGATGCTTAGCGAAAAGACCCTGCGCATCCGGGTAGAGGATGATGGCCCCGGTATTCCAGAGGACCGACGGGTTGAGGCCACACGCCCCTTTACCCGCCTTGATCCGGCGCGCAACCAAGACAAGGGCAGCGGTGTGGGTCTTGGCCTTGCCATTGCCACCGATATTGCCCGCGCCCATGGTGGTGTGCTGCGGCTAGGGGAATCGGTGCGGATGGGCGGACTGCGGGCGGATATCGTTATTGCGCGTTAAGCTCGATTTGTGATGTGACCCAGCGGCACGATTGAACAGGCGGGCTGCATTTGCCAATGCTATGGTCCAACAGGACAGCGGAGCATCCCATGACCCCCTATGATATGATCAAAGCCCAACTCAGCGCCATTGTGCCGTTTCAGAACCATGTGGGCATAACCCTGCTTGAAGTGGGCGATGGTATTGCGTCGGCGCAGTTGGAACAGCGCGATGAAGTGTCTAACCACATCGGGTCGATGCATGCGGGGGCGATGTTTACGCTGGGCGAGGCGGCATCGGGAGCGGCGATGGCAGGAGCGCTGGCCCCGGTGATCTTGTCAATGCGGCCCGTTGCGGCCACTGCCGGGCTGGCGTTTAAACGCATCGCAAAGGGGGTTTTGACCGCACATGCAAAAACATCCGCGCCGGGTGCAGAATTGATGAAAACCATAAAGAACGAAGGCAAAGTGGCCTTTGACGTGGTGGTGGATATTCAGGACGCCAGCGGTGAAACCGTGGTGGAGATGACGATTAACTGGCATGTGAGCGCGACACGGTGAGGGATGAGCGACCAGCGGGCGGGTATTGGCACCTAGAATAACTGGAGTGTGCGCTGTCACATTGCTTTGCAATATGACTTTGCGCACCCGCTGAATTCACATTCGTGAATTCAGCGATGGTAGGCCCGGTAGGACTCGAACCTACGACCAAAGCGTTATGAGCGCTCTGCTCTAACCAACTGAGCTACAGGCCCGCCATGGGCGCTTGGGTATGCCCAAGAGGCAGTTTCGTCAAGGCTTACCGTTGCACGTAATCGGACAATGCACTAACCCACGGCAAAGAAGTGTCGATGGCAGGGGGCGCATATCATGGCCAACATTAAAAACGGAATCACCTACGCGGATGCGGGTGTGGATATTGATGCGGGGAATGCGCTGGTCGAGCGGATCAAACCGGCGGCCAAACGTACGGCCCGGCCCGGCGTGATGTCTGGTCTGGGCGGCTTTGGCGCACTGTTTGATCTGAAAGGGGCGGGGTTCACTGATCCAGTTCTGGTTGCCGCAACGGACGGTGTTGGCACCAAGCTGCGGATCGCGATTGATACCGGGAACGTGGACAGCATCGGTATTGATCTGGTGGCGATGTGCGTCAACGATCTGGTCTGTCAGGGCGCAGAGCCATTGTTTTTCCTTGATTATTTCGCGACTGGAAAGCTTGATCTGGATCAGGCCGCGCGGATCATCGAAGGCATCGCAGAAGGCTGCGCGCAATCGGGATGTGCCTTGATTGGCGGCGAAACGGCGGAAATGCCGGGGATGTACCATGCAGGCGACTTTGATTTGGCGGGTTTTGCCGTTGGCGCAATGGAACGCGGCACTGAATTGCCGCGCGCGGTGTCCGTGGGCAATGTGCTGCTTGGCCTGCCAAGCGACGGGGTGCATTCGAACGGCTACAGCCTTGTGCGCAAGATTGTTGAACTGAGCGGTTTGGGCTGGGCTGATGCCAGCCCGTTTGGCGAAGGTAGCTTGGGCGCTGCCCTGCTGACGCCAACGCGGCTTTATGTCAAAGGTGCTGTTGCGGCGTTGCGCGGTGATTGTGTGAACGCTTTGGCGCATATCACCGGTGGCGGGCTGACCGAAAACCTGCCACGGGTGTTGCCGGATGACATGGGGGCCGAAATTGATCTGGGCGCGTGGGATTTACCGCCCGTGTTCAAGTGGTTGACCTCAGTTGGCGGTATGGCGGAGCCAGAACTGCTCAAGACCTTTAACGCAGGTATTGGCATGATCGCCGTGGTGCCAGCCGATCAACTGGCGGCGGCAAAGGCGGCTTTTGCCACAGATGGTCATGAGGCAATTGAAATCGGCCAGATCACGGATGGTTCGGGTGTTGTATACAAGGGCAGCTTGCTTTGACCAAACGGGTCGCGATTTTTGTCTCTGGTGGCGGCTCTAACATGCGGGCGCTGGTGGAGGACATGACCGGCGATCACCCGGCGCGGCCCTGTGTGGTGGTCTCCAACAATGCGGATGCAGGCGGCATCGCTTGGGCCAAGACCATGGGCATTCCTACAATTGTAGTGGACCACCGCCCTTACGGCGCGGACCGCCCGGCGTTTGAAGCTGCTTTGACTACGGCGTTGGCCGAACATGCCCCCGATATCATCTGTCTGGCTGGGTTTATGCGCAAGCTGACAGGTGGATTTACCGACGCTTGGGTGGGCCAGATGATCAATATTCACCCGTCGCTTTTGCCAAAATACAAAGGCCTGCACACCCATACGCGGGCGCTTGAGGCGGGCGACGCGACACATGGCTGCACCGTGCATGAGGTCACTGCCGCCTTGGATGATGGTCCGATTCTGGGACAGGCAACCCTAGACGTGAAAAATGGTGACACTGCTGAAAGTCTGGCCGCCCGGGTTTTGGTGCTGGAACATCAGCTTTATCCAGCTGTTTTGCGACGTTTTGCGGCGGGTGAGCGTGATCCGTTATTCTTGCAAGGCTGATCTGGTCAATTCCTTAACCTTCCTATACCCCTGATTGCAGTCTTTCACCCGCTCCAGTCCCTTCGCAAAGTCTGTTCATGAAAACCATCACAACCACCACCGATTTGGCCGCATTCTGTACGCAGGCCGCCGCACATAAGTATGTCACCGTCGATACCGAATTCCTGCGTGAACGGACCTATTATTCCAAGCTCTGTCTGGTGCAACTGGCGATGCCGGGCACGGATGATACCAATGCCGTTCTGGTTGATCCTTTGGCTGATGGCATTTCGCTTGAGCCGCTTTATGAGCTGTTTCGTGACACATCAGTGGTCAAAGTTTTTCACGCCGCGCGTCAGGACCTTGAGATTTTCTTTGTGGAGGCAAAGGTTTTCCCAGAGCCGCTGTTTGATACGCAAGTCGCGGCGATGGTGTGTGGCTTTGGCGAACAGGTTGGCTATGAAACGCTGGTGCGTAAGATCGTGCGCGAAGGGGTGGATAAAACATCCCGGTTCACCGATTGGTCACGCCGCCCATTAAGCGACGCGCAAAAAACCTATGCCTTGGCAGACGTCACGCATTTGCGCCAGGTTTATGAGTTCTTGGCTGCTGAGCTTGAAAAGAACGAACGTGAGCGTTGGGTGGCAGAGGAGTTGGAAATTCTCACCAACCCCGACACCTATATCACCGCCCCCCGTGACGCATGGAAACGGGTCAAGACCCGCACCAATTCGACCAAATTCCTTGCCATCGTGCGTGAACTGGCAGCCTTTCGCGAAGAATATGCACAGGCCCGAAACATCCCGCGTAACCGGGTGTATAAAGACGATGCACTGGTTGAACTGGCCAGCCTGAAACCCAGCAATTATGAAGAGTTGAGCCGCGCGCGGCTGTTGCTGCGTGATGCGCGCAAAGGTGACATTGCCGATGGAATATTGGCCGCAATCAAAGCGGGAATTGCGTGCAAGACCGCCGATATGCCGCAGCCCGACCGCAGCCGCGAAAAGTTGCAGGTGAACCCGGCATTGGCGGATCTGTTGCGGGTGTTGCTCAAGGCGAAAACCGAATCTGCCGGGGTCGCAGCCAAGCTGATTGCACCTGCCTCTGATCTGGATGGCATCGCTGCGGGCCTGCGGGACATGCCCGCGATGAAGGGCTGGCGGCTTGAGGTGTTTGGCAATGATGCGCTGCGTCTGTGTGAAGGCAAAATTGCACTGACGGCAAAAGGCAATGACGTGAAAGTGGTTGAAGTTTAACCTTCAATCACCTGAAATATATAGGAGTTCCGAAAATGACTGATATCCAGCGCCACCATTCTGATCAACGCATGAGCCAGATCGTGGTGCATGGTGAAACCATTTATCTGGCGGGTCAGGTCGGTACGGCGGGTGCCAGCGTTGCAAAGCAAACGCAAGATTGTTTGGATCAAATCGATACGTTACTGGCAGAAGTGGGATCAGATAAAACCCGCATTTTACAAACAATCATCTGGCTGGATGACATGAAACATTTTGCTGAGATGAACGGGGTTTGGGATGCTTGGGCGGCTGAGGGTCACACACCTGCACGCGCCTGTGGCGAAGCAAAACTTGCCAAGCCAGAATTCAATGTTGAGATTATCGTGACAGCGGCAAAAGCCTGATCACAGTCTGGTCAGCGGCCTAGCGGCGGCTGACCAAGGCGTTTTGTTGCCCTTCGACGCGGATAGTGCGGACACCGCGCAGGGTTTGGTCCGTGACACGGCGCGCGGCAATCACCTCGCGGGTCGGCGTGGTGCCAGCAGGCGTGTTCACGCTGGGACGGACACCTTCAAGACGGTAGGTCAGGACACCATCAACAGGCAGTTCGTCTTCGTTTGCCGGGGTCAGTTGCACTGCGTAATATCCTTGGCGCGCGGCCAGACCTGAGGCGCGAATGATGGCACCGCCGGGCACCCGTTCGATGGTCAGATTGGTGACTTGCTCATAGGGAATACCCGCATATACGGCATCCTGGGCGCGCAAACTTGAAAAAATGCCGCCGCTTTTTTCCGGGATCAGCGGATTGGTGTTTTTTGGGCTCTGGATCGCTTCTGATCTGGATTGGCCAAACCAGTTAAAAGGGTTGATCCGGCTCTCGCGTACAGCACCGCAGGCGGTCAGCGTGATGGTCGATACCAAAAGGATTGAGAGAGTTTTGCGCATAGGACCGCCCGTGGAAATTTTTTATATCTTTTGACTACCCTATCATCTGCGCCTTGGGAAGGGGTGGACCTTTGCTTTGCTGCCTCTTACCTGTGATCCAGATAACCTAAAGCCCCAAAGGACTGTTTACTGATGGCCACCGCTGCGTTTGAAGAACTTGTTGAGGACTTTGAATTCTTAGAAGATTGGGAAGATCGGTACCGGTACGTGATTGATCAGGGCAAGGCGATGGAACCCTTGGCCGATGCGCTGCGGGTGCCGGCAACCAAGGTGGATGGCTGTGCTTCGCAGGTCTGGCTGCATGCGACGTTTGCGGATGATAAACTGCATTTTGATGGCGCAAGTGATGCGATGATCGTGTCCGGGCTGATTGCGGTATTACGTATTTTATATAATGGGTTAACGGCAGCAGAGGTTTTGGCAGTGGATGCACGGACTGAAATGGGGCGGTTGGGGTTGAATGACCACCTGTCAGCGCAGCGGTCTAATGGGTTGCGCGCAATGATTGAACGGATCAATGAAACCGCAGCACAGGTTTAAGGCGAAAACGAATTAAGAGCGCAGGGCAGCGAGGGTAGACTTGAGGTCACCGTAGCCTGTGAAGCGGTATTCCAGCGGCAGCCCCAGAATTTCAGCGCATTTTTCGGCTTTTGCGGCAAGTGCAGGGTCATCAATCTGTGCCTGATAGACCACTTTTTCGTAGTTGCCAAAATACATGTCGCGCAGCTCGGGGTGACGATCAAGGCCAAGTGGTTTGACGATAAACGCATCAAACTGGCGCACCGAAAAATCAGTCAGATAAAAAGCGGTCATTTCGTCCATGTCGGCAAAGGCATCATTGCCTTCGAAAAAGCTGTAGCAATGCGGCCCTGCGATCATTTTCACACCCATCCGATCACAGGCGGCCTCAAGCAGTCCGCCGGTGCCGCAATCTGCATAGACCACAAAGATATCAGCAAAATCAGCCCGTCGCTCTGCGACCATTTTTTCAACGGCGGGCACGATTTTGTCGGGGGTGTGGTGCAGGTTAGCAGGCAGGCAATGCAGGTGCAGGTGATCCCAGCCATTGGCTTTGTTCAGCGCAAGGATCTCGCGGGCCAGTGCCCCGCAGGCGATCAGCAGGATGCGGTCTTTGGTAGGGGGCGTTGGCATCATTTGCCTTTGACCTTTAACACAACGGCAGCGACCAGAAAGATGATCGGCAGGGCCAAAAATTCACCCGGACCAGACAAATTCATCAGCCATATCGTGATTCCGGCAGCGCTGATCACAAAGAGAAGGAAGGCGACAAAATGCTTTGGCATGGGCAGTCCTTTCATTCCTCAAGATTAGGCGTGGCGGGCCAAATAAGATAGGCCCCGCGGTGTCGCGGA
Organism: Sulfitobacter sp.; assembly: GCA_051251995.1. GTDB lineage: Bacteria > Pseudomonadota > Alphaproteobacteria > Rhodobacterales > Rhodobacteraceae > Sulfitobacter. The sequence goes on from JBPOFF010000008.1 coordinate 57,259, forward strand.
GCCTTTGATCTTGCAATTCAAGTCGGACCTTAGGCGGATTTTGCGCTGTTGTGCTTGCGCGCCATCCACTCTTTAGCGGTCTCAACAGCCACTGCCGCATCCCGGCAATAGGCGTCAGCACCAATGGCCTTGCCAAATTCTTCGTTCAGGGGCGCACCGCCGACCAAAACGATGTAATTGTCACGAATGCCCTGTTCGACCATCGTGTCGATCACGACCTTCATGTAAGGCATTGTGGTGGTCAGCAGGGCCGACATGCCAAGGATATCGGGCCCTTCGGTTTCCATCGCTTCAAGATATTTCTCAACTGCGTTGTTGATGCCCAGATCGACAACTTCGAAACCGGCACCTTCCATCATCATACCGACAAGGTTCTTGCCAATGTCGTGAATGTCACCTTTGACGGTGCCAATTACCATTTTACCAACACGGGGTGCCCCGGTTTCGGCCAACAATGGCTTGAGGATTGACATGCCACCCTTCATCGCATTCGCGGCCAAAAGAACCTCAGGGACAAACAGAATACCGTCGCGGAAATCGGCCCCAACGATGGTCATACCACCCACAAGCGCTTTGGTCAGAATGTCGTAAGGTTCCCACTTGCGATCTAGAAGGATGTGTACGGCTTCCTCAATCTCTGGCTTGAGGCCATCATAAAGGTCGTCGAACATCTGTTGAACAAGTTCTTCGTCGTCGAGGTCGGACAGGATGATTTCGTCTTCGTCGGACATGGGTATTTCCTTCTGCCTTGGCGTTGCAGGTTGTTGGGCCGGTGCAAAGCACTTGTGCCCTTTTGTCACGTAACGGCACGTCAGGTTACACATTTTGCGACATTGGCCGGATGTTGTGCGACGTTGCTTATCAAATTGCTACCTTGGAAAGGGTCGTGCCGACAAGGGATTAGCAGGTTTTGATTGCGGACGTTCATCTTTTGTTCTAATTTTATTTATGGACAAAGAAGATCAGCGTTACAGGATTCTGGGTCGGGCCGCGGGCAGCAACCAAGTGGGGCGGTTTGAACGTCACACCCAAGAAGCTATCGACGACGGGTGGGCGCGTGACGAGGTGTTGCCAGTGCTGCGCACCCGGACTTCTATTGAGGTGCCGCGCAGCATCATCAGTTATAACACCTCGCCTGATCTGCCGTTTGATCGGTCGATAAATCCCTACCGAGGGTGCGAACATGGCTGTGTTTATTGTTTTGCCAGGCCAAGTCATGCTTATCTTGGTTTGTCGCCGGGGCTGGATTTTGAAACCCGGCTGATTGCGCGACCAGATGCGCCACAGGTTTTGAAGCGCGAGTTGGCGGCGAAGAAATACAAGGTGGCACCGATTGCGATTGGCACCAACACCGACCCTTATCAGCCGATTGAAAAGAAACATGAAATCATGCGCGCTTGTTTGCAGGTGTTATCTGATGCAAACCACCCGGTGGCGATTGTCACCAAAGGCAGCCTGATTGAACGCGACATTGATATTTTAAGCGATATGGCGCGGCGTGGGCTGGTGCGGGTGGGCATTTCTGTCACCACGCTGGATGCGAAACTCAGCCGATTGATGGAGCCGCGCGCCCCCGCGCCCCAGCGGCGTTTGCAGATGATCCGCACGCTGGCCAGTGCCGGTATTCCGGTACGGATCATGGCGTCGCCGATGATCCCGGCGCTGACGGATCCTGAGATGGAGACGATTTTGCGGCTTGGCCGCGACGCAGGTGCACGCCGCGCCAGCTGGATCATGTTGCGCTTGCCACGTGAGGTATCACCGCTGGTGCAAGAGTGGTTGGCCACGCATTACCCGGACCGGGCCGAGCGGATCATGTCGCGATTGCGCGAAATGCACGGGGGCAAGGAATATGACGCCACATGGCATCGCCGGATGCGGGGCGAGGGGCCTTACGCCGATATCGTGGCACAGCGGTTCAAGGTGGCGGTGAAACGGCTGGGGTTAAATGGTAAAACGTCGCCGATGCGCTGCGATTTGTTTCGTGCGCCATGGGCCGAGACGGCGCAGATGTCTTTTTTCGATGCGATCTGAGCGCGTAACAGCTTAACGCTATTGGCGTTTCAGCGCTGGGATTTGGCCGATCTCGTGCACCCAGTCGGGCCTGCCTTCGGTCCAAAACGCTTTGCGTGGGACTGCAAAGTTGCAGTCATCAAAATTTCCGGCACCAATGCCAATCCGGTCGCCCGCGAAATCCGCCTTCCAATAAAGTGACACGCCGCACGTCGGGCAAAGGTAGTACGTGAGCGTTCGGCCATCTGGGCAGGGTCGTTGCCAAGTTTGAAAGTTACCTGCAAGCGTGACCGCCTCTGCCGCCCAATAGGTTGAGACTGAAAATGCCGACCCGGATTTGCGCCTGCAATCGCGACACGAACAACTCATCACGCGCCATGGTTCGCCGCGGGTTTCTGCTGTTACGGCTCCACAAAGGCATTGTGCATGTCGGACCATCTGTTGCATCGTTTCTCCTTAAGCTGAGAAAATAATACTGCAACAGGCCTGAGCCGCCATCATCTTTTTCATGGCCCAAGGGGAAGTGGCGGTCAGATGACCTGCATTTTTGGCCGGTTCCTTACCCTCGACGCCGTCCCCGACGCTCTGCCCGGACCGGGCCTTTGCCGTCAGTGCCGTCGCTGTCAGATGAAAATGCGCCCAAAGCGGCAGTGATTTCTTCCAGCTCTGGGGCTGCCCCTTTGGGGCGGGTATCAAGGGCGGCACGCATCGCGGTCAAATGTTCGGGCATGGTGCCACAGCAACCGCCGACGATGCTGGCCCCGCAATTGCGCGCCATCACCGCATAATCGGCCATCAGTTCGGGGGTCCCGTCATAGTGAATGTGGCCTTCGTGGTACTTTGGAATGCCAGCATTGCCTTTGGCGATAATTGGTAAATGCCCACCCTTGGACGCAAACCCAAGTACCGTGCGCAGCAGGTCTGACGCGCCGGTGCCGCAGTTCGCGCCATAGGCCAGCGGTGCGTTGTCCAAGCCATGCACCATTTCGACCATGCCCGCAGAGGTCAGGCCCATCATTGTGCGCCCGGCAGTGTCAAAGCTCATGGTGCCGACCCAATCCAGCCCCGCCAGCGCAAAGCCTTCGGCGGCGGCCTTGTATTCTTCCGGGGCGCTGATTGTTTCCAACCAGCCGATGTCGGCACCGCCAGCCTTAAGGCCGTCTGCGGCTTCATGGAACATTTCAACCGCGACGGAATGGCTCAATGTGCCAACCGGCTCCATAATCTCGCCCGTTGGGCCAACGGAGCCGGCAACGATAACCTTGCGGCCCGCTTTATCGGCAATTTCGCGGCCCAATTCGGCAGATACGCGGGCCAGTTCATGCACGCGCTTTTGCGCGCCGTGTAATTTAAGACGTGATGCATTTGCCCCAAAACTGTTGGTCAGGAACAGATCACTGCCTGCATCAACGGCACCTTTATACAGCGCAAGGATTTTTTTAGGCTCATCGGTATTCCACATTTCGGGCGCATCACCAGACATCAGTCCCATGTTGAACAGATTGGTGCCCGTCGCCCCATCAGCAAGCAGAGTGCCTTTTTCGGCAAGCAGGTCGGTAAAGGCATTGGACATCGTGGTGGCTCCGGTAGAGAAAAACGAACTTCGCCTGATTTCACGACGCCATTGCAAGAGCAACCTCATTATCTTCATCTTGATTATGAATTTTGCGAGGGTATGTCAGGGGCGGTGGCAGGTGAACGGCAAGGGCAATGTCAGCCAGTGCAAGTGCCATACCCACTCTGCTGGGGGTGGCCATATAAAGCGGTTGCCAGGCAGGGGCAAAGCAGGACTTGAACTGGCGTAATCCCGGGCCACCGCTTTTCGCGACCACTTGCACTGCAAAGGCGCGCATCAGACGGCTGGATGGGTCAGGGCAGGCGGGGGTCGCAGCAAGGCTGAGTGCAGGAACTTTTTGTGCTTTTGCATGCTGCAAAGCTTGGACGATCAGGGCGTGCATGGTGCCGCTTGGCGCGTCTGACGTGCTGCGCATCAGGTCAAGGCACCATTGGTGATCGGTCTGGTGAAAGCTGACAAAGCCAACCAGTCGGTTCTGGTGGTAGGCCAGAAAGACCATCTGCTCCGCGATGTATTCAGGGCAAAACCGCCCCATTGTGCCGCCGCGTGCGGGGCCATTTACCATTTGCCAGTCTTGATCAATCGCGGCCATTTCTTTCACCGGCAGATGATGTGCCAGCGTGGTCGAGACACCGGCTTGTTCTGCTTGACGAAGTTTGCGGCGCAGGGTGCGACGGGTCGAGCTTGCCAGATTAAATCGGGTTGGGTTCAGCACAGCCTCATCAGCATAGTGCAGCACTGCCCAGCCGTTTTGACGCGCAGCCAGTCCGGTTTTTACGCTACATTTGTAAAAACATGCGATGCGGCTCAATGCCTTGGCACGCAACGCCAAGGCCGTGACCGCCTCCGCTGCCGGGGCACTGATGGGATCGCCCAATGCGGTTAAGGTTTGCGGGGTGGGCCACGTGGCAACTGCCCCTGACCCAAAGCTCAGCAAGCCACCGCCATTTTGGCGAATAACCCCAATTTCGGCACGGCTAGAATCGGCAATTGGTGTAACACCCGGCGGTGTCCGGCGCTGCATCGTCTGGAAAGGTCGTAACATTGCGAGCATCGCAAGGACCGCTGGCACGGCATAGTAAACGGCGCGAAAGCTGACAATGCCGATCAAAAGGTCAGTTGGCGGGACCTGTGGCACCAGGGTCAACAAGATCAGTTCAAACGGGCCGACACCGCCCGGTGTGCCGGACAGCAAAGCAGCGCCCAAGGCCAGTAAAAATACGGGCAAAAGTGTCGCAAATCCCAGATTGTCAGCAGGGATCAAGAAATACAAAGCCAAAGCTGCGGCGCAGAGGTCAATCACAGCCCAAAGCAGGATCGCAGCACAGGCGAGCAAGCTGGGCAGGCGCAACCGATGGCCCGTGAAGGTGACATGTGGGACGTAGATGAGCGCGCAGAGCAAGAGGGGTATCAGCAAGATAACGATCATTGCGGGCAGAGTGGCCCAATGGGGGGCAGGCAATACCAAGCAGGCGATTGCGGTGATGCAGGCCCAACTGGCTAAAAAGGAGACGCAGACAAAGGCAGACAGCCGCAGTGCATCGGTAAAGTTGAGGCTGGGCAACATCCGCCACCGGGCAATCGCGCCAGTAAAAAGGCCAAAACCAAGGGTCTGAGACAGCGCAATTGCGATGCTTCCGGTGGTACGTGCGGGTCTGATTGCGATGCCGGTTTGCAAGTGCCGATGGGCCACGCCGTCATAGCGCCCAACTGCCCAAAGGCTGATCACGCTAAAGCATGCGGCACCAAATAGGTGAAGGATTGGCAGTTGGGCAATTTCAGCAGGCAGAGACTTTAGAATATTGATGTCGATGTGGTGGGCCACCAACCACAGACAAAACACCGTGATTAGGCAAGGCATGCCAATCCGAAACAATCGCATAGAACCACGCATGAATTTCAGCCGTTGAAGCATTCGCGTCCCCACCTCTTTTCCCAAAGCAGCTTTTACGGCAGCCGTGATTCAAAAGTATTAATGAAGACCTGTGCAAACGAAAAACGCGCCCTTCATTTAATTGAAAGACGCGTCATATTTTAAGAATTTCAGGTGGTAAGTGTTTAACTTACTTCAGCTCGGTCATGATCTGGGCTTTGGCTTCGCCCATCAGTTCGACCATTTTTGCGCGAATGGTTTTTTCGTCCACTTTGTCACCCAAATCGCCAGATACTTTGCGGTATACATCTTCGTCACCTGCTTCTTCGAAGTCAGATTTGATGACTTCTTTGGCATAATCTCCAGCCGCATCACCGGTGATGCCCATCAGGTCTGCAGCCCACAGGCCAAGCAACTTGTTGCGGCGGGCTTCGGCTTTGAACTGCATTTCAGCGTCATGGGCGTATTTGTTTTCAAATGCGTTTTCGCGGTCATTAAAAGTGCTCATTGTCAGTCTCCGGTTGTTGGCAACGTGTTATCCAATGATATGCGGTGTCTGGTCCGTTTGCGCAAGAGCAACCCAAGTTTGCGGCAAAACCTTGCAGCGTATCGGGGGTTGCACTATGAGACCCCCAAGCGGCGGGGGATACCCCCCGGCCGAACGGTGAAGGGAACGCCCATGGCCCGGCGCAAAAAGATCTACGAAGGCAAAGCAAAAATTCTGTATGAAGGTCCAGAACCGGGCACGATTGTGCAGTATTTTAAGGATGATGCGACCGCCTTTAATGCGCAGAAAAAGGACGTGATTGAGGGCAAGGGCGTGTTGAACAACCGCTTGTCTGAATACTTCATGACCGGGTTGAATCAGATTGGCGTGCCGACCCATTTCATCAAACGCCTCAACATGCGCGAACAACTTGTCCGTCAGGTTGAGATTGTGCCGCTGGAAATTATCGTGCGCAATTATGCCGCAGGCACCATGTCAAAACGGCTGGGGATTGAAGAAGGCACGCAATTGCCGCGCCCGATTGTTGAATATTGCTACAAAGACGACGCACTTGGTGATCCTTTGGTGACCGAAGAACATATCGCCGCCTTTGGTTGGGCCAGCCAGCAGGACATGGAAGATATCTTGTCACTGGCGCTGCGGGTGAATGATTTTCTATCTGGTGTGATGATAGCGGTCGGCATTCGCTTGGTTGATTTCAAGATCGAAGTTGGCCGGGTCTATGATGGGGATTTCCAACGTTTGATCGTTGCGGATGAGATCAGCCCTGATTCCTGCCGGTTGTGGGACATTGAGACCGGTAAAAAGCTGGACAAAGATGTGTTCCGCCGCGATCTGGGGTCACTGACCGATGCCTATACCGAAGTGGCAAAACGGCTGGGCGTGATGCCTAGGACGTCAACACCGATCACAAAACCGACGTTGATCAACTGAGGCTGATGTCGGTTTTGAGTATTTTTGGCGAAAAGAAGCTGGGGGACATAGCGTGAAAGCACGTGTGCATGTGATGTTGAAGAATGGCGTATTGGACCCGCAAGGTGAGGCTGTGCGCCATGCGCTTGGGGCCATGGGCTTTGAAGGTGTGAATGGCGTGCGCCAGGGCAAGGTGATTGAACTTGATCTGGCCGATGGCACCTCGGAGGCGGACGTAACGGCGATGTGTGAAAAGCTGTTGGCCAACACGGTGATCGAATCTTATTCGGTGGAGATGGCCTGATGCATGCTGCTGTTGTTGTGTTCCCCGGATCGAATTGTGATCGCGATCTGGCGGTGGCGTTCAAAGCTGCGGGTGCCACGGTGTCCATGGTTTGGCACAAGGACAGCGAACTGCCGCAGGGTGTTGATATTGTTGGTATTCCCGGCGGTTTTTCCTATGGTGACTACCTACGTTGTGGCGCGATTGCGGCCAACAGCCCGATCTGCAAATCAGTAGCGGCGCATGCGGACCGGGGCGGATATGTCTTGGGCGTCTGCAACGGATTTCAGGTGCTGACAGAAACAGGTTTGCTGCCGGGCGCGTTGCTGCGCAATGCTGAGCTGAAATACATCTGCAAGACGGTTGGTCTGAAGGTCGAGACATCGAACAGCGATTTTACCGCCGGGTACAATGCTGGTGATGTGATCGACATTCCGATTGCCCACCACGACGGCAATTACTTTGCAGATGCTGAAACGATTGCAGCATTGCAGGGCGAGGACCGGGTTGCGTTCAGCTATACCGACAACCCCAACGGGGCGCAGGCGGATATTGCCGGTATTCTTTCGGAAAACCGTCGGGTCTTGGGGATGATGCCACACCCTGAACGGGCGGCGGATGCGGGCCATGGTGGCACGGACGGGGCGGCGCTCTTTCGCGCATTGGCAGGGGCGCTGATCACGGTGTGACTTGAGTGCGCCGTGCCAACGGCGTAGATTGCTCATATGAGCAAAGCCCCCGAACAAAAAACCACGTTAACCGTGTCTTGGCGGGTCAGGCTTGCCGTTGCTTTGTTGATGGTACTGGCGGTGGTGACAATTTCCGTCACCAACAAGTTGCTTACCAACCGATTTACAGAGAGTACCCGCAGCCGGGCTGAGTTACGGATCGCGCTTTATAGCGGCAACCTATTGGCGGAACTGCGCCAGAACGCCATTGTGCCGCAACTTCTGGCACGTGACCCGACCTTGATCAACGCCTTGGATTCAGCGAATTATTCACTCTCGACCCAGCGGCTGATTTCGTTTGTGGATGAAATCGGCGCGGCGTCTTTGATGCTGTATGATATTGACGGCCGCACCGTTGCCGCGACCGATCGTAACCGTTTGGGGTCAGCGCACCGAGCAGAGCCCTATTTTGTCGAGGCCATTCGGTCAAATGCGACGATTTTCAGCACCATTAAACGCGATACTGGTGGTTACAGATTTATGTATTCGCGGCGCATTCAGGATGGTGGTGCGACATTGGGTGTGATCGCCGTTGAGGTTGATCTGCAAAAGTTCGAACGCGCTTGGGCTGGCATTTCTGATGCGGTGATTGTGATGGACAGCGCCGGAGAGATCATTCTGGCCACAGCCCCCACTTGGCGTGGACTGACCGAACCGGAAGCGCTGGCAAACCATCCGCCACAAAATGCGATTGAACGCGCGATCAAGGCCACTGCTGATTGGACAGCATTGCCGCCCGATGCCTATTTGCAGGGCGAGGCGGTGATGCGTCTGGAAAACAAAATCCCGTTCCGGGGTTGGCGCATGACCAGCTACACCACTTATGAGTCTGTGCGTGAGCGGGTGAATGGTGTTTTGGCGCTTGAGGTGATGGGTTTTGCGATTCTGTTGGCGTTGACGTTCTATTTCCTCAGCCGTCGCACGGCGGGGCGGTTGGCAATTTTCCAACGGGAATCGGCTAAACTTCGCGCATTGAACGCCGCCTTGCAGCGTGAAATCGCCGAACGTAAACGGGTGCAAGAAACCCTTGCCGTGGCTGAACAAACCCTTGAACAATCAAGCAAATTGGCGGCCTTGGGTGAGATGTCAGCGGCGGTCAGCCATGAGTTGAACCAACCGCTTGCGGCGATGAAAACCTACCTTGCTGGTGCGCGTTTGTTGCTGCGTCGGAACCGACCAGAAGAAGCGCTTTCGTCCTTTGGCCGTATCGACGATCTGATTGAACGGATGGGGGCAATTACCCGGCAGCTGAAATCCTATGCCCGCAAGGGCCAAGAGGCGCTAAGCCCTGTGGATATGGGGGCAGCACTTGCTTCAAGCCTGTCAATGATGGAGCCGCAGCTGCGCCAGCGTCAGGTACAGATCAGCCGCATTTTGCCCGATACACCTGTCGAAGTGATGGGGGACCGGATGCGGATTGAACAGGTGATGGTGAACCTGTTGCGCAACGCGTTGGATGCCACCAAATCGGAACGTAATCCTCAGGTTGATATCATCCTGTCCGCCGGGGAAACTGCGACCCTGACAGTGCGCGACAATGGACCGGGGATTGAAGACCTCGATGCGCTGTTTGAGCCGTTTTATACTACTAAACAACCCGGTGACGGTGTTGGGCTGGGGCTTGCCATTTCGTCAGGGATCGTGAACGACCTAGGCGGACGACTTACGGCGCGCAACGGCCAGACCGGCGGTGCGGTGTTTGAAATGCAACTGCCCATTCTGGGCGCTGAGACAACTGTAGAGGCGGCGGAGTAAGTTATGGCACAGGCAATGAAGATCGCGATTGTCGATGACGAACAGGACATGCGCCAATCCATCAGCCAATGGCTGGCGCTGTCAGGGTATGACACCGAAACCTTTTCCAGTGCCGAAGATGCGCTCAAGAATCTGGGGCCGGATTACCCGGGTATTGTGATTTCAGACATCAAAATGCCGGGCATGGACGGGATGCAGTTTCTGAAAAAGCTGATGGGGTCGGATAGTGCCTTGCCGGTGATCATGATCACCGGGCACGGCGATGTGCCAATGGCGGTTGAAGCCATGCGGGTTGGCGCATTCGATTTTCTGGAAAAGCCGTTTAACCCCGACCGGATGAGCGAGTTGGCCAAGAAAGCTACGACGGCACGTCGTCTGGTGATGGACAACCGCGCCCTGCGGCGGGAATTGTCTGATGGTGGCCAGTTGATGAAAAAGCTGATCGGGCAGTCCCCGGTTATGGACCGTCTGCGTGAGGATATTCTGGACCTGGGGCAGGCCGATGGGCATGTGCTGATCGACGGTGAAACCGGGACTGGCAAGACGCTTGTAGCCCATGCGCTGCATGCGGTGGGGTCACGGGCTGGCAAGAAGTTTGTGCTGGTCAGCTGTGGTGCTTTTGAAGAAGACGCGCTGTCCAAACGTCTTTTTGGCCCGATGCAGCCCGAAGATGCGCAACTGCCCGCGATCGAAGAGGCGCGCGGGGGCACCTTGGTTCTGGAAGATATTGAGGCGCTGTCTGAGACATTACAGGCGCGGCTGCTGAGTGTGATCAACGAACAAGGCACGCCTGCGGAAACACGGATTGTGGCGATTTCGAACTTGCAAGAAGCGGGCCGCACATCAGAAGACGCACTGCGCAGCGATCTGTTTTACCGTTTGGCAGCACTTCGGATCACCGTGCCACCGCTGCGTCAGCGGGGCGAAGACATTCTGACGCTGTTCACCCGGTTAAGCGATCAGTTTGCCGATGAATATGGCTGTGACGCCCCGCAGGTAAGCGCGCAGGAAGCGGCGCAACTGTTGCAAGCGCCATGGCCGGGTAACGTGCGGCAGTTGATCAATGTGGCGGAACGGGCGGTGCTGCAATCGCGGCGCGGCTCTGGCACCATTGCGTCCTTACTGATGTCGGATCACGATGAAATGCAGCCGGTGATGACCACCGAGGGCAAACCGCTGAAGGAATACGTCGAAGCGTTTGAGCGGATGTTGATCGACAACACCATGCGCCGCCACAAGGGGTCGATTGCATCCGTCATGGATGAACTTTGTCTGCCGCGTCGGACGTTGAACGAAAAGATGGCCAAATATGGATTGCAGCGGTCAGATTACCTCTGACCGCTGATCGTTAGAGCCGTTTCCAGAAAATGACTTTGTCATCACCCGGTGCCCAGAAGTCGCGGATGCGTGCCTCTTGGGTGTAGCCGTTTTTGGTGTAAAACGCGCGGGTGTTGGCAAAAGAATCTGTGCTTGACGTATCGACAATAATGACCCGCTGTTCGCTTTGCTTTAGCGTCTGTTCCATCTGTCTGGTAAGGGCCGCACCGACACCTTTGCCTTGCTGGTCGGGATGCACCGCAATGGCCAACATGTTCCACGTGCCATCGGCAAGCATCTCTGGTCTGGCATAGCAAAATCCGATGGCAACACCCTTTACTTCGCATGCCAGCCAAAGATCCTCGGGCCTATCCGCTTTCAAAAAATCTGACGCCATATCGGGCAGCATTTCACTTGGGAAAAGCTCCGTTTGATCCAGCACAGATTGAAGCGCCGGAATGTCTGGCGCTTGCATATATCTAACATCCATAAAATCATGCCCTTTCAGAGCGTCAACATCAGCCCGATTGCTGTTCTACAATCTGTGTTGCATTGCCATTGGCATCTGTAATGCAGGTCCAGCTTTTGGCGTTCGGGACATCGACAATAAACCGACCCGTTTCGATGATTGGGATCGTTGTGTTGATCGTAGCACCCGCGTTACCAGATTCTTTTGCAACCGCCGAAACGCAGGTTTTTTGACCGCGCACTTCAGCCAATGCAACGGGATCACCCGCCACGGCAATTTCGTCACAGGCGGCAACGGCCAAAAGCGACAAACAGAGGGCAGGGCGCAGAAAATAGTGCATGAGGTGGTTCCTTTGGGTCTTGGCTGCCGCAACATGTGCCCCGGCAAATTGGCAGAAATTCACACCGGGCAATCCGGTTTGCGAAGGGTGAATGTTCCCAAGCGCATCGTTTTTGTCAAGCCAAGTGGACAGATTGACGTAATTGATCAATCTGCGCCGCGATTGGCCATTGTCATTTGACCTACAAACCCCTTAACTATGGGGATGGAGATGATGACGCCTGACTGCGTCACCTGCATTTCCTAAGAGATTCGCTGCGATTGCAAGACCCGAAGGGTGCGCAGAGCAGACCGATTGGGCCAGAAATGGCCAGAGAACCGCTGAGACTTTTGTGGGGCAAGCCCCGGAAAAGGCACAGTAAATTAACGGATGGGAAGCGACGCTATGTTGACTTCCCATCGGAGAAGAACCGCGATGACGCGCGCAGAAGCTTTGAGCAGACGATCAGAGGCCGTTTTCGGCCCTATCTCGCGCACGTCCATATTCGCCCTGACAAGACACACCCCGCAAACACTCGGTCCACCCGGGTCAATTGTTTCGCGCGGCCTGTGCAAATTGGACTTATGCCTAAGAAAATGCTTATCGATGCCACCCACGCCGAGGAAACGCGCGTTGTTGTGGTTGACGGAAACAAAGTTGAGGAATTTGACTTTGAATCCGAAAACAAACGCCAGCTTGCTGGGAATATCTATCTAGCCAAAGTAACGCGGGTCGAACCGTCGCTGCAGGCGGCGTTCGTGGATTATGGTGGCAATCGCCATGGTTTCCTCGCTTTTTCGGAAATTCACCCTGATTATTACCAGATTCCAGTGGCTGACCGTCAGGCGCTGCTGGAAGAAGAACGCGCCTATGCCGAACAGCAGGCCGCTGAGGAAGAAAAGCCCAAGCGGTCCTCGCGATCACGCTCGCGCAGCCGGTCTAAATCAAAGGCCGAAAACACCAAAAGCGATGATGCCGTTGTCTCAACTGAGATTGAGGGCATGGAAACCGTTGATCTGAGCGAAGATGACGAAGTTGAAGTGAATGAAAACGAAGCGTCCTCTCCGATGGAACGGGTGCCGGAAACGCCTGTCGAAACCCCTGTTGTGGGCGAGGATGATGACGCGGGCGACGATACCGAGGACACCGCAGGTGACGACTCAGTAAACGCATCTGACAAAGATGAAAGCATCGAATCCGTTGCCGACGAAGACGACAGCGAAGATATCCGCCCGGTGCGTAAACCGCGACCAAAGCGGTATAAAATTCAGGAAGTTGTCAAAGTCCGTCAGATTCTTTTGGTGCAAGTGGTCAAAGAAGAACGTGGCAACAAAGGTGCGGCCCTCACAACCTATCTGTCATTGGCTGGCCGCTACTGCGTCTTGATGCCCAACACTGCGCGTGGTGGTGGCATTAGCCGCAAGATCACCAACGCAGCCGACCGTAAGAAGCTCAAAGAAATCGCCAACGAGATCGAAGTGCCCCGGGGTGCGGGTCTGATTGTGCGTACCGCGGGTGCCAAACGCACCAAGGCTGAGATCAAGCGCGACTATGAATATCTGCAACGCCTGTGGGAACAAATCCGCGAACTGACATTGAAATCTATCGCGCCCGCCAAGATTTACGAAGAGGGTGATCTGATAAAACGGTCAATCCGCGACTTGTACAATCGCGACATTGACGAGGTTTTTGTCGAAGGTGAGCGCGGCTACCGCATTGCCAAAGATTTCATGAAGATGATCATGCCGAGCCACGCCAAAAACGTGAAGCTCTATTCAGAGAATCTGCCACTGTTTGCGCGTTATCAAGTGGAATCGTACCTGTCCGGCATGTTTAACCCAACGGTGCAATTACCATCGGGCGGTTATATCGTGATCGGTGTGACCGAGGCTTTGGTGGCGGTTGACGTCAACTCTGGCCGCGCGACTAAAGAAGGCTCAATTGAACAAACCGCACTAAAAACCAACTTGGAGGCCGCAGCCGAAGTGGCGCGCCAACTGCGCCTGCGTGACCTTGCTGGCCTGATTGTCATCGACTTTATCGACATGGACGAACGCAAAAACAATGCGTCGGTCGAGAAGATGATGAAAGATAAACTCAAGACCGACCGGGCCCGTATCCAAGTGGGTCGGATCTCTGGTTTTGGCTTGATGGAAATGTCGCGTCAACGCTTGCGTCCCGGCATGATTGAAGCGACCACACAGCCTTGTACGGCCTGTCACGGCACCGGGTTGATCCGCTCTGATGACAACCTTGCGCTGGCGATTCTGCGCCAGATCGAAGAAGAGGGCACCCGGCGTCGTTCACGCGAAGTTCTAATCTGTGCACCTGTTGGCATCAGTAACTTCTTGATGAACCAAAAACGCGAACATATTGCCCACATCGAGGCGCGCTATGGTCTTTCGGTGCGGATCGAAGGGGACCCTGCATTGGTCAGCCCTGATTTCACCCTTGAAAAGTTCAAGACAGCGACCCGTGTTGTACCGCCCGCATCAGCCCATGTGGTGTCAGTTGATACATCCTTGATGGATCAGATCGACGAAGATGATGGCGCAACGGATGTTGAAGCGGATGAAGACGCGCCGGAAGCACCGGGCACGCAGACACAAAGCAATGGCCACGTCCAGAACGACGAGAATGGCAATGGCGATGGAGAAGGCAAACCGAAACGCCGCCGCCGCCGCCGCCGCAGCCGTAAAAAGTCTGGCAATGGTGAGCAACAAAACGGTGAGAACCAGAATGCGGAAGGTCAAGAGCAGCCGCAGGGCAATGATCAACCTGCGCAGCCTGAGGCAGAGGCCGTATCAGAAACCCCAGCAGTTGACGCAGTTGAGGGGGATGCACCCGCCGAAAAGCCAAAGCCAAAAAGTCGCAGTAGATCACGCAGCAGCACGACGAAACCCAAGGCCAAGGTTGAGGCCGAGGATACCGCTGATGTTGATCCAAAAACGTCTGAAGCGGTAACAGAGCCAGCCCCGGTAGAAGATGCGCCGAAGCCTAAGGCCAAGACGACCCGTTCGCGCGCCACAAAGCCAAAAGCGGATAAAGTTGAGCCGAAAGAGGAGGGTACAACGTCAGATGACGCCAAGGCGGAGAAGCCCAAGGCGAAGTCAACACGCAGCCGTGCCAAGCCCAAGCCAAAAGCAGAAAAGCCAGTGGAAACGACCCCTGAGGCAGTTGCTGAAGCCCCTGTGCCAGAAGCCAAGCCAGAGCCGAAAACCGAGCCAGCGCCAGAACCGGTTGTGGCGGCTCCAGCACCTGAGCCTGCGCCAGAGCCAGTTGTAGAAAAACCAGCGGCCAAAAAGCGCAAAGGCTGGTGGTCACTCGGCGGGTAAGATTTTGAAATGAAAGTAAAAAGGCAGGCTGCGAGGCCTGCCTTTTGCGTTATCGGCCCTTGCGCACCAGATAGATTTGCGTGTTGCCGTCATCTGATGTTTCAACCAGCGTATGCCCGGCCTCCGCGCAAAAATGCGGGACGTCGATCACAGCGGCAGGGTCGTCAACGTGCAGGCGCATACAGTCCCCCGGCGTCACCGCAGCAATCCGTTTGCGCAATTTCAGCACGGGCAAGGGGCACAGCAGCCCGGTTGCATCAAGGTCATGTATTTTCATGCTTTTGAGATAGGCCAGATGTTACACCTCGTCCACAGTCTTGTGACCGCTTGGGTGCGCAAGGGGGCGTGACGGGGCGGCGGAACAGGGCTAAGGGTGGTTTTATGTTTGGAATTGAATTGATTGATGCGGGGCTGTTGCCTGCCATGGTGATCGCCCTGCTTGCCGGTGTGATCAGTTTCCTGTCGCCTTGTGTCTTGCCGATTGTCCCGCCGTATTTGGCGTATATGAGCGGCGTTTCCTTGGGTGATATGTCGAACGTTACAGCGGCACGGCGGCGCGCAACCATCGCTGCGCTGTTCTTTGTTTTAGGGCTTAGCACGGTCTTCCTCATTCTGGGCTTCACCGCATCAGTCTTTGGCGCGTTTTTCCTGCAAAATCAGGTGCTTTTTGCCAAGATTTCCGGGGCAGTGGTGATCATCTTTGGTCTGCATTTCCTTGGGGTGTTTCGCATTCCCTTCCTTGATCAAGAGGCGCGATTGGATGCAGGCGACAAGGGCGGATCAAGCTTTGGTGCCTACATCCTTGGGCTTGCCTTTGCCTTTGGCTGGACGCCTTGCATCGGTCCGCAATTGGGCGCGATTCTGTCTTTGGCCGCCTCTGAGGCATCTGTCACCCGGGGCACATTGCTGCTGGGCATATATGCTGCGGGCCTTGGAATTCCATTCCTGTTGGCGGCGATGTTCATCACCCGCGCCATGGGGGTGATGAACCGCCTCAAAAAGCACATGAAGCTGATTGAGCGGGTCATGGGCGTGTTGTTGGTGGCCGTCGGTTTGGCGCTGCTGACGGGTGCCTTCACTAGCTTTTCATTTTGGCTGCTTGAGACCTTCCCGAGCCTCGCCACTTTAGGTTAATCGCCTTACTCTTGCCAAAAAACGCCGCTATGTTGCATCGCAAGAGGTGCGTATGGGCAAGATTGTTTCAGGTCAGGTGACACGTCGCCGGGTGTTTTACATCCCCGGTTACGATCCCATTCACCCGCGCCGCTACCGAGAGCTTTACCGAAAGGAAGGCGCGGATCAGGCGGCGATTTCGGGCTATGAAATTGACCTTAAACCCAAGCGGGCTGGCGAAAATTATGGCTGGCATGTCAACGGGTTGATCGACGGTACTGATGTGAATGCAGATGTTGAGGTGATGGTCTGGTCAGACATCGTGCGCGACAGTATGAGCACCTCTATCCCGGCCACCTATCTGCAACTTGTGCGCACGGCTTGGGTCTATATCGCCTCTGGTGCATTGTGGCGTCTTATGCGGTTGCGCAAAGGGCCGGTGATTGCGGCGCTTTATCCGGTGGGCATGTTGTTGGCCCAACTGATCATCGCCTTCTCTGTGGGGGGCTTCTTTGCGATGCTTTTGTCCCTCTTGCCGATGATGAAATTTGGCGTACCGGCGTTTGGCTATTTCACTGCGCAGGGCGTCATTGTCATGGCGATTGCCGTGTGGATTCTGCGTTGGTTCAAGCGCATCGACAACAAGTTTTTCGCCTATTATCTGATGCATGATTATTCTTATTCAGCCTGCTCTCGCGGGGCAAATCAACCGGAGTTAGAAGCCCGGCTGGCGGTGTTCGCGGCTGCGATTGCTGAGGCGCTGCGCAGTGATGTAGATGAGGTGCTGGTTGTCGGCCATTCCTCTGGCGCGCATCTGGGCGTGTCGATCTTGGCGGATGTGATCCGCGCGGGTAGGGTGGCAGATGATGGACCTGCTTTGTCGTTTTTGTCGTTGGGGCAGGTGGTGCCGATGGTGTCTTTCCTACCGGACGCCCATCGGCTGCGGGCGGATCTACAATATCTTTCAGCACGTGATGAGTTGACATGGGTGGATGTGACCGCCCCCGGTGATGGCTGTGCCTTTGCGCTGTGTGATCCGGTCGCTGTGTCCGGTGTGGCGACGAAAGACAAGAAATGGCCGCTAGTTTTTTCTGCGGCTTTTACCCAAACGCTCAGCCCGGAACGTTGGAAGGAATTACGTTGGAAGTTTTTTCGCCTGCATTTTCAATATCTTTGCGCTTTTGACCGCCCCGGTGATTATGATTACTTTCAGATCACCGCTGGCCCGATGACTTTGGGAAAACGTTATGAAACCCGTGCGCCGTCAAAATCTCGTATTGACGACGCGGTCAGCAAATATACGTCTGTGGCCGCATGACAGTGCCACCCAAACCCCCGAGCCGCCCGGACAAAGTGTCGCTTTGGCGCTATGCCAGATTGTTTCGCGCTGACATCCTATCGGCCCAGCCCGCACGGCTGTACCGCGCTTGGATGGCCGAATTCAAAACACCCTTTTTCCGTAGTTATTTGATGAACCAACCTGAGCTGGTGAAAACGGTGTTGAAAGAACGCCCCGATGATTTCCCCAAATCAGATCGGATCAGCGAAGGGCTGCGGCCCTTGCTGGGGAATTCGGTGTTTTTGACCAACGGCGAGACATGGAAACGTCAGCGCCGGATCATTGACCCTGCTTTTGAAGGAGGCCGATTGCGCGAAACCTTTCCAGCGATGTGGGACGCGGCAGAGGCGGCGGTGGTACGGTTGGACACCCAAGTTGATCAGGTTATCGAAGTTGAGGTCGAAACAAGCCACGCCGCGGCTGATGTGATTTTTCGCACGTTATTTTCGATCCCCATCGAACACCATCTGGCCCGCGCGGTGTTTGACGAATTCAAAACATATCAGCGCTCGCAACCGCTGCTAAACCTTGCCGCATTTATTCCCTTACCCCGCTGGGTGCCCCGGTTGTTTCGCAAGGGCACCAAAGACAGTGCTGCCAAAATCCGCCGCTTGATCACCGAGCTGACCACCACTCGGATGGCCGAAATTGCAGCGGGCACTGCGCCCGATGATCTGGCGACCAAGATCATGACCAGCGCTGATCCGGTGACGGGGGCCCGTTTCAGCACCGATGAAATGGTCGATCAGGTGGCAATCTTCTTTCTTGCCGGACATGAGACCAGCGCGTCGGCATTGGCATGGACGCTCTATCTGATGGCGACCCACCCGACATGGCAGGATAAGGTCGCAGAGGAAGCCAAAGCACTGCAAAAATGCGATTTTTCGGTGATGTCAAAGTTACGGGTCAGCCGGGATGTGTTCCGCGAGGCGCTGCGGCTTTATCCACCTGTGCCGATGATGGTCCGCGAAAATACTTGCCCGGAACGGTTTCGCGATCGGGATGTAAAGCCGGGTGCGCAACTGGTGCTCAGCCCCTGGCACCTGCACCGCCATGAGCGGCTGTGGAACAATCCCGATGGCTTTGATCCAACCCGTTGGCAGACCGAGAATGGCCAGAAGTGCGGACGAGAGGCTTACATTCCGTTTTCGTCCGGGCCGCGGGTGTGTACGGGGGCTGGATTTGCCATGGTTGAGGGGCCGTTGATCCTGTCTCGCATCTTGCGGGACTTTCGTGTCATTGCCGTGCCGGATCGCGTACCGGTTCCGGTAGCGCATCTGACGGTGCGGTCCGAACAAGGGATTTGGCTGCACCTTGAACGGCGGTAGGTTCTATCATCGCAGCCGCCTTTGAATTAAGGTCTTGTGAAACGGAATCAATACACGAGGGTGACACGTTCATGGCGATCAACGACGCACAGAAAAAGCAGATCGGATCTGGCAAAGGATTTATCGCAGCGCTGGATCAGTCGGGTGGATCGACGCCCAAAGCGCTGAGCCTTTATGGTGTTGAACCAAGCGATTATTCTGGCGACACGGAAATGTTTCAGGCGATGCACGACATGCGTGCGCGGATCATTCTAGCCGATGATTTCACCAGTGCAAAGGTGATTGGCGCAATCTTGTTTGAACGCACCATGGATGAAACTATTAATGGCACGTCCGTGGCAAAGCTGTTGTGGGAAGACCGCGGCGTTGTGCCGTTTTTAAAGATCGACAAAGGGTTGGAAGAGACGGCGAACGGCGTGCAACTCCTTAAGCCAATGCCGGGTCTGGATGCGCTATTGGCCCGTGCCGTTGACGCAGGTGTATTTGGCACAAAAGAACGTTCCGTTGTGCAGGACGCGGATGCAGATGGCATTGTTGCTGTGGTGGCACAGCAATTTGACGTGGCAAAACAGGTCTGTAACGCTGGTTTGGTGCCCATCATTGAGCCTGAGGTGAATATCCATTCAAAGACAAAGGCCGCAGCGGAAGACATGTTGCGTGATGCGATCCTGACGCACTTGGATCAGTTGCCAGACGGCATGATGGTGATGTTGAAACTGACACTTCCGGAGGTTGCAGGCCAATATGATGCGGTCGCAAAACATCCAAATGTTTTGCGGGTCGTGGCGCTGTCGGGGGGGTATTCGACCGATGAGGCCTGTGCGAAGCTTAGCCAGAACAGTTCGATGATTGCGAGCTTTTCACGGGCGCTGACAGAAGGGTTGAACGTGTCGATGACGGATGCGGCGTTTAACGCGGCTTTGGGCGGGAACATTGACAAGATTTACAAAGCGTCGGTGGCATAGGGGCGCGGAAACTTTGAAAGTTTCCGACCGTTTTCTTTCAAAGAAAACGGTCACAGAACAACGCGGATTGGTTCCTGATTGCAAAAGATAATCATCTGTCCTGCGTTTTCGATGGCGTGATATCCACGCCTTCGAAGTTCCTGTTCAAACTCTGCGCGTCCGACATATCTTTCAATGTCACGTGCCTTGCGTCTAACCACGCCGCCCGAGTTAGCGGCGCGGGAGCTGAAAAGATCACATATCCATTCGTTTGGAGTAAGTGGTGAAGCTGAGTGTTGCATACCTGAATCTTATAACATTCAAGGTAAACGATCCTTTAACGTCCGCAGCACATAAAGCCTGATCGCCGAGGCAAGCCCCATATCGACCCCACGCGCAATATCAATCTGAGCCACCAATGCATTGATCGGCATTTCTTTTTCAGCAGCAATTGCGCGAAATTCGGCCCAAAATTCATCCTCCAGTGACACCGAGGTGCGGTGCCCCCGCAATGTCACTGAATGTTTAACGGGCCGTGTGCTCATTTTTCGCGCTTATGCGCCTCAAGGTTGCGCGCGATCAGTTCGGCGCGGGCTTTCAGCGCTTCTTTCTGCGCCTTGGTCTGGCCAAAGCCCACGGCATTTTCATCGGCCCGGGCCTTGCGAGAGGCGCGGTTGCGTTCTTTTTTAACCTTGTTCAGGTTCACAGAGGTGTTCATTTCGGTCCAATCATATCTTCGGGCCGCACGACCCGATCAAAGGTTTCCGCATCGACAAATCCCAGCGCAATGGCCTCTTCTTTCAAAGTGGTGCCGTTTTTGTGCGCGGTCTTGGCGACCTTGGTGGCATTGTCGTACCCGATGGTGGGGGCAAGTGCCGTCACCAACATCAGGCTTTCTTTCATCAGTTTGTCGATCCGCTCCACGTTGGCTTGGGTGCCAACTACCATATTGTCGGTAAAGCTGCTGGCGGCATCGCCCAGCAATTGCATAGATTGGATGACATTATAGCTCATCATCGGGTTATAGACGTTGAGTTCAAAATGACCCTGCGATCCGGCCATGCCCACGGCAGCGTCATTGCCCATGACGTGGATGCATACCATGGTCAGCGCCTCGGCCTGGGTTGGGTTGACTTTGCCGGGCATAATCGACGACCCGGGTTCGTTCTCGGGCAAGATCAACTCACCCAGGCCAGAGCGCGGCCCAGAGCCCAGCAAACGCATGTCGTTGGCGATTTTGAACATCGAGGAGGCCACGGTTTTGAGCGCACCGGAAAACATCACCATGGCATCATGGGCGGCCAGTGCTTCGAACTTGTTGGGTGCCGTCACAAAGGGCAGGCCGGTGATGGCGGCAATCTCATGTGCGACCTTCTCGGCAAAGCCTTTGCGGGTGTTCAGACCGGTACCAACCGCAGTGCCGCCTTGGGCCAGCTCATAGATATCAGGTAAACAGGATTCGACCCGCGCGATGCCTTTGGCCATCTGGTGGGCATAGCCGCCAAATTCCTGGCCCAATGTCAGGGGCGTGGCGTCTTGGGTATGGGTGCGGCCGATCTTGATAATGTCTTTGAATTCTTCGGATTTCGTCGCCAATGCGGTGTGCAGCTTGCGCAGACCCGGCAGTAATGTGTCCCGCGCCACCATGCCAATGGCCACATGCATAGCCGTGGGGAAGGTGTCGTTTGAGGATTGCCCCATGTTGCAATGATCATTGGGATGCACCGGGGATTTAGACCCCATCACGCCGCCCATCATTTCGATTGCGCGGTTTGAGATCACCTCGTTGGCGTTCATATTCGATTGGGTGCCAGACCCGGTTTGCCAGACAACCAGTGGAAAGTTGTCGTCAAATTTGCCGTCGATGACTTCTTGTGCGGCAGCTTGGATATGCGGTGCTAAAGTCGCGTCCAAATCGCCAAACCCTAAATTCACCTCGGCGCAGGCTTTCTTGATCACCCCAAGTGCGCGAACAATCGCAATTGGTTGGCGTTCCCAGCCGATTGGGAAATTCATGATCGAACGTTGTGTCTGCGCGCCCCAATACTTGTCGGAAGGGACTTCCAATGGGCCAAAGCTATCGGTTTCGGTGCGGGTATCGGCCATTGTGCGGCTCCTGATCTGGCAAATGCGTCAGGAAGGGGTTTAGCGCCCCGTGCGAGGCTGCGCAATCAAGGGTTCGCGTTAACGTGCCGCAAATTATTTGCGAAACGCATCCAATGAGACAATTTGCGCGTCTTTCACAGGTGCTTCTTCGACTTCAAGTTCATGTTCATGCATTTGCTTGAGGTCGGCATCCGTTTCGTCATCTGATTTCGATGCTTTTGAGCGCGATACTTTTGCATCCGTACCGTCTTCGCCATCTTGTTCTTCAAAGCGCAGGCCAAATTCCACGGAAGGGTCCACAAAGGTGCGGATCGCATCATAGGGGATATAAAGTGGCTCAGGGGCATCACCAAAATTGAGCGTGACCGAGAACCCTTCGTCGGTAATCTCAAGCTTGTCATACCAATGCTGCATCACCACGGTCATTTCACCGGGATAGCGATCAGACAGCCAATCAGCCAATTCCGCATCCGGGTGGGTGGTGTCAAAGGTGATGAAAAAGTGATGATTGCCCGGCAAGCCGCGTTCCGCAACATCTAACAATACCTTGCGGATCAGGCCCCGCATGGCTTCGTGCATCAGGTTGCCATAGTCGATATCGCGGCTCATGATCGTCTCCGGGTTGGCGTTAGAGCATGACCAGCATACGACATTTATGGCCGAGGGAAAGGGGCCATCTATACAACATTGCAAACCCCAAGGCCGCGAGGGCTAGTATCGTCATGGTTGTAACGAACCCGCGCTTGAATACCAGCATCAAGAGGGCTGCAAAAATTGTAAAAACTGCGGCAAGCATATTAAAACTGCTGAGGTCTGGTGCGGGCAGGGCCAACCATACAGCAGGGTTTACTTGGTCAAATAGGACATGCAGGGCAAACCAGATGGATAGATTCGCAATGACACCAACCACGGCCGCGGTGATGGCCCGCAAGGCACCTGCGAGTTGGGGCTGCGCAGAAATCCGCTCTAAATACGGGCCAGCAAGGAATATCCACAGAAAACACGGGGTGAAGGTGACCCAAAGCGCCACCAAACCCGCTGCAATTGCGCCCATGACCCCGGATTGTGCGAATCCGGCCAAGAGCGCCACAAATTCTGTGACCAAGATCAGTGGGCCCGGGGTGGTTTCTGCCAGACCCAGCGCATCAATCATCTGATCAGTGCTGATCCAACCGTAATCCTGAACGACAGTTTGGGTCATATAGGCCAAGACGGCATAGGCCCCGCCAAAGGTCACAACCGCAAGTTTGGAAAAGAACAGGCCAAGTTGCAGGAGGAACGTGTTGCCCATCGCCCAAAGCAAGGCCAGTGGTGCCGCCCAAAGTGCACCCCAGAGTGCGATGGTGCGCGGTGCATGGCCTGCCGGGATGGGGGGGGCGTCAACCTGCGGTGCAGGTGCTGATCCTTGCCACATGCCCCAGAGGCCCGCAATCAGGATGATCAGCGGGAAGGGCAGGCCAAGGACGAACAAGGCGACAAAGGACAAGGACGCCGAAACCCAGCCTTGCGTGCCATGCAATGCCTTGCCCGCCACTTTGCGCAGGGCCTGAAAGACCACAACAATCACCGCGGCTTTGATGCCCAGAAACGCCGCTTGCACAAAAGGCAACTGCCCGAAATAAGCGTACCCCAAGGCCAGCACGGCAATCACTAAGGCACCGGGCACCACAAACAGCAGCCCCGCCAAAAGCCCGCCGGGCACACCGCGCATTCGCCATCCGGCATAGGTGGCGAGCTGCATCGCTTCTGGCCCCGGCAACAACATACACAAGCTCAACGCGCGCAAATACGCCGCTTCGCTGAGCCACGGGCGTTGTTCAACCAATTCGCGGTGCATCAGGGCAATTTGCGCGGCGGGACCACCAAATGACAATACCCCAATACGACCATACACGCGCGTCATCTCGGCCCAGCTTGGGGCGCTCATGATTTGCGGTCCGCGGGCCAATCATGTCCTTCATCATTGCCATCCCGCGCCCATCGGTACAGCGCATCATAAATCGCCATGCCCGCCTCAAGCTGCTGGATATCATCTTTGTATTGCCGCGACAGTCCCACCGAGATCGCCAATAATCCAGCGGCTTGCGGGGATTGATCATGGGTGTTGGTATCCGCCGCGCGAACAACATCTGCCAGCCGCGCAAGTGCGGGGGAGGTCAGCGCAAATTCCGATAACATCTTGTCAAAAGTGCATTTGGGGCCTTCGTGGGAAAAATGCACATCCTCTATGTCGAAGGGCGTCGCGCCATATCGGTCCGCCACGCCCGTCACCCATTCCGGAGAGACAAACAAAAACCGTGCACCGGGATCAACAAAGCGCCGGATGAGCCAGGGGCAAGCAATGCGGTCGATCTTGGGGCGGTGACGTGTGACCCAAAGTGTCGCCCCATCAACTGGCGTGGGCAGGGCGGCGGCGGGGATACGCATCATGTCAGCATGCGCACGCCACCCGTACATGCCACCCGTCAGGTATTCCGCTTGAAGCCCATCACACCGCAGCCGCGCCACCAAACCTTGGCTGAGTTTGATCCCTTGCTGACAGCTTATCACACAAGGCCTGCCCGCAAGTCGTTCCTTGAGGCCCGCGATGTCAGTATGCGGGTGGCGGAACGATCCGGGGATCAGATAGGGGTCATCGGCAAAGTCAGGGTCAATTGAAATATCCACAATCACCGGCGCATCGGGCGTCCCGATCAGGCGCAAGAGTTGGGGAACGGTAATTTCATTTGGGGCAGCCATAGCATGCATCCTTTAAACAGCTGGAAACATGCGAACCTCTGGCTGTCGCCTCACGGGGCGTTCGCGGTCATCCCCATGTGGCGCAGCATCGGGAATTGGCGGGCAGTGTCAAGCCTTAGCGGTAGAAACGGATCGCCGACACGGCAATATCCACACTAAATGCCCGGCCATATCCAAGGATGCCAATGCGGCGAAGATCGGCAAGATCAAAATCCGCATCGGTCTTGTTCGGCTCAATATCGGCAAAGGGAATGCGCAGGGTTGTCCACGCGGGTGGCGCGGTAAAACCCATGCGGAAGGATTGCCACGGACGGGTCAGGGCGGTGGTGCGCAAGCGCAGGTCATAGACTTCGCCATTGCCATAAACATCAATCTCAAGCCCGGTAAAGTCCGAGGCATCCAACGCGCCGCCGCCGGGCCGCAGATCAAAGGCCATCTGCACAAATCCGCCGTTGTTTTCCAACGACACCTGACCTGTCAGGCGCGCAGCAGGGCGGCCTGCGATGTCTTCATGGCGCAGGGTTCCCGTTGAAACTCCGCCCATCACCGTGTCTACCACAAATTCCCAATTCGGTTCGAGGTTCACCCTATGATCCTTTGCAGCTGCCATATGCGCGGCACTGACGGTCAACCCAAAAATAAGCGCGTTCAATACCTGTTTCATCACCCGTACTTAGGGCGCGATGTGTCAGAGTAAAGTGGCGTGAAAGTGCAGGTTTCTGTTGCCAGGTACCTGCGAACCCCGCCTTAAGTCGCTAAACCTAAGGACTTAGATTTCAGTCGTTAGGACCGCTTACGCGGCCATCGCAACTGGAGCACTATTGTCATTTGCAATTGTACATTTTACGCCGATAACGGTGGCAGTCAGCCGAAACAAAGCTACATCTTTAGACGTCCGTCGATCCTATTTCGACCCCATGATCCCCAAATGAAGGATGTTGGTGGAGTCGCCGGGTACCGCCCCCGGGTCCGAACCGCTTATTACATGCGCGTTTATGTCCATAGTCCCGAAGGACATGAGTAATATAGGACCATTGAGTCGCGATTTGAAGGGGCAATCGGAAACTACCGATGAATTCGCCATTTTTGCGGCCAACCCATGAAAAAGCATACACTGTCCCAATTGACGAAACAATGCGTCGGGATTGTTGCTTTTTTAAGCGCATAAACCCAAAGCGGGACCAAGAATTGACACGGTTGCGACACCATCCGCCCCTAGCCAACTTGATGTGGGTTAGAAAAGGATGATCAATGACGATTGCCAATTCATTTGAACGACAGATGCTTGACCTGATCAACGCTGAAAGAGCAGCCGTTGGATTGGATGCACTGCGGCTTAATGTATTGCTGAACGATTCCAGCGAAGATCACAGTGAATGGATGCTTGAGAACGATGTATTCTCGCATACGGGTGCTGGCGGGTCGTCCTCACATGACCGAATGAATGCAGCGGATTATCCATTCGAAGGGGTTTGGGCATCTGGTGAAAACATTGCCGTTCAGTCAGAACGCGGGCCTGCGGGCATCGCTGATGATGTGATCCAATTGCACGAGGCGCTGATGGCCAGCCCCGGACACCGCGCAAACATTCTGAACCCGAATTACACCGAAATCGGCATCGGCATTGAACAGGGCGATTTCCGTGGCTTTGACGCAATCATGGTCACGCAGAATTTTGCATCGACGCAGGGTGATACATCTGGGTCGGTCGAACCTGGCCCAACGCCCGAGCCGGACCCCGTTCCTGATCCGACGCCCGAGCCGGACCCCACACCAGATCCAGACCCGACCCCGGATGGGGAACCAGAAAAGCAGCCAGAGGACGATGTACCGCCACAAGGGTGGTGCGGGGCAAATGACACGGCGACAGATGTTTTTGCCTTTGTCACTGTTGAGACCA
This sequence comes from Sulfitobacter sp., assembly GCA_051251995.1. Taxonomy (GTDB): domain Bacteria; phylum Pseudomonadota; class Alphaproteobacteria; order Rhodobacterales; family Rhodobacteraceae; genus Sulfitobacter. The sequence goes on from JBPOFF010000008.1 coordinate 83,816, forward strand.
AAACAGATAAAGCGGCTGCGGTGTTTGGCGTGTTTGATGTCCTGCCTGAATGGGCCGAACCCTTTACTGCATCCAGTGTGGATGAAGGAAATATCGCCCTGCAAACGTCATATGTGGTGGATGTTGAAGATGCGCTTCAAATCGCTCTGATTGACGATTGGTTCTAAGACGCGGAGCGATTGATCACGCGCTTTGACGGCGTGCCATCATGTGCTCGCCCAGTTCTTGGGTATATTGCATCAACCCTGCCAGCGCTGCATCGGCCTGCGCGGGATTGTTGCCCTTAAGGGCATCGGCAATGTCTGTGTGAAACGTCACAATCCGTTCCCGGGATCGGGCCGTGAAGGTGATCATGTTCATCAAGGGCTGCATGGCCTCGACGGCCCCGGCCAGTTGATAGCTCAGCACTGGATTGCCTGCACCGTCCACCAGTGCGCGGTGAAATGCGACGTCCGAGGCGCAAAAGGCCTCATCGGTCAGGCCGGGCTGTGATTGTCGGTGAATTTCGGCACGCATTGTGGCCAGATGATCCGCGGTGCGGCGCTGTGCGCTGAGCGGCGCACAGGCCCGTTCAAGCAGGTAACGCGCTTCGCAAGCTGTGGCGAAACTGACCGCGTTCATTGAAATCAGCAGCGTTGATGTGGTGATCTGCTGCGCCTGTGCGGCCTCAAAGCTGAGCCGGGCGACAAAGGCACCACCGGTGGCCCCGCGCTGTGTGCGGATCAGGGATTGGGCTGCCAAACGTTTCAGCGCTTCGCGCACCGTGGGCCGTGACACGGCAAATTGTTCGGCCAATTCGGCCTCAGAGGGCAGGCGTTCATCAACGATCAGGCGGCCTTCAATGATCGCATCACGGATGGCTGTGGCAATCTGTGCCGAAAGATCAGCAGCGCTGGTGGGGTCAATTTTCATATGTCTTACATTTAATGTTTGCCCGAAGTTTAATTGTCTGACATTAAATTAACAAGCGTTTGAGTCGGATATCCCTCAGAATGAACCCAATCCTGCGATCTTCCCTTTGGCTGGCCTTTTTTGGTCTGGTTCTCGCCGCGTGGTGGATGATGTATGCCATGGCGATGCAGATGGATGTCGATCTTTTGGGGCGTCCGGGCGAGATGGGTCAGATGATGCGCGGCATGGACCCGCATATGGACATGTATATGCCCATGGCCACCTTTGGACCGCTGTTTGTGATGTGGGGCGCGATGATGGCGGCGATGATGTTGCCGACGATGGTGCCGACCCTGCGCAGCTACGAAGACCTGATGGTCAGTGCCACAGGCACGCGGGCAGGGTGGCTGGGTGTTTTGCTGGGCTATTTTGGCGTTTGGCTGGTGTTTGCTGCGATCATTACGCTGGTACAGTTGGTGCTGCTGTTTGGCGGTGTCATCGACATGCTGGGCATTGCAAGGTCCCGCTGGATCGCGGCGGCGCTACTGCTGGCGGTGGGGTTGTTCCAATTTACCCGTACCAAAGAAATCTGCCACGGGGTGTGCCATTCGCCGATGATGTATTTCATTGGCCATTGGCGGCCCGGATTTGCGGGCGGGGTGCGCATGGGGCTGGGCCTTGGCGTGTATTGTGCCGTGTGTTGCTGGGGCTTTATGGCGCTGGGGTTTGCGGGCGGTGTGATGAACCTTGCTTGGATGGGATTGGCGACCCTGTTTATGGTGGTGGAAAAACTGCCACAGATTGGCCATCATGTGACAAAACCAATGGGTGTTGTCTTAATCCTCGGCGCGGGCGTCGTGGCGGGATGGCCCCTTATTTCAGGAGGATAAGATGCCGAACAGAGAGATGAACCCAACCGATTGGGCGATCAAGGGGGAGCTGTTTTTGAACTGCTCTTGCGATGTTTTCTGTCCCTGCGTTGTCTCCCTTGGGGCGCATCCTCCGACAGAGGGGCACTGCCATGCGTGGATGGGCATTGCCATCGACGAGGGCCATTTTGAAGGTGAATCCCTTGCGGGTCTGAATGTGGGATTGCTGGTCGATATTCCGGGCCGGATGGGTGAAGGCAACTGGCGTGTTGCGGCCTATGTGGATGATCGTTCAAGTGATGCGGCCTATAACGGATTGTTGCAGATTTTCAGCGGTGCGGCAGGCGGCACAACCGGTCTATTCACCATGCTGGTGTCCGAGATCATCGGCGCTGAACGCGCCCCGGTTGAGATCATACGCGACGGCACCAAACGGATCATCAACATCGGCCGCAAGATCAACGGCGAGATTGAGATGATCGGCGGCAAAGATGCGGAACATCCGGTGGTAATCACCAATTCCAAATACTGGATGGGCCCTGATATTATTGCGGCACGCGGCGTTAAATCCAAGGTGCGTGACTATGGCCGGATTTGGGATTTTGGCAATAAGTCTGCGGAAATCTGCCCGATTGATTGGAAAGGTCCAGCAGCGTGATTGAGTCTGCTTATGTAAGGTCCATGGCGCGCTATAATGCGTGGCAGAACAATCAGTTGATGGATATCCTTAAAGTCATGCCTGAGGCCGATTTGATGCTGGATCGCGGGGCGTTCTTTGGGTCCATTATGGGCACGATCAATCATCTACTCTGGGGCGATATGTTGTGGCTCAATCGGTTTGACCCGACATCACCACCGCCCGAATGCGACGCATCAGAACACACGCGGTTTTTCCCAACCTACGGCACATGGAGCGCGCAACGCTTTCGCACCGATGGATTGTTCAAACTTTGGGCCGGGCGGGTAAAATCCATCGATCTGCGCGGTGACCTGACATGGTATTCTGGCATGGTTAAACAAGATCTGACCCGCCCCTTGGCCGAATGCATTACTCATGTCTTTAACCACCAAACCCATCATCGTGGTCAGGTCCATATGATGCTGACCTCAGCAGGGTACGATGCGCCGGTAACCGATCTTGTGTTAATGCCAGAGGATATGTGATGGCTGTCATTTCCGCCTCTCGCCGCCTGCGTCGCACGCCGTTTTCTGAGGGTATCGAGGCGGCGGGTGTCAAAGGCTATACTGTATATAACCACATGTTATTGCCGACAGTTTTTGAAAGCGTTGAGTTTGATTATCACCATCTTAAAAATGCGGTTCAGGTCTGGGATGTCGCCTGTGAGCGGCAGGTCGAACTGCGCGGCCCAGATGCGGCCAAGCTGATGCAGATGCTGACGCCACGCGATCTGCGCGGCATGTTGCCGGGCCGATGTTTTTATGTGCCGATTGTGGATGAAACGGGCGGCATGTTGAACGACCCGGTTGCGGTGAAACTGGCCGAGGACCGTTGGTGGATTTCCATTGCTGACAGCGATTTGTTGTTGTGGGTCAAGGGGATAGCGATTGGATACCGTCTGGATGTCTTGGTCGATGAACCAGACGTCAGCCCGCTGGCTATTCAAGGCCCCAAGGCAGATGCCCTGATGGCACGGGTGTTTGGCGATACTGTGCGCGACGTGAAATTCTTTCGCTTTGGCATGTTCGATTTTCAGGGCCGGTCCCTGGCTGTGGCCCGGTCTGGCTATTCCAAGCAGGGTGGTTTTGAAATTTATGTCGAGGGCGGCGACATTGGCATGCCTTTGTGGAATGCGCTGTTTGAGGCGGGCAAAGATCTGGACGTGCGCGCCGGCTGTCCCAATCTGATTGAGCGGATCGAGGGCGGCTTGCTGAGCTATGGCAATGACATGACCGATGACAACACGCCGCATGAATGCGGGTTGGGCAAGTTCTGCGACACCCAAACCGCCATCGGCTGTATAGGCCGCGACGCCCTGCTGCGTGTTGCCAAAGAAGGGCCGATCCAACAGATCAGGCCGATTGAAATCATGGGTGAAAAGGTGCCGGGCTGTGACCGGATTTGGCCCATCACCGCAAATGGCAAACGTGTGGGGCAGGTGACCTCAGCGGCGTGGTCACCTGACTATAACACAAACGTGGCGATTGGCATGGTCCGGATGACCCATTGGGACGCGGGCACAAATGTACAGATCGAAACGCCTACAGGTCTGCGCGACGCGGTTATAAAAGATCAATTCTGGCTTTAAACCGGGCTGCGCATAGAATTTAAAAAGAATAAAGCGGGGCAGACCCGCAGATAAAGGAGACGACATGTTCAACGCATTGGTTGTGACCAAGGACGACGACGGCAAGACAAGTGCAGCAGTGACCCAAATTGGCGTGGATCAATTGCCCGCAGGTGACGTGACGGTGGCGGTTGAATATTCCACAGTAAACTACAAGGACGGTCTGTGCATCGGCCCGGGTGGCGGATTGGTGCGCAATTACCCGCATGTGCCGGGCATTGATTTTGCAGGCACCGTCGAGGCATCTGATGATGCCCGCTATAAACCCGGTGACAAGGTCGTGTTGACCGGATGGCGCGTCGGCGAGGCGCATTGGGGTGGGTATTCCCAAAAAGCACGGGTCAAGGCCGACTGGTTGGTTCCCCTGCCGGATGGATTGGACACACGGCAAGCGATGGCCGTTGGCACCGCTGGATTCACCGCGATGTTGGCGGTGGTGGCGTTGGAGGACCAAGGGATCAAAGATGGCCCGGTGTTGGTCTGCGGTGCGGCAGGCGGCGTGGGGTCAGTGGCCACCGCAATTTTGGCCCATCTGGGGTACAAGGTTGCTGGCGTCACCGGGCGGCCAGAAACGGCGGAGTATTTGACCTCACTTGGGGCCACGCAAATCGTGGCGCGTGAAGAATTGGCCGAAACCGTCAAACGCCCGCTTGAAGGCGAAATCTGGGGCGGTTGTGTTGATGCAGTCGGTGGCGAGATGCTGGCGCGGGTTTTGGGCCAGATGCAATATGGCGCGTCGGTTGCGGCGGTTGGCTTGGCGGGGGGCGCTGGTTTACCCGCCACGGTGATCCCGTTCTTGCTGCGCGGTGTGAACCTGCTGGGCATTGATTCAGTGATGCAGCCTTATGAAAATCGTGTGCGGGCGTGGGCGCGGGTCGCAAAAGACCTGCCGATGGACAAGCTTGAAGCGATGGTGCATCCCGCAACCCTCAATGATCTGCCAAAGCTGGGGTCAGATATCCTGAAGGGGCAAGTCAAAGGCCGCGTGGTTGTTGATGTAAATGCCTGATGTGACACCCGTGCCTGTGCCCATGGATGCGCTTTTGCTACGCTATGTGGGGCAGGCGGGCTGTTACACCGATTGCTTTGCAGCGACCTTGCCCAAGGTGGTGACATTGCCAGAGTTTATCACTGCGTTTTATACGACGTGGTTGTTTGGTCTCGAGCGCGCAGTGCTGACGGTGGCTTTGCGCCGCCGCATTCGCGACAGTGATGTGGCGGCCCTTGCGTTTGGGGCCACTGACCGATTTGCAGCATGGACCGTTGAGGCGCGGCAGGATGATCAGATTTTGCTCTGTGACATTACTGGCAGCACCCGGTCGTTTTTGGCGGTAGACACGACGGCAAATGGTGGCACCCGGCTTCTGTTTGGCTCAGCGGTGGTGCCGTCAAAGTCGGGAGAGTTGAGCAGGGTTGTGAAGTTGTTGACCCCGTTGCATCAATTCTATTCACGGTCTTTGTTGCGCACTGCCTGTCACAAATTGCCATGATCGCGCGAACCTCGTAGAGATGTCTGAGTTGAGATCAAGGAGACCCCGATGAGCGCCTATGACAATGACAATATCTTTGCCAAGATTTTGCGCGGCGAAATCCCCAGCTTCAAAGTCTATGAAGATGATGAAACCTTTTGTTTTATGGACATCATGCCGCGCAGCGATGGCCATTGTCTGGTGATCCCCAAAACGCCCTGCCGCAATGTTTTGGACGCATCAGACGCGCAATTGGCGGCGGTGATGGCGACGGTTAAGAAAGTCGCGAATGCCGCGAAGGTCGCGTTTAAAGCGGACGGCATCACCTTGCAGCAATTTAACGAAGCGGCAGGTGGGCAAGAGGTGTTTCACCTGCATTTCCACATCCACCCGCGTCATGACGGGGTCGGCATGCGCCCGGCAGGGGTGATGGGCGATATGGACGCGATTAAGGGCCATGCAGAGGCGATTGCAAAGGCGTTAGGGTGATTGCCAGCTCAATCTGTCCCGGTGCCTTGGTGTAAATGCCTTTAAATCCAATAGGTCTTATTTGGTCGCGCCCGTGACAGGGGAACGCGGACCGAACTTGCGGTTATCGGGGTCCTCGGCCACCCATTCCCGATGCTCGGCCTCAATCTGTTCAACGATGGGTACGAGGTCTGAGGCGTCGCCTTGTTTTAGTCGGTTGGCTTTTTCGCTTTGGTTGGATGACTCCCAAAGATGGATGAGTTGGCTGATTTGTACCATCGTGTCAGGATGCCTCAGTTGGTCAAGCGACAACTGGATTGCCACGCCCAAAGCCATTTGATCTGCCGCTTTTGGGACGTCGTTGGAAAAAAAGTGCATGATAGCAAGGTTGTTTAACCTCACTGTCATCGAAGGAACCCGCATTCCATAAATAGCACGAATAATACGGGTGGATTCTTCTTGTGTCTCTCGCTCCTTGACATACAGTCGTTCATCACCTGTATCCTGAGCCCATGCATTGTAAATCGCGCTGAGATTATTGAGATCAGTAGAGTAAAACATCGAGTACTCTCCAACTGCTGCTTTATCGATTTCTGCAGCCCTCTTTGTAAGCTCGATTGCAGAGGCAAATTTTTTGCGGCGATTATGGAGACCACCAAGATTGGACAATGTGATTGCAATCGACGGATCGTTGGCCGATAAAACCGACTCCTTTAGTTCCAGAGCTTGTTTGAAGGTCTCCTCAGCTTCGTCTTGAGTGGCCTCTTGCATCCCTAAACGACCGGCAAGATTGTCCAGTGCAATTGCCAATTGCTTTGGTTCGTCCTCATGAACGATATTACCGATTTCAACTCGCCGTCGAAGTAACTTTATCGCTCCATCCAAGTCACCACGTACGTCTAAGTACAAAGCGCTCTGATTTAATACGTAGGCCAAAGCTTTTCCTGCTACTCCGGGTTTTGGCTCAAGTGATTGCAACGCTTGCGCATGAGGAGACAGAAGGGAATAGAGGGGCCAAACATCTGGATCTGTAGTGACATTTTTTGGCATCAATTGCCGGATCATGTTTATGGCCGCATTAGAGCACTGAATATGCACTTCTTCATCCATCAAATCACGTGCAATATCGCCCAACAATCTGTGTAATATAACAGTCTTACCCCGATCCGGCCTACCTCCGAGACGGATCAGGGAATAGGCAGTCAGCGCGGCCACGGCTTCGGCGCATTGCAATTCGTCCGTCAATGTTGCCTGCAGTGGTTCTGGCAAAATATCTGTTTGGATCGCACAGGCCTTGAGAATATCCAATTCCACACCATCCGGTGATAAGAAGGCGCAAAGCCTTAGCATCGCCAATGCAGCCTCTCCGTTTGGCCGCTCTGCAATCGCATCCAACGCCGCACGAAACGTGGCGTAGAGGCTTTTGTCATACCCACCCGGCAATACCGCGGGCGCGCGGGCTAGCATTTGGATCAGTCGTTCTTCATACGCTTGGAATGACAGCGTCGCATTTTCACGCAAGTAAGCCCCGGCCTGTTCTGCAGCCAATGGCAATCCGTCCAAACGATCCGCCAACGACAAGGCTTCTGCGTCACTGCCGCGTCCGGTGCGGAGCTGTAGGAACTTTGCTGTCGTTTGCTTGTCCCAAAAGTCCAGTGAAAGCAGTTCTGCTACGGTGTCAAATCCGTCATAGCGGGAGGTGATGATGACCTTAGCGGATCCTTTGGGCAACCACTGTGCCACAGATTTAGCATCCGGCGCGTTGTCAAAAACAATCAACCAAGGGGCGCTGTCGGGCTGCTGCGCCAGCCAATCGCGCACAGCGCTGCCGGTTTTTTCCTGATCTGCGTCGCGCGGCACGATGCCACCCAATCTTTCGGCCAGCTGGTCATACCCCGCGAGGATACCAGACGGTGTTTCGGCATCAATCCACCAGACGCCACCGAAACGTGCCGCGGTGCCAAAGCGGTGCGCATATTCACGCGCCAGTGAGGTTTTGCCGATCCCCCCCATGCCTTGCACAGCGGTGATTGCGGTGGCTGTGCCTGATTTGACCCGATCATGCAGCAATGACAGTTCCGTATCGCGCCCAGTGAACATCGGGTTTGTGCCACCCTGCACATTGAAAAATGCAGATTGGGCGCGGCTGCGGTCGACTTCTTGTGCTTTAACGCGTGCGATCCGTGCCTGTTCACTTTGCAGTTCCGCCACCAGTTTTGCCGCGGCTTCTGGCCGTTGCAACCCTGTGAGGTTGATATATTCGTTTTGTGCGATCAGGCGGGGGAATTTGCTGGGGGCGACTTTGACGAGGATCAGCAGCGGCTCACTGTTGGTCGGGTCCTCCCAAAACATACTTTGTCGTTCGGCGCGGCTGTAGCCCTTGTCTCGGTCGAAATAGGCATCTGAGCATAGGGCGAGCATTTGGGTTGACGCATCAAGGGCGATTTCCATCCAATCAGCGATCCCCGCGCCTTTGGGTTTGTCGGTGGGATGGAACCACGTGGTGAAGCCCGCTGTGTGCAGGGCCTCGTTGATTGCTGTCGCGATATCGACATCCGCCCAAGTAAAACTTATGAAAAAATCACGTGTACTCATATAATCGCTCGCTACTAATTGGCGAACATTGCACTTGTTTCACAAAGAAATGGCAAGCGAATTAAGTGAAAAACTAGTATTGTTATGACCTAAAAAAACGGCGCCCGGATTATCCGGACGCCGTTTTTCAAGTCAATAAGCGATGTTTACTCAGCAGGTTGCGCTGCGGCCGATGGCATGCCTGCCGCGTCCCGGCGACCGTCGTTGTACATGGCTTTGATCAGCGAAATCACCATGCCCACCATGATAATGGTAAAGGGCAGGGCACCGATGATCATCGCGTTTTGCAGGGCTGACAGACCGCCACCCCCGGCAAGCAGCAAAGTACCAATCACAAGTGTCAGGATCACACCCCAGATGATGCGGTGTTTGACACCTGTTTCTTCGGCACCGCCTGACATGATGGTGTTCATCACCAAGATGCCAGAGTCAGCCGAGGTTACAAGGAACGTCATGATCAAAACCACACACATGATAATCAGGGCCTGAAGCAATCCACCTGAGATCATCTGTTCCAGCGTCACAAAGAGCTTTGCCGAGTTAGACGCGCCAACGATGGCGGCCTTGGCGTCTTCGCTGTTCAGGGACAGATCAATGGCTGTGCCGCCAAGGATGGTCATCCAAGCGAAACATACCAATGCAGGTGCAATAACCGCGCCCAGTACAAATTCACGTACTGAACGACCTTTTGAGATGCGCGCAAGGAACAAGCCAACGAAAGGCGAGAATGCGATCCACCATGCCCAATAGAACGTGGTCCATGCCGCCTGCCATGCAAACAGACGCCCACCTGTACCAGCCTCATAGGCTGCGGCGATCTCTGCTTCTGGCAGTGATTTTGCGGCTTCTGGCAGGCCATCGGTAAAGCCCGCAAGGCTGCCCCATGGATTGGTCGCACCGGAGTAGACTGCTGCAAGGTCTTCTGCGCCCAATGCCTGAACGGCGGCGGGAGCGTTTGCCGTAAATGCACCAGCGTCAACCGGGCTATAAGCGGCAAAGCTGATGGAGACGAAGTTGATGATATAATCGACCAGTGCCGTGGCATAGGTTGTCATGGCAAACAGAAACGACCCGAAGATCACAAAGGTCATCAACAAGATCAGCGACAACACAAGATTGATGTTTGAAAGCCATTTCACCCCGCGACCAACGCCAGAAACGGCAGATAGGATCGACAGTGCCATGATCATGGCAAGTGCTGTGATCAGTCCCGCTTTTGTTGCTGTTGGTGCATCGCCTGTGGTGTCCATCAACCAACCCGCGCCAGTGATTGCATAGACGCCGTCAACCAGTTGGCTGACACCGAAACCGATGGTGACAGAGACACCCAAGATGGTTGCCACAACGCCCAAGACGTCGATGACATGTCCGAACGCTCCATTGGCATATTTGCCGATCAGAGGCGTCAGCGCTGAACGGATCGTCAAAGGCATGCCGCGTGTGTACGCATAATAGGCAAGGCTGAGACCCGTCACCACATAGATTGCCCAAGCGTGAAAGCCATAGTGTGCAAAGGTATAACGAAAGGCAGATTGCAACGCCTCTTCGCTGTTTGGCGTAATGTCAGAAGACAACAGCACCGGGTTTGATCCCCAAAGACCAAGGGGTTCAGCGGTTGCAAAGGTCATCAGACCCACGCCCAAACCAGCACCGAACATCATTGAGAACCAGGAAAAGTTGCTGAACTCGGGCTTTTGTCCAGGAACACCCAGCACACGTTTGCCCGTTGAGGGGATGAGTGCGACAGCAAAAAGGAAAAACGCAAACAGTCCGACAGCGATGATATAGAAGGTGTTGAACCCCAACAGCAGCGAAGTGTTCACTTTCGAAAGCATCTCTCCGGCATTCAGCGGAAAGATAAGCGCCCATAGGACCAGCAATACCATACTGATCTTTGATACGAGCGCGATGGGAAGGCTATAGCCTTCGTAGAAGCCGTCATCTTGGGTGTTGATGTCCAGCTCCGTAAATGGAGGTTTGACTGACATTTGAAGTACGTCCCTGTTTTTGGTCTGGTCATTCTTTGCAACCAGATGTTGTGATCATAGCATCATTAAGCACAAAAATTAAGCAGTTTGAAGATGCAGCTATGAGTTTGAGCGTCGTTGTTCGCAGTGACGTCAAGCTAACCAGTAAATAAGTCCAGTTTGGCTGGCAAACGACGCAAAATGAGCAAAACCGACCTATCGCCATGTCATCTGACACTACGCGGTGTTTTCCTTGTGCTCAAATCGTAGATAATTACCTCTTTTTTCTTGATTGGCGGGTCAGTAAACCTCATGATTGACGGCACAATTCATAACAGGGACAGAAAAAATGGCTTTAGAACCTCCTCTCTCGGATCTGCCGATTAAAACGGCAGATGCGGGTTTCTATCGTGGCTTTAGCGTTAATGTGACGGTCATCAGTAAGATCATCATCAGCATGCTGGTGGTCTGGTGTATCGTCTGGCCAGTTCAGGCGGGTGCGACGCTTGGTAACTGGAATGCGATCATCCTAAATAACTTTGCCGCTTGGTATATCTGGGTTGTGGCATTTTTTGTCATCGTCAGTCTTGGCTTGGCGCTTTGGCCTGCCGCAGGAAAGCTAAAGCTTGGGGCAGAGGGCGAAGTGCCTGAATTCTCAAACTTCTCGTGGTTCTCGATGATGTTTGGTGCCGGTATCGGTGTCGGCATGTTAACTTGGGCTGTGGCCGAACCGGTTGCACACTTTCAAAATAACCCAAGTGTTATTCAAGGACTGACAACGGCAGGGGGCGCGGACAACATCCGCACGGCCTATGTCTGGTCCTTCTTGCACTGGGGTGCGGGTGCGTGGGCGTGTTATGCGATCATCGGTCTGGCATTGGCGTTTTTTGCCTATCGCCGTGGTTTGCCGCTGACGATCCGCTCAGCCTTGACGCCGCTCTTTGGCAAGGCCTTGTCGGGTCCGTTGGGTCACTTGATTGACATCGTTGCGGTTGTGGCAACCATCCTTGGTGTGGCACAGACCCTTGGCTTTGGTGTGGAACAGTTTGTTGCTGGTCTGACCCGGATCGGCATTGGTGGATTGGTTTACGGACCAGATGCTGTTGACGCGGCAGGCGAAAGCATTGCCGGTGGTGTGAACATCGTTGGCATCGTGGTGGCACTCTTGTTCATCATGGGCGCTTCGACTTTATCAGCGCTGTCAGGCGTTGGTAAAGGTATCAAATGGCTGTCCAACATCAACATGGTTCTGTCGATTGTGTTGCTGGGTTTCTTCATCATCTTTGGTGCCACATGGTTTGGCTTCACAGCGATGTTTGTCGGTCTTTGGGATTATCTGATCGCCTTACCGGGACTTAGCTTTAATGTCTTCCGCTCTGATGGTGTTGAGGGTTCAGAAGCTTTCTTGCTGGCGCAATGGCAGGGCTGGTGGCCGGTGTTCTACTGGGCTTGGTGGATTGCCTTTGCACCTTTTGTGGGCCTTTTCCTTGCACGCATTTCGCGGGGTCGGACAATTCGCGAATTTGTGCTGGGTGCCATGATTGTACCAGGCCTGATGTGTATGGTCTGGTTCTCATGGGCTGGCGGCACTGCAATTGATCTGGAACTGAACGGTGGAGCGGATGGCGTTATCTTTGGCGCGGCGAATGGCGACAAGATTTTCGCCATGACCGAGTTCATGCTGGCACCCATTGCACAAGCACTGGCATGGGCTATGGCGGTGCTGATCGTGGTCTTGCTGATGACGTTCCTTGTTACGTCTGCTGACTCTGCGGTGCTGATCGTAAATACGATTAACGCTGCGGGTGACGAAGGCCCAAAGGCACGTCCACATATCATCTTCTGGGGTGCTGCTTTGGCGCTTGTGGTTGGTGGATTGCTGATCTCGGGCGGCACGGGGGCCATTCAGACTGCTATGGTGATCGGCGCGCTGCCGTTCTCGGTGGTGATGGTGCTGATGTGCTTTGCGCTGATCAAGGCGATTTGGAATGATGGTCGTCGCGCGGCGGCGGGTGTCGAATCGGTGACGGTTGACGCCCCATCGGCGGTTCCAGCGGAATAAATCGGTGGCATGACAAAAACAAAGGCTCCGGTGCTTGCGCATCGGGGCCTTTTTCGTAAGCTGCCCCAATGACATTAGATACCGCATGGGTGCGTGCCCAATTTCCCGCTTTCGCTGAACCGTCTTTGAACGGCCAAGCGTTTTTTGAAAACGCTGGTGGGTCTTATACCTGCCAGCACGTCATTGATCGGCTGTTCCGATTCTACACCCAACGCAAGGTGCAACCCTATGCGCCCTATGAGGCGAGCACGCTCGGGGGGCAGGAAATGGACGAAGCCCGCACCCGAATGGCGGCTATTTTGGGGGTCGAGGGGGATGAATTAAGCTTTGGCCCCTCAACCACGCAAAATACCTATGTGTTGGCGCAGGCGTTTGGCCAGATGTTGCAACCGGGTGAGGCAATTGTCGTCACCAACCAAGACCACGAGGCCAACACCGGCCCATGGCGTAGGTTGGCGGACCTGGGCATCGAGGTGCGCGAATGGTGCATTGACCCCGACACCGGGCATCTGGACACCGCTGATCTGGAAAGCCTGCTGGACGACAAGGTGCGCTTGGTGTGTTTCCCGCATTGTTCCAACGTCGTGGGGCAGGTGAACCCGGTCACGGAAATCACCGCCCTTGCGCATGCGGCAGGGGCGTTTGTCTGTGTGGATGGCGTGTCATACGCGCCGCATGGATTTGCCGATGTGGGGGCCTTGGGGCCGGATATTTATCTGTTCTCTGCCTATAAAACCTTTGGGCCGCATCAGGGTCTGATGGTCATCCGCCGGGCTTTGGGGGAACTCTTGCCGAACCAAGGGCATGTGTTCAATGGTGGGTCGCTTTATAAACGTTTTACCCCGGCGGGCCCCGATCATGCGCAGGTCGCGGCCTGTGCTGGTATGGCAGATTATATTGATGCGGCTTATGCCCATCATGTGGGCGGTGACGATGGACCAGCGGCACGCGGTGCGGTGGTGCACAATCTGATGCGGGCGCATGAAAGCGAATTGTTGCAGCCCTTGTTGGATGGGTTGAAATCGCGCAATTCGGTGCGCCTGATCGGCCCATCGGTGGCGACAGATCGCGCGCCCACGGTGGCGCTTGCCCTGAACCGCCCCGGTGAAGAGGTTGCACAGGATCTGGTCAAACATGGCATCATGGCGGGGGGCGGTGATTTTTACGCAGGCCGCGCGCTGACGGCCATGGGCGTGGATGAGGCCAAGGGTGTCTTACGGTTGAGTTTTACCCATTACACCACCCGTGCCGAAGTCGACCAGCTTTTGACCGCTTTGGATGATGTTTTGTGAAACCAATGCCTTGAATGATCTCATCCTGCCCTAGATCGTATCAAAACGACAGAAGGGGACGGGCCTTGGACGATACAAAACCAATTATCATGTGGTTCCGCCGTGATCTGCGGCTCAGCGATCATGCCGCCCTGACGGCGGCATGTGACACCGGGCGACCAGTGATCCCAGTGTTTATTCATGACACCTTGGTTGAACACCTAGGGGCCGCGCCAAAATGGCGGCTGGGTTTGGGGCTTGCGGCACTTGGCGAGACGCTGTCGGAAAAAGGCAGCAGTTTGATTTTGCGCCGTGCTGACAATGCCCTAGCTGCGCTGAAAGCCCTCATTGAGCAAACCGGTGCCACCTCCGTTTATTGGTCACGCCTCTATGATCCTCACAGCATTGCCCGAGACACTGATCTCAAAGACGCGCTTAAGGCCCAAGATGTTGAGGCGCGGTCGTTTGGTGGGCATTTGATGTTTGAACCATGGACGGTCGAAACAAAAACCGGGGGCTACTACAAAGTCTATACGCCGTTTTGGAATGCAGTGAAGAATGTCGGCGTGGATGCGCCCAGATCAACGCCGCGGGATATTCCAACGCCGACACAATGGCCGCAAAGCGACAGCTTAAGCGATTGGCAGATGAGGGCCGCGATGAACCGGGGCGCAGACGTTGTGCAGCCCTTCGCGCGTGTAGGCGAAAAATCGGCGCAGGGTCGTTTGGGCCATTTCATTGCCGAACTGATTGATGGTTATGGCGACACCCGCGACATTCCAAGCGTCGATGGCACATCCTGTCTGTCCGAAAACCTTGCCCTTGGCGAAATCAGCCCCCACCAATGCTGGCATGCCGGGCAGCGTGCGATGGAGGAAGGCAAACGTGGGGCGGAGAAGTACCTTAAGGAATTGGTCTGGCGCGAATTTGCCTATCACCTGATGCACCACACGCCACATATGTTAGACGGCAATTGGCGCAAGGAATGGGATGCGTTTCCTTGGAAGACGGACGCAGACAGTGCAGAGGTGCTGGCGTGGAAACAGGGGCGCACCGGGATCATCTTTGTCGATGCGGCGATGCGGGAACTCTATGTCACCGGACGTATGCACAACCGGGCGCGGATGATCGTGGCCAGCTATCTGACCAAACATCTGATGACCCATTGGAAGGTGGGACAACAGTGGTTTGAGGACTGTCTGATTGACTGGGACCCGGCCAGCAACGCGATGGGCTGGCAATGGGCCGCCGGGTCCGGGCCGGATGCGTCGCCCTATTTCAGAGTGTTTAACCCGGACACTCAATTGGATAAGTTTGATAAGCATCGCGACTATGCGAGCCGTTGGATTGCCGAGGGGCGCGCCAATCCGCACTCTGACGCGCTGGCCTTTTATGACGCTATCCCGCGTAGGTGGAATTTATCTCAAACTGATCCATATCCCGCGCCAATCGTATCCCTTGATACAGGCCGCAGACGTGCACTGGACGCGTATCAGGATCGCGGATTTTAATAATTGTTAATCTTCACAAGGACGGTACACTCAGACCGCCTTGCAAAAACGAAGATATAGGGGATGTGGGCATGATACTCACCAGCACCGAGGGGCAGGACAGCCTGCCACGATATTTCGCGCGGGTCTATGCCATGGCGCAAGACATGCAGCATGGCCGGGTTGATTTTGTGCTGCCAGATGGCCGCAAATTTCGCGCCGAGGGGGGCAAACCCGGCCCGGTGGCAGAACTGCACATTCATAACAATGATCTGTTTGCCCGGTTGATCCGCGAAGGCGACCTTGGGTTTTGCGACGCCTATCTGGATCAATGGTGGTCCACACCCGATTTACAGGCCTTCATGGATTTGGTGCATGCCGACAACGAAGACATCTATGATGGGTTCCCGGGCATGGGGCTGCTTCGGATGTTTGAACAGTTCCGGTTCTGGCTTCAGCGCAATCACAAATCACAAGCCCGCAAGAACATCAGCAGCCACTATGACCTGGGCAATGATTTTTATGGGCTATGGCTCGATGACACCATGACCTATTCCTCTGCTTTGTTTGAAGATGGCGCACAGCAATCGCTTGAGGCAGCGCAGACCGCCAAATATGCCTCCATGGTGGATCAGATGGGGGTGCAACCCGGCGAACATGTGCTGGAAATCGGCTGTGGCTGGGGGGGCTTTGCTGAATATGCGGCCAAGGAACGCGGCCTGCGGGTGACCGGTCTGACCATCAGCCAAGAACAGTTTAACTATGCCAAGCAGCGCATTGAAAACGCAGGTCTTTCTGATCTTGTGGATTTCAAACTGCAAGACTACCGCGACGAACAAGGCACCTATGACGGCATCGCGAGCATCGAGATGTTTGAGGCCGTGGGGGAGCAATATTGGCCGATTTATTTTGAGACCGTGCGCGCACGGTTGAAACCGGGCAAGGCGGCAACGCTTCAGATCATCACCGTCGATCATCGCCGCTGGGACGTGTATAAACGCGGTGTGGATTTCATCCAGAAGTACATCTTTCCGGGCGGCATGTTGCCCAGCCCCAAAGTGTTGCGTGAACAGGTGGAAATGGCGGGTCTGGTGGTCGACAAGTCCATTGAATTTGGCAAAAGCTATGACATCACGCTGCGCCGTTGGCATGAAACATTTAATACAAAATGGGATCAGATCACTGCAATGGGGTTTGATGATCGGTTCCGGCGCATGTGGAATTTTTACCTCACTTCCTGCGCCGCTACATTTGACAGTGGAAATTGTGATGTAACGCAGATTACGGTGCGTCGACCCATCTAGGGTGATTTGACCGTATGAAGGAGCGTTTCCATGCCCACTGCCGCACGTCTTGTGGCCGCCATCTGTCTGGCCATCGTCGCCTATGTGGTATCTGGGATGATCATGCCCTTGATGCCCGAAAGTACGGATTTTGGATATTTCGTTCCTGTTAACATAGTTCTTGGCCTGTTGGCGGGGTGGATCATCATGGGGCCGCGCGTCGGGCGGGGCACCACAGCGGCGATTAACAACGGTCTTACAGGTGTTTTTGTGCTGATGCTTTGGGGGATCGGTGTGCAGGCGTGTAACGAGATGGTGCGCCTTGCGATGAAGAAACGCTATGATGGCGCGATTGAAGCGGTGGTCGCGATTTTTCAGATTGGAGCCGAATTTGGCGTGATGATTGCCACAGTGCCCATCGGATTGTTTTTACTTGTTGCGGCGGTGGTTAGCGGTCTGGTGACCGAAGCTGCTGGAAAGCGCTGGCGTTAATACAATGAGAAATCTGTTCTTTTACGGCACGTTGCGGCATGTGCCGCTGTTGGAAATTGTCATGGGCCGCGATGCAAAGTCGTTGGATGTGACCCCGGTGCAGTTGCCGGATTATCTGGTGTCCTCGGTGGCCGAAGGGCCGTTTCCGATGATCGCAGCCTCGCTCGGGGACAGCGCCCAAGGTCTGTTGGTGCGGGGGCTTAGCCCGGATGACATTGCCCGATTAGATTTTTACGAAGGCAGCTTTGCCTATGATCTGGTCAACGTGACCCTGTCAGATGGGCAATTGGCTGAAGTCTATGTGCCACAGGCGGGCCGCTGGACACCGGATGGCCCATGGGATTTGGCCGCATGGCAAGGTAAATGGGCGGCGTTATCTTGTTTTGCCGCACAGGAAGTTATGGGATATTTGGGCGAGAAGTCCCGCGATGAGGTCGCGGCGATGTTCCCGATGATCCGCAAACGGGCAGGATCGCGGGTGCATGCGGCGAATTCATTACACGGGGCAGGGACGCTGCATGGCAAGGTCGAAATATTGGACCGCCAGCGGAGTTACGCGCGTTTCTTTGCGCTGGATGACATGCAGGTGCGCCACGAACGGTTTGATGGCGCAATGAGCGGCCCGCTGGACCGCGCGGTGTTTATCGCAGCAGATGCCGCGATCATGTTACCCTATGATCCGGTGCGTGATCGGGTGCTGCTGGTGGAACAGATGCGTATGGGCCCCTTGGCGCGGGGGGACAAATCCATTTGGCAGTTGGAGCCGATTGCAGGCCATGTGGACCCCGGCGAAACCCCGCAAGAGGCTGTGCAGCGTGAAGGCTTGGAAGAAGCCGGATTGACTGTGCAAATCCTTGAAAAAGTTGCAGAAGTTTATGCCTCACCGGGCGATTCGACTGAATTTTATTACATCTTTGTTGGTCTTGCCGATTTGCCGGACACGGCGCAGGGCACCGGCGGTTTGGACAGTGAAGGCGAAGACATCAAGTCTCATATCATCAGCTTTGACGCATTGATGCAGATGGTCAGCACATTTGATGCCACCAACGCGCCGCTGGTATTGGCGGCCTATTGGCTTGCTCACAACCGCACGAGGCTACGCGAACAATGGGGCAAGGCCGAAGCGTGAAGGCTTGAGGTTAAGCAGGGCTAGGGATACACCAAAGGCAACTTGATTTGGGGGCATCCATGCACGTCGCGAATGATCTGGCACAGGCCATTGGAAACACACCGCTGATCCGGCTGAAAAAAGCCAGTGAAGAAACCGGGTGTGAGATTTACGGCAAGGCCGAATTTATGAACCCCGGTCAATCGGTCAAGGACCGTGCGGCGCTGTTCATCATCCGTGATGCGATTGCCAATGGTACGTTGAAACCGGGTGGCACGATTGTTGAAGGCACAGCTGGCAACACCGGTATCGGTCTGGCGCTGGTTGGGGCGTCGATGGGGTTCAAAACCGTGATCGTGATTCCGGAAACTCAGAGCCAAGAGAAAAAAGACATGCTGCGGCTTGCAGGGGCTGAATTGGTGCAGGTGCCGGCAGCACCCTACCGCAACCCCAACAACTTTATCCGTTATTCCGAACGGCTGGCCCATGAATTGGCACGCTCCACCAACGAGGGTGTGATCTGGGCCAACCAATTTGACAATGTTGCTAACCGTCAAGCCCATGTCGAAACAACGGGCCCTGAAATTTGGGAACAAACAGACGGCAAGGTTGATGGGTTTTGCTGTGCTGTTGGATCAGGTGGGACATTGGCGGGGGTCGCCATGGCCTTGCAGCCAAAAGGCGTGAAAATTGCGCTGGCTGATCCTGATGGTGCCGCCTTGCACAGCTATTATACCAAGGGTGAATTGGCGGCTGAGGGGGGATCCATCGCCGAAGGTATTGGTCAGGTTCGGATCACCAAAAACCTCGAAGGTCTGAAACCAGATTTCAGTTATAATGTGTCCGATGCCGAGGCGTTGCCTGTGGTGTTTGATCTGCTTGAACATGAGGGGCTGTGTCTGGGCGCATCATCGGGCGTAAACGTGGCGGGTGCCATGCGGATGGCCCGTGACATGGGGCCGGGGCACACAATTGTGACGATCTTGTGCGACTTTGGCACACGCTATCAGTCCAAGCTGTTCAACCCTGACTTCCTGCGGGACAAGGGATTGCCCACGCCCCGTTGGTTGGATCGCGCGCCAGCGTCGATCCCGGGCGTGTTTGAAGACGTATGAAACGTGTCTTGGTAAGATGCATACTGGCCCTTGGTTTGGTGTTGGCGTTTGGCATGGCAGCCATGGCCCAAGAGGCCACACCCGAAGAGTTTGAACGCTATAGCGTGATGGCATTGCGTGCCGAAGAAGCGATTGTCAGCAATACGCTGGATGATGAAACCTTTGAATCGCTGCGCTCACGGCTTGCCGAATACCGGGCCGAATTTGATGCGGCGCGCAACGCAAATGCCGCGCGTATCTCTTCGCTTCGCGAGCAGATTGCCGCGTTGGGGACTGCACCAGAAGGTGAATCTGCCCCGCCTGAGGACCCCGACATTGCAGCCAAACGCGCCGATTTGAATGAACAATTAACTGCGCTCTTGGCTCCCGTGCAAACAGCAGAGGCATCTTATCTGGAGGCCGACGGGTTGGTGCGGCAGATTGATAAACTGCTTCGTGACCGCCAGACAAACAAGCTTTTATCTGTTAGCGCATCACCGCTTAATCCAGCGCATTGGTCACTTGCCTGGACGGAATTGCGTGACGCTGTGGGCGAAATTTGGCAGCAAAACGATAAATCTGAACAATCAGAAGACCAGTCACCCTTTGGTGACTACGCTTTGTTCGTTTTCTTGTCGATTTTTATCGGCTTGGTCCTGATTGTCAGAGGCCGCAGTTGGTCAACCAAAATTGTCAGCAGGCTGGAGCGTTTTGGCGCTCGAGGCTTTGGAATATGGCGGTTTATGGTATCGCTTTTGCGGATTGTTTTTCCACTGGTTGGCCTATCTTGTGTCGCTTTGGGGCTTGGCTCTTCGGGAATTGCAGGTGACCGCGGACTTGAGCTGATCGTGCTGATCCCGTTAATTGGCGGGCTGATGTTGGGATTCCGCTGGGTTGCGGAGCGGGTATTCTCAAGGGCCGATGACGAGGCCTTACTGTTACTCAGTCAAGATCAGCGCAAAAAGTTACGCTTCTTCGTAAATATCATCACTGTTGCTATCATTATGGACGTGGTTTTGACCGCGATCATTGAAGATCCTGATGCGTCACCCGAAGCTACCTCTGTCATCGTATTTGTCACCCATTTGATCATCAGTTTCGCCTTGTACAATCTGGGGATAATCCTACGCAGATACGTTGATTTTCCTGATGGGCATGAAAGTAATGAAGACGCCCGAATAACCACACTCAGCAGGGTTGTTCGCGGGGTCGGGACGGGCGCGGTTGTGGTATCCTGCGTAACCCCGATCTTGATGATCTTTGGCTACATCGAAGCCGCAATGTCGTTGCTAGAACCCTATGTGATGTCGATGGTTGTTTTTGGTCTTGTGATGACCTTGCAAAGGTTCTTTGCCGATGTTTACGGCGCGCTGACAGGTCAGGGGATCAATGCGCGTGAAACCTTGATGCCTGTTGTAATTGGTATGCTGCTCATTCTCTTGGCCTTGCCATTTCTTGCCTTGCTCTGGGGTGTGCGTCCGACAGATTTAAGCGAAATTTGGGCCACCATAGGGCGTGGATTCTCCATTGGCGATAGCCGTATATCACCAATGGATTTCTTGAAGTTCGCATTTATATTCGTAGTTGGGTATGTGTTGACCCGACTGGTTCAGGGTATCCTGCGCAGCAATGTTCTGCCCAAAACCAAGATGGATATCGGCGGGCAGAATGCCATTGTATCTGGCCTTGGTTATGTCGGTATTTTCCTCGCCGCATTGGCCGCGATCACCGGTGCTGGCATCGATCTCAGCTCACTTGCGATTGTCGCGGGGGCCTTGTCGGTTGGTATTGGTTTTGGCCTGCAAAACATCGTTAGCAACTTTGTTTCCGGGATCATTTTGCTGATCGAACGGCCAATTTCGCAGGGCGACTGGATCGAGGTCGGGGGTCAGATGGGCTATGTGCGCGATATCTCGGTGCGTTCAACTCGGATTGAAACCTTTGACCGCACGGATGTGATCGTACCCAACGCTGATCTGGTTAGTGGTACGGTTACCAACTACACGCGTGGCAATACAGTGGGCCGGGTCATCGTGTCCGTTGGGGTCGCTTATGGCACTGATACCCGCAAGGTCGAAGCCATCCTGCGCGAGATCGCCGAGGCCCAGCCGATGGTCTTGGCCACACCGCCACCCAACGTGCTTTTTGTAAATTTTGGCGCGGATGCATTGGAGTTTGAAATACGGTTGATGCTGCGCGATGTGAACTGGATGATGGTGGTTAAAAACGATGTAAACCACGCCATTGCCGAACGGTTCGCGGCAGAGGGAATTGAAATTCCCTTTGCGCAGCGTGATTTGTGGATTCGCAATCCAGAAGCCTTGACCGGGCCGGGACCCTTAAAGGCGACCAAAACCCCAAAGGGCAAAGCCGCCTCATGACACGTATGTTATTTCGCGAAGATCCATATCAGCGTGATGCGCGCGCGCAGGTGGCGGCCCTGACGGCAGAGGGCGGCATCGTGCTGGATGCGACGGTTTTTTATCCCACAGGAGGTGGCCAGCCCGGCGATTCCGGATGGCTTGAATGGGATGGCAAACGGTTGGCCATCGCGACGGCGGTAAAAGGTGAGGGGGATGCGATTGTTTTGGTCCCGTCAGAGCCTGCCGCCTTGCCGCCAGTTGGGGCACATGTTGTACAGGTTCTGGATTGGGACCGCCGCCACAGGCATATGCGGGTGCATACGGCGTTGCATTTGTTGTCTGTTGTGATCCCATTTGGTGTGACAGGCGGCCAGATTTCGGCGGGTCATGGGCGGCTCGATTTTGACATGCCCGACGCGCCGGAAGACCGCGATGAGATCGAAGCCGCGTTGAACGATTTAGTTGCCATGGATGCCCGTGTCAGCGATGGCTGGATTACCCAAACTGAACTGAGCGCAGCCCCGCATCTGGTCAAAACGATGGCGGTGCAGCCCCCCAAGGACGCAGGCGATATTCGACTGGTCCGTATCGGCGAAGATGACAATTGGATTGATCTGCAACCCTGCGGCGGCACCCATGTGGCGCGAACTGGTGAAATTGGTGCGCTGCGGTTAGGGAAAATTGAGAAAAAGGGCAGGTTGAACCGCCGGATCTATGTCCATCTGGACAGCTGAGGATGTGCTGACTGAATTTGCACTGATTTCTCTCTTGCACATTGGTCCCCCCCCACGCTAAACCCCCGCTCACGGATCGGTGGCCGAGTGGTCGAAGGCGCACGCCTGGAAAGTGTGTAGGCGGGAGACCGTCTCCAGGGTTCGAATCCCTGTCGATCCGCCACCACTGGTTTCCAGAAAAGTCATTTGTGTCTTGGGAAGCCTATCTAAGACCGATTTGAGGTCCGGGTGTATTGGAATATCCACTACCACTTGCGAAAACCGTTCAGTTTTTTGCGCCGGTATTGAAGTCGAGAACCGCTGACATTTTGCCATCTAAGTATTACGGCATCGATACGAGCGCAGACAGTAAAGAGCATTAATGTCGCGGCAGTATGCGCCGTTGATCCTATCTGGTGGCAAGAAAAGAATGCTTCGATCTCCATCTCAGTCCGAGTGTGAAAACCCTGTGACCCTGTACGCATCTTTTTTATCGTTGCGACTGGATTGTCAGATTGCCAGCCGACTTCAACAGCATGGCTGAGCAACATGTGGAGCATGCGTAGGCGATTATGACGTGTTGACAGGGCGCAATCTAGACTTTGCGGGTTCAACTACCTAACAGGTTTGCGTGGCTTGCCCCCGCGCCAGTTCTTGTTTGTCAGCATAGACTGCACCCGGCACTCTGGGTTCGTTATGGGCTAGAATAGCGCCGGATAAATTCGCAAAACATCTGCAATTGATGTCGTTGGGCTGCTCTAAACAATAGGTAAGTTCCTGACTGACCGTTTCGTCGAATTTGGCTTGGCTGATGCCGTTCAAGCCTGCATTACCCCCGGTCGTTAACGGAGGAACCAGAAAAACCCCATAAATCGCGGCTCCACCCGCCAAAATCACATAAAGGTAGAAACGATAGTCATCGGGCATGCGCACAGTCCTCTCATCAGGGGTAGAGTAGAGCGATAATATCTTAAGATCGGATTTAACTGTGGTATTGCCGAAGTTAGAAGCGCACGGCCCAAACCGGATTTTCGCGTCAGATACGTGGAACGTCAGCTTTGAAACCACCGGACAATGTTCGCTCTCGGGAAAACATTGGCCTCCGATTGTTTAGTAGTACTTTTAAGCTGAATGTTTAATAGGTGCGCCTGAACGTTGTAACCGAATGACGGGTAAACCTCGCGGATTATACAAGCCTCTTCATGGAGCTTGCACGCAAGATCATCATCGGTTTCGCCTGAGATTTCACGTGCGAGCTCGTCAATGTCATATTCATCAAGTGTAGCGATACACTTCATAATGAATTTGGCGGCTAGCCCCCTTAGCATTGGCAAAAACGCTAGGGGAGTCGAAGCCTCACGGCATGTAGTTAGGTTTTTTAGATGCGATGTCTTCACCATCCGACAACTCTGCGGTCGCCCTAACCCCCAAGAAAAGCTGGCGATTAGGCCAACAAGCGCGACCAACAAAATCAGACAAGCAAAGCCTCCGTTAATGATGCGACCAAGTTCTGCTATCGGTTCCAAGCGGTTGGTTTGTAACTCCGGTGCCGGTTGGATCGTAGCCGTTAGCAACAGCGGTATGGTCTTATGAGAAAGACGCATGTGTCCAACCGAGAATAGATTGAGTTTTTAAAGATTTTGATACAGAAATTTAAGCCATTGCGAACGAATTTAGAAATCAATTTGCAATGTCAGCATTCCGCCAATTTCAGAATTAATTATGTTGCTAAAGGCTTTTGGCATAATCTGCCGCTGAAACGAGATATTTTTTTGGAAATTTGTATTGCCTTGGTGTCGAAAACGCAGGGCAACTGGTTTGTCGGGGCTGGGTTGATTTTGACTGCATTTATGGAAACAGAAAGTGATCCTACGTTTGAGGTGAAAATCTCGGTACGTGGCAGATTCATGGTCAGAAACAAGGCGAGCCGGGACATCACTCCAAGGTTTCGCAAAGAACGCGCGATATTGGCGCTTCTTGCTGTGTCCTCGGAAAAGCGGTGTTCTCGCTCATGGCTTCAGTCGAAATTATGGTCCGAGAAAACACCTGAAAAGGCTTCCGCAAATCTTAGGCGGGCTTTGGCCAATCTTAGAGAAGCGCTGGGAGAGCATTCCTGCATTCTCGGGTCAAACCGTCTTGAATTGTGGCTTGAAAAGACTGTTCATGTTGACTGGCTTATGGCACAAAAGGACCGCCTCTCACTATTGGAATTGGTAGAAGCGCCAGATCCCGCATTTGACGACTGGCTGCGCGACCTTCGCGCGGAAGACGAGGCCAAATCAGAGCTGGATAGAAACCGGCAAGCGCCGCTTGCGGTGGCGACGACAAATAATACAGTAATTGTAATAAGCGTCAAAGAGCGTGAAGGAAGTGATGAGGCCCGGTTTGTTGAGTTGATGCTGACGGACGCCCTTGCAGGGCGATTCAGGTCTGAAGGCGCTGAAGAAATCTATACCAATTCGGCACCTGCTTTGGATCAACTGAACCGGGCAGCCACTGTTATCTATATTGAGGTAAGTTCGCTTGTGGATGAGGGTTGGTGGAATGTGCATCTGCGCGCGCTTGCCGATCAGGACCGAAGGTTTCTATGGTCTGGCCGCCTGCGCGTTCCCATGAATGTGAGCGCTCTTTCAGAAGGTTCGGAGATACAAGGTTTTGTGTCACAGGTGATGTCACAGGTTCTGCTGAGATTTCAGTCGTTCCGGCTTGCGAACAAGTCAAAGTTCATCCGGATGCACAAGGCGGCATCGTCGCTTTACATATCGGATCTCAAAAGGATCAACCACGCCGAAGGTCAATTGACCGAGTTGAGCGAAGGCGAGGGTATGGCGGTGGCACTTGCATGGCGCAGTTTCGCGTGTTTGGCCCGAAAAATGGAATTTCCCAGCCAAACGCAAGGCGCAGCAGCCGAGTCTGAAATACTTATCAGTGAGGCGCTGGCAAAAGATCCAGCCAATCCACTGGTGAATGCAATAGCTGCGCGGATTGCGATAGATCTGAATGGAGATATACATAAGGCACAATTTTTCTCGTCCCAGGCCATGGCCGGGGACGAGAAAAATCCATATGCGCTGCAGGCGGCGTCGCGGGTCGCTTTGCAGAAAGGGCACTTTAAAAACGCCGCGACGCTGGCCGAGCAGGCACAAAATGCGGCACAGGGATTGCCGCATAAATTTGCTTGGGACATGGAGGTCTGCTTGACATCGCTTGCATCCGGCGACATGGAACGCGCGGGCGAGGCCGCCAGTGCTGCACACCTTAACAACACCCAGCATCGTGCGGCACTTCGCTATCTGATTGCGATCAAGCTGCTGGCCAAGGATTTCGAGCTGGCAAACAAGTTTGCGAAGCGCCTGAGGTTTTTCGAACCGGGGTTCCAATTCACTGATCTTGGCCGTGAGGACTATCCGGTACTGACGCTCCGCAAGACGGGCTATGCCTCTGAGATCTGAGGACTGTCCCCGCCTTGAGCGCTCTTGCCTGCCTGAAGGGCCGCCGCCAGCGATGTTCCTGCCACACGGAATCGGTTGTCGCTGCCATTGCCAAGGACAGCCCTTTGTCCGGCTGGCCCAACGGGTTTCCTGTCCGCAGGCGCGTTCTCGGCAAGATCAACAATTTCCTTCGCTGCACTGCCATCAAAAGAGGCACCAGAGTACGAAGTTTCTTTTGTTTCAGCCCCGTTTGCCTTTGACCATCCGGCCGCAACGGTAACAATATCACCGTGCTGATATGCTGTTAACACAGAGGCCGTACCTGCGCGCATGACACGCAGTCCCGTCGTTGCTGGATCATCAAGCATGAGCATGCCCGTGCTGTCGTGTTGACGATATAGACCATCGGCCAACCAGGACTGGCGCGCAGGACGTCTGGGATCAGCTTCAAATCCAGTTTCATCACGCATGACCCACAATCGGGCCTCTCTGGATTGCGGCAAACCTATTGACCATCTCCCAGATGGAGCTCTGGGCGCGTCCGTATGCACGGTTGCGGTGGGTGCCAAACAAATGCGTGTCCTTGCCCAACCGGTTTGTGCCGTCTTTATTGTACTGACAGCCCCGATCTTGCTTTCATTGCATTCGATCACGCTGGTCTGACCGAGCGCTATTTGGTGGTCTGAAGGGTCGCCACCCGGTGGCGCAAGACGAAGGGTCAGATCGGTATCTTCGTGAATAATCTCAAGCGTGTTTGGCGAATGGTCATCATGCTGAATTTGCCAATCGATGGATTGGCCATTCTTCAGGCGGGCATGGGCCTGATCTTGACGATGATTGCCCATTGGCAAAACCAACGTGATATTGATGCCCCTGCCGCGAAGTTCGTCAAGAGTCTTCTGGATGTTTGATAGGAAATCGGGGGCACCCGGCCCTTGACCCTGCGGGCCGCCCAGAAATCCAAATGCCGCAAGGATCACCATATTGAAAGGCGGCCCAGATAAATCTTCGTCATCAAGCCCAATTGCAATTTTGACTAAGGACCGAATGGAAGCGTCAAAAACGGCACGCATCAATCCGCCTGACAGATCGCGCAGGACGGACCTGGGCAATTCCAACCCATGCAGCTGTGAACCCGGTTGGGCCGTTTCCAGAACCATTTCTGTCATGGCAGTACCGTGGGCCAACCCGTCAGCCGCAAAAAGTGGCTGTTCATTTGGCACAGACCCAAAAACGCTTGATGGAAATTTACTTGCCATCACGGCGCGGTTCTCCAGATCACCCTGCCGGGTGCCGCCGTTTTGCACCATCTGATTAATCTCTTGTTTCGAGAGGGTCTCATATTCAATGAACTCCCCCTCGTCCATCTTGAGGGCACCAAAACTGTCAAACCGACTTATCAGCGCCCCATCCACCGCTTTGGTAAAGGCAGGGTTCCAGAATGAAATGCCCCCGTCAATGATGCCAATGGGTCGCGGCGCGAGTATCGTGGACGGTTCTGCATCCAGGTTGAAGGGCAAGGCAAGCTCCGCGGAAAAGCGATTGACGCTCTCTGTTCTTGGGCCCAGAAAGTACGGGCGGCCTGTGTCCAATTGGGGCAGATTTTCGACGATACCGCTTTCGTCCAACACGATTAACGGCGTGATCCGATTGAAGCGCATTTTTGCAATATCTTGCGGATCATCCGAGTCATTGCGAGCATAATACAAGAGCGTTGGGGATGTGTCATTTTGATAACCCAGCAAATCAGGTAGGCCTGTTGGCAGCAGGTTTTCAGCTGCAATCGGGGTTTTGTCGAGCGGCTGAAATCTAATCATTGGACTGTCCGATCTCGCGGCGCGCAACGCGCATCGCAGCGGCAAGAATATTTTGTGTGAGCGATGTCTCTTCTGTCGCAATGAGGACGCGAGTTTCTCTGACAGGGCTGCTGCCCCCTTTGCCCTGACACCCCGTGCTTTTGCAGGTGATCAGGCCCTCCTGACCGGGGGCTTTCCAATGCTGGGTGACGGTATCAGCAGTGGGGGCGGTGACATTCACCCCCAGTCGCTTTGCAAAAACCCCTGCCAATCCGGCTGCCAGAACACGTCCCATATGACCATCATGTGCAAAGTGAACCCCGGCAACCATCCGGTTTTCTTCAATGCGTGCCGCGATCATCCGAAGTTCATGCGAGCTTTCGCCAAAAAGGATCGCCTCCATGGCAAAGGCCAATGCATAGGCTTCGCTTGCATGGCCACTGGGGCAGGATGCATGGGACGGCGTTCGGATGACAGGGGCGACAGCCGCGCTCAGATCACCGGGCCTGATCGTGGAAAGGTTATGTTTTGCCTGCACGACAATGCGGCCTGTTGCAGCCAGAACCGCATCAAGGATTGCCATTGTCATTGGATGTGTTGAACGGGTCATCGGATAGGCAAGCGCAAGAAAGCTGAGAATATCTGTCTGTTGGGTCACAATCTCATTCATACGCTCAGCCCTGAGCCAGCGCCGCGACAAAACCGGCTCTAGCTGTTTCTTGATCTCGGCAGCGGTCGGCAACGGATCTTGAAATGGTGGTGTCAGGGTGCAGATCAGCTCGGTCGTCTCGGCCTCTGGTTGTGCGGTTGGCGGTTCGGCTTCTGATGCTTGGTCTGGCGACGCATGAAGGGTTCGATACACCGAAACCGATTTAGGAAGGTGCGCATTAGTACTGGCCGGATTCTCTTCGATATAGATGTCCTTGGCCAGTGCCTCTGTCATCAGGACGTGCAAGTGAAGCGGCTCAAGCCGTTTTAGCTTTTGTTCATTATCCAACTGCGGGAATGTGGTGCTGATGGTCTCTGGCAATTCCCCCGGCAGACTGAGTGCGACGCTCTGCAGGGCAAGGCTGATCATCGCTGAATTCGGCTGACCTGCATGGTTGAGGGCGGAATTTCCCTGCGTCTGCTGGGTTTGTTGTGTCTGCTGCGTCTGTTGCGTTTGTGCGAAAGGCATTGGTTTCATTCCCCTAATTAAATCTATCATTCAAAGTTAAAGGACGCATATTTTTCCGTCGCGGCAAAAATCGCCGAAAAACTCACGCTGAAATCACGTTAGGGGCCCGAAGTTGGGAATTGCCAATGATGGCGCAACAATCGGAGTAAATAATGATGACAGAACTCAGACCCATTCCTGACACGGAAAATCGACGCGAGATTGCCGATCGCATCCGCAAAATGGCGTCGCAGCTTGCCAAGGGCCGCGGTGATCTGATCGGCCAATCCAACAATGGTGAGGCTGCCGCAGCCCTTGATGGTGCAGCCTACGATGAGTGGATCGCGGCACATGGAACGTTTACCAAGGGCCTGTCGCATGACCATTATGGGCGTGTCAAAACAAAGGATATCAAAGGTGTCATTGATGCACTGAATCAGGCACCAGCGGATCCAGCGCAGGCCAAGGAATCGCCGTTTCCGGGTGTCTATGCTGGACCTGACGCAGGCAAGGCCGCCAAATTCGACGTCCAGATGCATCAGGGCGGATACATCAGGCCCAGCGGTAGCCCCAAGTCGCGGACATTCGAAAGCCCGCTGAGCGGTCATACGTTTGATCTTGAAGGTGCGGATGCCGATACTGTCGGGATCCTGCCTGCGCCTGAACTAGGCTCGGATGAGCTGATTGCCGAAATGGCCGAAGTTTATGGTGCCGCTCTTTTGCGCGACATTCCATTTACGAAGTGGGCCACCGATCCGAAGACGGACGGAATTGCACAGGCGATCGCAGGGCTGCCGTTCTTTACGCAAACCCAGACAGGTGCAGCGGGCAAACGCGCTGGTGCCCGTGGCAACATCAGTGCGTCCACTTTGTTTGCCGGATCCACGCAGGGTGCAAAAACTGGGCCATATATTTCGCAATTTCTGCTGGTCGGGAACGCAGAACGTACCTCGCTAGGGGCAGGGGATGCAGAAAGCGGAGTGCACGCAGAGTTGGCCGCCCCCTCACAAGACGCATTGAACCGGGCGGCCCGGTTTGTGCCTAGCCAGATTTCGAACGCCATGGCAGGCGGCGCAAAGCAAGTGGGACCGCAAGATGGGTTCATTAGGTACGGGACTCAGGTTATTCCCCAACAGATTACAGGCCATCTTGATGGGCTTAATCATATGACCGAATGGGCGACTTGGCGCGACGTGCAAAACGGTTCAAATCGTAAAGACGCCTATGACCGCTTCAATGAAAAGGAACGGTTCATTGCGACCCCAAGGGATCTGGCCACATATGTTCACTTTGATGCACTTTATCAGGCGTATCTGAATACTTGCCTGATCCTGCTCGGAGGGGAACAACCCAGTGATCTGGGACTGCCAGAAGGTGGTGGTCATCCGACCCGCGACGGTTTTGCTACCTTTGGTGGGCCAGAAATCCTGACCCGCGTGACCGAGGTTGCAACCCGCGCTCTCAAAGCAGTGAGACGTCAAAAGTACAACATCCATCTGCGCGCCCGCCCCGAGGCCGTTGCGGCAGGCATTTCTCTGGCATGGGAAGGTGGCGATGCTGCTGACAGTCTAGGTAAACAGAAAGGTAGATTTGAGAGCATGAAAACCACGCTCGAACATGCAGGGATACTGACGCTGATTGCCGAGGCAAACGCGCTGCAGAACGAATTCTGGGCGCATCAGTATGAGGGTGATGCCGATCTGGGGCCTCTGAGCAAAGCCAGTAACGCGCTGTTGCCGATGGCGTTCCCTGAAGGATCACCCATGCACCCGGCCTATGGTGCAGGGCATGCGACAGTGGCTGGTGCCTGCGTGACTATCCTCAAGGCATTTTTTGAGATGTACGATCTGTCTGACGGTGCACCAGACCGGGGTGAGTTGCCATTGTATGATATTGTCAACAAAAAGTCCGGCTATCCGGGGGAATTTCCATCACATTTGTTTGGCAACGAACGACTGCTTACAGGAGCTAATGCGATGCTGCCAAATGCTTATGTGCCCGATCATGCCAACCACTTTCAAACGCTGAAAGCCGTCGAAGGGCCTGAACTTACGATCCAAGGAGAGTTGGACAAGCTCGCTGCCAATGTCTCGATCGGGCGCAACTTTGCCGGTGTGCATTATTACAGCGATTATTACGAATCGCTGCGGATGGGCGAACGCATTGCCGTGTCTATTCTGCAGCAACACATGCTGACCTACCGTGAACCGGTCTCTATGCGATTCAAGTCGTTTGATGATGACAACATCATGATCTGCGGCACTGGGGGCAGCCGGGGACAGAATGATGCGGTTGTTTTTGTCTGGGATGCT
This sequence comes from Sulfitobacter sp., assembly GCA_051251995.1. Taxonomy (GTDB): domain Bacteria; phylum Pseudomonadota; class Alphaproteobacteria; order Rhodobacterales; family Rhodobacteraceae; genus Sulfitobacter. The sequence continues at coordinate 114,952 of JBPOFF010000008.1, forward strand.
GACGGGAATGGTGGTTCCGCAAAAGACTTTGGCGCATGGTGGAATGCGCATCGTTAAAGTCCACAAAAGCAGAGGGCGGCGATTGCCGCCCTCTGCACTTATTTTGGCACGATGCCCTTGGAACATAACCGGGTTAGAAGCGGAACTGGAGCAACATCTTGCTGGTTTCTGTTTTATTGCCCGTCGCCCTGTCTTCGGCCCGGTTATAATTGACGGTGAGCTTGAGATTGTCAGACCCGGCTAGTGGAAAACTGACATTGGCCGATGCCCCGCCATAACTGTTCCCGCCAATCAGATCTGTTCCCTGCGTGAAGGTTAGGCTCGCATCAATCTTGTTCTTTAGAGAATAGCCAACGCCTAGCTTTGCTTCTAAAAACCCATATTCGGTATCATCCGCATAGCCAGTCTCACCACCTTCATTCACCCACAACATATCCAGATCGGCACGTGCGATTAGGTAAGGTGTTCCGGCTTCTCCAACGTAATTCACGCCAAAAGTGTCGCTGTTTACGATCGGAATAATTGACGCTTTCACCCCGTAACCTGAGGCTCCAAAATCAAAGTCGGACAACAAGAAACCAGCAATCCCGTAAGACAGAAAAAGGTCAGCCCTCGGGCCTACAGCCGGTCCATGGTAAAAGGCTTCTGTGTAGAATCCTAACCGCGTTTCATTTGGTCCGTCGGCCCCATCAAAGTGGCCGTCGGCAGAGGCAAATAGGAACGATGTATAAGAGAGCCCGTTATTTGTTACCCCGGGTGGGACAACGCGCCAGGCTGCCGTTGCATGGATTTCGCCATCAGATGTGTCAGTGATGTGGTTCCTTTGGAAACTTAGCGTGGCACCACGATTTGGATCGTGGGACCGACAAAGCCCTTCACCGGCACCGACGATTGACCCCAAAATGTAGAAATTTTTGGTTGGATCGCAGGTGGGCAGGTTTCCTTCTGCACTTACTGCGCTGGCAAAGCCCAACGCGGTACAGAGATAAAATGCTGATCTGATCATGCCTGCACCACATGACCGAGGTCTTCCAGCAGCTTGCCCGCTGTTTCAACGACGTCATCCAGATCCGTATCTCCGCCTATTTGGAAATAATGAAGAGCAAGGCCCAGAGACTTGAAAAATGGCGAACGGCGAACTGCCGACAAGATATCATACCTGCCATCACCACTGTCCGTCATGTCCGCAAGTTTTGTGTCTTCGGTGACGTCCGCGTATTTCGACTTCCAAGCCCTTAGCGCTTTGCGCAGTTCTTCCCAGATCTGATCAATATGGAGAGTCACGGGACCAGATTGTGGTGCTGAAAATGCGTGCGCAGTGCCTGGGTTGAATTGGGGGACACCTAGTGCAACACCACGCGACCTTGCAAGCACACTATCGGATCCGCAAGCAGGGCAGAACGGTGGCCATGGCTCGGGCCCAATTGGCGGTTCTGGGAATGGATTTGGAAACGGCCACGGCTTTGGCCCAAATGTTAACGGCCACGGGACTTCGCCACTGGCGATACGTCGGTCAATCGTTGCCATGAGTTGTTCGACAGACATATCCGCGACCTTTGAGGGGAATGCATTGGTTTTTTTGGCACTCTTCGCCATGTTGTGTTCCTTTCCGAATGATATTGTTTTTCAGTATCCGGAACATAAAACGCCTTGCGTGATGTCAGCGTGATTTCAGGAAATCTGAACCCTGTATTGCCATTCCACCACCAGATCGCAGGCAGGCTACAAGGTTAATTCACGTTCTGTGGGTCTAATAAAAATTAATCTGTTCAGCCGCGACTGGACTTATAATCTTGCTCAGGAAATGGAAAACTCTGAGTGGCTTACCAAGAGTTCGCTAATTGGACCAACTGATCAATTGGGGTGATCGGTTTCTTCACGGCATTTACTGGAGCAGCCCAAAAGTAGATTATTCCAGCATCCTAGCAAAGGTGATCTGTGGGTTGTTGCCTTCGCTGATCCAAGCTGGGTTTTTCCCCAATTGAAGATTATGTATGCGCTATCCAAATCTGCCTTTAGACGGCACCTACTGATGTACCAGTATTCTTTTTGAAGTTCTTGCCGCTTCCATCATGATGGATGACCGCCACTGGTCGCGATTGCCAAAGGATGAGGCAACATCGTGAGTTTTTTGGTACATCTTGTCATTGGTTGGCTCGTAAGGTTCGCGTAAGGTTGCTGTGGTGAACACCGCGCAAACAGCAGCGAAGTTCACAACATGATTTCCTTTCAGACACTCAAGACACGCGTAAACGCCTTGCGCGAGGCCTATCTTATCTCTCCGGTCAGCCTGACTATCCTCACTGTCGCGTATATCTTTTGCGTTGCAAATGGGACTTTCTGGTCAATCGGGTCGGATGTCTTTGCCGGCAGTCCGATCTCTTTCGCGGGGTATGTTTCGGCAGTGTTTTTCCTGACACTGGCGTTCTTTGCGGTCTTTGGATTTCCTTGGGTGGTCAAGCCGGTTTTGATTTTTATGGTCATGCTCAGTGCGGTGACATCCTATTACATGGACAGGCTTGGTGTGATCTTTGACCGTGACATGATCCAGAATGTGATGGTCACCACAGTGACTGAGTCAAAGCACCTTTTGACGGTGGGTTTTGTCAGCCATGTAATCCTGTTTGGGCTGATTCCGGCGCTGTTGATTGCCGCTGTTCGGATCAAGCGATTTGGCATGGTCAAGACATTGATCCTGCCTATTGCCACAAGTGCCCTAAGCCTTGCGCTTGCAGCGGGATTGCTTTTGGCGGATCTCAAATCCTATTCATCCATTCTGCGTGAGCGGAAGGACTACATGAGCAGCTTTCAACCCGGAGCGCCGATTGTCGGGGCGATCCGATATGTAAAGATGATGAACCATGCGGCACATGTCACTGTGGCCGCCGTAGGTGAGGATGCCGTGAAAGGGCCTGCGTATGGCCCGGATCGCAAACCAACTTTGACCATCGTGGTTGCAGGAGAAACAGCGCGGACGCAGAACTTTAGCTTGAACGGATACGGTGTTGATACCAACCCGCAGCTTGCCGCCCTGCCTGTAATCAGTTTTACCGATGTCAGTTCGTGCGGGACAGCAACGGCCACATCCTTGCCTTGCATGTTTTCGCAATTCAATCGTGACGGCTATTCTTTTGAGAAAGGCATTTCACATCAAAGCGTGTTGGATGTGCTGGACCACGCGGGCGTTCATGTTGAGTGGTGGGACAACAACACCGGTGACAAGGGGATTGCCACGCGCGTGACAAAACGCGTCTTTACCAACACTGAAAACGCTGAGTTCTGTGCGGCTGGTGAATGTATGGACGGTATATTCATGCAGGCGCTAAAGGACTATGCCGCCACGATCAGCCAGGATACGGTACTGGTTCTGCATCAAATCGGTAGCCATGGGCCAACGTATCATCTACGCTATCCCAAAGCCTCCGAGCGGTTCACGCCAGCCTGCCGGACGGCAGAATTTAAAAATTGTACGACCGCCGAAATCACAAATGCTTATGATAATACAATCGCTTACACTGATGAAATTCTGGCTCAAACCATCACATTTCTGGAGGGGCAAGATCAGCTTTCAACCGCGCTTCTTTATGTGTCAGATCATGGTGAATCCTTGGGAGAAGGGGGGCTTTATCTGCACGGCGCGCCCTATTTCATGGCACCTGAATTTCAGACCAAAGTGCCAATGATCCTGTGGATGTCCCAAATCTTCAAAAGCCAGTTCGACATCGACAAAAACTGCCTTGCGGCAAAGACGGACAATACTTTGTCACATGACAACCTGTTTCATTCCCTCCTTGGTATGCTGGATATTCAGACCGACGTTCACAACCCTGACCTTGATCTGTTCGCCTCGTGCCGCAATTTGCAAAAGTTGACAGCAATTGAATAAGACCCCCATCGCGCCCCGACCAAAACCGTCCCGGATCACTGGTATTGCCCATGTGTTTGCAGCAGCAGGATATTCCATCGGCGGCATCCGGCGTCTGTGGCGTGAAACGGCGTTTCGCCATATCGTACTGGCCCTGCCGATTTGTGGGGTCGTTTTGGCCTTGGCCGGTGCCAGCGTGACCGATTATTGCGTTATGATAATCCTGTTTCTTGCGCTGGTCGCAACCGAAGCCCTGAATACGGCCATCGAATGCATCGTTGACCATCTTGCCCCGAATTGGGAGGAATTTGCCCGTGATGCAAAAGACCTCGGGTCCCTCGCGACAATGTGTCTGTTGGGGGCGAACGGCGTGTTTATCGGCAGCGTTATTTTTCGCGCGTTGATGCACGATTGAGCCCTATGGTTCACCCTGAGCCTGCTTTGTTTTTCATACTGCGTGCTGGTTACTATATGCGACACAGCAAGACCATCAAAAGGCCCCGCACTGCCCATGCGTATTTTGCTGATTGAAGACGAGGGCGCGTTGGCCCGCCCCCTGCGGGAGCATCTGGAAGCGGACCAGCATATCGTCGAATGGTTCACGACCCTTGACGAGGCGCACAGCGCCATTCGTGCGTTGGAATATGATGTGGTGTTGCTGGACCTGCACCTGCCTGACGGGGATGGGTTGTCGTTTTTAAGCAAAGTGCGTGATCAACAGGTCAGGACGCCGATCATCATCCTGACCGCGCGTGATAAAGTGTCGGACCGGATTGACGGGTTGAACCGGGGGGCGGATGATTACGTGATCAAACCCTTTGATCTGAACGAGGTAAAAACCCGCATTCACACCGTTTGCCGCCGCAGCGCCGATTAAGTGACCCAAACGACCGTCGTGCGTGATCTGAGCATTTGCTACCCCGACCACAGCGTGACGCGGGCAGGGGTCGCCGTTCGGCTGACGTCAAAGGAGTGGAGCGTGCTGGAGGTGCTATTGCGCCGAAAATCAAAGATCGTGCCGAAGGAAAGCTTGGAGGCTGCCGTTTATGCCTTTGGGGACGAAGTAGAAAGCAATGCACTTGAGGCGCATATCAGCCGCCTGCGCGCAAAGCTGGGCAAGGACCTGATCGTGACGCACCGCGGTATCGGTTATATGCTGCGCCCATGAAAAACCGCGCCACCAGCCTGCTGACGACGCTTTTCCGGTCCTTGTTGCTGCCGGGCATTGTGGCTGCGGTTCTGGGTGTGTTCATCGTCTATTCGCTTGTCAAAGATGAATACGACGAATTGCAGGATTTCACTCTGGTCAGTAAGGCCCATCTGCTGTTGCAGGTGTTCGAGGCGCAAAGCGAAATCGAGGACATCTCAAATTTGCAGGACGGCTTGAACCCGCTGTCCTTTGAGCCCAATCTGATTGACGCGGATGAGTTGACGATGTTTTGGGTTCTGGATGCGGAACAGAATGTCATTCTGCATTCTCCGCGTGCGGATGCGGCGTTGTTGGCAGTGCGCGCCGAGGGTGGACTGGTTACGGCGCTTGGCTACCGGATCGCTGACGTCAGCCCGTCTGATATCGCTTTGAGCGTGGTTGCAGCCACCCCAATGGGAGAACGCAACGAGGCGATCATGGATGTGCTCATTGGTGTTATCTCTGGGTTTATCCTGCTTGGTCTGCTTGTGGCCCTTGCGACGTACCGCGCCGTCCGGCGCTCTGCCGCAGTCATTGTGGACCTGAGCGCTGAGATTGAGACCAAGGATGCCCATGACCTTTCGCCAATTGACCGCAAGAACACCTTTGCCGAGATTGAGCCGGCGATAGATACCGTCGATACCCTCATGGCCCGTCTTGATGCGGCGCTTACGGCAGAACGGGCGTTTGCAACCAACGCCGCACATGAATTACGCACGCCTGTTGCTATTTGTGTGGCACAGGTTCAGCGGTTACGGGCCAAGTTGACCGACCCAAGTGCATCCCAAAGCGCGGTGGAGATTGAGCAAGGATTGAAGCGGCTGACGCGATTGATCGAACGGCTGCTGCAAATGTCCAGAGTACAATCCGGTTTAGGCATCAGCGCAGAAAAGGCGGACATCGCCCCCGTTATCAAGCTGCTGATCCGCGAGCTGCGCAGCCGCGTGCTGTCGCCAGATATGTTGCGCGTATCAGAACCGCAGGGTATCTGGATGAGCGATATTGATCCCGACGCCATTGGGATCATCCTGAACAATCTGTTCGATAACGCACTCAAACACGCCTCTGGCGACGTGCCTTTGATTGTGGATGCCAGCACAAGGGGCCGGGTGATCATCTCCAATGACTGCGCGGCGCTATCACCTGAGGATCTGGAAGTTATCAAGCATCGGTTCGCGCGGAACTCGACGTTCTCAGAAGGGTTCGGCCTTGGCCTCTCTATCGTGCAAGAACTTTGCACTCAGTCGGGCACCACCCTTGACCTGTCATCCCCCGAACCGGGAAAGGCGCGCGGGTTTAATGCCACCCTGACTTTTAATGTGGTTGATGCGCATTGATTGGTAATATCGGCCTAAAAGTTACTGGAACGTCGTTGGCATCAGGGTGCGGGGCAGCCAAAGGGCGATTTCCGGAAACAGGATGATCAACATCAAGATCAATAACATCGGTGCCAGAATGATGCAGACGTCCCGCATGACATTGACGACATTCATGCCACCAATCGCCGCAGAGATCAGCAAACAGAGGCCGTAAGGCGGCGTGACCAGACCAAAGGCCAGTGAGATGATCCCGATGATTGCAAAGGCAATCGGGTGAATGCCAGCGGTGGTCGCCACAGGCAGCAACACGGTGCCAAGGATGATGATCGTTGGAATGGCGTCGATGAACAGGCCAAAGAACAAGAAAAGGGCGGCGATGATCAGCGATGTGCCAATCATGCCCAATTCATATGCCGTCAGCGCATCCACGATCAGGCGCGGCACGTTGTAAAAGGCCAGCATCCAACCAAAGGCAGACGCCGTGCCAATCGCAAACAACGAAATCGACGCAAAGCGGCCTGTGTCATAGAAGATCGACCCAAGGTCGCGGATTGTCACCGTGCGATAGACAAATACACCGAGGATCAACGCATAGCCTGCTGCGATGATGGCGCTTTCAGTAGGCGTCACAATGCCGCCGACGATGCCACCGATGACAAGGATCGGCGTGAGCATGGCAAGGGCGGCCCCTTTGAACGCCCGCCAGAATTCGGCAAAGGTCGGTTTGAGGGCGATGGGGTAGTCATAGACCTTGGCATAGCCATAAACCGTGGCCATCAACGCAAAACCGATCAACAGACCGGGAATGGCCCCCGCCAGAAACAGTGCCCCAACCGAGATTTGCATCACACCACCCCAGACCACCATCAAAATGCTGGGTGGAATGATCACGCCCATGACCGATGAACAAGCGGTGATGGCGATGGCAAAGCGTCTGTCATAGCCTTCATTCACCATCGCAGGGATCAGGATTTTACCGCAGCCTGCGGCGTCAGCTGTCGATGACCCTGAAATGCCCGCAAACAACATTGAAACGGCCACGTTCACATGGCCCAGACCACCCGGCATCCACCCGGTCAGAACCCGCGCCAGATCAATCAGCTTGGTGGTGATCTTGCCGGAATTCATCAGGTTCGCCGCCAGCAGGAAGAACGGAACGGCCAGCAAGATAAACGAGTTATAGGACTGAAACATCCGGTCCAGAATGATGAAGGGGGTCAGCCGGATATCCATCAGAACAATCGGGATCGTGGCAATGCCCAATGCAAAGGCCACGGGCACCCGGATCAGGATCAGCAGCAAGAACCCCCCGACAAGAATGGCGCAGGCGACACCTGTTGTGACAATCATGACGCTGTCCTTTTGCTGAATTGATAGGCTGCAAATGCTTCATACAGGCGGTAGGCGCTGAACACGGCCCAAACCACTCCGGCAATCGGCACTGTGATGTAGGTCCAAAGCAGATTTGCCCGCATCATCACCGAGCTTTGGATCGACCCGATTTTTGCGTATTCGATGCCGTACCATGCAAAAAGCAGGGCAAAGACCATGATAAACAGGTAAACAACAGATTTTTGGATCAGCAGACCCAGCGGATATTTTGCGTCTGGTGTTATGACCACATCAAAGTGGGTGCCGTCCCAGACCGCGACCATCGACCCGATCATCACAACCCAGACAAAAATGAAAGTCGCCAGTTCTTCGGTCCATAAAAAGGTCGGAATGATGCCTGTGTAGCGTGATATCACCTGCATCCCGACGGGAATTGCCAGTGACGCCATCAGACATCCCAACAGAATGCGCAGGCCCTTGCAAAAGGTTTCGAGGTGACGCCCGATCATAGTGATACTGCCTTTGTTCTGTGGGGCGCTTGGCCCAAGATCGCGGGGCATTCCAGTGTTGGAATGCCCCGCAGGCGGCTTACATGCCGCGTACAGCAGCAAGCAGATCGGTTGCGCCGATTTCAGCAGCAAAGTCGTCTTGCACTGGTACGACCATCTCAAGCAGCTTATCGCGGCCCTCAAATTCCTGCACTTTGACTTGGCCCGCATCGACCATTTCTTGCAGCTTTTGACCATCTTCGCGCGATTCCAGCTCACGACCATATGCGCCAGCTTCTTTGCCTGCTTTCATAACTGCCGCTTGCAGGTCCTTTGGCAGTTTGCGGAATGATTTACCGCTCATCACGATGGGGCGCACAGTGATTGTGTGCTTGGTCAGCGTGACGTAGGGGGCCACTTCATAGAACTTGAGGTTCTGAATGCTGGCGGCTTCGTTTTCAAAGCCAGCAATCACGCCCGACTGGATGGCATTATACACTTCATTATAGGCAATCGCAGAAGGGGCGGCGGTCAGCGCTGAGAAAATCTGCGCCTGAATGGGTGCGCCCATGACCCGCATTTTGTGGCCTGCCAGTTCTTCGAGGTTCCCAATCGGTGCGCTTGACACCAGATTGCGGACGCCGCCACCAGTATAGCCAATGATGATGATATCTGCGTTCTTGGCCAGCTCTGCTTCCAATGGGGCAAAGGCATCACTTGATAGAACCTTGTTCCAGTGATCCAGATCGCGAAACAGGAACGGCATGTCCATCAGCGGGATGGAGGGCGCGAATTTGGCCATATTGGACGGGGCCATGATAGTATAGTCAATCGCCACACCTTGCTGAAGGAAATTGACATAATCGCTTTCCACACCCAACTCACCGTTCAGGCGCAGGTCAAAAGCCACGTCACCATCATAGTAGGTGTCGACCAGTTCGCCAAATTTCACCATTGTTTTGGTGAAAGCATGATTGTTGTCAAACATGCTGGCACCGCGCAGGGTGACTTCTTCGGCGTTGGCTGCGGTCAGTGATGCCGCGGTCAGCCCGGTTGCAAGCGCCACGCCCATGGTAAAACGCGCGGCCGTTTTGATTGCGATGTTGAAAAATGTCATTTTGATCCTCCCAGTATCTATTTTCCCGCCCAAGCATCTTAGAACGGCCAGATTTTGCACAAATCTAATGTGAGATAAACGTGATGGGACCGCTACGTCAAGAAAAATGCAGACTAGTATGGTACGTTATGTTATGTAAACTTGATACGGGGCCTATCCTTTTCTAAATGAAGACCAAGCGCACGGGTTACAAAGTTGAGATTTAAGAGCTTTCGCCTTACACGAAGGGCTGAAATGCGTGGGCCAGCACACGCATAAATACTAACAGATAACGGGTTTTGGAATGAACGTGCAGCAGATGTCGCCGGATGCAAAAAGACTGACAACAACAGAAGAAGTTTTTCGTCTGTTGAAGGCAGATATCATTTCATTGCAATTGCCACCGGGGGCCAAGATTTCCGAAGTCGAAGTTGCCAAGGCATATGATGTGTCACGACAGCCGGTGCGCGAGGCGTTTATGCGGTTGGGTGAGCTGAATTTGGTTGAAATACGGCCGCAACGGGCGACGATGGTGCGGAAAATTTCGCACAAAGATTTGCGCAATACCCGTTTCATCAGGGCGGCTGTTGAAGTTGAGGTGGTACGCGTCGCCTGTGACGTTGCCACCCCAGAGCACCTTGCCGCGCTAAAGCAGAACCTTGAGCAACAAAAAACCGCGGTAGAAGCGGGGCAGGCAGAAGAGCTTAAAAAACTGGACTATCAGTTTCACCATTTGATTTGCGTGGCCGCAGATTGTCTGGCTGCGTTCAAAGTTATTTCTGAAAACAAAACCCACACCGACCGTGTTTGCACGCTTGAATTGGCCGATGCCACGGGCATGTTGGAAGTCCTTGAGGGACATGCCGATATTTTCGACGCCCTGTGTCGCAAAGACGCAGAAACCGCTGTTGAAAAGACCCGTATTCATCTCAGACATCTTGACGCGACATTGGCCAGTGCCAGCAAAAACTATCCTGACTTTTTCGAAGACTGACGATAAAGGCGGCGTCCGTTTCCGCTGAGTTCACCGGAAGATCAAATTACTGAGTTGAGCCGTCGCGTGACTATCCTTGATGAATGTTTAGAGTAGTCATCGTCGAAACTGATACTCAAACCCATGACAAGGCCCCGCATGTCTGACCCTATATCGCAACAGTCCGCATTCACGATCACAAATGTTACCACGCAGTTGTTTAACGTCCCGCTGGCGGAGGTGCTGAGCGATGCCAAACATGGCGACCACACGCATTTCGAACTGATCACCGTGACAATTCGATTGGCTGATGGGTCTGAGGGAACGGGCTATACCTATACAGGTGGCAAAGGGGGCCGCGCGATTGTGGCGATGATTGATCATGATCTGGCCCCATACATTATTGGACAAGACGGTGCGCAGGTTGAGGCGCTTTATGAGGCGATGCAGTGGCATGTGCATTACGTGGCGCGGGGCGGCATCGCGTCCTTTGCAATCTCTGCGGTTGATATTGCCCTGTGGGATCTGCGCGGCAAGCAGCAGGGACAACCCCTGTGGCAGATGGCGGGCGGTGCCTCGAAAACATGCGGTGCCTATTGCGGCGGAATTGATCTGAACTTTTCTTTGCCCAAGCTGATCAAACAGACCGAAGGCTATCTTGCGTGCGGCTTTGACGGGGTGAAGATCAAGATCGGTCAACCCGATCTTGCGGAGGATGTAACGCGGATCAAGGCGATCCGCGAGGTCATTGGGCCCGATGTGGCGTTTATGGTAGATGCGAATTATGCGATGTCGGTGCCACAGGCGATTGCAGCGGCACGGGCGTTTGAGCCGTTTGATCTGCTGTGGTTTGAAGAACCGACAATCCCGGATGATTACAAGGGCTACGGCGAGATTGCCCGCGCCACTGGCATGCCACTGGCCATGGGCGAAAACCTGCATACGATCCACGAATTTGAATATGCCTTTGCTGATGCGGCACTGTCATTCATTCAGCCTGATGCGTCAAATTGTGGCGGGATCACCGGATGGTTGCAGGTGGCTGAGCTGAGCCGCACACATGGCTTGCCAGTGTGCAGTCATGGGATGCAAGAGTTACACGTGAGCCTTGTGGCGGGGCAATCAAACGCGGGCTTGATTGAAGTGCATTCCTTCCCGATTGATGACTACACAACGCGGCCCTTGGTGGTGCAAAACGCCCAGGCCGTGGCCCCGGATGATCCGGGCATCGGGGTGACGTTTAATTGGGACAAGCTGCGCGCGGTGCATCTCGACATCGTTTAAGTTTTAGGACGTCCAACACAACGCGGGCCTTACCCGCAGGCGGCCATGATCCCGCGCAGTTCTGCCAACCCGCGCATCCGTCCAATCAGCGGATACCCCGGGGTGCTGTGACCACCCAGATCGCTTAGCAATTCTTGGCCATGATCAGGGCGCATTGGGATTTGCCAATCCCTGCGGTCTATCGCTTTGCGGCGGGTCTGTTCCGCCATCAGGGCGCGTACGGTGCCGACGATATCGGTGTCGCCCTCCAGATGCGGGGCCTCAAAGAAATCGGGCTTGTCAGGGTCTGATCCTGCAATGCGACTGGTGTTGCGCAGATGGGCAAAATGGATGCGCGATCCGTGTCGTTTGACAAACGCTGGCCCGTCAAAGTCCTGAGCAACACCAAGCGATCCAGTGCAAAGCGTCGCGCCGTTTGCCGGGATATCCACCGCTTCCAGAACGGCAGCGTAGTCATCGGAGCTGGACATCACCCGCGGCAACCCCAGCAGCGAAAAGGGTGGATCGTCAGGATGGCAGCACAGGTGCAGGCCGAGGTTTTCAGCATGCGGGGCGACTTCGCTAAGGAAATCAATCAGGTTCGTGCGCAGTTTTTCCGCTGTGATCCCTGCATAAGTGGCCAACAAGCCGCGCACCTGCTCAAGGCTCCAATTATCATTTGCACCGGGAAGCCCGGCAATGACATTGTGTTGCAGGGCCAGTTTTGCGATATCTGTCATCGTGGTAAAACGGTCGCGGGCTTGCGTTAATACGCTGTCAGAATAATCCTGATCAGCACCGCTGCGTTCCAGAATATGCACATCAAAAACTGCAAAATCGGTTAGATCAAACAGCATGGCAGCCCCCCCATGCGGCTGCGGTGCGCGCAGCGACGTGCGGGTCCAATCAAGGATCGGCATGAAGTTATAGCAGATCACCTCAATGCCCTGATCGGCCAAGGCTGTCAGGCTGGATTTATACGCAGCAATATGCGCGCCCATATCCGGTGATTGGGTTTTGATCGCCTCTGACACCGGCAGGCTTTCGACCACATCCCAGGCGTAGCCGCCTGCCTGCAACAAAGCTTGGCGGGTGGCGATGCTTTGCCTGTCCCACACAGACCCGGGCGGGATGTGATGAAGCGCGGTAACAATGCCCTGCACACCCACCTGATGCAGATTGGAAAGGGCAATTGGATCATCGGGGCCAAACCAGCGCCAGCATTGTTTCATCGCATACATCCTTTGTTGGGCTTTATTCTGGCGTGTTGCGCGGGCAAGATGCAAGCTGCAATGGGCGCGATGTGACAATGGGGCGAAATAACATGACTGTAAAATTAAGCGGCACTGCCGAGGCGCTGTATCAGGGCATCAAAGACCTGCCCATTGTCTCGCCGCATGGCCATTGTGACCCGGCGTGGTTTGCCAGTAATGATGCGTTTCCCGACCCTGCCAAACTGCTGGTAGTGCCTGATCACTACGTGTTTCGCATGCTGTATTCTCAAGGGATTCCGCTGGCTGAATTGGGGGTTGGTCCAACAGGGCAGTCCGCTGATCCGCGTCAGGTTTTTAGGATATTTGCAGCACACTGGCATTTGTTTTTAGGCACGCCGTCGCGGGTCTGGATGGAGTATGTTCTGCGCGAGACGTTGGGGATTGAAACGGCTTTGTCGGCGGATACGGCGGATGCGATCTATGACCAGATTGCCGACAAGCTGGCGCAGGATGCCTACCGCCCGCGTGCGTTGTTTGACCGCTTCAACATAGAGGTTTTGGCGACCACTGACGCAGCGCTGGACGATCTGGGCCATCATGCGGCCATTCGGCAAAGCGGCTGGGGTGGACGGGTATTGCCAACCCTTCGGCCAGATGGCGTATTGGATGGCAGCGACCCTGATTTTGCGCAAAACCTGAAAGAACTAGAGACGGTTACGGGATGTGATTTGGGCTCTTATGCGGGGTATATATCCGCCCTTAAACAGCGCCGTGCGCATTTCGTGGCAATGGGGGCAACGGCGACCGACCATGCAATCGAGGTTATCCATACCGAATGGCTGGCGGAGCCAGAGCCGTTTTATCAACGCTTGCGAAATGGCTCAGCCAGCGCGCAGGATGCACAGCGGTTTTATGGTCATATGCTGATCGAAATGGCGCAGATGTCGGTGGAGGATGGTCTGACCATGCAAATCCATGGCGGCAGTCGGCGCAATACAAATGCGGTGATCCTGCGCGACTTTGGCCGCGATAAAGGCGCTGATATTCCCATTGCGGCTGATTGGGTGCGCGGCCTTGACGCTTTGCTGTCCCGTGTCGGGAACACACCTGATCTGCGGATTTTGCTGTTTACCTTGGATGAAACCACCTATGCCCGCGAATTGGCCCCGATGGCGGGTCATTGGCCTTGTCTGCGGATCGGGCCGCCGTGGTGGTTTCATGACAGCCCGGCAGGGATCGCGCGGTATTTTGATCAGGTGGTGGAAACCGCTGGGTATTTCAATCTGGTGGGGTTTAATGATGACACCCGCGCTTTTCTGTCGATCCCAGCGCGGCATGATCTGTGGCGGCGCGGGGTGGCTGTGCATCTGGCGGGGCAAATGAACAAGGGATATTTTGACCGCCCCGATGCAGAACACCTTGCCCGGTTATTGGCCACCGATCTTGCACGCGATGCTTATGGATTGGGTCGATAGATGGGGCGGATTGTTCATTTTGGATTGGGCAGTTTCGCCCGTGCGCATTTGCTGGATTACACGGCGGATGCGGGCGGGTGGGACGTGATCGGCGTCAGCCTGCGTTCTGCCGTGATCCGCGACGGGCTTGCGGCGCAGGGCTTTGACTATGATCTTTGTGTGCAGGGTGTTGGGGCCAAACGGATCAAGGTATTACGCGATGTACTTGTTGCGCCTGAAGACCCGAGCGCTGTTCTAAGGGCAATGGCACAGGCTGATATCATCTCGGTCACGGTGACCGAAAAGGGCTATCATCTGGACGCGGGCAATGTGCTTGATCTTGAAGATCTGGCTATTCGTGCTGATCTGGCCGGGCAGGGGCCAGCAACGGTGATCGGATTTCTGGCGTATGGTTTGGCACATCGCAAAAACCCGGTAACAGTGATGAGCTGCGACAACCGGGTTGGCAATGGCGCGGTGTTGCACGCGGCGGTTGCCCGGTTTGCAGATGCGGCGGGTTTGATGATCAACTGGGATCAGGTGCGTTTTCCCAACGCCATGGTGGACCGGATCACCCCCGCCACAACGGATGCCCTGCGCGCGGCCAGCGGTGATCCAATGGCCGTCCCGACAGAGGCATTTCGCGAATGGGTGATTGAGGATGACTTTGCCGGGCCACGCCCGGATTGGCTCGATGTGCTGATGGTCCGCGATGTCGCCCCGCATGAATTGCGCAAGCTGAGGATGTTAAACGGGGCGCATTCTTTGCTGGCCTATGCGGGGCTGGCGCGGGGGCATGAATATGTGCATCAGGCCGTGGCTGATCCTGAACTGCGGGTGCTTGTACAACAGCTAATGGCACAGGCCGGGGGGACGTTGCCTGCCGACGTGCGCGATCAAGTGCCCAGCTATGCAAAGGCGCTGATTGCGCGGTTTGAGAACCCTGAACTGGCCCATCGGTTGCAGCAGATTGCGATGGATGGCACCCAAAAAGTACCCTACCGCTTTATTACGACCCTGCGGGATGGTCCGGCACCTGCGGTGGTCGAAGGGGTTCGGGCGTGGATAGAGTTTTGTACCTCTGAAACTCAGGCGGGCCGGGCGTTGAATGACCCCAAGGCAGCACAAATTGCAGCGGCTGTGCGTACAGATGATCCCGCGGCGGCGCTGTTAGCGCTTGTGGGGGCGACAGATTTAGCCCCGATCATTCGGGAATGATCGCCCCGCGGTGCTGAACCACCGCAGCGGCAAGGGTATGTCCCGCCATCAGCGCCTCTGCTTGGCTGGCCCCAGATAGCCACGCACCAAGATAGCCGCCATTAAAGCTGTCCCCGGCGGCGGTGGTATCAACAACCTTTTGCGCCGCTGGATAGCTTTGCTGCACTGCCTCGCCCAAAGACAATGGCCCATCCGCCCCGCGCTTCAACGCCCCGGTGCCAGAGATGGTGGCAAAGCGCGCAGTAACTTCGGCGGCGGTTTCCTCAAAAAGCGCCATTTCATCATCAATGGAGGGCAGCGATACATCCGCCCGCTGCCAAAACGCCCGGGTCACCTCGCGGGCAATGCCCACCGATTCCCAGAGCCGCGGGCGATAATTGCTGTCATAGATGAGTTTTACGGAGTTTGAATTCAACCAGTCCAACAGCCCAAGCCTGACCGATTGGGGCAGGATCGCCAGCGATATGCCCGAGAGATAGACCGCGTCATAACCCGCCAATTGATCAAAGTCACCTTCCGCGAACAACTGCCGTGCCGCAGCGGTACTGCGCCAATAGGTAAAGCTGCGTTCGCCGTCATCTGTGGTGGTGATGGCATAAAGACCCGGTGACGCGCCGTTGATCTGACGGATGGCATTGGTGCCAATTCCCTGATTTTCGGTGAATTGAATGATGCGCGCTGAAAACGGATCGTCCCCCACGCAGGTTAAGTAATCGACCGATATGTCCGGTGCGGTTCGGTGCAGATAAATGGCGGTGTTCAGCGTGTCACCTGCAACACCAAGCTGTGCGTCGTCACCTGCTAGTGACAGTTCAATCATCGCTTCGCCAATACATGCAATACGGGTCATTTTTGTTCTCGCTTCCAAATAATTAGGCCAGCAGCCATGATCACAACTGCACCAATAATCGTCCATCCATCCGGCACCGTCCCAAACAGCAAATACCCCCAGATCGCAACGTAGATCAGAAAGGAATAGGTGAATGGCATCAATTGATTTGCAGTGCCAAAACGGTGTGCGTTGGTCAAAAGTTGATGCCCGGCCCAGCCCATCACACCAAGGCTGGTCAAAACAATCATGCCCCATGCGGTTTCCGGCTGTACCCAGCTCCAGACTGCAAAGGGCAGCAGGATAAACGTGCCAACCGCGCCCATGTAAAACTGCATCGTGTCGACCGCGACAATCCCGGACAATTTGCGTGTCATGATCGAATAAAACGCAAGGGCGGTGGCGTTATAGATGATCAGCAACATGGCCGGATGAAACACGCTTCCAAAGGGCCGCACGACGATCAACACGCCGATGAAACCCAGCAGAATAGCGGCCCCCCGCCAAGGTCCGACCTTTTCTTTCAGAATGGAAACCGACAAGAAACAAACGATCACCGGGCTGGAAAACATAATCGCGGACACGACGGTCAGTGGCAGAAACCGCAGGGCGTAAAAGTTGCACAGGGTGGCGGACACCAACAGCAGGGCGCGGCTAATAACCTGCCACGTGTGGTCGGTCTTGAACCGGTCCAGACTAAACCCGCCCTTTGCGATCACCCCGGTTGAGATTACAAAATGGCTGGCATAACGCATAAACGCCAGCTGGAACGCCGGAATACCTGCCACCGCAAGCCATTTTGCACTGGTATCCACCACAGAAAAGAACAGCCACGCCGCCAGCATCATCAAGATGCCAAGGCGCGGTAGATCAGCGGTGGAGCCTGCGGTGACCGCCATGGTTCAGCCTTTGAATTTCTTGGCGTAGTAATCAACCATCTGGCTGACCATATCATCCGCTTGGCCGTTGTCACGGGCATCATTCAACGCGGCAAGCGGGCCTTTTGACATGATGCTGTCCACGCCTGCGTCATCTGCCATGCGGGCGTAATATCCAACGTCTTTGGCGGCATTCTTGATTGCAAAGGCCAACATGCTGGGGTCACCGTCAACTCCGTAGGCTTTGACAAAATCCATCATGCCAGAGCGGAGCGGACCTGCGGCCATCACATCATAGAGCTGGCTCCGATCGACGCCCGCGACGTCAGCCATGGCAAAGGCTTCGGCCATGGCGTTGGCGACGGTCATGCCAAAGAAGTTGTTGATCAGTTTGATTGTATGCCCAGAGCCGATATCGCCCAGATGAAAAACATTTTCGCCAAGATCCTTGAGCACCGGTTCCACCTTGCCAAAGGCGTCCTTGTCCCCCGACGCCATGATGTTGAGCAATCCATCTTTGGCATGTGACGGCGTGCGGCCCAGTGGCGCGTCCAGAAATGCACCACCTGCGGCTGCGACTTCGCCTGCCAAGGTGCGGCTGCTGGCGGGCAGGGAGGTGCCGAAATCAACCACGGTTGCACCCTTGCGCAAACCCGCGATCACGCCATCATCACCGCGCATGCGGGCTTCAACATGGTCTGACGTGCCCATGCAGAGCATGACAATATCGCTGGCCTCGGCCACGGCTTTGGCACTGCTGGCTTCGGTGGCCCCGCGCGCAATCGCGGCGTCCAGATAGGTGCGGTCGCGGTTGCCCAAAACGGTCAGCGCATAGCCCTGATCTTGAAGGCGGCCCACCATTGCGCCACCCATGAGGCCAAGGCCGATAAAGCCGATTGTTGGTTTGGTCATGGTGTTAGTCCTTTTGTTGAGTAAGCAATTCTTCGATCCGCAGAGTTGCGGCAAGCGACTGTGCCGCATCCTGCACGGTGATACGGGGGGCAGCGGCGTGGTTCAGCACGTCGATAAAGTGATCCATCTGTGCGTCAAGCGGATTGGTTTTGGGGCAGGGCGATTGTTCGGGTTGCGGCGCTTGCGACCAATCTGCGGTGCCGCGCCAAAGGGTCATGGAGGGAAATGAAACCGCGCCTTTGGTGCCGCTGAGCCACATCATGTCTTGCCCGGTTGTGGCGATATTGGGGTTCTCGCCTGTGCCTGCCTCAAACCCCCAAGGGCTGGGTGCCGTGTCAGCAAAGCTGATTGCGGCGGTAAGCCCAGTTTGAAACTGCAGGGCAATGGCACCGCTTTCAGGGCGGTTGGCGTTTCGGATGTGGCGCGACCCCAGTGCAAGGATGTCTTCAACCTCGCCAAACAGATACCGCAGCAGGTCGATATCATGCACCAGATTGATCATCACCGGGCTACCATGGGTGCTGCGCCAGTTGTCCTGAAAATAGCCGTCGGGTTTGCGCATCGCCCAGATCACGGTGGCGGTGATCGGCGTACCTAACACCTGCGTTGCGATCATGTCGCGCAGCCGTTGCACGCTTGCATGATAGCGGCGGTGGTGTCCAACCAAAGACCGCACATTCGCCTCTTGCACGGCTGTAATCAACGCTTGGGCCTGCGCCATGGTTTCGGTCACTGGCTTTTCGATCAGCATATGCCAGCCACGTTCTGCCGCTTCGATGCCGTGCATCGCATGCAAATGGGTGGGTGTCGCGATGATCACGCCGTCCACATGGCTATCGACATCACCCAAGCTGGCAAAGCGCGGCACATCGGTTTTGATCGTCATGTCAGGATCCACAAGGCCCACCAGTGCACAGCCCGGATGGGCCTGCACCGCCTTAACATGGCGCATGCCAATCAGACCGCCGCCGACAACCAGAATGCGTTTCACATCACCGCCCTGATTTGCCATGACACAACCTCATATTTACCCAACCCTGCGCCTTTGATCTTATCAACGCGCCAGACGCAGTGAGCGGGAATGTCTTGAAAACCTTATGCCCCTTTTCTTTGGCGTTTTTGCGGTCGATGTCCGCAGCAACCACGCCAGCGTGCAAGGCACAGGGTACGGTTACTACAGTATCGGCAGGGTCCAGACGAACAAAATCCATTGGGTTCTCTTAATCAGTTGCGGTCAGGCGCAATAGGGCGCGTCAGACGTCCAGCGGTGAATGTCGATATGCGGGGTCTCTGCCAGCCGTTCGCGGGCCTGTTCCCATTGCGCTTTGCAGACACGCCAATCGCGCAGTTCGGACTGTGGGTTGGCGTGGGAACGGGCGATGTAATCGGGGAAATGACCCCGCCCGGTGGGCTGGCCCGTGGCGCTAAAACGGATGTCAAAGGACCAGCGGAACCCGTCGGTTTGATTGGTAAGCGAGGCATGCGGCGTCAGCGGATGAAACAACACCGCACCACCGGCTTTGACGGGCAGAGGCAGCGCGCCCTGTTCATCAATAAAGCCACCCGCGATCCCGGTTTGGGTGCGTGCGCAATGCGGCAGGATATCTTGATCAGGCGTTTGCGGCTGAACTTGAAGGCAACCGTTTTCGATGGTTGCATCGGTGACAGCAATCCAGACCGTGACCATATCTGTCTTATCCGCATCCTCTAGGGCCACTGCGCGGTCCTGATGCCAATCGGTGGCGGTAATATGAGCGCGTATTTCGTCCGATGCCAGTTTGGTCGCGGGTGGTTTCAGGCGGACATGCTGGATCGGATTGCTGGTCAGTTCCGGCCCGATCAACTGTTCAATCACGTCCAGCAGGGGCGGGGCGGTCATCATGTCAAACACCGCAGGGCCGATGTGAAACGGCGTATCAGCCTTGATGCGGTCACCGGGTAGGGAGATGTCCATCGGTTGGAAATAATCACAACCCGCCTGATAGGCGTTCAAAAGTTTGTCCCAAAAACCCAGACCCTCAGGGGGTGCTGTAACCAGCCCTTGATTGTGCCAATTGGCATAGAGATTATCAACTAAGTCTGCATACTCCGCCTTCACCCGGTCAAGAATGTCGGCGGGAATGATATCGGAAACAACCACATATCCATCGGTTTGGAATTGGGCAATCTGATCCTGAGTTAGCATGTCTTGATCCTCACAGCAGCAGTGCAATGATATTTGGCCAGATTAGCAGCACCGACAGGGCCAGTATTTGAATGCCGATAAAGGGCAGGAAGCCCCGGAAAATGTCGGTCAGGCTGATGTGAGGCGGGGCCACCGATTTAAGGTAGAATGCCGCAGGACCAAAGGGCGGTGACAGAAAACTGACCTGCATGTTCATACAGAACACCACGCCAAACCAGATCGCCACATGTGAGGGGTCAAGCTGACCGATAAAGCCGATTTCCTCGATGGGCAGGCGCAACACGATGGGCAGGAAAACCGGGATGATCAGTAATACAATGCCCACCCAATCCATGAACGCGCCCATGAACAGCAAAATCACCATCATCGTCAGGATCACACCCATTGTGGGCAGGTCCTTGCCCACGATCAGGTCAGCGACATACTGCGGCCCACCCGCGATGGTATAGGCACCGGCAAGTGACGCCGCACCAATGGTCACCCAGATGATCGTGCCTGTGGAACGCAACGTGCGCATCAGGCTTTCCCAGACCAGCGCAAAGGAGCCTTCACCGCGCAGGATCGCGATGATCAGCACGGCGGCGGCCCCCATGCCTGCGGCCTCGGTGATCCCGGTGATGCCACCATAGATCGACCCCATGACAACCCCAATAACAACCATCGGCGCAACCAGGCCTTTGCCCATGTCCCAGCCAATTTTGGCGCGTTCTTTACCAAAGACAAAATAAATCAGCGCGAGCGCGATAAGGGTCAGACCGGCAAGCCACGGCATGTGGTCGATGGTCCCCAGACGGGCCGGTTCCCCTTGGCTGGCGGCATTGGAACCGGAGAATTCAAAGAAGGCCGCGCGCACAAAAAGCACAGCGGAAAAGCCCGCGACAATGATGCTCATGAAGGCCCCAAAAAGTTTGCGCTTTTCGACAGGCTCGGGGTCACTTGGGTCAGGTTCGGGCAGGGGGGCGTCATCTGGATTAAGCTGAGTGCGCACAATGATATAGGTGATGATCATCGAGGCCAGCATAAAGCCGGGAATGAACGACGCCGTGAACAGTGCCTTGATCGAGGTCTCAGTAATCAAGCCATAGATGATCAATACAATCGACGGCGGGATCATCGTGCCAAGCGAGCCGGAGGCGCAGATCACCCCAATCGCGAGGTTCTGATTATAGCCAAGCCGCAACATTTGCGGCAGCGCGATCAGGCCCAACAAAACCACTTCACCGCCGATAATACCCGACATCGCCGCCATGATCACCGCCATGATGGACGTGACAATCGCGATGCCGCCACGGGTGCGCGACAGCCAGACGTTGAGGGACGAATACATGTCCTTGGCAATGCCAGAGCGTTCCAGCAGGGACGCCATAAAGATGAACAGCGGCACCGATATGAGGACATAATCCGTTAAGAGCCCGTATATTTTTTGGGCAAGGATATACAGCGGCCCGGTTCCCGGTCGCCCGGTCAAAATCCCATCGCCAAAGCTGAAGGGGTTAAGCAGCAGTGCCGGTTCAAATTTCAGCACCAAGACCAGAACAGCAAGAGAGGCCGAGGCAAAGCCAAGCGGCATACCGATGGCCAGCAGCACAATAAGCGCCAGCATCAAAATCAGTGAGATTGTTCCAATATCCATCAGTCTTGCCCCACTGCGCGTTTCAGCGCCTTAATTTCTTCCTCGTCCGGTTCATCGGTGTGAATTTCGGGTTCCTCGTTCCAATCCGCAATCAGGTTCAGCACGGCTTGCACGGCGATCAAGGTGATCACGATCAACACCATCGGCTGCAACGTTGCGGGGATCGGCGGGTTGAAGGCTGATCCGTACAGCTCCCATTTATAAAGCTTGTTGATGAAAACCTGTTTGTAGCTGCCGTAGACCAGAAAAAAGGCAAAAAGCACGATCAGCAGGGCCGTAATTGTGTCAAACACCCGCTGTAGCCACCGCGGTACCACGTCATAAAGCAGGAAGATCCGGATATGACAGCGTTGCTGCATGGCATAGATGCCGGACGTCAAAAAGGTAAAGCTGGCAAACCAAAGGGTCATTTCATTGGCCCATTCCGTCGGCTTTTCCACAATATAGCGCAAGAATACTTCGTAGAGCATCACAACGGTCATGATCGTAATCATCATCATCGTGGCACGACCAATGAACAGGGCGACACGGTCGATAATGCTTGCGCCTTCATATTCCATCGAGGCGGGGTTGACGCTGCGCGCTCCGATGAACGCAAGGACAGGGGCCAAGATCAGCGCTGTGATATCAATGATGTCGATGTGGCCGCCAAAAACCCCACCTAGGTTAGGGGTGACGTCGGAAAGCAGGTAAATCGCCTCAACCTGATCACGCAGGGACTCTGATGTGTAGGGGATCCAGTCAAGCATAAAAGCGGGCAGGTGCCAGACGAGCCAGCTCATCGTGCCGACAAAAGCCAGCGGTATCAGCCATTCTACTATTCCACCTGATTTGCTCTGCATCGGGGGTCCCTTCTGCTTACGCGTCGATTGCGTAGTGTTTGATAAAATCGCGGTCTGGTTCAACGCCGATGCCGGGCCCGGTTGGGATGGCAGCGCGTCCTGCGTTTGTTTTGACCTGCCCCTGAATGTCCAAGGGGTCGGCCAATAGATCGTCGCGGAATTTGTTGTCGGTGGTGTCAAATTCCAGCATCGGTTCCCAAGGGTGCAACCCGCCGGGCAGGGGCGGCATGGCGGCCAGCAGTTGCAGGTTCGTGGCCACGGCAATGGCGCTGCCCCAGACGTGGTTGATGACGGGTGTGAAATGCGCGTGGCACAGGGCCAGAACCCGCAGATATTCAGAAACCCCACCCAGTGCACAGACCTCTGGCTGGGCAATATCTAGGCCCCTGTTCTCAAGGATATTGCGCCAGCCCCAGCGGTTAAATTCAGCCTCACCGCCCGAGATGTTCACGCGAAGGCCTGCGCGCAATTCGCGGTAGCCATCAAGGTCTTCGGGGGCGATGGGTTCTTCGAACCAATAGGCACCCAATTCGTCCAAAGCACGGCCAACATAAAATGCGTCAGAGGTGGTATAGCAGTGGTTGGCATCGACCATAAATTTGAACTCATCCCCAACACCGCGCCGCACCGCCTCGCAGAGTTTGACATCGGGTTTTGGGCCAAAGCCGGTTTTCATCTTGGTCGCAACAAACCCCATGCCTTTGATGGTGGCGGCTTCGTCCTCGAACCGTTTGGCCAGATCGTCCACCGGTTCATCGCGCAACATCATGCCGTAGCCATAGCACGGCACATCCACCCGGTGCGCCCCACCGATCAGCTTGTGCAGCGGCAGGTTTGCTACCTTGCCCGCAATATCCCACAGCGCAATATCGACGCCTGACAGGGACTGCATCGGCATGCCTTTTTGGCCGTGGTCTCGCAGAAGGTTATAGACCTTGTGCCAAATCACGTCCCGGTCCATCGGGTCCATGCCCAACACCATGGGCTGAATTACTTTTTCAACAATACCCTTGTTGGCAATTGCCACATTCCCGGGGCCAAAACATTCCCCCCAGCCGGTGACACCTTCGTCTGTTTGCACTTCGACCAGATGGGCAGACCGCTTGGCGTAATACTGTTGCGAATAACCCAGAACTTCGGGCATATCGTATTGCAATACATGGCTGATGATGCGGGTGATTTTCATGGGGTCCAAGGGCCAAAGGGGGAAACGGCAAGGCCATTAAAAAACAGCCTTGCCGCGTCTTGTCAGATCAGCATGTGATGCCGATTACTTCATCGCGCCCATCTGGCGCAGGAAGGCAATATGGCTTTCCAAAAGCTCTTTGGCTTCTGGTGTGGTCGCAAATTCGGTCCAGCCGATTTGCACCGCATCACGGTAGGCCGCCAAATCTTCTGGTGCCCATTCATACAAGTTAACGCCCTTGGCGCGCAGGTCTTTAGCTGTCTGTGCGTTCTGAACTTCGTTGATGGTCGCATTGTGCAGCGCAAGGCTGTCCATGGCGACTGTCATGATCCGCTTGTGATTCTCAGGCATTGCGTCCCAAACATCCTTACGGCACGCAAGGTGGTCGGCAGGCATAGAGTGGAAGCCCGGATAGTTGGTGTGCTTGGCAATATCATAAAGACCCAAACCGACGTTATTGGTCAGGTTCGCCGCATCCGCGCCGTCAATGATACCGGTCTCAAGTGCGGTAAAGATTTCGTTGAAATCCATCACGATCGGCGAGGCACCCAGTGCTGCGAATACTTTGGTTGCAAGGCCGGGGGGGGAGCGAAATTTCCAGTCTTTAAAGTCAGTGACCTTTGCAATTGGCTTTGTTGAGGCCAGCGATTCAGGGCCAGGGATCCACCAACCGATGAATTCCATGTCATAGCCGTTGTAAAGTTTGTTCACCGCCGCACGTCCGTCGCCGTGCAACAGCCATGCCATCTGCTGATAGGGGTTTTGATAACCACCTAACAAGTCACCCGCGAATTGGAAGGCTGGGTTCTTACCTGTCTGGTAGGCACCGCCCGTCATGTCGCAGTCCAGAATGCCGGTGGCCGCCGCGTCAAAGGTTTCAACCGATTTCACAACAGAAGAGGAGTAGAACATCTCGACCGCGATCTCACCATTGGACATGACCTGAATGTCGTCAATGTATTTGGCCGCCATCTTGCCCGACAGTGTTTCAGGCGAGAAATGTGTTTGAATGCGCAGTTTGGTTGTCGCATGGCCATCTGCCATTGCTGTTCCGGCAACCATCGCTGCGGCTGCGGCCACTGTGGCTGCTGTCTTCAATAGTTTCATGTTGTCCTCCCAGACGTTGAGCGTGTGTTTTCGGAGGTCGTTCTGCCCCCGCTCAGAAAACGCTGACCCAAGGGTAGGGGTGAGAATCGGTTATCACAAGAAAAAAATGGAATTTCGTAAAATTTCGAGATTTTTATATATTATCGAAAATATGTGCGTTAGTGTGCGTTTAGTTTGCAATGGACTGGTTTGAACATGCCACAAGACATCGACATCTACCAAACTTTGAAAAAGCGGTTAATCACTAATGGTTTTCAGCACGGTGCGAAGCTGCGTGCCGAGATTTTGCGCACTGAATTCGGCTGCTCTGCCAGCACCGTCCGAGAGGCTTTGTTTCGCCTGTCCACAGTGGGACTGGTGGATTTTCTGGAACAGCGCGGATTTCGGGTGCCCAACCGCTCGCCCGAAAAGATTATTGAATTGACCCATCTACGGGTGTTGCTTGAGGGCGAGGGCAGCGTTTTATCCATCCGTAAGGGCGGTATTGCCTGGGAGGCGCGACTGGCTGCTGCGCATCATAAGTTGAGCCACATCGAAAAGCGCATCCATGCCCAAGATGATCCAACCGATCTGATCGACATCTGGTTCACCTCGGAAAATGAATTTCACCAAACGTTGATTTCCGCCTGCGGATCAGAGACCCTGAAACAGATGCATGGCCGGATTTATGCACAGTTTCGGCAGCAATTGATGGTGGCTGATATGCAGTTCAACTTTATCTCAGAAAACATCGAACACCATGCCAGTATTCTTGAGGCGGCGCTGGCTGGTGATGAAGAACTGACCAAAGCGCGGATACACCACCATCTGGCGCGGCATCTGACGGGCGAAACATTGGACGGCTAGCCGGCAATGTCGTCTTGCATATAAACGGCGATAATCTCATCAAAGCTTTGTTCGGCCACAAACCCCAATGCGATGGCACGTTCGGGTGCGAAATCACGTGGCCAACCCGCCACGATGCCCATAATCGTATCATCCGGCACAGGCTTGATCAGATCGACCGCGTTTTGACCTGCCGCGCGCCGCAGCGCTTCGATTTGTTCGGCCACAGTGCAACTGAAACCGGGTAAATTCAACGCCCGCCTACCGTTCAACAGATCGGTATCCAGCAGGGCCGCATGGGTCAGAAACCGTGCCGCCGACCGTGGGCTGGCATGCCAATGGCGCACGGTGTCGGCAACGGGTAGGATCGCCTCAACCCCGTTTAAGGGTTCCCTGATGATGCCAGAAAAGAAAGAGGACGCTGCCGCATTGGCCTTGCCGGGCCGGACACAGATTGTCGGCAGACGCAGGGATATACCGTCAATGAAACCCTTACGACTGAAATCCGTCACCATCAATTCGCAGGCGGCCTTTTGTGCGCCATAGCTGGTTTGTGGTGCAGACAGAAATTCATCACCGATTTTGTCAGGGAAGGGCCCGCCAAATACGGCAATGGAGGAGGTGAAGACCAACCGGGGCCGATAGTTGCCGTCGGATGCTTGATGCTCTGCCTTAAGGGCGTTCAACAGATGCCACATCGCCATCATGTTGATATCCCAGCCCAGATCAAACTCCGCCTCTGCCTGACCAGAGACGATGGCGGCAAGGTGGAAAATCACATCGGGTCGGCTGGCGGCCAATGTCGCGGCTGTCATGGGGTCAGCGACATCGCCCGTTATCATTTTCGCAGCGACGCCCGTCACCGGAAACGCACGGTCAAAAAGCGTGAGATGTGCTGCGGGAAAAATATCATTGTCGATGATGCGCTGTGCCAGTTTCTGGCCGATCATCCCGCCGCCGCCAAGGATCAGAATATTGGTCATGACATGCCATTTCGCTGCTTGAGTTCCAGATACAGAGCCGAGTGATCCAGGTCTGCGCCGTCCATTTCATTGATCAAGAATTCGAACCGATCCCGTACCGATTGGGTGGCGGGCAATTGTAGGCCGACTTTGCCCGCCTCTGCCAAGGTGTTGTCTAAATCCTTAAGCTGAAATTTGGATAGTCCGCCGGGGGTAAAGTTGCTGGTCGACATCCGTTCGCCGTGTTGTTGCAGAATGACGCTGTCAGCAAAGCCGCCCTTGAGGGCTACGCGCAGGGCCGCAGGATCAGCGCCGCCTTTTTCCGCCAGTAAAGTCGCTTCGGCAACAGCCGCGATGGTCACCGCGACAATTGTTTGATTGGCCAGTTTGCACAGCTGCCCCGCACCAGCAGGGCCCACATGAACCGGACGGCCCATCGCCTCAAGCACAGGGCGCATGTCCTCAAACACCTCGGGTTTGCCGCCAACCATAATGGCAAGGCTTGCGGCCTCGGCACCCTTTGTGCCGCCTGATACGGGCGCGTCCAGATGGGCCACGCCGATGTCAGCCAAAAGGGTGGCTTGCGCGCGGGCGTGTTCGGGCTTGGTGCTCGACATGTCGATCCATGTCATGTCCGGGCGTAACGCCGCTTTGAAGATGAGATCAGCAAGCAGTGCCTCTGTCGCGTAACCATCGGAGAGCATGGTGATGATCACATCCGCCCCGGCAATCGCCTCGGCTGATGTTGCTGCGGTTTTTGCGCCGTCTTTGACCAAGGGGGCTGCACGTTCCGGACTGCGGTTCCACACCGTCAGATCATGGCCTGCCGCCATCAGGTTGCGCGACATTGGTGTGCCCATCAGGCCAGTGCCAATCAAGGTGATTTTGCGGGGTTGGCTCATGGATGTGATCCTTTCAAAAGGCTCTTGGCAAAGGGTTATGGTCAAATCGAAATCTCTGTCTTACGCTAACGCATCCGTCCAAAAGCACCAGCAGGTGCAGTGGATTGGTTAGAAAAATCTTGGGACAGGTGCCATGGGGCAAGTGAATTACACTTGTCTTGCATGCGAAAAATGGGGTGGATTTATTGTGGTAGGGCAACGGCTTAGTGGAAAGCGCGCGCTGGTAACAGCCGCCGGTCAAGGGATCGGACGGGCCAGCGCAATTGCAATGGCGCGCGAGGGTGCGCAGGTCTTTGCGACCGACGTAAACATGGAGGCGCTATCCACGATTCGGAGTGAGAATCTCGAAAATATCGAAATTTTTGAAATCGACGCGCGCGATGCAGGCAGTGTGACCGAAGGTGTGGCACGGGCCAATCCAGACGTGTTGTTCAACTGTGCAGGCTTTGTGCATCACGGTGCCATACTGGAGGCGACGGATGATGAGCTTGCCTTTGCTTTTGATCTGAATGTGCATTCGATGATCCGCACCATTAAGGCAGCATTGCCGGGGATGTTGGAACGCGGCGGCGGGTCAATCATCAACATGTCATCAGCGGCAGGGTCGATCATCGGTGCGCCAAATCGGTTCATCTATGGCATGACCAAAGCGGCGGTTGTGGGGCTGACAAAATCGGTTGCCGTTGATTACATCAAGCAGGGCATCCGCTGTAACTGCATCAATCCCGGCACGGTGGAATCCCCCAGTTGGCACGACCGTGTGACCGCTCTTGGTGAAGAATTGGGCGATTACGACAAAGCGATGGAACAATTCGTTTCGCGCCAACCCATGGGACGCGTCGCACGCGCCGAAGAGATCGCAGCGCTTGTTGTCTACCTTGCCAGCGACGAAAGCGGATTTACCACTGGGCATGCCCATATCATTGACGGAGGCTGGTCAGGCCAATGACGAAGAAGATCACAAAAGCCGCACCAAAGGTGCGCATAGAAAAAGAAGCCCTGCGGTCGCGCAAATGGTTCATGAACCCGGACAATCTGGAAATGTCCGCGCTGTACCTTGAGCGCTACCTGAACTACGGGTTGACGCGGGACGAGTTGCAATCAGGCAAGCCGATCATCGGCATCGCGCAAACTGGTAGCGACCTGTCGCCCTGCAACCGGCATCATATTGAACTGACAAAGCGGGTGCGTGACGGGATCATTGCGGCGGGCGGCACCTGTATCGAAGTGCCTGTGCATCCCATTCAGGAAACCGGCAAACGGCCCACTGCGTCGCTGGATCGCAACCTTGCTTATTTGTCTCTGGTTGAAACGTTGTATGGCTACCCGCTGGATGGTGTTGTGCTGAACATTGGCTGTGACAAAACCACCCCGGCGCTGTTGATGGCGGCGGCCACGGTGAACATTCCGGCCATCGCATTGTCTGTTGGTCCGATGTTGAACGGCTGGTGGAAGGGTGAACGCGCAGGCTCCGGCACCGTGATCTGGAAGGCGCGCGAACAACTGGCGGCGGGGGATATTGGCACGGACGAATTTATGGAAATCGCGGCGGCCTCGGCCCCGTCGGTTGGCTATTGCAACACCATGGGGACGGCGACAACAATGAATTCGCTGGCCGAAGCCTTGGGCATGCAACTGCCCGGTTCTGCGGCGATCCCAGCCCCTTACCGCGAACGTGGGCAGATCAGCTATGAGACCGGCAAGCGGATTGTGGATATGGTGTGGGAAGATTTGCGGCCTAGCGATGTGATGACCCGTGAAGCGTTTGAGAATGCGATTGTGGTGAACTCGGCCATTGGCGGATCGACAAACGCGCCCATTCACCTCAACGCCATCGCCCGTCACCTTGGTGTGTCGCTGGACAATGATGATTGGCAAAAACACGGGCTTGATGTGCCGTTGCTGGTCAATATGCAGCCAGCAGGTAAATATCTGGGCGAGGATTATCAACAGGCGGGTGGCGTGCCTGCGGTGGTTGCGGAATTGATTGCCGGGGGGGTGTTGCCGCATCCGCAGGCGATCACGGTGAATGGTCAGAGCATGGGCGACAACTGCACGGCGCATCGGTCTAAGAATACCGATGTGATCAAGCCCACGACGGACCCGATGAAACAGCAGGCCGGGTTCCTGAACCTGTCTGGCAACCTGTTTGAAAGCGCAATCATGAAGACCTCGGTGATCTCGCCTGCGTTCCGCAAAACCTATCTGTCGAACCCGGACGACCCCGAAGCATTCGAAGGCCGTGCCGTGGTGTTTGAGGGCCCAGAGGATTTTCACCACCGGATTGATGACCCGGCTGAGGACATCACTGAAAACTGTATCATGTTTATGCGTGGGGCAGGGCCAAAGGGGTATCCCGGGGCAGCTGAGGTCGTGAACATGCGGCCACCTTCCTATCTGATCAAAAAGGGCATCCAAGCGTTGCCTTGCATCGGGGATGGCCGCCAATCGGGGACCTCTGGGTCGCCGTCGATCCTGAATGCCTCGCCTGAGGCGGCGGATGGTGGTGGGCTGGCCTTGCTGCAAAACGGTGACATGGTGCGGATTGATCTGGGCAAAGGCACGGTGAACATGCTGGTGCCGCTGGATGAGCTAAACGAACGCGCCCGCGTGTTGGCAGCGAACGGCGGCTATGACGTGCCCGCCAGCCAATCGCCATGGCAAGAGATTTTCCGTGAAAAAGTCGGACGGCTTGATCACGGCATGACCCTGCACGGGGCCGATAAATTCCAAGATATTGCGCGCAAATCCATGCCGCGCGACAGCCACTAAAGGATATTAGTATGAAACTTCTTCGTTATGGTGCCATGGGTGCCGAAAAGCCCGGTCTTTTGGATGATGCAGGCCTGTTGCGCGATCTGTCAGACCATGTGAGTGACATCAACGGCGACACGTTAGGGGATGTCAGCATCGCCAAACTGCGCGCAATTGATCCTGCCAGTCTGCCGATTGTCGAAGGCGAACAACGGATCGCGCCTTGCGTTGGCAACATCGGCAAGTTCCTGTGTATCGGGTTGAACTATTCTGATCACGCAGCGGAAACCGGGGCCGCGATCCCGAAACATCCGATCTTGTTCTTCAAAGCGAATTCGGCCGTGGTCGGGGCCTATGACGATGTGATGATGCCTCGCGGATCGACCCACACGGATTGGGAGGTCGAACTGGGCGTGGTGATTGGCAAGACCGCCAAATATGTCTCAAAAGCGGACGCGTTGGACCATGTTGCGGGATATTGTGTGGTGAATGATGTGTCTGAGCGACATTTTCAAACCCAGCTGACCGGGCAATGGACCAAGGGCAAATCCTGCGACACGTTTGGGCCCACAGGCCCGTGGCTGGTCACGCGCGATGAAGTGCCGGACCCGCAGAACCTCGCCATGGCGCTTGATGTGAATGGCAAACGGATGCAGACCGGATCGACCGCCACGATGATCTTTACGGTCGCTGAAATCATTGAACATCTCAGCGGATTGATGACGTTGCATCCCGGTGATGTGATCACCACAGGCACACCGCCGGGCGTGGGGATGGGTATCAAACCGGAGCCAGTTTATCTGAAAAAAGGCGACGTGATGGAACTGACTATTGAAGGGCTGGGCCACCAGCGCCAGAAGGTTGGCGAAGATGCCTGATCTTTTGCAAATCGGCGGCATCACCGACGTGATGCGCGAACGGTTGGAGACGGTGTTCACCATCCATCAGACAAACCGCTATGACGCTGATAAAATCACCCATGTCGTGACCAATGGCCATGACGGGGTTAAACCTGAATTGATGGCATCGCTGACCAACCTCAAAGTAATCAGCGGCTACGGTGTCGGGTATGATGCGATTGACGCAAAAGAAGCCGCACGGCGCGGGATCATTGTGACCCATACGCCGAACGTCCTGAACCAAGAGGTCGCCACAACGGCGGTTTTGCTGATGCTGTCATGCTACCGGGAGGTACTGCGCGATGATGCCTATGTGCGGTCCGGCGCATGGGAGGCCAAAGGCAACGCAGCACTGACTCGGTCGGCGGATGGGCAAACGGTTGGCATCCTTGGTTTGGGCCGCATTGGGCAGGCGATTGCTGACAAGCTGGCCCCGTGGAACACCAAGATCGTCTATCATTCGCGCAATAAAAAAGACGTCGATTATACCTACTACGACAATTTGACCGCGATGGCGCATGACTGCGATGTGATTATCTGCATCACACCGGGTGGCCCGTCGACCAACAAGATTGTCAACGCTGAGGTGTTGGAGGCGCTTGGCCCCAATGGCACGCTGATCAACGTCAGCCGGGGGTCGGTGGTAGATGAGGCGGCGCTGATTGACGCGTTGCAAAGCGGCAAACTTGGCTGGGCCGGATTGGATGTGTTCGAGGGCGAACCACATGTTCCACAAGCCCTGCGCGATCTGCCAAACACCGTATTGTTGCCGCATGTCGGCAGCGCCACAGTTGAAACACGTGCGGCGATGGGTGCGCTGACAGTGGACAATCTGTTGCAGCACCTCAAAGACGGCACCTTGATCAGCGCTGTGCCAGAATGCGCGCATCTGTGAAGACGTGGCGGTGACAGATGATTGAATTTGTCATCGCGGTTTTCTTTTTGCTGATCACACCGGGGCCGGGGGTGTTGACCACGGCGGGCATCGGTGCGGCCTTTGGGTATCCTGCCGGGTTCCGGTTTTTGGCGGGGCTTTGTCTGGGCGGCTTCATCAATATGATGATTGTCATCTCTGGCTTGGCGGCAGTGGTCTTGGCGGTGCCGTCGCTGCGTTTTGTGCTGCTGTTGGCGTCTGTTGGGTATCTGCTGTATCTGGCGTGGCGGATCGCCAGCGCAGGGGCGAAAATCGGGTTCAAACCTGCGACAACACCGCTTGGCTTTCGCAATGGTTTAATGCTGCAATTCATCAACCCAAAGGCCTATGTCGTTGGTACAACTCTGTTTTCTGGCTTTGCTTTCATGCCCGGCGCACCAATCTGGGAAGTGATTGTCAAACTATTGGTTTTTAACGCAATCTGGGTTCCTGTGCATCTGATTTGGCTGGGGGCCGGGGCCAAGCTGGGCAGCATGAATTTGGCGCAAGGGACGCAGCGGACCCTCAATATCGCGATGGCCGTGTCCTTGCTTGTGGTGGTCTTTGTCGCTTTGCTGGCGGCGCGTTAGCATCACTAAATTTCTATGAATGGGGTGACGCCCAAAGGGGGTCAGAATGACAGATCAGAAACACAAAGTCGCGGCAATTGGGTTGGGATCCATGGGATACGGGATCGCCACATCGGCTGTGCGCGGCGGGCATGCGGTCTGGGGTGTTGATATCAACCCGGATCAAATGGCCCGGTTTGTCGGGGATGGCGGCCAAACAAATGATTTGGACGGGGTCGCCAGTGCGTTGGATACAGTGATTGTTGCCGTATTGAATGCCGCACAGACCGAGGATGTATTGTTTGGCATCAATGGGTTGGTCGCCAAACTTAAACCCGGTGCAGCAGTGCTGTCCTGTGCCACGGTGCCACCTGATTTCGCCAAGGACATGGCAGCGCGTTGTGCCGCACATGGCGTGCTATACCTCGATGCGCCAATCTCTGGCGGGTCGGTCAAGGCGGCAAACGGGGCGCTGTCGATCATGGCGGCAGGCACGCCAGAGACCTTTAAGGCATTGCGCCCGGTCTTGGACAGCATAGCCGAAACCGTGTTTGAGCTGGGCGATGAGGTGGGTGCCGGAAGTGCGATGAAAGCGGTGAACCAATTGCTCGCAGGCGTACACATTGCCACGATGGCCGAAGCGATGACCTTTGGCATGACCCAAGGGGTGACGCCGGATAAATTCATTGATGTGATTAGCAAATGCGCGGGCACCAGTTGGATGCTGGAAAACCGCGCACCGCATATTGCAGCGGGGGATTATACGCCGCACAGTTCGGTCAATATCTGGCCTAAGGACCTTGGGATCGTGCTTGATATTGCTAAGAACGCCAAGTTCAGCGCCCCGATCACCGCTGCCGCCCTGCAACAGTTCGTGGCCGCAGCGGGCATGGGATACGGGGCCGAGGATGATGCAGCCGTTGCCAAGGTTTATGCGCGCAACGCGGACTTGAAACTGCCCGGGGAGGATTGAGGCATGGCAACTGTTCTGGGGTGCATTGCGGATGATTTTACCGGGGCGACGGACCTCGCTGGGTTACTGGCGCGCTCTGGTGTGCAGGTATCGCTGCGCATTGGTGTGCCAACAGAACCACCAAAGGATACGGGTCCATTTGAGGTGATTGCGCTGAAGTCGCGTACCGCACCTGTGGCAGAGGCCGTGGCCGAAACCCGCGCGGCCCTCGCATGGCTGCGTAAAGCGGGGGCGCAGCGGTTCTTTTGGAAATACTGCTCAACCTTTGACAGCACGGCAGAAGGCAATATCGGCTCGGTGGCTGAGGCGCTGATGGCGGACCTTGGAACCGAGCAGACCATCTATTGTCCCGCATTCCCCGAAAACGGCAGGTCGATTTTCATGGGGAATCTGTTTGTTGGCCAGCAACCGCTTTCTGAAAGTCCGATGAAGGATCACCCGCTGACACCGATGGGTGACAGCAATCTGATGCGGCTGCTGGCACCGCAAGTGATCAAACCCGTGGGATTGGCAAACCGGCTGATCGTCGCAAAAGGTGCCGGGGCGTTGCGTGCGGAATTGGACAGATTAAAGACGGGTGGGGTTGCACATGTGGTTGTTGATGCGGTTGCCAATGATGACCTTAGGGTCATTGCGCAGGCCTGTCAGGACATGCCGTTGATGACAGGCGGGTCTGCCGTGGCGATGCCCTTGCCCGCGCTGTATCTTGCGGCTGGCATATTGTCGGCGGACGCTCCAAAGGCGCAAGCACCGAAGGTTGCGGATAAAACCATTATCCTGTCTGGCAGTTGCTCTGCGATGACCAATGCACAGGTTGTAGAATATATATTGCAGGGATCAGCCGCCTACCAACTTGCCCCCCTTGCGCTGACGCACACGGGCAATGGCCCGGTGTTGGCATGGTTGGCAGCGCAGGACTTGTCCAAAGCGCCGCTGATCTATGCCACCGCTGACCCCGCCAGTGTGAAAGCCGCGCAAGAAAAGCTGGGCGTGGCGCAAGTTGGCGTATTAATTGAACAGACTTTGGCCGCCTGCGCAGTGGCGGCACGCGATGCAGGCGCGCGTCGGATCATCGTTGCGGGGGGCGAAACATCAGGCGCGGTGACACAGGCGCTTGGCGTTACCCGGCTTGATATCAGCGCCGAAATTGCACCGGGCGTGCCATGGACGTTCTGCACCTCGGACGGCCACCAGATTGCGCTGACACTCAAATCAGGCAACTTTGGCACTGAGAGTTTTTTCACCGATGCACAAGCAAAGTTGAACAGCCTATGAGCGAAGAATCCAAACTGCGCGAGCTGATCTGCGTGCTGGCCAAGTCAATGTTTGATCGGGGGCTGACGGGCGGCAGCACCGGTAACATTTCTGCGCGTACGTCTGATGGTGGTCTGCTGGTCAGCCCCACGGGCACCAGTTTTGGCCGTCTCGATCCCGGCAGACTCAGCCGTTTTAATTCCCATGGCAGGTTGATTGACGGTGATGCGCCAACCAAGGAAATGCCATTACATGCGGCGTTTTATGATACTCGGTCCAGCGCGGGTGCTGTGGTGCATTTGCATGCATGCCATTCGGTTGCGCTGTCGATGATGCCGGATGTGGATGTGGATAATTTTCTGCCACCTCTGACGCCCTACGCCATTATGAAATTGGGACGGGTGAAGCTGCTGCCCTTTTTCATGCCCGGGGATCCGGCGATGGGCGATGCGGTGCGCGGGCTGGCCGGCAAACGGTCTGCTGTGATGCTGGCCAATCATGGGCCTGTTGTGGCGGGCAAGGATATTGAGGCGGCGTGCAACGCGATTGAAGAGCTTGAAGACACAGCAAGACTGGCGATGATGACACGCGGGATGTCGCCACGCGCCTTGTCAGACGTACAGGTGCGCGCAGTTGTCAACAAATTTGATGTGGAGTGGGACGATTGAAGTTTTCAGCGAACTTAGGGTTTTTATGGAACGACCGCCCCCTGCTTGATGCGGTCAGGGCGGCGAAAGCAGCAGGATTTGATGCGGTTGAATGCCATTGGCCTTATGACATTCCGGCGGCAGAGGTGGCGGACGCGTTGGCTGAGACCGGGCTGAAGATGCTTGGCCTCAACACCCGGCGCGGAGATGTGGCGACGGGCGACAATGGGTTGTCTGCCATTCCGGGCCGCGAGGATGAGGCGCGTGGAGCCATTGATGAGGCGATCTGCTATGCCCAAGCCATTGCAGCACCGAACATCCATGTGATGGCAGGCTTTGCATCGGGGGTCGAGGCGCACGGAACCTTTGTGAGCGCGCTTAAATATGCCTGCGCACAGGCCGCGCCCTTAGGCATCACCATTCTGATTGAGCCATTAAACAAATACGATGCGCCGGGGTATTTTCTGACCACAACCGATCAGGCGCTGGCGGTTATCACTGATGTGGCGGCACCAAACCTCAAGCTGATGTTTGATTGTTACCATGTGCAATTGATGGAAGGTGATCTGACACATAAACTCAAATCGCTGCTGCCACAGATCGGTCATATCCAATTTGCGTCAGTGCCGGATCGCGGCGCGCCGGACCACGGCGAAGTCAACTATGCCCATGTGTTTGAGGTGATCACTGCCCTTGGCTATGCGGCACCGTTGGGGGCTGAGTATAAATCAACCGACCCCACCGATCAGACTCTAGGATGGATGAAACCTAACCGTTAAACCATCAAAGCGACGCGGTGATCCCGCCATCCACATAAAGCGTGTGGCCATTCACAAAGCTGGACGCGGCGGAGGATAAAAACACCGCGGCACCGACCAGTTCATCAACATTGCCCCAGCGCCCGGCAGGGGTGCGTTTTGCCAGCCAGGCGCTGAATTCCGGGTCCGCGACCAAGGCCGCGTTCAACGGCGTGTCGAAATACCCCGGCGCAATGGCGTTGCAGTTCAACCCATGTTTTGCCCAATCGGTTGCCATGCCTTTGGTGAGGTTGCCCACGGCACCTTTGGTGGCGGTATAGGGCGCAATGCCGGGCCGGGCGAGGGCGGTTTGTACCGACGCGATGTTGATGATCTTGCCGCGTCCGCGTTCGATCATATGCCGCCCCACGGCTTGGCCCACATGAAAAACCGACGAGATGTTGGTTTGTATCAGTCGTTCAAAGGCGTCCGCCGAAAAATTCTCCAACTCTGTGCGGTGCTGCATGCCAGCGTTGTTGATCAAAATATCAATTGGACCTGTTGCCGCTTCAAATCCATCTACTGCGGCTCTCACACCGTCATGATCGGTGGCGTCAAAGGCCAGTTGATGCACGGTTGCGCCGTCTTTTTCCAATTCAGCCGCCGCTGTCGCCAGTTTTGCCGGATCACGCCCGTTCAACACAATTTCCGCCCCGGCACCCACCAACCCGCGTGCCAGTGCAAAGCCGATGCCTTGGCTGGAACCGGTGATCAGGGCGCGCAGCCCGGTGAGGTCAAACATTTGCAGCGTCATGGTATTTTTCCTTTGGTGGTTACCGCTAACTATCCGTATCCTGACTGCAAATGTATAGTGGAGACTTTACCAATGCGCAGCGCAAACCATTCCATCGTCATCCACGCCGCCCGCGATTTGCGGGTTGAAGCGCGTGATGTGCCAGCGCCCGGTCCCGGCGAAGTGCTGATTGACATGCGGGCGGGCGGCATCTGTGGCTCTGACCTGCATTATTACAGCCATGGTGGTTTTGGCCCAATTAAATTGCGTGAACCGATGGTGCTGGGCCATGAGGTATCTGGCACAATTTCGCAGCTGGGGGAGGGCGTGCAGGGCCTGAGCGTTGGCCAACTGGTGGCGGTGTCGCCGTCGCGGCCCTGCCAATCCTGCACCTATTGTCTGCGCGGTCAGCAGAACCATTGTCTAAACATGCGGTTTTACGGCAGCGCCATGCCGTTCCCGCACATCCAAGGCGCATTTCAGCAACGATTGGTGGCGATGGCCAACCAATGTGTGCCAGCCGATGGTTTGACGGCGGCGCAGGCCGCGGTTGCAGAACCTTTGGCGGTCTGTCTGCATGCCATCAAACAGGCGGGTGATCTGGTTGGAAAGACCGTGCTGATCACGGGTTGTGGCCCCATTGGGTGCCTGAGTATGCTTGCAGCCCGGCGGGCTGGTGCGGCGCAGATCATTGCGACGGACCTATCAGATTACACCTTGGATATGGCTCAAACCTGCGGGGCGGATCAGGTGCTAAACACCCGCAGTGATCCCGATGCTTTGATGCCGTGCCAGATGGATAAAGGGCAGGTTGATGTGCATCTGGAATGTTCTGGTGCGGCACCTGCATTGGCATCCGGTGTTGCTTGTCTACGGCCCGGCGGGACACTGGTGCAGCTTGGCTTGGGCGGTGATATGATGGTGCCGATGCAAGCAATGACTGCCAAGGAGATCACCCTGCGCGGCTCGTTCCGCTTTCATCGCGAATTCGCCACAGCGGTGCAGATGATGCAAGCTGGGTTGATCAAGGTTGACCCGCTGATCACCCATAGCTTTGACATCGCCAAGGCCGTCGAAGCCTTTGAAACCGCAGGGGACCGCAGCCGTGCAATGAAAGTGCAACTGACATTTTAGAGGACTGATCATGGCCCAAACCACATCGCAAATCGCCAACACCTATGCCCAAGATGGGTTCATTGTGCCCATTGACGTTCTGTCAGCCGAGGATGCTCGCAGTTTGCGTGCGGATTTTGAAGCGGCAGAGGCGGACTTGGCGGGTGATCCTGACCTGTTGAAATTGCTGTACACCTATCCTGATCGGTTACTGCCGAGTTTTGATACGTTGATACGGCATCCGAAACTGATCGCTGCTGCCTCAACGGTGCTTGGTCCCAATCTGATGGTCTGGAGCGGGGCGCTTTTTGTCAAAGAAGCCCATTCACCCAAGATTGTGTCATGGCATCAGGATCTGACCTATTGGGGGTTAGACGACGCAGAAGAAACCACTTGTTGGTTTGCGTTGTCTGATGCCTCGGTTGAGAGCGGCTGTATGAAGTTTGTGCCGGGCAGTCACAAAAAACGCATTGTGGCGCATGTCGATACGTTCAGCGAAAACAACCTGTTGTCGCGCGGTCAAGAGATTGCGGTGGACGTCGATGAAAATGACGCGGTGCACGCTGCGCTGAAACCGGGTCAGGCGTCGATGCACCATGGGCATCTGTTTCATGCGTCGGGGCCTAACACCACGGACGACCGCCGGATCGGTGCAGCGATCCGGTATATAAGACCTGAGATGAAGCAGGAAAACGGCACAAAATCATTGGTCGCCCTTGTCGCGGGGCAAGATGGTTTCGGCCATTTTCAGATCGCAACCGCGCCAAAGGGCAGGTTGCATCCAGATGATTTTGAAATGTGTCGCCAAGACGCGGAACGCAAGCATGCGATCCTCTTTAAAGGGAAGACATAGATTTTTTGTGACACTGGTTTCCATTCGATATCTGCCATTCTAGTATGCATAAGGTTTAACAAAAGGATGTTCTTATGAATTCTGCAAAACCAAATGTCGGCGTCGCCGTATCATCCACCAGATTTGCCCATGTTGATGGCGGCACCCGTGAAATTGGTGGAATATCAGAACGTTGGAGCATGTTGTTTGTCTATCGCGGTAAGCATTGTCCACGCTGTAAACGCTATCTGAACAAGCTGAATGCGATGTTGCCCAAGTGGACCGAAAAGATGGACGTGATTGTCGTGTCTGCCGATACCAAGGAAAAGGCGTTGGCGGACCGCGAAGAATTCGGTTGGTCGTTTGATCTGTGTTACGGCATGACCGAAGCGCAGATGCGGGAGCTGGGCCTTTATGTGTCTGACCCACTGTCGGAGGCCGAGACAACGGCGCGCTTTGCTGAACCCGGCACTTTTGCGATCCGTCCGGACGGTACATTGATGTTGGTTGATATTTCCAATGGCCCAGCATCCCGTCCTGATCTGGAAGAGTTGCTGGATGGCATGATCTTTAACATCGACAATGACCGCCCGGTGCGCGGGACCGCGTAAGTGAGCGGCGTTTAGGCCCTCATGCGTTCAAAAGTTGGGTCATAGGGGCTGCTCGCGATGACGCGGGCGGCCGTTGGCAGACCGATGATGTCTAGCGTGACGTTGGTACCCTCAACAGCAAATGTCGGGTCGACAAAGGCATAGGCAAGGTTCAATCCGGTGCGGTGCCCCCAGTCGCCTGATGTCACTGTCCCGACAATCCGACCATCCGCGCGCAGGGACGCGCCGCCATGGGCAGGGGCGTGGTTACAGTCAACCGCAAGTGTCACCAGTTTGCGCTGTGGGCCTGCGTTGACTCGTTTCAGCAGGGCTGATTTGCCGATGAAATCTGCCGCTTTGTCCAGTTTTACAAAGCGATCAAGTCCAGTCTCAAAGGGATCAAATTCGGTCAGGATATCGGCCTTCCAATGCAAGAAGCCCTTTTCAAGGCGCATTGAATCAACGGCACGGCCACCAAACAACTGCAATCCATGTGCCTCTCCGGCCTTGCGCAGGGCGCTATAGGCCGCGTTCAGGTTCTGGTTTGGCACGTGGATTTCATACGCCAATTCGCCGGAAAAGCTTATCCCCAGC
This sequence comes from Sulfitobacter sp., assembly GCA_051251995.1. Classification (GTDB taxonomy): domain Bacteria; phylum Pseudomonadota; class Alphaproteobacteria; order Rhodobacterales; family Rhodobacteraceae; genus Sulfitobacter. The sequence continues at coordinate 155,292 of JBPOFF010000008.1, forward strand.
ACGGTTGCAGGGGCGATCCCGATGTGGGTTTCTCGCAAAGAGAGCCATGGGAATGCCTCTTGTGACCAATCCCCCCGCGCCGCTGCTGCCAGCACATCGCGGGCCTTTGGTCCCGCCAGCACAAGGATGGTTTGAGAATTGGTAAGCGAGGTTATAGTGACATCCTCGTCCGCGCGCAGATGCGATTTTAGCCAATCCATATCATGGAATTCGGACGCAGCCGCCGAGCCATACCAGACCCGGTTTGGTCCACGGTTTGATGCCGGAATGTTGGCAATTGTAGCTTCGCCTTTCAACATGCCTTTTTCGTTCAACAGATAGCCCAGCCCAACGCGGCCCCAACGTTTGGTGACGGCACCGCACATCATCCGGTCGAGGAAGCTGTGCACATCATTTCCGGTCATCTCAAACCGGTTAAAACCGGACACTTCGGTCATGCCGACGCCGGTTGAGATCGCCGCAACTTCCTTGCCAACAACTTCGTGAACCTCGTTATACCGAAAGCCCAAGGTCTCGGTGAAATCGGGTGTCGGTTTGATATAGTCAATCCGTTCCCAGCCATTAACGATGCCCATTTCTGCTCCCTCCGCCACGAATCCTGACGTAAGCGGTGTGGTTTTCATCGGGCGGCCCGCAGGACGGTGTTCATGGGGGAAGTGGAAGCGGAATTCGTTCTGATAATCCTCAATCGCTTTGAGCGCGGTCAGTTCAACCGTGGCATGGCCGGTAAAGCGGCGCGGGTCGATGACCCATGTGTCATATTGCGCCTCGCCGTGCACGATTTGCTGGGCCAGCAGCCAGCCATGACCGCCACCCTCACCAAGGCCCGCGCGCAGACCGATGATGCAAAAGGCGTTGCGCTTGCCGGGGATGGGCCCGACCAGTGGTGCGCCATCAATCGTATAGGTGATCGGGCCATTAACAATCTCACGAATGCCGGTTTCCATCAGCGCGGGCATCCGCTCAAAGGCTCCTTCAAGTACATCTGACACCCGGTCCAGATCATCGGGGCACAGCGCATTGGTGAAATGCGGATCAATCCCATCCATGCCCCACGTACGGCAATCTTGCTCATAGAACCCAAGAAGCAGACCGTTCTTTTCCTGCCGTGAATAATAATCGCTGATCGGGCAGCGGAGCAGGGGAATGCGGTGACCTGCGTCTGCGATGGCGGGAATGTCTTCGGTCAGGAAATACTGGTGTTCCATAGATGCCACGGGGTGCTGTATACCCATCATCGCGCCAATCTCGTTGCACCGATATCCCCCCGCATTCACCACGATTTCGCATTTCACATCGCCTTTTTCGGTGTGAACCGTCCATGTGCTGTCGGCGTGCTGTGTCAGCCCGGTGACAGGCGTGTGGCGGTTCACCTCGGCCCCGGCCAGACGGGCACGGCGGGCAAGCGCCTGACACAGTTGCGCGGGGTCAATGTGGCCATCGGTTGGATCCCAAAGCCCCCCCAACAGGTTTTCTGTTGAAATCAGCGGATGACGGCGCGCACATTCGGCGGCGTCGATGACTTCAAAATCGACGCCCATGCCGGCAGCTGTTGATGTAAAATGGCGATAGCCATCCATCTGCGCCTCTGTATTGGCAAGCCGGATGCCGCCATCACCATAGTTATAGCCAACGGGATATTCAGGGTCGTCGCGCAACTCTTTGTAAAGGTTGATTGAATGGGTTTTCAGCCCGACCATGGTTTGGTTCATGCCAAAGTTGGTCACCTGTGCTGCGGAATGCCATGTGGTGCCTGATGTCAGCTCATCCCGCTCAATCAGCATTATATCAGTCCAGCCTTCTTGGGTCAGATGATAAAGGGCTGAACATCCGGCGATACCGCCGCCGATAACAACAACTCTGGCTTGGTCCCGCATGGTGTTTTCCTGATCTAAGAAGGGTCAAAATTACCATCCGTGACGGACACAACCCGGTCAATGACAGTCTTTTAGTTTCGAATATACCAAAACTAATTTCCTGAATTTTATGAGAGTCGCTTCCAGCGATTTGCAAAATGTGTCTGCACCACAGAAAATGCCACGTTGAGTGATTAATACCCCTGCGTGACGACATGCTGATCACGCATGCGCAGGCCGGAGTGATATTAAGCTCCCCTTCACCCCTTGTGTTCATAACGTACGGATCAAGGCCACATCAAACAGGAATCCCGTTGAAAAGCAGCCGCAGTCCATGATGAAACGGGTTGTCATCGTTGATGATTCACGCGCCATCCGTGCGTGGCTGCGCGCTGTTTTGCAAAGGGACAAGCGGTTGGTTGTTGTCGGCGAAGCCCAAGATGCCGTCGAGGCGCGGCAGGTGATTAAAGAAACAAAGCCTGATGTGGTGACATTGGACATTCAAATGCCCGGAATGGACGGTTTAGAGTTTTTGGAGCGGTTGATGCGGTTGCATCCGTTACCTGTTGTTATGGTGTCTTCCAAAACCAAATTTGGATCGGACGCGACAATACGGGCGCTGATCAGTGGTGCGGTTGATTGCATTCTAAAACCCACCAATGGAACCGATCCAAAGGCTGCACGTGATATGACCAGACGTATCTACGCTGCTGCCTGCTGCACTGTGCAACCTTCAATACAAATGCGCACCCTGGCCAATGGCGCTTCAAAACAGGTAGATGGTCACCAACTGCCGGTCATATTGATCGGGGCTTCAACGGGTGGGGTCGCAGCGCTTGAGGTGGTATTACAGGATTTGCCGCAGAACGGGCCGCCGGTCGTGGTCGTCCAACATATGCCGGCCACATTTTTGATCAGTTTCGTGAAACTCCTGAACCGAAAATTAAAGCAGAACGTTAATTTGGCGCATGATGGCGGCGTATTGCAGCCCGGTCAGATCGTTTTTGCGCCCGAACAGGGATTTCACACCAATATAAACCGCCGTCACAACACCTGGGTCACCCAGTTGCGGCCAAACACGGAACGGGCCGCGCATTGCCCTTCGGTTGATACATTATTTTCCTCTGCGGCCCCGTTTGGACATGATGTCATCGGTGTGATTCTGACGGGTTTGGGCCGTGATGGTGCCGAAGGATTACAACAGCTGCACCGTGCTGGCGCACAGACGATCGGGCAAAATGAAGCGACCTGCGTAGTTTTTGGAATGCCAAAGGTGGCTATGGAACTGGGCGCGGTTGATCACCAACTGCCGCTAAACGAAATTGGCCCGGCCATCAATGATGCGGTGCGTAAACACCAGCGCCGAATTTACAGGGTGGCCAGATGATGTCGGATTCCATTTTGATCACCCAAGGTGAATTCGCGATTTCGGATGACCCCAATGTCACGATTTCAACGCTGTTGGGGTCCTGCGTGGCCTGTTGTTTGTGGGATCCCGTTGCGCAAGTCGGTGGCATGAACCACATGCTGATCACCAGCCGAACCCAAAGGGATGCACGTTGTGATGCGGCAGGGGTCCATGCCATGGAACTTTTGATCAACGACCTGCTGAAATGGGGTGCCAGACGGGATCGGTTAATGGCCAAGGCATTTGGAGGTGCACAAATGGTCAGCGGGCTTTCTGGTATTGGCGCTGCGAATTGCGCGTTTACGTTAGATTATCTTGAACGCGAAAGTATCCCATGCGTGTCCCAGTCCCTTGGAAATGATTATGCACGGCAGCTGAAATTCTGGCCTGTGACGGGTGCTGCACGCCAAAAGGTTGTCCGTGGCTTGTCAGTGAAAGAGGAATTGCGTGATTTGCCCCTGCAAACGCTGGGCCAAGATATTGAACTTTTGTAGCGCCATAACCCCTGTTTTTCTACGTGTATCATGCCGCGGTCTGTAATGTTGGGATAAAGCAGGCAAAAAGCGCGTCGGTGCTAAAGAAGATCAAAGTCGCCTGGGTTGTTGATTCTTGGGGCAAAGGTCGCATCTGCGGAATGCTCAAGAATAAGAGCTTTTGTATCATTCAGGTTCAGCTTTTCGCTGATCTCAGCAGCCAATGATTTACGCAGGCACCCCATGCCGTCAGCGCGACTGAGCAACAAGGTCAATATGGTTAGATCTTCCAATGACTGGCGGAGGTAATCCAGACTTTGCAACTGCGTTATCGTCCCTGCAAGAGGAGGTGAATTTGCGCAAAATTGTTGGCTGATAGCTTGTTCGATACCGTGGATTTGATCGCCCAGACGATCCAAATGTGCCGATAATCGAGACAGCACATTTGACAGGTTTTTATCCATAGCAGGCGATTCAACAATGCTCATCAAAGCCTGCCAACAACGGCTTCAATACAATTGCGAAGTGCGTCAGGTTGAAATGGTTTTTTGAGATAGTTATTCATGCCCAGTTTCTTACCATGATCAATAATCTGCTGTTCGGCGCGCCCTGTAATCAACACAAATCCGACACCCTTTGTCTGCGGCGTTCCACGCAGATGGTGCAACAGCTTCAATCCGTCCATCTCGGGCATGTTATAGTCTGAAATCACCAGATGTACTGGATGTTTTGCAAGGGCCAAAAGGGCCTGTTTGCCATTTTCGGCTGTTGTGATGTTGCGCACACCGAAACCATCCAGCGCCTGCGTGATCAAGCCGCGGCTGGTTGACATGTCATCAACCACCATAATTCGAATTTGATCGCGCAATGCCATTCCATATTCCTTTTTTTGCCAGCTATATGACGGGTTTTTTTACTTTGTAAGCTGCTGATATGTGGTCGGGCCCGAACATTCGAAACCAAAAGATGCCGGGTCAGCAATGCGTTCTGAATGCCCCAGAAACAACATCCCATCAGGTGTTAACGCATTGCGAAACCTTGGCCACAGGCCAACTTGAGTTTCGAGGTCAAAGTAGATGACCACATTTCGGCAAAAGATGACATCAAAACGGCCCTGCATCGGCCACTTTGCCAATAAGTTCAACTCGTTGTACCGGATCAAGTTTTGAACTGTAGAACAGCTTGCAAAGAGTTCATCACCAGTGGTTTTGGTGACTTCGTCAAAGTATTTTTCGCGCAGGGGCGGGGCAACGCCGTTCATCAGTTTCGCTTGATAGCGGCCTTGGCGGGCAAAACTTACCACTTCAGGGTCAATGTCGGTTGCAAGAATACGCAGATCCAGTTCAGCAATCTCAGGTGCTAATTCGAGCAATTGGATTGCTATGGAGACCGCTTCTTGCCCGTTTGAACACCCAGCGGACCAGATCCGCAATCGGCCGCCACTGCGCAGCTTTGGCAACGCTGAACGTACATGCTCGCAAAGCCTGTCGAAATGATGGCTTTCTCGGAAGAAATGCGAAACATTTGTCGTCAGTGCCGAAATCAACTGCTTGCGTTCGTTGCGTCCATTTTCTGATTGTACAAAAGTACAGTAATCGGAAAAATCAGTGAGCTTGAGCGCTCGCAATCGGTGTCGCAGGCGGGACTGGATCATGGTTGCTTTTTCTTCAACCAATGTCAGGCCGCTTTCTCGATAAGCCAGATCGGCAATAGAACGAAAACTCGCCATATCCAATTCTGTCTGTACGCTACTCATGCAGCAACACTTTCTGACACTGAAATTGTCGCGGCAAGATCAAGCAGCCGGATCATACGGTCGTCAATCAGCGTCAGCGCACTTACAACGTTGGCTGCTGCATTGCTGCTGATCTCTGGTGGTGGTTGTAAATCATCCGCAGTCAACGCGATGATATCCGACACCGCATCCACCAGAAGGCCTGTCATCGTGTCGCCAAATTTGACCACAATGATCACATTGCGATCGGTTTTTTCGCGGGGCGGCAGCCCAAGGCGTTCGCCAAGGTCCATGACGGGTAAAACGGTGCCGCGCAGGTTGATGACGCCCTTCATAAAATGGGGCGCATGAGGCAATGGGGTGGCACGTGTCCACCCTCTGATTTCGCGTACTGACATGATATCAATGGAATATTCCTGATCCGCCAAGCGGAATGTCAAAAGCTCGATTGTTGCGGGTTTGCCAGTGTCACTCATGTCGAGGCTCCTGCTTGCTGATGGGCGATCTGCGCCGCTGGGTGCTGCATTGCATTGGTAATGATATCGGAGGGGTCAAGTATGAGGGCAATTTGTCCGTCACCCAGAATAGTTGCTGCGGCGATGCCAGGCGCACGGTAAAAGCTTTCATCAAGGCCTTTGATGACAACCTGGCGTTGGTCCAGAATGTTGTCGATCACAAGCGCCGCGCGACTGCCATCTTCATGGGCGATAAGCAGGACAACTGCGCCGTTATAGTTTTGCAGGGGTGCGCGGTATCCCAACTCGACACCGAGATCAAACAGCGGAACAAATCCGCCGCGAACCCGAACAACGCTGGATCCGGGGCGGACCATTTCCACGTCACTGTCATTGAGCGTGAGAGTTTCGATCACTAAATTTAGGGGCAGGACAAGCGTTTCATCCGCGACCTCGACCACCATCCCGTCAAGAACCGCCAACGTCAGGGGAAGGGATATTGAAAAAGTTGTGCCTGATCCGGGTACGGATGTGGTTGCGATCCTGCCACCAAGGGCTTGAATTGCGGTACGCACAACATCCATGCCGACACCACGTCCAGACAGGTCAGACACGACGCTTGCTGTTGAGAATCCGGGCAAAAACAGTAGGTTGTCGATCTCTGTGTCGCTCAATTGTGAATCGGCTGGAATGAGGCCTTTATCAATCGCTATTTGTTGGACCTTTGGGCGATTGATACCTGCACCATCATCGGCTATTTCGATGATCACCCGGCCAGATCGGTGTGCGGCAGATAACCGGACCTGACCTTGTGGCGGTTTGCCAGCAGCAACACGCGCCTCGGTGGTTTCTAACCCATGATCGACTGCGTTGCGGATCATGTGCGTTAACGGGTCAGCCAGACGTTCAATAACGGTTTTATCGACTTCGGTGCCTTCGCCCTCTGTGTGCAGACGGACATCTTTTGCCACGGCACTGGACGCCTCGCGCACGATCCGAGACATCCGTTGAAACAGCGATTTGACCGGCTGGGCACGGATCATCATCACACTGTCTTGGATATCCCGGGTCAGGCGTTGGAATTCCTCCAACCCGTTCATCGCATCTGAATGAGGCGACAGGCCAGAGTTTTCCAGACTTTGGCTTAACATGGCCTGATTGATGACCAGTTCTCCGACCAGATTGACCAACCGTTCGATTCTGTCCAGATCCACCCGAACAATGGATTTTGCAGGCGCTGCGACAGACGCCTTGGCAGGGGCAGCCGTCTGGGTGACCGTATCATTTGGCTTTGCATCAAGCTCTGCGGTTTCTTCAACTGGCTCCACCAATGCATCCGGCAGTTCTGGCGTTTCGTCGCTGTCAGATTGATCGAAACTAAGGGGCGGCAATTGGGGGGAGCTTTCACCAATTTCCTCTGCCACATCGCCATCGTCAAGGTCACCTTCTGCGATAATCCGCAATGTGCAAAGACCATCTACAAATTCAAAAATAGATGCGATTTCGGCTGTGTCCGCCTCGGTCTCTAGCTGAACCGTCCATGAAATATACGGTACCTCGGGTGCCAGATTTTCCAAAACTGGGATTTTTGTCAGGTCTGGCGATATATGCGCCTTTCCAAGACTGGAGAGGTTTCTGAGCAGCAAAAGGGGTTCATTGCCTGTCTCAAAAAGTTCGGCATGGGGGGTGAAATGGATAGTGTAGCCCGGGGTCTCGGTTGGAATTGACAAAGCCGCAATATCGTCAAGTAGTGGCAGATCACCGTCAATGTCAGCCCCTAAATCAAGATCCAGCGAAAGGCCCATGGGCTGGAATTCAATTTCGGCTTCAACCTCGGGTTCTTGGCCTGCTTCGCTGCCCAATAGTGTATCTAATTGGCTTACCAGTTCGGTGGTTACATCATCGGGTAATGGCCCGTCTTCACGACTGATGCGCACTAGATCGGCCAGATGATCAGCAGCTTTGAAGAATAATTTTAGGGTATCTGCGTCGATCTGCATCCGACCTGCACGGACTTCTTCAAGCGCCGTTTCAAATCTGTGGGCAAAACGCACCAATGCTTCGAGGCCAAAGGCACCCGCGCCGCCCTTAATTGAATGCACGGCCCGGAACACAACATTGATGGTTTCTGTGTCGCTCTCGCCATCGTCAATGGTTTGCAGACCGTCCTGCAATGCTTCTAACAGTTCTTCACATTCAATGAAAAATGAAGCCCGGATTTCGGCCATTGGATCAATTGGAGCGCTCATCTTGCTGTGTCCCTATCCCGCAACCATGTGCAGGGCTTTGACCAGTTTGTCCGGATCGAACGGTTTAACAATCCACCCGGTTGCACCTGCGGCACGTGCCCGTTGTTTTAATTCGGGGGCTGCTTCGGTGGTGAGGACAAGGATAGGGGTCGCACGGTGTTTTTCCTGACCGCGCACGGCGTCGATAAAGCCAAACCCATCCAAGCGTGGCATATTGATGTCAGTGATAATTGCATCAGGCAGGATACCATCCAGCACTTCGATCCCGTGAAGGCCGTCATCGGCGGTGTGCACTGTGAACCCCGCTGGCAGCAGGGCAAGTCTGATCATATCACGCATGGTGCGGCTGTCATCGACGGCAAGTATGTTGAGCGTCATTGTGACCCCTTCATAATTGTTTCAGGGGTCATTCCCATCACAGCAAGCTGTCCTAAGACACGGTCGCTGGTGTTTGTTATCTTAAAGCTGTGTCCATTTGCGCGGGCGGTATTGGCTGCCGCAATCATGGTCTGTACGCATAGCGTGCCCAATTGGGTTACACGGTCCATCTGCACCACCACATCGCCGCCGGAATGGGCCAACAGATCATCGTGCAGTTTTCCAACTGCGGTTAAGTCCAGTCTGCCCTCAACAGATAACACTTCAGCCATTGGTCATCTGCATGCTGTTGATGCGTGTCTGTATCATTACGAGCGCTCCGTTGCTTAATGCGGGTGCGCTTGTTGTAAAGGTCGGTCCGTTAATTCCGGGTTACCACCTGAACAGACGCCATCATTATTCGTTCACGCGGCGTGGCAAAAACGAAAACCCCCGACGCAGGGCGCGCCAGGGGCATTGGAAAACCTAGAAAAATGGAAAGGTTTGGAACGATCAGCCGCGGCGGCGGCCACCAACACGCCCCGCGCGGCCACGGCCCTCTTGACCGGCTTTAGGTGCGACTTTGTTAAACTTGATCCATTCACCACCGTGCGGGTCACGGTCAAAAAGGAAGTTGGCGGCGCGAATGGCTTCCATTTCCTTGCCCGCGCGGGGCAGGGTGGAGCCCATGCCGAACAGTTGCACAAATACTTCGTCGTCCATGCCTTCGGGCAGTACAAGGCCAAGTGCTTCGAGCTCGGCTTTTTTCTCTGCGATCTTGGTTGCATTCACCGGCAGACCCACCGGGTTCATAATCGCAGAAGTCATGCCAGCACCCATCGCCATCGGTAGGAAGGCGTTGTTGATGCCGTGACGGTTGGGCAGGCCAAAGCTGATATTGGAGGCGCCGCAGGTCGTGTTCACACCCAATTCTTCGCGCAGGCGACGCACGAGGGTGAACACCTGATGGCCAGCTGTTGCCATTGCACCGATGGGCATGACCAGCGGGTCAACCACGATATCATGAGCAGGAATGCCAAAATCAGCCGCACGTTCAACGATCTTTTTCGCAACAGCAAACCGCACATCGGGGTCTTCGGAAATGCCGGTATCGTCGTTCGAAATCGCCACAACAGGTACATTGTACTTTTTGACCAACGGCAGAACCAGCTCCAGCCGTTCTTCTTCGCCTGTAACAGAGTTCAGCAGCGGGCGACCTTCGCATGCCTGCAAGCCGTTTTCCAAAGCACCTGGCACCGAGCTATCGATACAGATCGGAATGTCGACAACCGACTGCACGATTTTGATCATCTCTGGCATCAACATCGGCTCAACAAAGTTGTTGTCGGCATAACGTGGATCTTCGGCCATTTTGTTGGAAAATACCGCACCGGAGTTCACATCCAGAATATTCGCACCCGCCGCCATCTGGGCAATCGCATCTGCCTCAACCCGGCTGAAATCGCCGCGCTCCAGCTCTTCGGCTAGAATCTTGCGGCCAGTGGGGTTGATCCGCTCACCGATCACGCAGAACGGTTGATCAAAGCCGATGATCGCGGTTTTTGTTTTGGATTCGACAACTGTGCGGGTCATTCAATAGGTCCTTTAGACGGCGTTTGCAGGTTGGGCAGCAGCGCCACCATTTTCGATGGCCCATGTGGCATTGGTCTTGATCCCGCCCAGCGGGAAGAAATGCACATGAGAGATGTTAAAGTCAGGGTTCGCGGCCTTGTGCAAGGCCAGTTCACTGATCACATCTGTTGGCTCATAAGGCAACAGCAGCTTGGTCACATCCATCGCGCGTTTTTGCAGCACTTTGAGGGATGGCCCAACACCGCAGGCAATTGCGAATTTGATCAGCGTTTGCAGTTTGGCGGGGCCTGCGATGCCGATGTGAACGGGCAGGGTGATGCCGGCCTCTTTCAGGCCATCTGCCCAAGCGATGATCGGCTTGGCTTCAAAGGCAAATTGGGTGGCAATGGCCATCTTGGCATCGGTGCGGGTTTGAAAGGCGTTTTTCCAGATGAGCGCGGTATCAACACCTGCGGTCCCTTTGGCATCAATATCGCGGTTGCCTTCGGGGTGGCCTGCCACGTGCAGGCGCTTAAACCCTGCCTGATCAAACAGACCGGTTTCCATTAATTGCATGGAATCGCTGAAATCGCCGTGGGGTGTGGCGACGCCACCTGCCAGCAACAACGCCTGATTGATGTCTGCTTCGCCTTGATAGCGGGCGATCCAATCGGCCAGCGTCGCCTTGTCCTTGATGATGCGCGCGGGAAAGTGCGGCATCACCTTGAAGCCATCGGCATTCAGACGTTTTGCTGTTGCGACCATATCTTCAATGGGGGTGCCTTCGATATGCGCGATGTAAACGCGGGTCTCAGATGGCAACAAGGCGCGAAAGTCCTCAACCTTCTCGGCGGTGCGTGGCATCACCTCGATAGAGTAATCCTGCATGAACGCTTCGATCTCTGCGGTTGGCAGCATCGGCTCTGGCGCTTGCTTTTTACGAAAATTCAATAATGACATGATGTTATCCTTGAACATGGAGGGTTACGCCCAGCCGTCGTTGTCAATCAGCGCCTTGATCCGGGCGCGGTCGTATTCTGCGTCAATGCGGGCTGCTTCAGCATCGGCCACTGCATCATCACTGTCACCAGCCACGTCAACCGGATCGGCCTTGCGCCATTCGGCGAGATAGGCGTCGGTATCTTCGGCTCCGATTTTCATTGCGGCACGGTCAATAGCTTGCTCAAACCTTTCTGGCAATTGGCGCTTTGCGCCGCGGCGGCCCTTGCCCACAATGACTTGGGCTGGAATATCACGCCAATAAACGATGATGACCTGTGCCACGATGATTCCCTCCCGTGAATGTCCCTGCGCCCTCTCTAATGGAAGTGCGCCACTGCCCAAAGGCAGTTTTCGACAGAAAGGATGCATTGAGCGACTTTGAGTGTCGTAATGTGTCTGTGGTCTTGCATGTCAGGGAAAACATATCGTGAATGGTTCTGATCAAGATGAAACAAGTATCGGGGGTGGTGACAGTGGGCCAATATCAGTCCTATATTATCTGCGCGACACCTCGGTCTGGCAGCACCTTGTTATGCACTTTGCTGGCGGCAACAGGGGTTGCAGGCAATCCAAACTCATTCTTTCGCACAGAATCCCTAAGCGTATGGACGCAGGAGTGGGGATTGCCGGATATCAAGGCGTTGTCTGGTCCGGCGATCACCCGTCGCTATCTGGCGGCACTGCGCGTTGAAGGCACTGCACAGACTGGCCTTTTTGGGCTGCGCCTGATGGCCGAGAGCATAGTGGATGCATCGAATGCGCTTGATCAAATCCATCCCGGTCACCCAAATGACCACGCCCGGTTTGAAGCAGCTTTTGGCAAAACGCTTTATCTCCATCTAAGCAGGCAGGATAAGGTGGCCCAAGCGGTTTCACGCATCAAGGCAGAGCAGTCGGGCCTTTGGCACATGGCCCCGGACGGATCAGAATATGAACGGTTGAGCCCGGCAAAACCACTGGCCTATGATGCAAAACGGATCACGCGGACCATTGCGCAATACCGGGCATCAGACGCGGTGTGGCAGGCGTGGTTTACCGCGCAAGGTATCGCGCCCATGCGCCTGACCTATGAAGGGCTGGCAGCGGCACCATTTGAAACCCTAAAGGATATCTTACGACAACTTGGGCAAAGTCCCGGTGCGGCGGATGGCATTGTTCCCGGCGTGGCACGAATGACGGATGACACCAGCAAGGACTGGATTGCGCGATATCGCCATGAATTTCCGGGCGCCTAGCAGATAACAGCGTTCGGGCGCGGATGGTGCTTGCGCGAGCGCGTCTCTGACACTACTTTGGTCTCAACTCGATATGAAAGGCGCAAACCATGGCGCCACAGCGTCCCAAAGGTGCGGGGGCGCTCGAAAAGGACACGATACCGGTTCTGAGCCCCGCGCCAGTTCCGCCCAGATCGTCCGAACTTTATGCGGCCCTTGATCTGGGCACAAATAGTTGTCGCATGTTAATTGCGCAGCCCAAGGGCAGCGGTTTTCATGTGGTCGACAGCTTTTCGAAGTCTGTCCAATTGGGGGCGGGGTTGGAAAAAACCGGGCGATTGTCGCGCGGGTCGATGACGCGTACCATTCAAGCACTGCGAATTTGTCAGCAAAAACTGCGCCGTAACAAGGTGCGCCGCATGCGGCTGGTCGCCACCGAAGCGTGCAGGCGGGCGGACAACGGTGAAGAGTTCATGCACCGCATCCACCGCGAGACAGGCTTGCGGTTGGATATCATCAAACCCGAGGAAGAAGCGCAGCTGGCGGTGATTTCCTGTGCACCGCTGGTCAACCGGAAAACTGAAAACCTGTTGGTGGTGGATATTGGCGGCGGGTCAACTGAACTGGTATGGATCGACATCAAACATGTGCCCAAAGCGGACCGTGCGCAAAGCATTATGCGGCTGCATTCCGGGTTTACGCAGGCCCTGTCAGACATTCCCGCCGCCAAGGTGGTCGATTGGATTTCGGTGCCCTTGGGCGTGGCGACCCTGCGCGATCAATTTTCAGATGTTGAAGATGATGCCGCGCGTTTTGCCTTGATGAGCTGGTTTTTTGAAGAGAATTTGACAGATTTCACCCCCTATCAATCCGCGCAGTCGCAAGAGCGGTTTCAGATTGTTGGCACCTCTGGCACTGTGACCACGGTGGCGGCCAGCCATCTGGGCCTCAAGCGCTATGACCGAACCAAGGTGGATGGCTTACGGATGAGCAGCCAGCAGATCGACAAAGTCATTCATTCTTATCTGGCGATGGGGCCGGGCGGTCGGCGTGCTGATCCGCGCATTGGACAGGACCGATCGGCGCTGATCATGTCGGGCGTTGCAATCTTGCAGGCGCTGATGCGCTGCTGGCCTACAGACAGATTGTCAGTCGCAGATCGCGGTCTGCGCGAAGGCCTGTTATATGCGCAAATGAGCGCCGATGGCGTATTGGAAGAAGGTAAATACTGATGGCCAAAACACCTGATGGCAAAAACACCTCTGGTCGCGGGCAGCGTGATCTCAAGGTCAAGGTAAAGTCGGCGCGCGGACGCAAGCTGAGCTCAACCCGTTGGTTGCAGCGGCAGTTGAATGATCCTTATGTCAAACGCGCCAAGGCCGAAGGTTACCGTGGCCGCGCGGCCTATAAGATATTGGAACTGGATGACAAATATCGTTTTCTGGTGCCCGGTGCGCGGATTGTCGATCTCGGCTGTGCGCCCGGTGGCTGGTGTCAGGTGGCGGTCAAGCGTTGCAACGTTTTGGCCGAACGCGGCGGCAAAGCGGTTGGCACGATTTTGGGCATCGACCTGCAAGAAATGGAGCCGATTGCCGGTTGCGAATTGTACCAGCTTGATTTCATGGAAGACGACGCGGACGTTCAGGTCAAGGAATGGCTGGGCGGTAAGGCGGATGTGGTGATGTCCGACATGGCGGCCTCTGCTTCGGGGCACAAACAAACTGATCACAACCGCATCATGGCGCTTTGTGAGGCTGCCGCGTATTTTGCCTTTGATGTGCTGGACGAGGGCGGTACATTTGTCGCCAAGGTTCTGGCGGGCGGTGCCGAGGGTGATTTGCAAAAACTGCTCAAACAGCGTTTCACTAAGGTTGCCAACTTTAAACCCCCGGCCAGCAGGTCTGACAGCTCAGAAAAGTTTGTGGTTGCTACGGGGTATAAAGGTGCCCCGCACGAAGACATCACGTAAAAAGGCGCAGGTCCGGCTTTGCCCTCAGGTATTTACACCATCTTAAAACCTCACATCTAGGGTGCACGGAGTTTTTCAGACCCGTTGCGGTCCCTCCAAGATGTAAGGATTTTGCTATGCTGCGCCCCTTTTTGATGGCTTTGCCGATTTTCGCTGCCGCGATGGTACAGGCGGCAGATGTGCCACCTGCGATGACCGGATATATTGATAGCGACGTTATGCCGTGGGTGAACGATGCGCAAATTGTGTCAGCCATCAACGCGCAAAACGCACAATCATCCGGCCTGTCCCAGGATGATATTATCGCACAGGATAATGCATGGCGCGCGCAAGTGGGGACCGCGGAAAGCCCGATGATTGATCAGGTGCTATCTGCGCCATTGTCTGCTTTCCTTAATGAACATGTTACCGCGTCACAGGGGCGGATTACCGAAGTTTTTGTGATGGATAATCGTGGCCTGAATGTTGCGTCAAGCGCTGTCACCTCGGACTATTGGCAAGGCGATGAAGCTAAGTTTCAAAAGAGCTTTGAAATGGGGCCGGGGTCGGTGTTTGTGGATGACATTGAGTTGGACGAAAGCACTCAAACCTATCAAGGGCAGGTTTCAATCGCGATCACTGATCCCGCCACTGGAAAGGCAATTGGTGCGATCACGGTTGGTCTTGATGCAGGCGCGTTCTTTTAGGCAGGGCAGTTTGGGCCATCCGGCCTCGAAAACAGGTTAATGCCGGTCAATGACCGCGCCATGAAAACGCAGTGAATGCACTGCGTTTTCTCTTATTTTCTGAGCCACGTGTTCGTCAAGTTCTTTCACTGCGGTGACTTTAATCCGGTCCATTGTATGCATTGCCTGTTCGGTTTGGCGCAAAAGCTCAAACATACGGGTGTGGCGTGGATTGGATGGGTTGTGCAAATGTGACATGGCCAAGGTGCTTTAGGTATATAGGGAGCATATGGCGTACCTCGGCAATACGGCACAGTGGTGACCTGTTTGAGGCAGGTTTGGGAAACGGTCTGGCGTCCGGCATCAAGGCCGCACGCCAGACCACATGACGTTAGGTTGGCGAAATGCCTCGCAACCGCTCTGACCGCCGACGCAGCAATTCAAGCGTGGTCAGCAGCAAGATCGAAATGCCAACCAGCAAAGTGGCAACGGCCAAAATGGTCGGGCTGATCTGTTCACGCAGGCCTGTAAACATTTGCCATGGCAAGGTTTTCTGACCCGCTGAGCCAACGAACAGCACCACAACCACCTCATCAAAGGATGTGATAAAGGCGAACAACCCGCCGGAAATAACGCCCGGCAAGATCAATGGCATCTGCACCTTAAAGAACGTGCGCACCGGGCTTGCACCCATGTTGGCGGCAGCACGGGTAAGTGAGTTGTCAAACCCAACAAGGGTCGCGGTAACGGTGATGATGACAAACGGAATACCAAGCGCCGCGTGTGCCAGAACCACGCCGATATAGGTGCCTTGCAGGCCAATGCGGCTGTAGAAAAAGTACATGCCCGCAGCGGAGATGATCAGTGGAACAATCATCGGCGAAATCAAGATTGCCATGATCGCGCGGCGAAACGGCACGTGGGGTTGGCTCAACCCGATGGCGGCCAGCGTGCCGAACCCAACCGACAGGATTGTGGCCACCGGCGCAATCTGGATGGAGTTGCGCACGGCATTTTGCCAATCCTGATTGTTAAAGAAATCGCGGTAGTGTTTCAGCGAATATCCAGCCGGATCAAACCGCAGCATTTCCGGGGTGAAGGTAAAGAAATCTTGCGCATTAAAGCTGAGCGGCATCACCACGATGATCGGGGTGATCAGAAAGATGAAAATCGACCCGCAAATCACCCGAAAGGCAAAATGCCATAACACCTGACCGGGTGTCAGATAGGGCGGCAGTTTGGCACGATAACGCCCCTCAAACAGCCAAAAGCTGAGCCAGCCAAAAAACCAGCCAAACGCCCCGCCAATGATCAGGCCGGGAATACCACCGATCCAGCCGCCCAGAACGACCATGATCGCAAACAGACCCCAACGGCCGCTACGTTCGTTTGGGATCAACTGGGTCAGTACATATGCGACGGCTGCCATCAGGACGGCCCCCATCACAACGCCGAGCAACCCGCTGCCTTGGGCGGTGCCGACAAACAGGCCCGCCAATGCGCCAAAAGCAGCCACCACAGGCAGGTAAAAATTAAGGGGTTTGCGTGAAATAGGTGTCAATGCAGCCATTTTATCAGCCCCCTAACTTAACATTGTCGATGCCGACGATTTTGTCATAGGCATAATAAAGCATCATCACCGCAGCCAGCAGGATGGCCCCAAGTGCAGCCCCCAGACCCCAGTTCAGCGAGCTTGAGATGTGGTAGGCGATCCGGTTCGAGATAAACGTCCCTGACGTACCGCCAACGATTTCCGGGGTGATGTAATACCCAATCGCCAGAATAAACACGAGGATTGACCCCGCGCCAATACCCGGCACCGATTGCGGAAAATACACCCGCCAAAACGCAGTCCAATTGGTTGCGCCCAGTGATTTCGCAGCGCGCAAATAGGTCTGAGGAATGGTTGCCATCACCGAATAAAGCGGCAGGATCATGAAGGGCAGCAGAATGTGGGTCATCGCAATGATGGTGCCGGTTTGGTTATTGATTAACGCCAATCGGTCATCTGTGCCAACTATGCCCAGCCAAACCAGCGTTTCATTGATCACGCCTTGTTGTTGCAACATGACTTTCCACGCGGAGGTCCGCACCAAAAGCGATGTCCAAAACGGTAGCAGCACCAGGATCATCAGCAGGTTGGCCGTACGCGGGGGCAGGTTGGCCAAAATCCAGGCAACCGGATAGCCCAGCAAGATACAGGACCCGGTGATCATCACCGACATCAACATCGTCCGCCAAAACAGCTTGAGATAAATCTGCTGATTTTCGGGGCGCATTTCTGGCCCATCAGGTGATTTTTTCATGTCGATGGCATTCAGGAAATAGCCATTGGTGATGGTCGGTGAATAGGTATGGATGGTTTGCCAGACCTTGGGATCAACCCAATCTTTGTCGATCTTTTTGAAGGCTGCTGTAAAATCAACGGTCTCAAAACCCGAAGCAGCGGCGGCGGCTTCTTTTAGCTCGGTGCTTGCAGGGCCGGCATAATCGGCCAGTGCGGCAGCATTTGTGCTCAAATCATCATAAAGCGACGAATACACAATCGCCCAAGGGTCTTTCTTGGCCAGATTTTTTTCATCTACGGTCTGAATGAACTTTGCATAGATGCCGAATTTGCGGGCCGTGTCTGGCAGCAGCTCTGCGATTTCTTTGCGCGCCTTGAATTTGGGTTGCTTGGCGTCGGATTTCGGATCCCATGCTGCCATATCTTTGAGCCAGGCATCAGATCCCATCAGCGCGTTCCAGTTTTCGCCGTCTTTCCAGAACGTGTTCAAGTCTTCAAACTGGTCCTGATAGACTTCGCCCATGTCCTCGACCTTGCGGCCAGATTTGCGAAACAGCGATGACATACCGGTCAGTTCATAGTTCAGACGTCCGCCCAGAACGGTGTGGGTTTTGCTTTCTTGCGCGATGAAAATGTCTTCGTAGAGGGTTTTGAAAACAGGGGCATCCGGCGGCGTGGTGCTTTCAGGGTCCCATTCTTGCAGTAATTCTGTAGTGCGGGGCAGTGTGCTCGACACAATGTCGTTTTCGACAGAGCGGAACAGCATGTCTGCGATGGGGGCAACGAATGTGACTAATACAAAGATCAGCAAGGGCGCGATCAAGGCCAGCGCGCGCATTTTTTGCAAGCGTAATGCGCGGTTCAGTGATTTCTTGAGCGGCGTGCCGTCAGCGGCAAGGACCGGGCCGTTTTTGGTTGTATCGCTCATGTCATCCCCATTCGGAAAATTTCAAGTCAGGTAAATGGCAGTTAGATAGAAAGGGGGAAGGGGCCAAACTGGCCCCTTCCATTTGGCGCTTACTGCACCAACCATGCTTGGAATTTCGCGTCGATGTCGTCGCGATAATCTGCCCAGAACTCGTAGTTGTACAAGAACGTGTTCTTGGCGTTTTCCGGGTCTGTTGGCATATGTGGTGCCATGTCGATGCCCAGATCGGCGTGCTTACCAACCAGTGGTGCCGATGATTTACGCGCAGGACCGTAGGCGATGTACTTGGACTGATCCGCCAGACGCTGTGTGTCTGTGGCGAACTTGATGTAGTCAAGTGCACGTGCTTCGCGCTCAGGGGATAGACCCGTTGGGATGATCCACCCATCAAGGTCAAACACTTGCGCGTCCCACAACATCGCAACAGGCTGCTTTTGCTCAACAATCAAGCTGAACAGACGGCCGTTGTAGGTCGACCCCATCACAACTTCGCCGTCTGCCAACAGCTGTGGCGTATCCGCGCCAGCAGACCACCAGATCACGTCGTCCTTGATGGTTGCCAGCTTATCCAGCGCTTTTTGCTGACCTTCGGCTGTTTCCAGAACGTCATAGATTTCGTCCTTTGCTACGCCGTCACACAGCAATGCCCATTCCATGTTGCCAATCGGACGCTTTTCCAGCGACCGCTTGCCAGGATAGGCTTCGGTGTCGAAGATATCGCAGATTTTGGAAGGAGGCGTGTCGCCAACCAAATCCGTGCGGTAGCCAATTGTGGTTGAATAGACGATCTGCGGAATAAAGCAGTCGCCAACCAACAAATCACCAAAGTCTTCGGATGCTTTTGTGCCGTCAGGCGCATCTGCCAACATGGTGTCCGGGTCGATTTCCATCGCCAAGCCTTCGTCACACAGACGCAGGGCGTCAGCGGCTACAACGTCAACAACGTCCCATGTGACGTTGCCGGCTTCTTTCATCGCGCGCAGTTTCGAAACGGCCTCGGCAGAAGATTCATCGTTGATGATCTTTACGCCATTCGCTTCGGAATAGGGGGTGTGATAGGCGTTTTGCTGTGAGGCAGAGTACGCGCCACCCCAGCTTACGATGGTCATTTCGTCGGCCATGTGGCCATCTGCAAAGGACATGCCAGCGGCAACTGTCAGTGCGGTGGTCGCCATAAGCGTTTTGGTCAATTTCATTTAGGTTCTCCTAATAGTACCCGATTTACTCGTTAAGGCCGTGATGTCGGGTATGATTACGGCCCAGTGTTCATCGCGCATCCCGAACGGGACACGACGACATGACACGCGCGTCAGGCGTCCAACGCGCGGCAATCTTGTGGCAGCCAGCCGATGTCGACCTGCGTGCCGGGCTCCAACCGTGCCTGATCTGCACGGTTGCGGGTTTTGACAATAAAGTTGTCGTTCCCAGCAACTCTCAGGCGCGTGCGGAATACGTCACCCATGTAAATAAACTCAAGCACTTCTGCTTTCAGTGTATGCGAATCTTTGCCCAGTTTTGGGTTAATCTCGACCCGCTCAGGACGGATCGAAACTTGCGTACGTTCGCCCACTTTGCTGACGTTCACCGGCTTGGCGTCGATCAGGCTACCATCGTCCAACTGAACCAGCGTAATATCGTCTTTTATTTCTTTAACAACGCCTTGTAGCGTATTGTTTTCGCCGATAAATTGCGCCACAAAACTGTTTTGCGGTTCTTCGTATAATTGGTCCGGTGGGGCCAGCTGTTGGATGCGTCCATCTTCAAAAACGGCGACACGATCTGACATGGTCAGGGCTTCGGTCTGGTCATGGGTCACATAGACAACTGTGATGCCCAAATTGTCAGCGATGCGTTTGATTTCAAACTGCATAGTTTCACGCAGTTGCTTATCAAGTGCCCCCAAAGGTTCGTCCATCAACACCAGATCGGGTTCAAACACCAAGGCACGCGTCAACGCGACACGTTGCTGTTGACCGCCAGAAAGCTGCGCAGGACGTCGTCCGCCAAATTCACCCATCTGCACCAAGTCCAGAGCCCGCTGCACCTTTTCTTCACGCTCAGATTTGCCCATTTTGCGGACTTCCAGAGGGAAGGACAGGTTTTCTGCAATCGTCATATGAGGAAACAGCGCATAGTTCTGAAAAACCATGCCAATACCGCGTTTGTGCGGTGAGATGTTGTTGATCGGTTTCCCGTCCAACAAGATGTCCCCGTGGGTGGCGGTTTCAAAACCAGCCAACATCATCAGACAGGTGGTTTTGCCAGACCCTGAGGGCCCTAGCATTGTCAGAAACTCGCCTTTGCCAATTGAGAGGTTCAGGTCTTTGACAACGAGGTTCTCGCCATCATAACTCTTTTGCACGCGATCAAAAACGACGAATCCGTCGTGAGTGGCTGTTCCAGACAAGCGACACCTCCCCAGGTGATTATGTTCCATCTTTGCGACAGATTAAGCGTGAAAAGAACACAGGATCACATCGTTTGCAACCAGATTGACTGTCCGAAACGCCTTTATTTGCAAAAGAAACTGCCCATTTTCACTGTTTGCCTAAAACCTCACCAACGGCCTCTGTCGTCTTACCGATGATCTCGTCCGCCTCATTGGTGGTCAGGCAGAATGGGGGCGCAAACCCCAGAATATCAGCCTGCGGCATTGCCCGTGCGATCACACCTTTTGCCATCAATGCCGCGGCAATTTGCGGGCCTATTTTCTGATCTTGGGCAAAGAACTCGCGGGTGGTGCGATTTTTGACAAACTCCACCGCGCCGATCATGCCAACCCCACGGATGTCACCGACATGGCTGTGCCCGCCCAATGCTGCGGTTAACCCTGTGGTCAGGTATTTACCAACAGTTTGGGCGTTTTCGATCAGGTTCAAATCATCAATCAGCTTCAGGTTTGCGACACCCGCTGCCGCGCCGATCGGATGTGCGGAATAGGTCCAACCGTGGCCAATTGGACCGTTTTCGTCGGTCCCATCTTCGAGCACTTTCCAGACCCGGTCCGATATGATGGATCCCGATAATGGCGCATAGGCCGAGGTTAGCCCCTTGGCGATGGTGATGAAATCAGGTTTCATGCCGTAATGGTCCGATCCGAACATCGTTCCCAGACGTCCAAAACCAGTGACCACTTCATCTGCGATCAACAAAATGTCGTGTTTGTCCAACACCGCTTGAATGGCCGCCCAATATCCAGCAGGGGGTGGCACAATGCCACCGGTGCCCAACATTGGCTCACCAATAAAGGCGGCAATGGTATCGGCCCCTTCAACGGCGATCATGTCTTCAAGTTTTTTCACACAATCGGCAACAAATTCTGCTTCGGTCATGCTTAGATCATCGCGGCGGAAAAAATCGGGAGCTTGGGTGTGCAGCACACCTGCCATCGGCAGATCAAATTTTTTGTGGAAAAATTCGAGGCCGGTCAGCGATCCGGTCATCAGGCCAGATCCGTGATATCCGCGCCACCGGCTGATGATCTTCTTTTTCTGGGGGCGGCCAAGGATGTTATTGTAGTACCAGATCAGCTTGATGTTGGTCTCATTGGCATCTGACCCGCCCAAGCCAAAATAGACTTTGGACATATGATCAGGGGCGCGGTCCATAACCATCTTTGCCAGCGTAATGCCAACTTCTGTCCCGTGGCCAACGTAAGAATGGTAATAGGCCAGTTCAGCCGCTTGGGCGGCGATTGCGTCAGAAATCTCGGGCCTTCCATAGCCGACATTGACACAATAGAGCCCGGCAAAACCATCTAAAATCCGATTGCCGTTGCGGTCGACGATATGGCTGCCCTTGGCGGTTGCCATGATCCGGGTTGGGCTTTCGCCACGGGCATGCTGCGCCAGATGTGTGGACGCGTGAAAGAAGTTTTCGCGGTCCCATTTGTCCAATACGTCATTCGTCAGCATGCCTGTTGTTCCTTTTAGTCGATAATATTCGCCTCCGGTCCATAAGCGAATTTCGTAATATTTTCAGTATGGTTGCCGCCGACAACCAAAATGTCATGTTCGCGGTATCCGCCTGCACCGGGTGTGCCTTCGGGGATCCAGATCATCGGTTCCATCGACACGACCATGCCCGGTTCAAGCACGGTATCAATGTCCTCGCGCAGTTCCAACCCCGCCTCGCGACCGTAATAATGCGACAGGATTCCGAAGGAATGACCATAGCCGAACGACCGATAGTGCAACAGACCCTGATCGGCAAAGAAACGGTTAATTTCTTCGCAGATGCCCGAACAGGTCGCACCGGGGCGAATCAAGGACAAGCCCAACTCATGCGCCGCGACATTGGCCTTCCACATCTTGAGCGATGCTTTGTCCGGCTCGCCCATAAACAGGGTACGCTCCAGCGCGGTGTAATAGCCTGAAATCATCGGAAAGGTGTTCAGGCTTAGGATATCACCCTTTTCCAGCTTGCGGGTGGTCACAGGATTATGCGCTCCATCGGTGTTCAGACCCGATTGGAACCACACCCAACTGTCACGCAGTTCTGAGTTCGGATGGGCACGGGCGATCTCAAGTTCCATCGCGTCACGGCCTGCCATCGCCACATCAATCTCTCGGGTGCCTTCACGGATCGCAGCGCGGATGACATCGCCACCGTGGTCGGCAATGCGCGCGCCTTCGCGGATCATCACAATTTCTTCGTCGGATTTGACCATACGTGCGGCCATGGTGGCGGGGGCAATATCCACCAGTTCTGGCGCGCCAAGCATGTCGTTCAACGTATCGCGTGCGGCCAGCGTCAGGTGATCGGCCTCAATGCCCAGCCGTTTCGCACCTTTGATCAGGTCCGCCACAGCCCGCCAGTAATTGTTGCGCGTCCAGTCGGTGTAGATCACGTTATCCGCAAACGACCGCCGCCATGGTTGGCCTGCGTCGATGTTGGCAGATACCGTGGTGCAGGCGTCTTGGGTCACCACGCAGCCATAGGGCCTGCCAAAGCTGCAATAGAGAAACCCGGAGTAATAGGCGATGTTGTGCATCGAGGTCATCAAAACGGCGGGAATGTCGCGCTCTGCCATGATTTCGCGCAGCTTTTTCAAGCGGCGCAGGTATTCGGTATCTGAAAACGGCAAGGGGGCTTTTTCGCCATTATGGCTGGTGAAAAACTTAACACGGTTGTTGATATCTGTGGTTTGGGTCATCCAAGTATCCTCAATTCAGAACGGGCGCTTCATGCGGCCGATCAAATGAAAAATATCCGGGCGTGCAGGATGTTTGGCCGTGTGGCCAAGGGTATGACAAAGGGTGCGACGCCATCGCAGGGTCATATGGGGTGAATCGTTAGGGGCTGTGCCAGATTCTGTCAATGGGACAAAATTCGTTTGTTAATTTGCCGCGGATGGATGATCGTTTGGGGTATGCTGCAAAGGATATGTGACCATGACTGCGACACCTCCCATGCCATTTTCAACGGCTGAATATGAACGCCGCCTGTCGCTGACCCGCACAGCAATGGCCAAGGCGGAGCTTGATGTATTGATCGCCACGGACCCTTCGAACCAAGCGTGGTTAACGGGCTATGATGGGTGGTCGTTCTATGTGCATCAGGCGGTGATTGTGCCGCTTGAGGGCAAGCCGTTCTGGTGGGGACGGCGGCAGGATGCCAATGGGGCGGTGCGCACGGTGGATTTAGATAAAACCGATGTGGCCTTCTACACTGATGATTTTGTGCAATCGACGGTGCGCCACCCGATGCAAGACCTCGCGGTGAAGCTGGCAGAGCGGGGATTGGCTACTGGTACGGTTGGCGTAGAGATGGATAATTATTATTTTTCCGCAAAGGCTTATACGGCACTTCTCACCTCGCTCCCTGATGCTAAGATTACTGATGCCACAGCGCTTGTGAATTGGCAGCGGGCGATCAAATCGGGTGAAGAACTGGCGTTTATGCGCAAGGCCGCCAAGATATCGGACAAGATTACCCAACTTGCGTTGGAAAGGGCAGAACCGGGGGTGCGCAAGAATGAACTCGCAGCAGAGATTTACGCGTCCGGGATCGCTGGGGTTGATGACATTTGGGGCGATTACCCCGCGATTGTGCCTTTGATGCCCAGCGGATCAGATGCCGCCGCTCCACATCTGACGTGGAATGGTGACCCAATGAAGGTGGGCGAGGCGACGTTCTTTGAACTCGCAGGCTGTTACCGCCGTTATCACGTGCCATTGTCGCGCACCGTATTCCTTGGCACCCCGCCTGATCACATCAAACGTGGCGAAGAAGCCGTGGTTGAGGGCCTTGAGGCAGGTTTGCAGGCCGCAAAGGCGGGCAACCGTACTTGTGATATTGCCAACGCACTTGGCGATGCGATGGACCGTGCCGGGATCGAACGCGGTGCGCGCTGTGGCTATGCAATTGGGCTAAGCTATCCGCCCGATTGGGGTGAACGTACCATGTCCTTGCGCCCCGAGGATGAAACCGTTTTGCAACCCGGCATGACCTTTCATTTCATGCCGGGGCTGTGGATGGACAATTGGGGGCTTGAGATCACTGAAAGTATCCTGATCACCAAAGACGGCCCTGCCGAGACCTTCTGTAACATCGAACGCAAGCTTTTTATCAAGGATTGACGCGATTGGACCATCTGGCAACCAGCATTGAGATTTTGCGCGATTTGATCGCCTTTCCAACGGTATCGGCGGACAGCAATCTGGTGATGATTGATTATCTGGCCGACCGTCTGGATACGGTCGGTGCGCAGGTCACGCGCTATCATGATGCAACGGGGGGCAAGGCCAACCTTTATGCAACCTTGGGGCCGGACCGGGCCGGGGGCATCTTGTTGGCCGGACATACCGATGTGGTTCCAGTGACCGATCAAAACTGGTTAACGGACCCCTTTGCGATGATTGCACAGAACGGGCGGCTGTTTGGGCGCGGTTCCTGCGACATGAAGGGGTTTATTGCGGTGTGTATCGCCCTTGCGCCCGAATTTGCCAAATCTGCAACCCGCAGGCCGATCCATTTTGCCTTTACCTACGACGAAGAAACCGGGTGTCTGGGCGCGGCTGATCTGGCGCTGCATTTGGCGGCGCGGGAGGATCGTCCAAGCTTGGCAATCATTGGTGAGCCGACAAATATGCGGCTGATCGAAGGGCATAAGGGCTGCTGCGAATATTCCACCCACTTTCATGGCCGTGAGGGGCATGGGTCCCGTCCGGAACTGGGGGTGAATGCGGTCGAATACGCGGTGCGCTACATTGCACGGCTGATGGAGATGCGGGCCGAATTACAAGCGCGCGGGCCCGGAGTATCGGCGTTTACACCGCCCTTTAGCACCATCAACGTTGGCGGACTGCACGGCGGAGTGGCACATAATGTGATCCCCGGATTGGCCACCGTGGATTGGGAAACCCGGCCTGTTCAAGCTGGCGATTTGGCCCATGTGAAAACCACCATGCAAGGGTATTGCAATGATGTGCTGTTGCCGCAGATGCGCGCCGTCTGGCCGGATGCGGATATCATCACCGACACCATCGGGGAAACCGTCGGGTTGGAGGTGATGGCGGACAACGCGGCGCGTGATCTGGTGATGGAACTGACGGGCGCAAACGGCACCGATGTGGTGTCGTTCGGGACCGAAGCCGGAATATTTCAAGGCTTGGGCATGGCGTCACTGGTTTGCGGGCCGGGGTCGATTGAGCAAGCCCATAGACCGGATGAATATATTGAGATCAGCCAGTTATCGGCCTGTGTTCACATGCTTGAACGGCTGGCCGGGCGACTAGGATAACGTAATCCCCGCCAGCTTTGACATGTGCCATGCCAAGACCTGATTGCTGGAAAATACCGGCTTGCCCAGTACTGCCTCAATACGCGGAATGACATCCAAGGTGCGCAGGTTGGTACAGGACATGAACACCGCCTCCACCTCATCTGACGCACCCAAAGCCATTGCCGCATCATAAAGCGATTGCTGCGAAATTTTGGCGACTTTGGTTTCTTCGCCCTCATCAAATGATCCAAACACTGGCGTCGCAATGCCGCGTATGTTCAATGCGTCGCGCAAGGTCTGGCTGACGCTTTCGATATAGGGTGACAGGAAGGCGATCCGCGATACGTCGCGGTCCTCACACATCGCAATCAAAGCGCTGAGCGGTTCGGTCACTTGCGCTGCGGCACATCCCGCCTTGACCTGCTGAGCGATCATATCCGGGCCGATTACCGCCGTGCCAGAGGTGCAGCCATAGCCAACCACATCATATGACAGCGCCGTGGGCAGCAACCCAGCAGCGGCGGGCAGGGCGGCAGACATGGTGGCAAGCGTGTCGGTGGTCACATCAAGCGCACTTGCGACGCGGGTGACATAAAGGCTGACGTCAGGCGCGGTAAAGAGACGGCGAAAATCATGTTCGATGGTCTCGTCCGACTGCAACACCACCAGTGCCAGCGTGGCGCGGATGCCGATAGGACCTTCAAGGGTATAGTCAAAGGGCGGCATGTTTGGTCCTCACACTATCGGCAATTCAGCTGTTGCGCGGGGCGACAGAAACTCCGGTGCGCCTTTGGTGATTACGATGTCTTCTTCATGCACCAAGATCCGCCCCGGTGCGACCTCCACACCCGGTTCCAAGGTTAAAACCATGCTTTCGGTCAACACGGTATCATCCCCGGCAATAAACGACGGCCATTCCGTTAATTGCATGCCCAGCCCGTGACCCAGACGCCCGGCCTCTGACCCGCCAGCACCGCCGGTGACAATCTTGTCCATCGCGTGAAATACATCTGACGCCCGTGCACCGGGGCGTGCGGCATTGGCCCCGGCCTCAATCGCTGCCATCAATTTGGCCTGCGCGGATTTTGCCACATCGCTGGGTGGCCCAATGGCAAAGTTCCGATCGAAATCACAGAAATAACCATCCCAAACCAAACCAGTATCGAGCATCAAAATATCCCCACACAGCAAAGGCGCTGTGGTCGCAGGTGAGATCACATCGTCATACCCATCCGGCCCAGCACCACCCGCAAGGTAGGGCACCCAATCGGCCCCTTCCTCAAGGCACAGCATCTGAAAGCGCCGAAAGACTTGATCAAGCGGCACGCCTTCGCTAGCAATTTCACCAACCCGCGCAAAGGCCCGTCCGGCGATCTGGCAGGCGTGGCGGATTTTAGCGATTTCAAAATCAGATTTCACCATGCGTAGGCTGCGCATAATGTCTGCGTCCCCTTCGATCTTATTGTTCGGCAGCAGCAGATTGAGCTGCGCAACATCTGCAAAGGGCATTCGGATATGGGTTTCATGGCCGGACGGTATGCCGATGATGGTATCAAGGTCACAAAGCTCCAGCAGTGTGTCGGCCAGCAGGCTTAGCCCGTCGTCGATCAAATCAGGGGCAGACCACGTGCGGATATCAGTGATCCATGTTTTGCCCATCAATGCGGCCCCAATCGATGGGATCACCGCCACCGGATTACCTGATGCAGGCACCACCAAATACCAAGGCCGCGTCGGGCTTTCCCAGAACCGGGTCAAGTATCCGGTGAAATAACGCACTTCGGGTTCTGTGGTCAGCAATAGGGCCGACACTCCTGAGGCTTTCATCATCACCTGCGCGCGCGCCAAGCGCTGCTGGTATTCTGACGTGGGGAACCCGCGTGCGGGCAAAGGTGTGGGCGACATGGGCAGGGTCCTTGCGCAAGTGGTGGCTTACTTTGGATTGTCTGTCCATAAACAGCAAATGAAATAGAAAGCGTGGTAGTTTCCAAAAAGGAATGGCATAGGGATGCCAATTAAACCAATGGGTGCCTTGCGCCCACGTATATTACTAAAGGACAGCGATCAAAAAATGTGCCCTGCACCTGTCAAAAAATCCCAACAACGCGGGTTCATCATTCCCATCGGTGGGGGTGAAGACCGCGTTAAAGAAATGCAAATCCACCGCAAGTTTGTCGAATTGTCGGGGGGGAAGGACGCGTTTATCGTCGTGATCCCAACCGCGTCAATGCTCGAGGAAACTGGCCCCGATTATCACCGCATCTTTTCGGAGCTGGGGGCAGGCAAGGTTGAATTTTTGCCGATCAACACCCGGGCTGACTGTGAAAACCCTGAGTTTTCCAAAATGCTGGACGATGCCACCGGTATTTTTATGACGGGCGGCAACCAGTTGCGGTTGTCCGCGATCCTTGGCGGTACTTTGGTGGTGCAGAAAATCAGGCGGCAAAACGCAGCAGGGGTCCCGGTTGCGGGAACATCGGCGGGCGCGTCGATCATGTCAGAACATATGGTGGCAGGCGGGCAGGGCAACGAAGCCCCGGCAGAGGGCACTGTGACCTTGGCCCCCGGCATTGGCCTGACCAATGCGGTGATCATCGACCAGCACTTTACCCAGCGCAACCGTTTGGGGCGTTTGTTGACTGCGTCGTCCTATAACCCGTTTCTCATTGGGCTTGGCATTGATGAAGACACTGCCGCCTTTATCGGCCCTGACAATGTGTTTGAAGTTGTCGGCAGCGGCTCGGTCACTGTCGTGGATGCCGGAAATTTAACCCATTCGTCGATGTGGGACGCGAACCCTGGCGAAGCGCTCAGCTTGCTTGGACTTCGCCTTGACGTTTTGGGCGAGGGATGCCGTTATGATCTGACGGCCCACACGGCATATCCACCTGACAAGCATCTGGCGTTTTGCACGCTGCCTGTGACGGATGGACATACCACTGACTGATACGACCCCCTGACCCAAATGAGGTGACGCGTGAAGATAGTCTCAACCAATCTATTTGTCGGCCCTAACGTCTGGGCAGGTTTTCCGGTCATCAGACATGTCATTGATTTGGGGGTGTTGGAAGATTGGCCATCGGCAAAGATTGGCACGGCTTTCATTGACGGCTTGATCGCGGCCTTGCCCGGGCTGGGTGAACATGGGTGTTCTTACGGCGAGGCGGGCGGTTTTATCCGGCGGTTGCGCGAGGATGAAGGCACATGGCTGGGCCACGTCATGGAGCATTGCGCGTTAGAATTGCAGAACGAAGCAGGCACCGATGTGACCTTTGGCCGGACCCGCGGCACTGGAACATTGGGCCATTATAATATGGTCTATCAGTACCGCCAACGCGATGTCGGTCTGGCGGCGGGGGATCTGGCGCTGAAATTGCTGATGCATCTGCTGCCTGACGATCTGAAAGCAAAAGTTGATTATAAGTTTGATCCTGAATTCGACTGGGACGATGAACTGCGCAGCTTTGTTCTGCACGCGCAGCGAAAGGAATTTGGCCCGTCGACCGGATCACTGGTCAAAGCCGCCGAAGATCGCGACATTCCTTGGATCCGTTTGAACGAAGGGTCGCTGGTGCAGTTCGGCCATGGCAAATTCCAGCGTCGTATTCAGGCGACCATCACTTCTGAGACCAAACACATCGCGGTTGAGATTTCCTGCGACAAGGAAGATACCCACAATCTGCTGAACGATCTGGGCCTGCCGGTGCCGCAACAGCGCATTGTCTATAGCCCACGTGGTGCGGTTGAGGCAGCCAAAACCATTGGCCATCCGGTTGTGGTCAAACCGCTGGACGCCAACCATGGGCGCGGCGTGTCGATTAACCTGACTACAGATGCAGAGGTTGAGTCAGGATTTGACGAAGCCAAAGAACATTCCAAAAGCCGTGCCATATTGGTTGAGAGTTTCATTACCGGATTTGACCACCGGATGTTGGTGGTGAACAATAAATTGGTTGCCGTGGCCAAGCGTGTGCCGGGCCATGTGGTTGGCGATGGCAAAAGCACAATTGCTGAACTGGTGGAGATCGTGAACCAAGACCCACGGCGCGGCATTGGCCACCAAAAGGTGCTGACTATGCTGGAAATTGACAATCAGGCCAAGCGCTTGATCGAAGATGCCGGGCATGCGGTTGAGACCGTTTTGCCAAAGGACGAAGTGTTTTATCTGCGCTCCACCGCGAACCTGTCGACGGGTGGCACCGCGATTGATCTGACGGACGTGGTGCATCCCGACAATCGCGATATGGCTGAACGCGCGATCATGGCCGTGGGGCTGGATGTGGGTGGCGTTGATTTTCTGATTGATGACATCACCCAATCTTACAAAGACATCGGCGGCGCGATTGTTGAGGTGAACGCGGCACCGGGGTTCCGCATGCACGTGGCCCCGTCAGAGGGTAAACCGCGTGATGTGTCGGGCAAGGTTATCGACATGCTGTTTCCATTGGGACAAGAAAGCCGCATTCCGATTGCAGCAATCACCGGAACCAACGGCAAGACAACGACATCGCGGATGTTGGCGCATATCATGAAGGCCAGCGGCAAAGTGGTTGGTCTGACCTCGACAGACGGCGTTTATGTTGACGGTAAGCTCAGCGTCAAAGGGGACATGACCGGGCCGAAATCCGCACAAATGGTGCTGCGTGATCCAAAGGTCGATTTTGCGGTGATGGAAACCGCACGTGGCGGGTTGGTGCGTAGCGGTCTGGGCTATCAACGGTCCAATGTTGCGGCTTGTTTGAACGTCTCTGCCGATCATCTGGGCCTTGGTGGCATTGACACGGTTGAGGAATTGGCCGTGGTCAAGCGTGTGGTGATTGAGAGCGCCACCGATGTGGCCGTATTAAACGCCGATGACATCAATTGTCTGAAAATGGCCCCCTATGCCGATGTGAAATCCATCCTCTATGTGACCGCCAACCCCGGCCACTCTCTGGTTAAGGACCATATTAAGGCCGGCGGCAAAGCGATTGTGCTGGAAAGCGCTATGAACGGCGACATGCTAACCATCTATGACAATGGCATGCACATGCCGGTTCTGTGGTCGCATCTGATCCCTGCCACGCTTGAAGGCAAGGCGATGCACAATGTGCAAAACGCCATGTTTGCAGCGGCGATGGCTTATTGTTTTGGCGTTGATCTGGACAATATTCGCCACGGGCTGCGCACCTTTGACACCAGCTATTTCCAAGCGCCGGGTCGGATGAACGTGTTTGATGAGCATCCCTTTAAGGTCATTCTGGATTATGCCCATAACCCGGCGGCTTTTGGCGCGATGGCTGATCTGGCGGACCGGATGGATGTCAAAGGTCGCCGCACTGCCGTTTTGGCGGTGCCGGGCGACCGCCGTGATCAGGACGTGGCGGATGCGGCGCGTATTCTGGCTGGGCACTTTGACCACTACATTTGCAAGGCTGACGACAATCGCCGCCGTCGCGGCCACGACGAAATTCCGCAGATGTTGCGGGCTGAACTGATAAAGAACGGCGTGACGGAGGATGTGATCACCGTCATTCCGGATGAAACCGAAGCGGTGGAAGCCGGGCTTGCGATGGCCGGGCAGGGTGACCTGTTGGTGATCTTTGGCGACAATTCTGCACGCTGTTGGAAACAGATCATCTATTTCAACGCCCCACAGGCGGATGAAGCCACCCCAACGCCTGTTGCACCGCCCAAACCCGCACTGTTCGAAGAGGTGTTCGACAGTGATCAGAACATCGTCAGTGATGCACGTGGCGTGCTTTTGGCCAAAACCTCTGTTGAAGATGCTGATTAAAGTAAGGCGCAGGTGATGGACCGTATTGACGCGCTGGAAGACGCGCTGACACTCACATGGGCTGAGGCCGATCATATCCGGGTTTCAGAGGCGCGGCGTCTGACCGGGCCGGGGATGATTTGGGATCACCCGGGTGCGGTGATTGATGTTTTTGTTGATGGCGATGCTGACGTGGTGGCGGCGGCGTGGCAGCGCCACGCCCGCACTGTGTTGGACGCCATTGGTTGGACAGATGAACACATCACCACCCGGCGCTTTGAGGGTGGTGTGAACGTCGCGCTGTCCGCACCAATGGATCAGCTTTATTCAGCGATCTACGCGGCACAAACGGCTTGGCATTTCTGTGCCGCTAACCTGCTGGGCGTGGCACCAGACCCATTTCAGCCGATGATCGCGAACCTGAAATCGGTGATGCAGCAAGAGGCCGATCCGGCGCTAATCGCGTTGATCAGGGCGGCGGCGGAACAGGATGTGGATGTCCTTTGTGATGACGATGCCCTGTCGCTTGGTCATGGCACCGGATCACAGGTTTGGGCAATTGGCGCGTTGCCAGCCCCGCAAGATGTGGATTGGGCCGCGCTGCATGATATTCCGGTGGCCTTTATCACTGGCACCAATGGCAAAACCACGACCACGCGCCTGTGCACGGCCATCGCCCGTGCGGCTGGTTTCACTGCCGGGTTGACCTCAACTGATATGGTCAAGGTGGGGGATGATATTTTGGACCGTGGTGATTATTCCGGCCCCGGTGGTGCGCGGATGTTGCTGCGGGATAGACGGGTCGAGATCGCCTGCCTTGAAGTGGCCCGTGGTGGTATTCTGCGCCGTGGCTTGCCGACCAAACGCGCCCGGGTTGCGGTTGTCACCAATGTCGCGCGGGACCACCTTGGCGAATACGGGGTGAACACGGTGGCAGAGTTGGCTCAGGCCAAATTCGCCGTGCACAGGACATTGCCCCGCGACGGTATTTTGGTGCTGAATGCGGATGATCCTGTCAGCGTTACTGAGGTGGCGCAGGTGGATAAAACGATTTGCTGGTTCTCGCTGCTGCCTGATGCGCCGCAGATTGTGCAGGCAAAGGGTGCAGGTTGCCCCTGTGCCTATCTGGACGGAACGGTTCTGGTCTATTTCGACGGCAAGGACGCGATATCTATCATGGATGTCAGCGACGTACCTGTCACATTGAATGGTGCTGCAAAATACAATGTTCACAATGTGTTGGCGGCGATCTGTGCCTCCATCGCGCTGGCGCTGCCATGGGATGCGATTAAGGGCGGATTGAGTGGGTTCAAACCGGACGCCACGGACAACCCGGGCCGCTGCAACGAATTTACCCATAACGGCGCGCGGGTGTTTGTTGATTTTGCCCATAACGTACACGCGATTTCCGCAATTGCTGAAACCTTGGCCGTCCTCCCGGCAAAGCGTCGATTCTTGATGCAAAGCCACCCCGGTGACCGCTCTGATGCGGATATCAAGGCGGGCACCGAAGCGGCGCTGACATTTAGCCCTGATGTGATGATGGCCGCCGAATTGCCCAACCACCTGCGCGGCCGTGAGACAGGCGAAGTCACCGACCTGATGGTTGCCGCAGCCCTTTCAGCGGGCCTTGCACCGACCCAAATTGACCGTGCTGATACCCCCACGATTGGCGCACAGTACATCCTTGATCAGGTGCAGCCGGGTGATGTTGCGCTGTTGCTGGTGCTGTCGGGCCGGGATCAGGTTTTTGAGATGTTTCAGGACGTATAAACAGGGTAGGGCACAGTTTGGCAGCATTCCTGCGGCGTGAGGCATCTCTATCTATGATAGTTAGGTTCCCGGCCTGTCATGTGGTTTGGGTCGCCCAAGGTCAGACATTGCGCCAAGCGACTATGACAAAAGATATTGACCCCGACGCCGACCGCTTGATTGGGTAAGCGCCACTCTTTCTCATATGCCCTAGGCTCGCGTTTGAATTTTTGCCGCTTGGGTTTGTCCGTTGCCCGGCAGCGCATGCTTGCATGTGTGAGAGGGGCC
>JBPOFF010000009.1:0-170971 GCA_051251995.1 Sulfitobacter sp.
TCATCGTAAATCTCCTCAGATATCTTGCCGAGAAAATTCTACTTTTGAACACCACTAATTTTAGGGGGGATTACCTTGGCAACCCAAGATGACGTTCGCTCCAGCAGGACATGGTCCGCTCCATGAGGTTGCCAGCCATATGGCGCAGCCCTCAAGCATTAGCGGCATCAAGTTCATCTACAGTTACAGGCATCTTCCTATTTTTTGGATTTGCTTTCGAGCGTCCGTTTCCGTGAATAAACACGCCAATGTTCGCTTGCTCCGTCGTTAGCCGATTGCCTTGAGCAAACTTGGTGTGAGTGCCTGCACGTGCCGCGTATTCCCATTCAGCCTCGGTCGGCAAACGATATACTTGCGCACTGACTTTACGATTCAACCACGCCACATATTCCAGCATATCAAGGTAGGATACGTCAAAAACCAGATGGAGCGGGTCATCCGCAACGTAATATCCGCCGCCAAACTTTAGTATTCTTGGGTCCGGTACATGCGAACAGCCCCTTTCCGCAACACAAGCCGACCAGTCCTCGCGGGTCACTTCATTGCGCCCCATAGCGATTGGAATGTCGATGAGAACCTCATGTTCCGGACCTTCATGTAACATCCCTATTGGCTCACCGGGCTTGGGTGTATTCCAAAGCAAATAAAAAAATTCGACTGTTCCAAAGGTGCGCCAATCACGAAACTGCCTGTAGGAAGGGTAATCATTTCCGGGCACTCAGCGCAGTTTTGGAATATTTCAAGCGGCGCGATCGTTCGACCATCGGTAGTCACATACTGATCTTTTGCAGCTGCCGCAGTGGTCAGCCATAACAAAGTGAACGCAGCAGCAGTACGTACCATTGAGTAGCTGTGCGCGTTAATCATTCTAGAGCCGTTCCGATTAGAAGCCATTTGCATCCCTATATGCTATGGTACAGCAGTCAAAATACAGGCTTGTGCACATGCAAAGCACGATGCCTGAAATTTCTTTTTTCCAGCTTAGATCGCTTCACGAGCCATCAGTTCCAATCCCTTCTTTTTGAGCACGCTATGCGTGAAGTGGAGGTGGCTCAATATCAATAAGTTGATCTTTAATTGGTTTTACGATTCCAATTAATTTGGGCATTAATTCATTGATGGACTGATTTTTGACAAACAAAAACAGCCACAGATAGGCCTGCAAAGGACGGCGGCATGCATACCAGAAACAGAGAGTTAAATTGATAATTTGCAGGCTGGGCTGTTGCAGCGCCAACTTAAGCTAATAAAGAGAAGTTTTCTAATTGTGTCCAAAGTAAAATTGAAAAACATTCACCCTATTACCTGCTTGGCCCTGATCGTTTGAGCCATGGTGATGATCTGACGTCGATTTCGTGTTGTCCCGCATCCCTTTTACGATCCATTCGCTGTAGGATTGGAGGCTTCGCATAGGGCCGCACATCAACGCTATGCTGCGTTAACGTAACATAGGTCAAACGTGTATCTATCTTATTCGGTATCAGCTCCGTGACCTCACACGACGCTGATAAACTCATCAGTCATAATGGTCGCGTGCGGGCTCGATCTATAGGCGTCTTTTATATACTTTCTTTCAATGACTTTCAGAAGGAGAGGCGACATTCTGCGCCGAGCGTAGCAAATATTTGCCACAAACATGGCCCGTTTTAAATCAAAAATAATGCATTGTTTTTTGGCATTCGTTAGATTTAGGCAGGTTCCGGGAGGAAGCGCGGAATGTCAGGGGTAGATTGCCCCATTTAGGGAGGACGATATGTTTAATCACTTGTTCAGCAAGCCCATCGGTTTGCTTGGAGCTGCGACGCTGGTCGCAATCACAGCGGCGGCCCCAGCGGCAGCCCAAGATCAACTTTCAATCGCCACAGGCGGCACAGGTGGGACGTATTATCCTGTCGGTGGTGGGCTTGCCGAAATCGTCAACAACCATGTTGAGGGATATTCCGCGACTGCGGAAGTCACTGGTGCATCTGTGGAAAACATGGGTCTTATTGCGACGGGCGACGCAGACCTTGCCATTGCTTTGGCCGACACGGTCGCACAGGCCTATACCGGTACGGGTAAATTTGACGGCCAGCAATTAGACATGGTGCGTGGCCTCGCGTCACTTTACGCCAACATGGTGCACATCGTAGCGCTTGAAAGCAGCGGGATTACGACACTTGAGGATTTGCGTGGCAAGCGCGTTTCCATCGGCGCTCCGGGGTCCGGCACAGAGGTTAATACAGCCGCTATTCTGGAAGCAAACGGCATCAGCTATGATGACATTGATGAGCAACGCCTGAACTTCAACGAGACCGCCGATGCGCTTGCCAACGGCGACATTGACGTCGGTTTCTGGTCTGTTGGTGCGCCGACATCGTCGATCCTGAACCTTGCGACAACGCAGGACATCGTGATCATTGCGTTGACCGAAGACGAGCTGGCCGCCGCTATGGCCGCGAACGATACCTTTGCGATAACAACCCTGCCCGCCGACAGCTATAACGGTGTGTCGTCTGACATCACTGTGCTGGGTATCCCCAATGTGTTGACCGTATCGTCCGAAATGTCCGACGATCTGGCCTATGCGCTTACAAAGGCGATGTTCGAAAACATTGCTGAATTGCAAGCGGTGCATCCGGCGGCAAATGAAACCACGATTGCGTTCACCATGGCCGCAACACCAATCCCGCTGCACGCAGGTGCATTGCGGTACTTCGATGAAGCTGGTGCTGACGTGCCTGATGATCTGCGCGAATGATCACAGTTGTAAGAGGGGGGCTTTTTGCCCTCCTCCTGCTCTGTGGTGCAGGCGTTGTTTCGGCAGGACAATTGGTTGCCACGCACGAAGACGGACGCGAGATCACCCGCTTAGATGTTCCTGAAGGCGGTGAATGGTGCGTGCTTTGGCATCACTCTGTCGAAGGGTTCGAAGTGTCCGATTGTTACGAGAATCGAGGCGGTCACATGGTTCTCGTTTGGTCGCATTTGCCTGACTTTGCGGCAGGGCTGGGGCATATCCCCGGTCGCGGTACGCAGGTCACAGACGGTCAGGGCGGCTACTTTATTCTAAACATCGACGAACCGGTGCCGGGTGACGCCTACATTCTGCGTCCAGGTCTTGCCTCCGTCGATCATCGTTTGCAGGTGGATGATATGGTTGTTTCACTATCTGCTGTGGCGGCGCGCGAACGCGTGCGGATCGCTTTACTCAAGGATACTGACTGATGGTCATTGACACAGAATTCCCGCAAACCACCACTCGGCAGCCGTGGTTTGTGCTGCGCGCTATCGCCGTTATTGGGATCGCATTATCGCTGTTTCAGCTGTATGCAGCAGGCTTGCAACCACTTGGGCTATTCTTTCAAAGGCCGATCCACCTCGGCTTTATTCTTGTGTTGTGTTTCCTGATTTATCCTGCGTTTGGACAGGGTCGTCCGCGCGGGGCGCTGGGCTGGTTGATCGATGGCGTGCTGATCGCATGCTCCTTTCTTGCAGGGGCGTGGGTGCCCGTGAACATCGACATTATCGCCAATCAGATTTTTCCACGGGACATCGACGTTTGGGTTGGCGTTTTGACCATCTTGGTCGTTTTAGAGGGCGCGCGGCGTTCGGTTGGCCTTGGCATGACCATCATCGGTGCTTTTTTCATTGCATATGCATTCGCGGGCGGACGCGGCGAATTGCCGTTTTTGTCCGATTTCATGCCGGGTATCTTAAACCACCGTGGTTATTCACTAGAGCGGCTGGCCAGCCAAATGACACTCGGGGCCGAAGGCATCTTTGGCATCCCGCTAGGTGTAGCCGCGACATTTGTATTCATGTTCGTGCTGTTCGGCGCATTCCTAGAGGCAACGGGTGCGGGCAAATTCTTTATCGACCTCGCTTATGCGGCTACTGGCCGTCAATGCGGTGGTCCGGCCAAGGCGGCTGTGATCGCATCGGCGGGTATGGGGTCAATCTCTGGCTCTGCCATTGCGAACGTCGTAACAACAGGCGCGTTCACGATTCCGCTGATGAAAAAGCTGGGCTATCGCCCTGCGCAAGCGGGTGGGATCGAAGCGGCGGCCTCCACGGGTGGACAAATTATGCCACCATTGATGGGCGCAGGCGCGTTCTTGATGAGCGAATTTACCCGTGTGCCATATGTACAAATCGTGCTTGTCTCGATCTTTCCGGCGATCCTTTATTTCGGGACCGTCTATTTGTTGGTCCATATCGCCGCAGTAAAGCAAGACATGAAAGGACTGCCCACCAAAGATCTGCCCAACGTGCGCGATGTATTGGCCGAGGGCTGGCATTTCCTGTTGCCGCTTGTGGCGCTGATCGCCTTGCTGATCGCAGGTTATTCGCCCATGCGAGTCGGATTTTATGCGATCTTGTCGATCCTTGCAGCCGCCGCCGCACGCGCATTATGGACGTTCTGGGCCACAGGCGCATCGCAAGACCGTTTCAAGGCAATGTGTAAACGCGGCAGCGCAATCGTGCTCGATTCACTCGAACTCGGTGCCCGCAATGCGGTCGCCGTGTCTATGGCCTGCGCCGTGGCGGGGATTGTCGTGGGGGTCGTGGGGCTGACAGGACTGGGCCTCAAATTCTCGGCCATGATGATCGCGTTTTCGGGTGGCAACATCGTTTTGGCGCTGATCCTTGTGTTGCTGGCAAGCCTGATCTTGGGTATGGGATTGCCCGTCACAGCGGCCTATATCGTGTTGATCATCCTCGTGGGGCCAGCCCTGACCGAGCAGTTCGGCATGCCAATCTTGATCGCGCATCTGGTGGTGTTTTGGTATTCACAAGACAGTAACGTGACACCACCTGTGGCCTTGGCAGGATTCGCGGGGGCGGCGATTGCGGGTAGCAAACCGATGGAGACCAGCTTCCAAGCATGGAAATACGCCAAGGGTCTCTACCTCATTCCGCTATTCATGGTGTTCAATCCCGAGATCATCATGGGCGGCTCGATTCCACTTGTGATCTGGAGCGGTGCCATCGCTATTCTAGGGCTTGTGGCCTTTGCTGCCGCGCTGGAAGGGTTTCTATGGGCACATATGCCAATGTGGATGCGCTTGCTGCTCGTGCCAGGCGTTATCGGCCTGTTCTGGCCCGATTTGAGGGCAGAGATCGGGGGGGCGGTGCTAATTGGCATTCTGCTTGCGATGAACTATGCGGCCTGGCGCAATGGACGTGGGTGCCATCCGAAAGATTTTTATGACTGACAACAGGCCAATACTACAAAACGGGGCGCAGATTTGACCTTGCTGCGCCCCTTGTTTGTTGCCGGATTGGCAGCTGTGTTGGTGTGGTTTTTTGCGCAAAACATCGCAGTTAATTCCGCTCGAAAAAATTTGGACCAAACCTTGCTTTTGACGGCACGAGCGGTCGAGGCCGAAGTCGACCGTTTTCGCGCCTTGCCGGATGTCGCAGCACTTGACGCACGCGTGCGCGCCGCACTCTCGGGCACGGGGGCCCGTGCAGACGCTAACATTTATCTGGAAACCGTGGCGCAACAGGCGGGTGCGGATCAACTGTATCTGATAGATAAGAACGGTGATACAATTGCTGCCTCCAACTGGGACCAACCGGGCAGTTTTGTGGGGCAGAACTATGCGTTCCGCCCCTACTTCAAAGATGCTATTGCGTCAGGTTACGGGCGTTTTTATGCTATCGGCGTCACCACTGGCGTTCCGGGATATTTCCTATCTGCGCGGGTTGATGTTGCGGGCACGGTGGGGGTCGTGGTGGTGAAACTGGATCTGCAACCCTTACAAGACATATGGCGCGCGGCGGGGGCCACTGTGGGGTTGGTGGATGAAAACGGCATCGTTTTTCTCGCAGCGCGACCCGCATGGCAGTATCGCCCGCTGCGCGCTATCGACAAAGATGTAAACATAAACCTGACGGCCACGCGCGCATATGATGGTATTGCGCTGGATGAAAAAACCAGCCTGTTATCTGGCCCACCTGACGGGTTTGATGTGACGGGCGATGACTGGATCGGGCGGTTGGCCCCCGTAAAGACAACAGATTGGCAAGTGATTGCAGCACGCCCGATTGCGCCCTTACATCTTTTGGCACTCGGCTGGGCCGTGCTTGCTGCTTTGGCAACCCTTGCGATTGCCGCAGCTTTCAAAGCATGGGAGCAACGCCGACAAATCGCAGCCTTGCGCCTATCTCAATCCGAAAAACTGGAAGTCATGGTGATCGCGCGCACAGCCGATCTCGCGCGCGAAATCGAGGCCAGAACGCAAGTCGAATCCGATTTGCGGGCAACTCAACAGGCGTTGATTCATACTGAGAAAATCGCCGCACTTGGGCGGATGTCAGCGGCAATAGTGCATGAAATTAGCCAACCTCTTGCCGCTATGGAGGCCACATTGTCAGCGGCAGAATTGGGTCTGGAAAGTCGTGATGACGCCTTGTTAAGGCGGCTCGGCAAGGTGCGGGGTCTGATCCGGCGGATGCAGCGTACAACACGGCATCTCAAAAGCTTTGCCCGCAAGGAAGCGGGTGATCTGTCAGTGATTGACGTTCGCGGCGTCGTTACGTCCGCCTTGGAAATGGTAGCACCCCGGTCACGCGTCGTCGGGGTCATGCCGGACTACACCGTACCGGATCATCCGGTACAGGTTCTGGCAGGGGCCGTGCGCATAGAACAAGTGATCGTCAACTTGTTGTTGAATGCGTTGGACGCTGTGCAAGACACCCATGACGCAAAAATAACCGTAGCACTTCTGTCCAAAAACGGGCTGGCCCGATTGACCGTCAGCGATACGGGGGCGGGCATTGAAAAAGCCGACCTTGAGCGTGTGACCGAGCCATTCTTTTCGACCAAACTGACTGGCGAGGGGCTTGGGCTTGGGCTTGCGATCTGCAAGGCGATCATTGATGACTTTGGCGGTGCACTGCATATATCCTCAATTCAAGCACAAGGAGCGCAGGTCGTAGTGTCGCTCCCTCTTGCCGAAAACGCAAAGGTAAATAAGACGTGACCTCTCGCATTCATATCGTGGACGACGACGATGATCATCTGTCCGGTCTTTGTGATCTGATCTCGGTATCAGGCTATGATGTGCGCGGCTTTACATCGGCGCAGGCCGTTTTAAGCGGGTTGGCCGACATACCTGATTTGATTATCAGCGACCTAAGGATGCCTGGCATGGATGGCATCGCACTTTTGAAGGAGATCAAATCTCGCGGATTATCCATGCCAGTGATGTTACTGACCGGTCACGGCGATGTTGACCACGCGGTCGAAGCGATCCGCGCAGGTGCCGAGGATTTTCTCGAAAAACCATACGATAGCGCACACTTGCTGGCGGTGATCAGGCGGGCACTCGATGCACATGCAGCCCGTTTAGAGGTTGCGCGTCTTAACAGTGTTCTGGCAGAACGCAACAATACCAGTATTTTGGGCACCACGCGCGCCATGTGCAATTTTCGCGAACGGATTGCTGTGCTGGCCTCGGTTGATCTTGATGTAATCATCACTGGCGAAACGGGGACGGGAAAAGAACTCGCTGCGCGCGCGATCCACGCCGCCAGTTCCCGCGCAGATGGGCCGTTTGCCGCGCTCAATTGCGCAGCTTTGTCAGAGGCGACGGCAGAAACAATTTTGTTTGGTCATGGTGCTGGTGCCGTCGCACATGATGCACAGGGACGTGTAGGCAAGTTGGAAGCGGCCAATGGGGGGACGCTTGTACTGGATGAAGTGGAGACGATGCCTCCGTTGGTGCAAGCAAAACTGCTGCGTGTATTGCAGGAGCGGGTGGTAGAACGAATTGGTGAACACACGCCCCGCCCCCTTGATATCAGAGTAATTACTACCACCAAAGCGTCCTTGAGAGCGCTCAATACCTTTCGCGACGATCTTTACTTCCGTCTCGCGGGAATTGAGCTTGCCACGCCGACCTTGCGCGAAGCGGGCGAAGATATTCCGTTAATATTCGCCCATTATGCCCAACTTGCGGCGCGCAGTTATGGCCGTGCCGACCCTGAAATGTCTTGGGCTGTACGTCAAAAGCTCAAAAAACGGCCTTGGACTGGAAATGTGCGTGAACTCAAAAGCTGTGCTGAAGCTTATGCGTTAGGATTGTTCGATCCTGCCGGCATAAGCAGCACTGTGCCCGCGCCAGTAGGTCTTTCACAGCGCGTTTCGGATTTTGAAGCACGAGAAATTGCATCGGTTTTGGATGCGCATGCGGGAAATACAATTCGTGCGGCGGAAATCTTGGGACTTCCCCGTCGAACGCTCAATGACAAAATTCGGCGCTACGGGTTATCTTCGATATCCTAAACGAAGCAATGGGGGTAATATGCCACCCCTTAAAAGATGTGCTGTTGTCTGGTGAATGGCGATACCCATTCGTAGTGATGAGCCTTGTTCTTTAAGCCGACACTTACAACTTTATTCAGCGGTGTCAGGGCTCTGCTGAAGCTACATAATTACAGATTTGTCGGCCCAAAGCTGCCATTCGACCACCACGTCCTAATTCACAAAATGCGGGCAATGCTGCCTTTGGCAACGGCTGCGTGAATGGCTGGTTTAGGGAATGACGTTGAGAATCATAGTTCACGTCAGCAATACATTGGCCTGTGGGCGTTCGTCATGTATTGGACATCCAAATTAGCCGGAGACACTCTCAATGCTAGATCTTTCGCATGTTCGCACCGCTCTTTCAGATTACTATGATCTCACCCCTTCGCTCGAATGTGCAGAGGCGTTGCAGGACACTTACGCGCGCATGTCACGTGTTGTGTCGCCGCCAGAATGGGTAACTTATGCACCCTATGTCAAAGCGATCAACGCCTTAAAAAAAGAACGCAATGCTGTCATTCTTGGGCATAACTACATGACGCCCGAGATTTTCCATGGCGTGTCCGATTTCGTCGGTGACAGCTTGCAGCTCGCGATGAAGGCCAGTGACGTTGATGCGGATGTGATCGTTCAAGCGGGCGTTCACTTCATGGCGGAAACATCGAAAATTCTCAGCCCGCAAAAGACTGTCTTGATGCCTGATATGGATGCCGGATGTTCCTTGGCGGAAAGCATTACGGCGGCTGGTATTGAAGAAATGCGGGCCAAATACCCAGGTGCACCGGTTGTGACCTACGTAAACACAACCGCCGAAGTGAAGGCCGCGTCAGACATTTGTTGTACCTCCTCAAACGCGTTGCAGATTGTCAACGCGATGGACAGTGACACGGTCATCATGACACCGGATCAGTATTTGGCTCAGAATGTCGCCAACCAAAGCCACAAGAACGTGGTGTATTGGCCCGGCTCCTGCATCGTTCACGAACAATACACCGCTAAAGACCTGCGCGATTTCCGAGAATGGAATCCCGGCACGCGCTTGATTGCGCATCCCGAATGCCCGCCAGACGTTGTCGCAGAAGCTGATTTCTCTGGCTCAACCAGCGGCATTCTCAAGTATGTCACAGACGAAAAACCTGAAAAAGCAATGCTGATCACCGAATGTTCGATGGCGTCCAATATCGCAGACCAGTTGCCAGATGTAGACTTTGTAGGGCCCTGCAACATGTGCCCATACATGAAGAAAATCTCGCTCGAGAAAATACTATGGGTGCTGCACAGCGGTGAGAACGAAGTTTTTGTGGACCCGACCGTCGCCGAAAAGGCGCGCCTATCCGTGCAAGCGATGATCGACCTGTCGCGTAAACTGGGCCTTTGACCCAGATGAAAACCATTCAGACCGATCGTGTCGTCATTGTCGGCGCAGGGCTTGGCGCGCTTTATGCGGCGCTTAAGCTTGCGCCGCGTCCAATTGTTGTGATTTCTCCTGAGCGTTTGGGCGAAGGGGCTAGTTCGGCTTGGGCGCAAGGTGGTATTGCCGCCGCGATGGACGCCGCTGACAGTGCGCAAAGCCATGCGGCCGACACGGTGAAAGCGGGCGCTGGTACCGTGGACCCCGACGTCGCCGAGTTGGTCACACAAGAGGCGCGGACCCACATCCTTGGTCTGACAGCACTTGGCACACCCTTTGATCGGGCCGAAAACGGCGATTACGTCATGTCGCGCGAAGCCGCCCATAGCTTTGCACGTGTGGTCCGCGTCAAAGGGGATCAAGCTGGTGCTGAGATCATGACAGCGCTGATCGAAGAGGTCCGCAAGACCCCGTCTATTCAGGTGTTGGAAGGCACTATGGCGCTTGATCTGGAGGTCACTGACAAGCGGGTGACCGGCATTGCCATTCAGTCAGCAGATGAGCTGTGCTCTGCCCCAGTGATGCTGCGCGGCAGCGCTGTGTTGCTGGCTGGTGGCGGCTCCGGCGGACTTT
Source organism: Sulfitobacter sp. (assembly GCA_051251995.1). Classification (GTDB taxonomy): domain Bacteria; phylum Pseudomonadota; class Alphaproteobacteria; order Rhodobacterales; family Rhodobacteraceae; genus Sulfitobacter. Next base: position 10,281 of record JBPOFF010000009.1, read on the forward strand.
ATGCGTTGACCACGAATCCGCCCCGTATTCGTGGTCAGGCCATTGGTCTGGCCGCGCGTGCAGGTGCCTTGATTGCAGACGCCGAGTTTGTCCAATTTCACCCAACCGCGATAGACGTTGGTGAGGACCCAGCCCCACTGGCCACCGAAGCCCTACGCGGTGAGGGTGCGATCCTGATCAACGACCAAGGCGAGCGGTTCATGCAGGCCGTTCATCCTGATGCTGAGCTTGCGCCGCGTGATGTTGTGGCCCGTGCGATATTTGCCCAGTCCCAAGCAGGCCGCCGCCCGATGCTCGACACACGTGATGTCTTGGGCACGTCTATCAAGACGCAATATCCTGCCGTCGCAGCGGCCTGTGCCCGTAACGGCATCGACCCCGCAGTAGAACCTATTCCAGTGGCCGCCGCCGCACATTTTCACATGGGCGGGGTCGCAACGGACACAGATGGGCGCGCGTCATTGGGCAATCTTTGGATCTGTGGAGAGGCGTCTTCGACCGGATTACATGGGGCTAATCGCCTGGCTTCAAACGGGTTACTTGAGGCGCTGGTCTTTGCTCGTATTTGCGCCGAAGACATCGCAGCAGCAGTGCCTGGAGCTGCTGCGCCCGAGCTCAATATCACTTTTGAAGGCAGAGGCACGCCGCCTGATCCTGATGCGGTGGCAGAACTGCGTCAAACAATGACAACCCTTGTGGGCGTCGTGCGTGACGCGACAGGCCTGAAGACAGCGCTGCGCAAGATCGCGGATCTTGAGGCAACCTTCGGGGCAAGCGTCTCATTCCTAAATATGACCGCGACAGCCACCTTGATCGCCGCATCAGCACTGAAGAGGGAAGAAAGCCGTGGGGCGCATGAACGGTCTGATTTTCCAAATACATTATCCGGCGATGTCCAACGGTCACGGCTGACGTTGAACGATGCCATAACCATACGGTCTCAAATTTGCGAGGAAGCATCATGACCTTTTCCAGTGTTCCTGACTTGATCCTAGAACCGATGATCCGCAATGCGCTTATGGAAGATTTGGGCAGCTATGGCGACGTGACAACCCGTGCTGTGATCCCCGCCGGAACGATGTACACAGCGCATCTGAACGCCCGCGCCGACGCTATTGTGTCGGGCATGCAGGTAGCGCGCATCGCCTTTCATCTGGTGGACAAAACGCTTGAGATTGAAACACATCTTGCGGATGGCCAACCCTGTAAAGCCGGTGAAACCCTGATGACCATTAGAGGGAGTGCTGCTTCTATCCTGTCTGGGGAACGGGTAGCCCTGAATTTTGCAGGACGTTTGACGGGTATCGCCACCAAGACCGCTTTATTCGTCGCCGAAACCGAAAGCACAGACGCCCGTATTACCTGCACCCGCAAAACGACGCCGGGCCTGCGTTTGGTCGAGAAACTGGCGGTGCTGCACGGCGGTGGGTTTAATCACCGTTACTCACTGTCAGACGCGATCTTGATCAAGGATAACCATATTGCAGCGGCGGGAGGGGTTCGGCAAGTGCTCGAAGCCTCGAAGAGCTATGCGAGCCACATGATGGCTGTTGAGATTGAAGTGGATCGACTGGATCAATTGGCAGACGTCCTATTGATCGGTGGGGCCTCAGTCGTCCTTCTGGATAATATGAGCAATGATATGCTGCGCGAAGCGGTTGGCATGGTAGACGGACGGATGGCAACAGAAGCCAGCGGAAACGTCACACGCGATCATATAGCATCAATCGCAGCGACGGGGGTTGATTACATCTCGTCCGGCGCGCTGACGCATTCGGCTCCTATCGTTGATCTTGGCCTGGATTTCTGACCTGTGCGTTGCCCAAGGTTGTCCAGGTCAATCCAATCGACTGAACTCTCGAGCTTTCTCAGCAGCGGCAACAGGTCTGGTCCAACGAATGCCTGCCGAAAAGCGATCATTCCAGTATTTAGCTTTGAGAAATCTTCAATAGCATTCGCCGCGCTAATCACGAGTAGCGGGCTTAGGAAGCAACGCCTTTCGCTGCACCGCGCCAACTCACAAAATGCGGGGTAAAGCGACCCTCCGATAGAACAGCTTAGTGTTCATTTAGGTTTTTTCTGGATGCCCATCGTTCTGAGGCGCATCATCACAGATGTTATACCATGCAGGTTTTTCACCAACGAACTCATGAGATTGGTTCGTGAGGCCGATATGTCCATCAAGGGCATTTGCTGCGATTGGAAAACTGTCTTCGGTTGATAGTATCTCGCCAAGTGATGTGCCGCAGGTTTTGCAAAAACACCGTGCATAAATGTATGGAGCGGTCGGTTCGAAAACTTGAACACAGTCCTTACCTGCAACCCATCTGAGGTCTTCTTTTTTCACAAATGCAATGGTGCTTGCGCCAACCTTACGGCATCTTGAGCAGTGGCAAGTACCAACAAATGATGGTTCGTTCGCTAGTTCAAATTGGACTGCTTTGCAGCAGCAGCTTCCCTTTATCATAGTCTGTCCTCTCATGTTTCGGTGATCTTATTCACACGTTTTCTTGGAGACATAAATATGGCATGCTGACAGCATCATGGCAGCAGTCATCTTGAGGAATGTCTTTTGCGTAAAGCTGAGCGATTATTCGAAGTTATCCAACTTCTCCGCCGTGAACGGGAACCGATTTCTGCGCAGCGTATCGCGAAAGAAATAGGATCGTCCAAACGTTCTGTCTATCGCGATATAGCGGCACTAAAGGCGCAAGACGTTCCCATCCGAGGAGAAGCTGGCATCGGGTATGTCCTTGAAAAAGGATTTGACATGCCGCCGCTGATGTTGACTTCCGATGAACTGGATGCCGCAGTTTTAGGAGCGTATTGGGTTGCAAGTAGAGGTGAGTCAGATTTGGCAAAAGCTGCTCTCAATCTACTTGCCAAGATCGAGGTGGTCGTTCCGGAACGACTGCGGGGACATGTGTTGGAACCCGCTACGAGTATCGCACCTGTGGTTCCAGCTTTCGAGGCGGTCAATTCCTCATTTCTTCGAAATGCCATCCGCAGACAACGAAAGATAACATTAGTATACGAAGGTGGTTCAGGAGTGCGGACAGAGCGCGTAGTCTGGCCTATTCTCCTTGGTTATCGCGACGCAGGTCGTATTCTCGCGGCTTGGTGTGAGCTGCGGAGCAGTTTCCGTTATTTTCGCACGGATCGGATGATCTCAGCGGATGAGCTAAAACAACGAATACCAGAAAATGCGTTGGCTTTACGTGCCCGGTGGCGCTCTGAGATGGATCAAGAACGAGCGAGCTATGCAAATCAGACTCAAGAAAACAGATGACTGCCTTCATCACACCCGGGTCACTAAAGCCACCATTTGTTTAAGTCGCAGCATCTCAAGACAACTGTTATAGCGGTTTGCTTTAAAATCTTGCCGCGTGGCGAACGCGGATGACGCGCGCCCATATCGCTTCTTCGAAGTTGTTGAATGGTTTGGGACCGGATCAGCCAGATCGAGGCGACAGGACCAACGGTAGACGAAGCCTATTTGTTGCGCATTTCATTGTTTGAAGCGTTGCCTTTAGCCCTGACTTAAAGCCTGTGAAACGGAGACGACTAACGACAACACGTTCGTTAAGAATTGCGATTGTTCAAAACCTGCAACTGGCGTGTGAACTGAAACCCCCGCTATAGCCTCGGCACCTCTGCTGACGGGGCACGCGAGCGTTATCATACTTGGCGAGGCCTCTTGTTTCACAAGGGCATAGCCCTGATCGCGGCACCGTAGAATTTCGGCTTTGAGGTCTGAGGGATCCGTCAAAGACCAAGGCGTAATGGCGTCCATCGACATATTTTCAAAGTACGCTGCAAGTTCATCGGTTGATTTTAAAGACAATAGGCATCGGCCACTCGCTGACAAATGCATAGGAATTTTCTTGCCCGGCAATGTGTTTTCAAAATTCCCGCGATACCCTGGCAAGCGATGCACGTAGATCATCGAATTTGATACCGGAACCGAGAGCGATACATCCAAGCCAAGCTCCTCGCGCAGTTTAACCAGATAGGGCCAAGCACGTTTTGCGAACTGATTGCGAGACAGATAGCTGTGCAACAGATCAACTGTCCTCACCGTCGGGCAATAGCGTTTTGTACCAGCGATTTTCTGAACATAACCAGCTTCAATTAACGTCGCCGTCAGCCTTTGCAGTGTTGGGATTGCCAGTTGTGTGTGCTGGGCGAGTTCAGTCAGTGACATAGGCCCAGACGAGAGTGAAAGCGCGTCGAGCACGCGGAACCCTCGTTCTACGGATGACAGGTACCGTGGATCATTCTCAGGACTATTGATGTCTGAGGTGGACAGTTCGCTTTCGGGTTTCATGTCGTTAAATACCCGCTGATGGCGGCCGCGGCCTGCGCGACAGCTTCACCAAAGATTTGTCTTTGAGAAGGGTCGTTGAATATCCTCGACGGCCCGCCAATGATGATAGAGCCATGAACATGCTTGGCATTATCAACAACTGCTGCACCGACTGATGCGGCCCCTAAAAGAACCTCTTGGTCCTGATATGCGTATCCCAAGATGCGGGCGCTTTTGATTTCGTTTTCAATTTCTGATCGATCTACCAGCGTGCGCGTCGTTATCTGCGGGAAATGCGCAGAGTTCAACAAGCGTTCGCACTCCACTTCTGGCAAGGCGGACAGAATCGCGCGACCGGACGCTGTGCTTGCCGCAGGCCATCGACGGCCCAATGGCGAGAGGTTCAGCAGCTCGTCTTTGCTCGGAATGCGAGAGAGATAAACAATGTCTGTGCCATCAAGAACGGTCAGGTCTGCGCGGGTTTTGAAACGTTCCGACAGATCGATAAGGTAGGGTGTTGCGGCTTCTAGAAACCGGTTGTTGCGAAGATATCCATAGACCGGGCGAAGGCATGATCTGCCGGGTACATACCGGTTTCCGCCATCCTCGCGCTCCAGATAACCCAAAGCCTCTAGTGTATAGGCACTGCGCTGTACCGAACTTGCTGATTCTGATGACAACGCAGCCATGTCTTTGACGGATAAAGCACCATCTGAGCTTTGAAAAAGCTCCAATGTTCGAAGCGTTTTTAAGAGGGCTGTAGATGCCATTGAATGGAAATCTCCTTTGTTTTCAAACAAAACAACGATTTTTCACGCATGGCAATGGATCGTTGCCGGATAAATACATTGACTAAACATCAAAATGATTCTTACATTGCATTATGAATACATAAATCGCTATATGATAATAATGGGAGAACTATAATGAAAAATGTACTCAAGACGGCGGCTGTAGGATTGGTTGTGTTGGCTGGCGCGGCTATGGCTGATGACTGGCCGGAAAAAGGTATCAACCTGACGGTCGGCTACGGCGCAGGTGGCACAACGGATTCCACGGCACGCGTGCTTGCATCGCTGCTCGAAGAGGATTTGGGTGTTTCTGTCACGGTCATTAACAAACCGGGTGGGGGTGGCTCAGTTGCGGCGGCCCTTGCCAGCGCGCAACGTCCTGACGGTTACAATGTCTTTACGTTCACAACAGGTGCAGCCGTTCTGTCGCCCCATACGCAAGACCTGCCGTATGATCCTTTGAATGACTTTACTTTTATTTCCCAATACGGAGCTTGGCATCTTGGAGTCGTCGCGCAGGCTGACGCGCCATATGACACTCTGGAGGAGTTGATTGCATACTCCAAGGAAAACCCCGGAGACGTAAGCTATGCTATCGCAGGGACAGGGACGCCTCAGCACCTCACCATGATCCGGTTGGGTGACGAAGAGGAATTGGATTGGAAAGCTGTGCCGTTTCAGGGTGGGGCGGCATCCGTGACCGCACTTCTTGGCGGGCACGTTGATGTCATGGCAGGTGCGACAGAATGGTTGCCTCAGGTACAATCTGGCGACTTCAAACTTCTTGCCGTTCTGACGGATCAGCGGATGGAACAATTTCCTGACGTCCCGACATTGAAGGATCTCGGCTACGACATCGCTGCACCCTCCATTTTGGGCATCGCGGGTCCGGCGGGTATTCCTGATGAGGTTGTAACACGTCTTGACGCCGCCATAGGGCGCGCAACGCAAAGCCCCGAGCTTAACGAGATCATCGACAACTTAGCGATGAAGATGACCTACCTTGACAGCGATGGCTTTGAGCAATCGGTTCGTGACAACTACGAGACACAGGGCGCGATCATCCGCGCTGCTGGTTTGGGAAAGTAAACTAAGTCTGAAACTGGCCTGCCCTTTGTTTAGGACAGGCCAGATATCATTCCGGGGAGGGGAAAGATGCAAACCACAAGGCAAGATCTTTGGTCTGGGCTGGCACTTATTTGTCTGGCCTTAGTGCTAAACTTTTATCTGATACCGACGTGGGTTGGTGACAATACATTTGGAGGCATGTCCCCGCAATTTTTTCCTCGGTTTGGCACCATTTTGATCGGGCTGGGCGGCCTTGCTCTAACGCTCGGGGCAATTTTGAAGCTGCGCAACGCCCCCCAAACCGGGTCTGACAGCGTAGTGGCCGGTTCAACCGATCTGTTCAAAGTTGGTTTGATTACCGTGGCGATGGTTGGCTTTATCCTGTTGTTCCAATGGTTCGGCTATCTTTATGCCACACCGCCATTCCTTGCTACCATGATGGTCGTTTTTGGCGCACGCCGCCCTGTCGCAATCATTCTCGTGTCGGGAATTACCACCGCCGTTTTGTTTGGTGTGTTCAGCTTTGGCTTGAACCTCCCATTGTCATGAGGTGCACGACATGATCATCAATATTCTTTCGGCACTTGAAATGCTGATCACGCCCATGAACATGGTCGCCATCTTTGCTGGCGTGGCGTTTGGAGTCTTCATGGGGGCCGTTCCCGGCCTGACTGGCACGATGGGCATCGCGCTTGTGATCCCGTTAACCTATGCGTTTGAGCCAATTACTGCCTTCGCGTTGTTGTTGGGCACCTACAAGGGCGCTTTGTTTAGCGGATGTATCCCTGCAATCTTAATCAATACGCCAGGCACTCCCGCGGCTGCCGCCACGGTTCTTGACGGGTATCCTCTCACCCAAAAGGGTCGTGGCGGCGAGGCCATGGGGATGGCGTTGTGGGCGTCCGTTATTGGTGATGTCATCTCTACCATTGCATTGATTTTTGGCGCACTGCTCCTTGCGCAACTGGCAACAAAATTTGGCCCACCTGAATTTGCGATGTTGGTGTTGTTCTCATTAACCATTGTCGCGGGCGTTTCCGGTGATTCAATGATAAAGGGACTGATTGCTGCTGCGGTTGGCTTCATGTTTGGCACGGTCGGGCTTGACCCGATGATGGCCACCCCGCGCTTTACCTTTGGTGAGATCACAATGCTGAACGGCATTTCCTTGATGGCGATGCTTATTGGCCTGTTCGCAGTGTCGGAGCTGTTTATCCAATCAGAAGCTGCCCTAAGCTCAGTCAAGAATGTGATCGTGCCAAAGGCAAAGATCAGCTGGGCGCAGATCCGCGCGAAGCTGCCGACCATCCTTCGTGGTTCTGCCATCGGGATCGTTCTGGGGTCAATCCCCGGACTGGGTGCGACACCTTCCGCTTTTTTGTCCTATTCCGAGACAAAGCGCGCATCAAAAACACCTGAGAAATTTGGCAAGGGATCACTGGACGGTGTTGCCGCTGCGGAGTCTGCAAATAACGCAACCGCAGGGGGCGCTTTAATCCCGCTGATGGCGCTTGGTGTGCCGGGGGATGTTGTGACGGCAGTTCTACTGGGCGCGTTTTTGATCCACGGGCTTGCGCCCGGTCCACAGCTTTTTGCTGAAAACCTTGATCTTGTGTATGCGATCTTTATCGCGTTGCTGATTGCAGCGCTTATGCTGCCAGTCATCGGTTTGGCTGCCATCCGGCTTTTTTCCAAGATTGTCATGATCCCGCGCTATGCGCTTTACCCGATTATTGCGATCCTCTGTATGCTGGGCGTCTACGGCTTTAACTCAAGCCCAACCGACCTTTGGATCATGCTCGGATTTGGCCTTTTGGGCTACGGTATGCGCAAACTCGCATTTCCGCTTGCGCCTATGATGATCGGTTTTGTCCTTGAACCGATTGGCGAACAATCCGTGCGGCAAGCGTTGACGATATCATCGGGCGACTGGTTCGTATTTGTCTCGACCCCGATTTCCATCGTGTTCTTGGCTCTGACATTGCTCTCAATCATTTTCATCACACGAAGAACTCTTAAAGACAGAAAAGGAACGCGCCCATGAACCGCGCCGCAAGTCAGTCCCAACGCATTACGAAACCAGCGATCCGCAGCGATAAAGGTCTTATCACATCGCAAAACCGGATCGCCTCGGAAATCGGTGCAACTGTGCTACGACAGGGCGGCAATGCAATCGACGCGGCAATCGCAACCTCCTTCGCACTTGGTGTTGTTGAACCTTGGATGAGCGGTATCGGCGGTGGTGGTTATATGATTATTCGCCGCGCCGGTGAAGAAAGCGCGCAGGTTGTCGATTTCGGGATGCGTGCACCTGCGGGCCTTCGCAGGTCGGACTATCCAATCGTTGGTGGCAAGGCGAACGACCTCTTTCCATGGCCGATGGTGAAAGACGATGCCAATGTTTTCGGTGCAAAAGCCGTGGCCATGCCGGGATTGGTCGCTGGCATGGGGGCCGCACATAAGGCGTTCGGAACACTGAAATGGTCTGATCTGGTGGCACCTGCCGTGGCCGAGGCCAAGGACGGCTTATTGGTCGATTGGTACGCGCAGTTGATCCTTGCTGGATCGGCCAAGGGTTTAGCGCAGTTCCCAGCATCAAAAGCAATTTTTCTGGACGAGGAGGGGTTCCCCAAGTCTTCTGCTTGGACCGCACTGGGTCAGACAAAATGCGATCTCAGCGGGTTAGCCAAGACTCTCGAAACGATTGCACAAAAAGGACCTGAGGCGTTCTACCAAGGCGATCTGGCGAATAGCATCGTGGCGGATTTACAGGCCGCTGGTGGCCGCCATACGTTGGAGGATTTTGAGACCTACCGCGCCGAAATCGTTCCTGCCTCCGAGTTTCAGTACAAAGGCCACAAAATTTTCGGCACACCACATATGACGGCAGGGCCGACGCTTGAGCGCGTGTTTCACTTGCTGTCAAAGCAAGAGCTCGATGGCAACCAGCCATCTGCACAAGGGATGGCGGTCTATGACGCGGCGATCCGGCAGGCAAACAAAGAGCGGTTCGAAACTATGGGGGATATCACGCACGAGCTTGCCCCAAGCTGCACAACCCATTTCAATGTGGTCGACGAAGAAGGTACGATGGTTTCGGTCACACAAACCCTGCTGTCGATTTTCGGATCGCGGATGACCCTGCCAAACAGTGGTATCCTGATGAACAACGGCATCATGTGGTTTGATCCGGAACCTGCCAAGCCCAACTCAATTGCGCCATCAAAGCGGTGCCTTGCGAATATGTGCCCTACACTGCTTGAACGCAGCGACGGTGCACGGTTTGGTCTGGGCGCGGCAGGCGGGCGCAAGATCATGCCTGCCGTTGCGCAGTTGGCGTCCTACCTTCTTGATTTTGGAATGGACGTCGAAGAGGCGATGCACATGGCCAAAATTGACGTCAGCCTTGCAGACACCACAATTGCAGATGAAGCCTTGCCGCAAAAAACCAAGGACGCGCTGCAAAAGCTAATCCCATCAATTACATTTGCACCGCGGACGGCCTATCCATTCAACTTTGCCTGCCCCTCCATCGTAGGGCGCAACCGCGGTCAAAATCAGGGCGTAACCGAGGTGATGTCCCATTGGGCAGATACGGTGGCGGCGGAAAGCTAGACACAATGAGTAGCTTTATTGCCGAGGTCAGTTGATCGTTCTCTCCACGAGATTACTTTCTACCGCTGAATTGGGCCATCTGCGGGGAGACAAAGCTTGATTTGAAATAATCTAACAATAGGCGCATCGCGGGCGTGAACTCAGTTCCCTTTCTCCAAGCGATGCCGACGTCCATTGTTGGGGTTTCAATGTCTGTAGAAACTGTCTCTAGCCGCTTCCCCTCAAGCGACCAAGGCCGATAAACCATGTCGGACAGTATTGTCACGCCATGACCATTAGCAACCATTGACCGCGTTGCCTCGACAGATGAAGTCCGCATCCTTGTTTTCGGTCGAAAGTTGGTCTTACCCCAGTATTTCATCGTGGTGTGCGCTGCCTCGTCAACAGTCAGCATGATGTAGTCTTCCTCAGCAATTTCTTCAAAGCTCGCTTTTCCATTTCCCAGAAAACGGTGTCCATTCGGAACCCAAAGCCGCCGAGACGACTTAAGAAGGGTTTCAAATTCCAGATCAGGGTTATGCAAATTTGATGTCAGCAAGACGGCAAGATCAAACCGGTTTGATAACAAGCCATCTTCGATGCTCTCGCGATTAAGTTCGCTGATCTGGATGTCCAACCCGGGATGAAGGCGGGCGAGACGGTCAATGTGAAAGGGAAGGAAATAACCTAGCACTGTGTAGGTTGCTGCCAACGTGATCGTCCCACTAACTTCGGAGCGACGCTTGGTTAGTTTTTTCGCTTCGTCGACTTTTTCCAGTATTTCACGCGATGCGGCAAGAAACTCTCGACCGGAGTCTGTCAGCTCCATCCCTTGAGACGAACGTACAAAGAGTTCGGCATCCATAATCGCCTCGAGCTCTTTAATGGCACCGGTAACAGAGGACTGTGAAATTGACAAAGCTGTCGCCGCGCGGCTGACCTGACCTGATTCAGCTGTGGCTACAAAATACTTTAGATGGCGTAGGTTCATATCATCACCTAACATAATGCCTGAGGTCTGAACATCGGAAAAAGTGATGTTAGATGTGTATTTTGTAACAGCAAAAAAAATATATCTATAAAAATCAATAATTTAGTAATTTTTTTTCGCACACGCAGCATCATTTATTCTGATGATGAAGCCTCAGAATAAAGAAATTTCAATTCTTAACGCTTTTTGGGAGGGTATTTCTAACAGAACAGGGATGCGGACCATGAAAGAGATTGTCGACCTTAACTGCGACATGGGTGAGGGATTTGGTCAATGGACATTGGGCGAAGCGCCAGACGAAGAGATCATGGCTCTCATCAGCTCGGCCAACATCGCAGCAGGTTTCCATGCAGGGGACCCGAACTCGATGGACCGCGTTGTTCGGCTGGCTCAATCTTATGGCGTCGGTCTGGGCGCGCATCCTGGCTACAACGATCTGCAAGGGTTTGGTCGCCGCTACATAAAGACGAGTTCAGAAGAGCTGGTGAACGACGTTGTTTATCAAATCGGTGCGATCCGCGAATTTGGCCGCCGTCACGGTATTAGCCTTCAACATGTGAAACCTCATGGGGCGCTCTACATGGAAGCGGCGGTGAACGAAGAGCTTTCTGAAATGATTATCGACACGCTCGGAAAGACGTGTGGAACGGCAATCATATTCTGCATGGGCACCTCAAAAACCTATGATGTGGCCAAGCGGGTAGGGCACCCGGTCGTGCGGGAATTTTATGCGGACCGTGACTATGACAAATCTGGTTCGATTGTTTTTGCGCGTCACGTACCGCGCCTCAAGCCGGCGGACGTCGCTGCAAAATGCGTGCGCGCCTGCAAAGAGGGTGTGGTGCGAACTGTTGATGGGGAAGACATCAAGATCGAGTTTGAATCCATTTGCTTTCACTCTGACACGCCCGGTGCATTGGACATGGGCAAAGCAATCCGAACTGGCCTGACCGACGCCGGTATCACAATCGCACCAGCAGCAACCGTGCTGGGACTCTAAAAACCTGAGGGAGGAAACAACAATGGCACAAGTGCTTTCACCACTGCCCGGAACTTTCTACGTCAAACCTTCGCCGGAGGCCGATCAATTCAAGAATGCTGGTGATGCAGTCGCTGTAGGAGACACCATTGGTCTGATCGAAGTCATGAAAACCTTCATTGAGATTAAGTCTGAAATCGCAGGAACGTTCACGTCCTATTCTGCCGAAGACGGCACGCCGGTGCAGGCGGGTGAACCTCTGGCCGAGGTGGCAGAGTAACATGGGCATTCAACGTCTTTTTATCGCAAACCGGGGCGAGATCGCTGTTCGGATCATCAAAGCAGCTAGGGAGCTCGGCATCACCACTATTCAGGCATATTCTGAAGCTGACGCCGACATGCTTGCAGTTAAATTGGCTGACGAGTCAGTCTGTATTGGACCCGCCAAAGCAACCGAGTCCTATCTCAATGTTGCGGGCGTTGTTGCGGCGGCGATTGAGAAATCCGCAGATGCTGTGCACCCCGGCTATGGGTTTTTATCCGAAAGCCCAGAGTTCGCCCGAGCGATAGAAGAGGCTGGCATCAAGTTTGTTGGGCCATCTGCGGATACGATCGAACGGATGGGCGACAAAGTTGCAGCCCGCCAAGCCGCGCAAGCCGCAGGTGTGCCTGTTGTACCCGGCTCAAAGGGTCGTATCGGGTCTGTCGACGAAGCCGTCGAAGTTGCCGCAAAAGTTGGCTATCCGGTCATGGTTAAGGCTGCTGCTGGTGGGGGCGGCAAGGGTATCCGGATCGCAGACACCGAAGAAGAATTGCGCACCTTGGCCCCGCAAGCGCAACAAGAGGCAACCGCAGCTTTCGGCGATGGCGGTCTTTATGTTGAACGCTCAGTGAAATCGCCACGTCACATCGAGGTTCAAATCGTCGGTGATGGTGATAAAGCCGTGCATTTTTACGAACGTGAATGTTCACTCCAGCGTCGCCGCCAAAAGGTATGGGAAGAAGCTGGGGCTGACTGTCTTGATGACAAGACGCGCGAGAATCTCTGCATGGCAGCTGTCGCACTTGCTGAGGCCGTGAACTACCGCGGGGCTGGTACATTGGAATATCTCTATGAGGAGAGCACCAATAAGTTCTTCTTTATCGAGATGAACACACGTATTCAGGTCGAGCATCCGGTGACGGAAATGATTACCGGCTTTGACCTTGTCCAAGAGATGATCCGCGTATGTGGCGGAGCGCCCCTGAGCGTGAGCCAAGATCAGGTCAAGAAGACAGGCCATGCGATCGAAGTACGTCTAAATGCCGAAGACCCATTCATGCAATTCATGCCTTGGCCGGGAAAGGTTGAGAGCTTGAAAATCCCTCAAGGGGACGGAATCCGCTTTGATCACTTCTTGTATGAAGGTTATCAGATTCCGCCTTTCTATGACTCTCTGATCGGAAAACTGATTGTCCACGGTAAGGATCGAGCCGATGCCATCGCCAAAATGGTATCCGCACTTGAGGGCCTTGAGATCAACGGTCTGAAAACGACCATACCGCTTCATAAGGCTTTGGCCAAAGACCCGACCGTCGCGTCCGGTGACTTCCACACTCAATGGCTTGAACCATGGTTGGAAGCTGGAAACCTAAAGCCCGATAATACGTGAGGAAGCAAATATGAAAACCCGATATACATTTGGAGGCGATGAACACGTCTATGTCGAGATGGATGATGAAATGTCCCTTGACGCGTTCTTTAAATCGCTCTCCATGAGCAATGCTGTGCGTGACGCCAATATAAAAGGGGTTACGGAAATTTGCCCTGCTAATGCATCTTTTCAGGTTCGTTTCGATCCTGACGTGATCTTACCTGACGACATTATGGCGAAGGTAAAAGAGCTGGAGCACAAAGCAGAGTCAGCAGAAAAACGTCTGACAACGCGTATTGTTGAAATTCCTGTTTTTTACAAAGACCCTTGGACACATGAGACGCTGATGCGTTTCCGTGAGCGCCATCAAGACCCGAATGGAACCGACCTTGATTACGCGGCCAAGATCAATGGTTTTGCATCAGCAGACGCATTTATCGAGGCGCACCATGCTCAGCCTTGGTTTGTCTCGATGGTTGGCTTCGTTGCGGGTTTGCCGTTCCTGTATCAGCTTGTTGAGCGTGACAAGCAGTTGCAGGTGCCCAAGTACCTCAGTCCGCGGACAGATACGCCGAAACAAACAGTCGGCTATGGTGGCTGTTTCTCTTGCATCTATTCGGTGCGTGGTGCGGGTGGATACCAGATGTTCGGCGTCACGCCGATGCCGATCTATGACCCCGAGCAGAAAGTGGCGCACCTGAAAGACTTTATGGTGTTCTTCAAGCCAGGGGACATCGTGAAATGGAAACCCATTGATCGCGCAGAATACGACGCAATTCTGGCAGCTGTCGAAGACGGCACTTATGTGCCGCGGATTGCAGAAGTCGAGTTCGATCTTGATGAGTTCAATGCCGACATGAGCGGCACCAATGCAAAGATGTTGGAGGCCCTCAATGACGCTTAAAATCAAAAACCCCGGTCTCGCGACCTCAATCCAAGACCTTGGCCGCATCGGTTATTTTCACTTAGGCATCCCGCTTGGCGGAGCAATGGATCGCTATGCTTTGCGTGCGGCAAACATGCTGGTTGGAAATGATGAAGGCGCGGCTTGCTTGGAAGCGGTGTTCATGGGGCCGCAGATCGAATTCACAAAAACTGCGACTGTCGCCGTAACCGGTGCCCAAATCCCCATCAAGGTAGATGGAGAAGTTCAAGAGGCGTGGTCCTCGTTTGTGGTGAAAGCGGGTCAAACGCTCAGCTTTGATTTTCTACAGGCTGGGGCGCGTATTTACATCGCGGTCAGCGGTGGGATCACAACACCCGAAGCCTTGGGCAGCCGTTCAACCTATCCCATTGGTGCGCTTGGTGGCATTGAAGGACGTGCCATTCAAGCTGGGGATGAACTGCCTACCGGTGGCTTTGAAGGGCTTGGGGCCGGTCGCACCGTATCGGAATCTCTTCGCCGTAAACCGGGAACTCCCGCCAATCTGCGCGTTCTTCCCGGGCTGTATTGGCATCGCCTGACGGATGAGGCTGGTGCCGGGTTCTTTGAGGACGAATGGAAAGTCGCACCCGAGGCAGACCGGATGGGATACCGCTTTAAGGGGGGGCGGCCACTTGAATTTGTCGACCGCGAACAGCCCTTTGGTGCGGGCGCCGATCCATCTAACATTGTGGACGGCTGTTATTCTTACGGCTCGATTCAAGTTCCTGGCGGAACAGAACCAATTGTGTTGCATCGTGATGCGGTTTCTGGCGGCGGCTATTTCACCCTTGGCGCGATCATTTCGGCCGATATGGATTTGATTGGTCAGCTACAACCCCACACCCCGGTCAAATTCGAGAAGGTCGATATGGCGCAGTCGCTTGCTGCGCGTGGAGACCGAAAGAGGATGCTTGCAAAAATAAGAGAAGAGCTCGGTTAAGAGCCAAGAAGCTAACCTGAAATCGCGAAATTTTGCTTCAGATTAACGTAACTGACAAGGAGATCAGAACAATGAAACTCGTCCTAAAAACGGCACTCGCATTGAGTGTTGCCATACCAGCGACAGCGTTTGCCGAAGACGCTTGGTTCCCATATCCCGCGCAAGAAGTCACACCTGCGTTCTCCGCAGATGGTGAAGTTAGTGCTGTTACTTATGAAGCTCTAGATGCTGCTGAAAAAGCGTGGAACATCTGCGTTTCGTTTCCGCACATGAAAGATGCCTACTGGCTTGGTGTGGACTACGGCGTCACCGCCGAAGCAGAGCGCCTTGGCGTGAACCTGAATGTGGTTGAAGCTGGTGGGTATACCGAACTCAACCGCCAAATCAGCCAGATCGAAGACTGTGTATCTGGCGGTGCCGATGCTGTTGTGGTTGGCGCGATTTCCTTTGACGGCTTGAACAATGTGATTGCTGAAGTCGCTGCAAAGGGTATCCCAGTCATTGACGTGATCAATGGTGTGTCTTCAGAAGATATTTCGGCCAAATCCTTGGTTTCCTTCCGCACCATGGGCCAGCAAACCGGCGCTTACCTTGCTGAAAAACACCCGGCTGGTTCAGATCCGGTACAGGTCGGCTGGTTCCCAGGTCCTGCTGGTGCGGGATGGGTCGAAGCGGCTCACGCTGGTTTCATGGAAGCCGTTGAAGGTTCAGCCGTTGAAGTTCTTGAACCGCGCTTTGGTGATACCGGCAAGGAAACCCAACTGAAATTGGTTGAAGACGTACTGCAGGCAAACCCCGAAGTGCGCTACCTCGCAGGGACAGCCGTTACAGCCGAAGCCGCGCAAGGTGTGATCCGTGAGCGGGGTCTCAAGGGCAAAGTTGATCTGCTGGCCTTCTACATGACACCTGGTGTCTACACGGGTATCGAACGCGGCTTCGTTCTTGCCGCACCTGCTGACAGCATGGTGATTCAAGGCCGGATTGCGATCGACCAAGCCGTGCGCATCCTCGAGGGCAAAGACTTTATCAAGCACGTGGGTCCTGAAATCTTTGTCGTTGATCCCTCCAACATTGGTGAAGTTGAGCGGACAAACATCCTTCCTCCGGATGGTTTCTCGCCTGTCTTCTCCGTGTCCAATTAACAACCTCTCCCTGTTGGACTGCGGGCCGGTTTGGGCCTGTCCCACCGGCCCGCATTTTTTTGGAGATAGCAATGACTGAACATGTACTCATCGAAACCAAGGGACTAACCAAACAATACCCTGGCGTGCTTGCCCTGAATTCCGTCGACTTTGATCTGAAGTCGGGTGAAGTTCACGTTCTTTTTGGCGAAAATGGGGCGGGAAAATCCACGCTGATCTCCATGCTCGCTGGCGCAAACAATCCCTCGCAAGGCAGGGTTATTCTTGATGGCAAAGAGGTAAGGTTCGACAACGTCGCCGATGCGCAAAAAAGAGGTATCTATACCGTCTTTCAAGAGTTTTCTTTGATCCCGACGCTGACAGTTGCCCAAAACATCTTTCTTGGGTGGGAACCGATGCGCGGCCCTTTCATTGATCACAAGGCGATGCGAAAGCGGGCCCATGAAATGCTGCTTGAGCTTGGATTTGACATTAATCCAACCGAGGTCACAGCACATTTGTCGCGTGCCCAACAGCAGATGGTTGAGATAACCAAAGCATTTCACGGTGATCTAAAAGTTCTGATCCTTGATGAACCAACGGCTTCGCTTACTGACAAAGAAGTTGATCACCTGTTTGAGTTTGTGAACGCGCTCAAAGCTAAGGGTGTTGGCATTATTTATATCTCTCATCGAATTCAGGAGTTTTCCCGTATTGCCAACCGGATCACCATCTTAAGGGACGGTGGGAAAATTGGCACCGTGAATATGGTCGAGACAGATGAAGATGCGCTTGTCGAGATGATGACCGGGCGTGCGATTGATGAAATTTATCCAAAGATCGCGAAAGGGTCTGGGGAGGTTCTGCTGTCTGTTGAGGGGCTGCGAACGGTTGGTATCCACAATGCCTCATTTGAAGTGCGGGCTGGGGAAATTCTGGGTGTCGCTGGCCTTGTCGGTTCTGGAAAATCGCGCCTGTTTCGGACGGTCATGGGATTGACTGCAAGAGCAGGCGGCAAGGTCACCCTGAAAGGCAAAGACATAAGCCAAGCGCCGACCCGCGATATTATTAAAAGTGGTGTTTATTACCTCTCTCCTGACCGTAAGGCAGAAGGTCTGGATCTT
The DNA here is from genome assembly GCA_051251995.1 of Sulfitobacter sp. Taxonomy (GTDB): domain Bacteria; phylum Pseudomonadota; class Alphaproteobacteria; order Rhodobacterales; family Rhodobacteraceae; genus Sulfitobacter. Next base: position 27,754 of record JBPOFF010000009.1, read on the forward strand.
GCGAAGACATCAAAAGACAATCTCGCGATTAATCTTGTCATGGGTGACAAGGTTGGGGGCGAAGGCCAATTGGTCAAATGGGCAGAAGTTACATCTGAGGCAGTCACCATATCCGACTACGTGGAATTGCACGAAGGGTATCGCAACAAACCTGTTTCGCAGCTTTCCGGGGGCAACCAACAAAAAGTGCTATTTGGTAAGTGTTTTGGTCAGAATGCTGACATCATCATTTTCGATGAACCGACAGTTGGCGTCGATATGGGCACACGTGCCGCATTGTACCTGTTGATCAAGGAACTGGCGGAATCTGGCAAGGCTGTTGTCGTGATTTCATCTGATCTTCCCGAGGTCATGAACCTCTCTCACCGAATGATTGTTCTGGCGCATGGCCATGTCTCAGCAGAGCTGAGCGGCGATGACATGACCGAAGAACAAGTTCTTAAATTCTTCTTCGATGAAACCGGAGCAAAACAATGACAACTGACGTAAAATCAAATGGGCCTTTTCAGGTCATCCGAAAAGTGTTCCTCAAAGTCGGCGTTTTGCCGTTTTTCCTTGTAGGTGCATTGATCATCTTCACAGCACTTTCCGACAAGTTTCTGAGCCTTCAAAACCTTGTAAACGTCGCGCGCCAGTCCGTTTATTTGGTCTTGGTCTCGATGGGTCAGATGTTGGTTTTGATTTCAGGAGGGTTTGACCTTTCGGTTGGGACAGCGATTGCGTTGACCTCTGTGGTATCGGCGCTTGGAATGGTCTGGTTTTCCGGAATTTTTCCTGATGCAATTTGGATCGCAATTTTGCTTGGTGCGTTCATGGGCTTCGCTGCTGCGATTGCGGTTGGCCTGGTTAACGGTATCGGTGTCGCATATTTCGAAGTCTCTCCTTTCATAATGACGCTGGGCGTATCGTCGGTTGGCGCTGGTTTGGCCCTTTTCTTAACGGGTGGCGTTCCAGTCTCTAACCTTCCATTTGCATTTGGCGACACTTTTGGATTTGGACGGCTGTTCGGGGTGCCAGTGCCAGTGATCATTGCCGCGATTTGTATTATCGTGATGTGGCTCTTTATGTCGCGTACACGGCTGGGCACGCAGGTTTATGCGGTTGGTGGGAACATCAAAGCCGCCCACCTTTCCGCCATTAACACCAAGCGTACGCTGATGATGGCGTATGTGATCTGCGCTCTCATTGCGTCTCTTACTGGATTGCTGCTGACAGCACGGGTTGAATCCGGCGAAGCCAATCTTGGCAGCTCTATCGCACTGGAATCCATTGCAGCTTGCGTGATCGCCGGTGTGTCGTTGCGGGGCGGGATAGGTCGGGTGGAAAACGTGGTTTTAGGCGCTTTCTTTATTGTCCTTGTCCAGAACGGCATGAATTTGGCGCAAGTCAGTTCGTACATGCAGATGGTTCTGCTCGGTGCACTGCTCATCCTTGCCGTGATTTTCGATCAGAAACGGTATCGAATGATCCTGAGTGGAAGCTAACTCCACCCCTCACCTTAAATCAGGGCCGGGTGCATTTCCCGGCCCCTCTTTTTGTTCACTCTCTTGAAAGAAGACACCAATGTTGAATTCCGAAATCAGCACCCGCAAAGCCATTGCAATCTCCCGGGGTGTTGGCATGCAAACCCAGATTTATGCCGACCGGGCCAAAAACTCGGAAGTTTGGGATGTAGAAGGTAATCGCTACATCGATTTTGCCGCAGGGATCGCAGTTGTGAACACTGGCCACTGCCACCCCAAGATCATGGCAGCGGTAGAGCGCCAGATGGGTTTGTTCACGCATACTTGCCATCAGGTTCTTCCTTACGAAAACTACATCAGCCTTGCCGAGCGTTTGAATGCGGCGGTTCCAGGTGATTTTGAGAAAAAGACAGTCTTTGTGACAACCGGGGCAGAGGCCGTCGAAAACGCGATCAAAGTGTCTCGGGCATACACCGGACGTCCAGCGGTTATTGCCTTTGGCGGTGGGTTTCACGGGCGCACATTCATGGGAATGAGCCTCACAGGCAAAGTTGCGCCTTACAAGCAAGGGTTTGGCGCAATGATGCCAGATGTCTATCACGTGCCGTTCCCAATTGATTTGCACGGTGTATCGACACAGGATTCAATGGATGCGCTGAATAAACTGTTCAAGGCAGACCTTGACCCAGAGCGTGTTGCCGCAATCATTTTTGAACCTGTGCAAGGGGAGGGTGGGTTCTATCCAGCGCCTATTGAGCTGGTGCGCGAAGTGCGCGCGCTGTGCGACGCTCATGGCATTGTCATGGTTGCTGATGAGATCCAAACCGGTTTTGCCCGTACCGGCACCTTGTTTGCGATGGAAGGTTACGGCGTTGCTGCGGATCTGACCACAATGGCCAAGGGGTTGGCAGGGGGGCTGCCTCTTGCTGCTGTTGTTGGCAAAGCGGAGATTATGGATGCGGCTGGCCCCGGGGGTCTTGGTGGGACTTATGGGGGTAATCCCTTGGGTATCGCTGCTGCACATGCGGTTCTTGATGTTATTGAGGAGGAGGACCTTTGCACACGTGCAAACGAACTGGGCTCTCGTCTGCGTCAACGGCTTGAGGCAATCCGTTCAACCACACCGGAAATGATCGACATTCGCGGACCGGGTTTCATGGTGGCCGCTGAATTTAACACCGCAGACGGATCTGCGCCCAGTCCTGAATTCACCCAAAAGGTCCGTGCCGAAGCGCTTAAACGAAACTTGATCCTGTTGACCTGTGGTGTGCATGGCAATGTCATTCGCTTTCTTGCGCCCATCACAATCCAAGATGAAATCCTGACTGAAGCTCTCGACATTCTTGAGGCTTCTATTGCTGCGGCTCGGGAGGGCTAAGGATGCTGAACCTTACTGATCCTACTCTGCTTGAGACGCGCGCCTATGTGAATGGCAATTGGATTGAGAACGACACTACGTTTCCTGTTCACAATCCTGCAAATGGAGCAAAAATCGCGGATGTCACAGATTTGGGTGTCGAAGATGTAAGGCTAGCAATCGACGCTGCCTATAGCTTTCAAAAGGCATGGGCTGCCAAAACAGGAAAGGAGCGCGGGGCAATCCTGCGTAAATGGCACGATCTGATGTTGGAAAACATTGATGATTTGGCAGCGATCCTGACCGCAGAAATGGGAAAGCCATTGGCAGAAGCCAAAGGTGAGATTATGTACGGGGCGTCCTACATCGAATGGTTTGCGGAAGAGGCCAAGCGCATTTATGGCGATGTGATCCCCGGTCATCAACCAGACAAGCGGATCGTTGTTGTCAAACAACCGGTTGGGGTCGTCGGATCAATCACACCGTGGAATTTCCCCAATGCGATGATCGCCCGCAAGGTCGCGCCCGCGCTTGCTGTTGGGTGTACTTTCGTTGCACGCCCGTCGGAATTGACGCCTTTGTCAGCGCTTGCCATGGCTGTGTTGGCTGAGCGTGCGGGCATTCCAGGCGGGGTGTTCAACGTTATGCCAAGCTGTGATGCATCTGCGGTCGGCAAAGAACTTTGCGGCAACACCAAAGTGGCCAAGATCACCTTTACAGGTTCGACCCGGGTTGGAAAAATCCTGATGGAGCAGGGGGCAGCAACCGTAAAGAAAGTGTCGATGGAGTTGGGTGGAAACGCACCTTTTATCGTCTTTGACGACGCGGATGTGGATGCTGCTGTTGAAGGAGCATTGATCGCCAAGTTTCGAAATGCGGGACAAACATGTGTCTGTGCCAACCGTATGTACGTGCAGTCTGGAGTTTATGCAGAGTTTTCGGAGAAGTTAGTAAAGCGGGTGGAAGCATTTAATGTCGGCGACGGGTTTGCGGATGGCGTCACAATCGGCCCCCTCATCAATGAAGCGGCTCTAACGAAAGTAGAAGCCCACCTTTCAGATGCAGTCGCAAAAGGCGCAGACATCGTAACCGGCGGTCAGCGGCATGCATCAGGTGGAACATTCTTTGAGCCCACGGTCGTAACGGGCGTCACAAAAGATATGCTTGTTCAGCATGAAGAAACATTTGGGCCAATTGCGCCGCTGTTTGAATTTAAGACGGAAAACGAAGCTATCTTACTCGCAAACGATACGGAGTTTGGTCTTGCTGGATACTTCTATTCAAAAGACATCTCTCGGGTCTGGCGTGTTGCGGAGCACCTTGAAATTGGCATGGTCGGCATCAACACGGGCCTGATCTCTACCGAGGTCGCTCCCTTTGGGGGTGTAAAACAATCCGGCCAAGGCCGTGAAGGCTCCAAATACGGGGCAGATGATTACCTTGAGCTCAAATATATGTGCTTCGGTGAAATCAACTGAGGTGAAACCTCTGAGATAAAGCATATGAAAATATCGGATAGGGTGTATAGATCAGGCGCAAATCAATCCTATTTCTGAAAGGGAATGACACTGCCTCTCCCGTTCTGGAACATGAGTGCACCTTCTGACTGGATGGTGTTTATTAAGACTTTTTAAAAAAGCGCTTAACAAAGTCTTAATACCAAATTTGTCGCCAGAGGATACTGGATACGGATTACACTGTAGGAGTAAATTACTATGACCCCCTTTGATCAGCGCCTGAACGTTCTGCAAACGCCTGCCTTGATCCTTGATGAGCAGAAAATGAAGCGAAATATTGATTGCTTGGCGGAACACATTACATCTAAAGGGGTAACCCGGAACCCATGTTGCTTCGATGGGGTCTGATTCTACAGGCAAACAAGAGCTACCGCCGGGCTTGTTTGAACGGTCTCGTCTCTTTTGTGATTTGCCAGCACAATCCCGTGTGATTGGCGAATTCCAGCACGCAAAAGACACAACGGAACTTATCGCCGTTGGAGACGTTTTTGACGGATCATACTAAAGGATGCAAAAGCCTTGAAGATATCACTATTTTTGACAGCTCTGGCCTGTCCGTTCAGGATCTATTTATTGCGCAGGCTATTCTTGATCTCGTCAATAGTTAGTGAATGAAATACATATTAATGCAATTTATAGTTATACCGTCCGTAGATATAGCCATGCTTATTTTGGACGCTTTGGATTGCTTATGCGAAATTGATATCTGCACGAGCCAAGTGCAGAAGGACGCCGCAAGATCGAGAGTGAGTTATCTTAAAGAAATCCGGTACAGATTAGCGGCATTTGAGCCAAAAACCGCAGCTTTGGCGCTGTCATTTAATATGAACGATTTGGCCAGTTCTACCCAAGTTCTATACTCGGCTGCGATGGTCAGGACCGGCCAGTCGCTTCCCCAGACCAGCCGTTTCGGCCCGAACTCATTCAGCAGATGGGCAATGTAGGGGCTTAGGTTGGTTGTCGTCCAGTCGTTGCCTGCTTCGGTCAAGAGGCCGGAAAGCTTGCAAAATGCCTCGCTTTCTTCTGCGATGGCGGCAATATTACGCGCCCAGTCATCAAAGTGCCCACCTGCAATTTCGGGCTTGGCTGCGTGGTCAATGACGGTGCGCAATTTTGGATAGCACGACAGCAGGTCCCGAAGCTGCGGCAGGTGTCGTGGCAATACTAGTGCATCAAATGTCAGGTCGGCTTTGATCATCGCCTCAAAGGCCGGCGCAAGGTCAGCACGCAGCATCCAATCATCATCGGCAATGTCTTGGATCATTGGCCGTAGGCCAACCAGCTTGGGGTGCTGGGCAAGCCGCGCGATATCATCGGCAGCAGATTCTGCAGTGAAATCAGCCCAGCCAACAACGCCCAAAACAAAAGGGGTTTTGTCCGCAATTTCCAGCAGAAATTCCGTTTCGGCGACTGTCGGTGCGGCCTGTACCAAAATCGTTCCGTCAATGTCATGTTCCAACAGATGCGGGGCTAAATCATCGGGCATAAAGTCGCGGTACAGCGGTTCCAAGTCTGGGGTCAGCCAGCCGTAGTCGCCCCGCGCTATTTGCCAAAAGTGCTGATGCGCATCAATTATCATGTGCCGATTACACCTTTCGTCAGGATAATATTGCCATAAAGACGGGTCTCACCTGTTTGAATGATGGCAAATGCCGTCTTGGCGCGATCATAAAAACCAAAGCGTTCTAACTTACCCAGCGTCGCAGGAACATCTGCAGTTGCGGTAATGATTTCTTGAAATTTTGCTACGATGGGTGGCACCGCGTCTGGGTCATCGACAACTTCCATGACCAGCGCCGGGTTCGGCACAAATGTATCCAGCGGTAGGACCGTCAACATCGCGTTCAGAACATCTGTTGCGCTTACGCCGTCCAGACGGTGACAACGACTGGCAAGTGCGGTTGCCGGAAAGTTGGCATCTGCGATGACAATCTCATCCCCGTGGCCCATTGCACGCAGGCTATAAAGCAGATCCGGTGACAGGATTGGCGGGATATTACGCAGCATGATCAGCCTCCTTAGGAGTGGGCGCGTCAGCGCGGATCAGACCTTCAGTCTTGAGATCAGACCAAAGCGCCTGCGGAATATGCCTCTCGAAAATCGCGACGTTTTGATGAACTTCGTCTGGGGAAGAAGCCCCGGGGATCACTGTTTTTACAGCGCCATGACCAAGGGGAAATTGCAACGCTGCCGCAATGAGGGGGGTATTATGGGCGGCGCAAACCTCGCTTAGGTTTCGGACCCGTTGTTTGATGTCTTCTGGGGCGGGGACGTAGTCATACCGAGCGCCGTCAATTGCGCCAGTAGCAAGAATGCCTGAGTTGTAGGGACCACCCAAAATTATGCCGACATCTCGTTTGATGCACAGCGGCAGAAAACTGTCGAGGGGTTCTTGTTCAAGGAGGGTATAGCGCCCTGCCAGAAGGAAACCGTCAAAATCGGCTTCCCTCAATAGACGTTCACAAATTTGCCATGTGTTAACACCCGCACCGATAGCGGAAATTTTGCCGTCTTCGCGAAGTTGAGACAAGGCGCGATACCCGCCTTGGGAAAACAATTGACGCAAGTTGTTGTCCTCAAATGCCTGACCGTGGGCACCTGCATCAAGATCATGAAGAAACAACATATCAATTTGATCAGACCCAAGGCGGGCAATGCTGTCTTCATAGCTTCGCATGATCCCCTCATACGTGAAATCAAAGAAAATCCGCTTTTGCGGCACGTCAACAAAGGCTTCCGGTGTGACGTCCTCTGGGGCGCAGTCATACAGGACGCGGCCAACCTTTGTGGACAGCGTCATTGCATCGGTATCAAATCTGCTTAGAGCCTGAGAAAACCGCATTTCGGACCGACCTAGCCCGTATTGTGGGGCGGTATCGAAGTAGCGGATGCCAGCGGCCCATGCCGCATCAAGGATGTCTTGTGCGTTGGCATCTTCGATCTTGCGATACAGATTGCCCAAGGGGGCACCGCCAAAGCCAAGTTGCGTCAGCGCCACCGGAAAGGTGGTACGTTGGTTCAACGGGTTCTTTGTGGACAGTTTCATGGTCCCTCAATTCAGGTTGTGCGGAAATAATCCGGGTGTTCGCGTTCAAGTGGTACAATTCGTTTTGTCAGTTGACGCAGGTGACGTGCCATCGTTGTGCGCGCGGCTTCGATGTCTTTGGCCTTGATCGCATTGAATATGTCTTGGTGCTGGGAAACGGCTTGGGCGGGCCTGCCTGGTTCGGGCAGCATCAACTTGCGCGCACGGCGCAGTTGCAAGGTCATTTCCTCGGCAACGGTATTCACCTTGGGAAACCCGGTAAAGCTCAGGATCAACTCGTGGAATTCAAGATCGGCCTCAAAGAAGCCTTGAAAATCCTCGTCCTCAACCAGCAAGGTTTGAAAGCGTAGGTTCCGTGACAGCCGGGTGAGCTGATTTTCGGTGCGGTCTGTGGCAACTCGTGCCACTGCGGCGACTTCGACGGCTTCGCGCAGAAAGTTCTCTTCTAAAAGTTCCGCCATTGAGAATTGTGAAACGCGAGTCGCGGATTGCGGGATGATGTCCACCAGTCCCTCTGAAGACAATTTTCCCAAAGCTTCGGCAACTGGTGATCGTGAAACACCCAGTTGCGCGCATAATGCACCCTTGCGCAGAATCGCCCCAGGCTTGAGCGACATATTCAGAATGCTGTTACGCAGCACTGTATGAACCCGCTGTCCAAGCGGGCCATCCAAGCCGTTAATATCAAACGTTTGATCGTTTGGGTGCATTCTAAAACCTTTCAACTGACATGTTAGTTGACATATGCGGCAAGTCAAGCTAGTCATCAAATTAACAAATGGGCCCACTGGGGGCCAGAGGAATACGAAACATGACTGAACGGCCCCGCGTTCTCAGGCTTAATCCGCAGGACAATGTCGCGATTGCATTGGATGATATCGGTGCGGGCGAGGCAGCGGGTGACACTGGTGTGAAACTGGTTCAGTCAGTGATGCGTGGCCACAAGATTGCGATGTCGCCGATTACATCTGGTCAGAACGTGCTGCGTTATGGGCAGATTATCGGGCAGGCAACCAGCGATATTGCGGTGGGCGAACACGTCCATGTGCAAAATCTTGGCATGGGGGACCACGCCCAAGATTACGCACATGCGAGTGAGGCGGTGGCCTTGGACGCCGTTTCTGTGGAAAGAACATTTGACGGCTATCACCGCGCTGATGGCCATGTGGGGACACGCAACTATCTGGGCATTCTGACGTCGGTGAATTGTTCCGGATCCGTTGCAAAATTCATTGCGGAAGCGGCTGAGAAATCCGGTCTTCTGGATGATTTACCAAATATCGACGGCATCGTTCCCATCACGCATGGCACCGGCTGTGGCATGTCTGGGGAGAACGAGGGCTATGATACTTTATTCCGCACACTTTCAGGTTATGCCCAGCATCCCAATTTTGGTGGCATTTTGTTGATTGGGCTTGGTTGTGAAGTTATGCAGGTGTCGGCCCTCGTTGGCGGGCGTCCGATCCGTGCAGACGGGGCGCTGCGTTATATGACAATCCAACATGAAGGCGGCACACGCAAAACCATCGAGAAGGGTCTGACGGAGCTGCGCAGTATTGCCGAATTGGCAAACACCGCCACCCGGCAGCCTGCGCCCATTTCCCATTTGAAAGTGGGTATGCAATGCGGTGGGTCTGATGGATATTCCGGCATAACGGCCAATCCTGCGCTTGGTGTTGCGTCTGATCTGCTGGTGCGGCACGGCGGCACCACGATCCTGTCGGAAACATCCGAGATTTACGGCGCGGAACATTTGCTAACCCGGCGTGCAGCAACCGTCGAAGTGGGTGAGAAATTGATTGAACGGGTCCGGTGGTGGGAAGACTACACCGCGCGCAATCACGGCGAGATGGACAATAATCCCAGTCCCGGCAACAAGCGCGGTGGGCTGACGACGATCCTCGAAAAGTCGCTTGGTGCAGTTGCCAAGAGCGGCAGTGCGCCCCTTATCGACGTTTATAAATTCGGTGAGAAGATCGACAAAAAGGGCTTTGTCTTTATGGACAGCCCTGGTTTTGATCCTTGTTCTGTGACCGGGCAGATTGCATCTGGAGCGACCTTGATCGTCTTCACGACAGGACGTGGTTCGGTTTCAGGCTATATGCCGACGCCCTGTATCAAGATCGCCACCAATTCCGAAATGTATGCCCGGATGTCTGAAGATATGGACGTAAATTGCGGTGATATCGTGAGCGAAGGCGTCACTTTGGCCGATAAAGGCAAAGACATCTTTGAGATGTTTATTCATATCGCCTCGGGCGGGCAGACCAAAAGCGAAGAGTTGGGTTTCGGTGGCGTGGAATTCGTTCCTTGGCAAATTGGTGCGGTGATGTGAGCATGGGGCAGGGTATGAAACTTAAGAACAAAACAATTTTGATTACCGCTGCTGGCCAAGGTATTGGTGCCGCCAGCGCACGTGCTTGTGCAGATGCCGGAGCCAAAGTTATTGCAACGGATGTGAACGGCGATCTGCTGGCCAATCTGGCGGGTGTTGATGGGGTTGAAACCCGTGTTCTTGATGTGACGGATGTGGCTGCAATTGATGCCCTTGCGGCCGCGCTTCCTGATCTTGACGGTTTGTTCAATTGTGCGGGCGTTGTTCACCACGGTTCAATTCTGGATCTCGATGAGGCTGCTTGGGCGTTCTCGGTTGACCTCAACGTCTCATCCATGGTGCGGATGTGCCGTGCTTTTGTGCCCGGCCTTTTGCGTTGTGCGGACAGCCAAGGCACGGCGTCAATCTTGAACATGGCGTCAATGGCGTCATCTGAAAAGGGTTTCGTCAATCGGACCGCTTATGGGACAACCAAAGCCGCTGTCATCGGGCTGACCAAGGCGATCGCTGCTGATTTTGTAGCGCAGAATTTGCGGTGTAATGCGCTTTGCCCCGGCACTGTCGATACGCCGTCATTGCAAGGGCGTATCGCGTCGGCACCAGACCCTGTTCAAGCGGAAAAGGACTTTATCGCGCGTCAGCCGATGGGGCGTTTGGCCACGGTCGATGATTTGACGCCCACGATTGTGCATCTGCTGTCAGATGGCAGCAGCTTTGTCACCGGGCAAGCCGTGTTGGTTGATGGCGGAGTCACGATTTAGCGATGCGATCAATGGTCTGGGAGGGCTCAAGAACATGACCTATCTGGTCGAAATGAAAGGGATCGAAAAACGCTTTCCTGGCGTTCATGCGCTGAAAGCCGTGCAGTTCAATCTGAAACCCGGAGAAGTCCACGCCCTGATGGGCGAGAATGGCGCGGGAAAATCGACCTTGATGAAAATTATGTCCGGCATCTATTCACGTGATGGTGGTGAGATGTTTGTAGATGGAAAACCAGTTGCCCCTGATGGCCCGCGTGCCGCGCAGAACCTTGGCATCGGGATTATCCATCAGGAACTGAGCCTGATGAATGACCTGACAGCCGCACAAAATGTTCTGATCGGGCGCGAGCCGCGGCGCAGCTTTGGTCGTTTGGATGAACCTGCGTTGAATGCAAAAACCGCAGAAATTTTTGCCTCGCTTAATCTGGCAATGGATCCGCGTACGCAGGTCAGTACCCAGACAATCGCCCGGCAACAGCTGATCGAGATCGCCAAGGCGTTGTCTTATAATCCGCGCGTGCTGATCATGGATGAGCCGACGGCAGCCCTGAATGATGTCGAAATTGCAGAGCTTTTTAAAGTTATCGAAAAGCTTAAGGGCGACGGGGTTGGTATCGTTTACATCAGCCACCGCATGGACGAAATTAAACGCATTGCTGACCGTGTCACAATCCTGCGTGATGGCGCGTATATCGACACTGTTGAGGCCGCAGAGACACCTCTGGCGAAAATTATCCAACTGATGGTTGGCCGCGAAGTCACCCAAAATGCCCCTGTTATCCCCGATACGTCGCAAAACCTGGTTGCCTTGGAAGTGCGTCATCTGTCACGGGGTAAAGACGTACGCGATGTCAGTTTTGATGTTCGCAAGGGTGAGATTCTGGGTTTTGCGGGTTTGATGGGCGCAGGCCGGACTGAGGTTGCTCGGATTATCTTTGGTGCTGACCCCCGCGACAAGGGTGAGATTTTGGTCGGGGGGCAGCCCGTCAATATCCGCACACCGCACGCTGCTGTAGAAGCCGGGATCGGGTATCTCTCCGAAGACCGCAAACACTTTGGTCTGGCCGTCGATATGACCGTGCGTGCCAACATTGCGATGGCCAACCTGACGCAGTTTACCAGCCGCGTAGGTGTGTTGAACGAGGCCGCGATGAAACAGACGGCGGTAAAATACATTGATCAATTGGGCATCCGCACACCGTCAGACATGCAGGATGTGCGATTGTTGTCGGGCGGCAACCAGCAAAAGGTTGTGATCGGAAAATGGCTGTTACGTGATTGCGACGTGTTGATTTTTGACGAGCCGACCCGCGGTATTGATGTGGGCGCAAAGTCCGAAATTTATGCTTTGCTAGAAGACCTTGCCGCACAGGGACGTGCGATCATCGTGATCTCGTCTGAATTGCCTGAGGTCATGCGCCTTAGTCATCGCATTGCGGTCATGTGCGAGGGGCGTCTGACCGGCATCTTGCCCGGCGGCGAAAACACCACACAAGAGCAGATCATGGAATTGGCCACTCAGCGTGACAGCGCGCTGAGTGTCACGGAGGACGTAGAATGACTACTACAACAGCAGATGCACCAAAGTCCGCACTGTCGCGGATTATCGCGGCAGGCACGCACCAACGGGTTTTGGCTTTTGCCAGTTTGATCGTGCTTTTGATCGGGTTTTCCATTGCGTCCCCGAATTTTATGCAGACGTCCAATATGCTGGCCATTTTGCAGGCAACCTCGGTGAACGGCGTGCTGGCCATTGCGGTCACATTGGTCATCATCACCGGCGGAATAGACCTTTCGGTTGGCACGATGATGACGTTCTGTGCGGTCATTACTGGTGTCGTGCTGACCTACGCGGGCATGCCGCTTGTGCTAGGGGTGGTTGTTGCCGTCCTGACGGGTGCCGTTTGCGGCGCATGTTCCGGTACATTCGTGGCGAAAATGGCAATTCCGCCGTTCATTGCGACGCTTGGCATGATGCTGATCCTGAAGGGGTTGAGCCTTGTGATTTCGGGCACGCGTCCGATCTATTTCAACGACACGCCGGGGTTCAGCGAAATTTCCCGAGGGTCGCTGATCGGTGAAGTTATCCCGTCCTTGCCAATCCCTAACGGCGTGCTGATCTTGTTCGTTGTTGCCGCTGTGACGGCCTATATTCTGAACCGCACTGTGCTTGGACGGTACTGCTTTGCGCTTGGGTCCAACGAAGAATCTGTCCGTTTGTCTGGTGTGAATACGCAGCGCTGGAAAATTGCGATTTACGCGCTTGCCGGATCAATCGTTGGCATCGCGGGCCTGTTGATCGCATCACGTTTGAATTCTGCACAACCGGCTTTGGGTCTCGGATATGAGCTCGAAGCGATTGCGGCGGTGGTTATTGGCGGCACGTCCTTGTCCGGCGGACGTGGTTCCATCCTTGGATCACTTATCGGGGCGTTGATTATGGCGGTTCTTACCAATGGTCTGCGCGTGCTTTCGGTGGCGCAAGAATGGCAAACCGTTGTCACTGGCGCGATCATCATTCTGGCAGTCTATGCCGACATGATGCGGCGCAACAAAACAAATTAACCAACCAAGAATATGCCCGGGAGGAGATCCGGGTGTCACCGACAACTAAGGAGGAAACATTATGTTGTCACGTCGTACCCTCGTAGGCGCACTGAGCGCATCCATCGCACTGGCATCTGCGCCAGCCGCATTTGCCCAAGACGAAATCTATATTCCGCTGATTTCAAAAGGCTTTCAGCACCAGTTCTGGCAGGCCGTAAAAGCCGGTGCAGATCAGGCCGCTGAAGAATTTGGCGTTCGGATCACCTTTGAAGGCCCGGACAATGAAACAATGGTTGACCGCCAGATTGATATGCTGGCTGCGGCTTTGGCCAACAATCCGGCGGCCATCGGTTTTGCCGCACTCGATAGCCAAGCGGCTATTCCACTGCTGCGCCAAGCGGCGGACGCAGGCATTCCAATTGTCGCATTTGACAGCGGCGTCGACAGCGACATCCCTGTTGCAACGGCCACAACAGATAACGTTGCTGCCGCTTCTTTGGCGGCTGACAAGATGGCGGAATTCCTTGGTGGGGCAGGCAAAGTTGCCGTTGTGGCCCACGATCAGACCAGTCGCACAGGCATCGACCGTCGTGACGGTTTCCTGAACCAGATCGCGTCAAAGTATCCCAACATTGAAGTTGTCAGCGTTCAATATGGCGCAGGCGACCAATTGCAGTCTACTGAGGTGGCCAAAGCCATTCTGACAGCAAACCCAGATCTGGGCGGCATGTTCGGCACCAACGAAGGCTCTGCCATTGGGATTGTGAACGCTGTGCGCGAAATGGGCACAGAGGGCGTGACCATCATCGGTTACGATTCCGGCAAGGCACAAACTGACGCGATCCGCGAAGGCCTGATGGCAGGTGCGATCACGCAGAATCCTGTTGGCATTGGCTATGAGACAGTGAAGGCAGCGATTGCCGCGATCAATGGCGAAGAACTGCCTGCGATTATCGACACGGGCTTTTACTACTACGATCAGTCCAACATCGACAATTCTGAAATTCAGGCTGTCCTGTACGATTGATCCAAACCACGTTGCGGCTCAGACACCCTTGGGCCGCGACACTCATTATTTTTGAACCAAAGTCTGAGGACATCATGAAATTACTGCGCTACGGCCCTGTCGGCCAAGAAAAACCTGGTTGTCTGGATGCAGAGGGTCATGTGCGCGACTTATCGGGCCATATTGATGATATCGCTGGTGCGACGTTGCTGCCTGAGACACTTGCAAAGTTGAAAGCGCTGGATGTGGCCAGCTTGCCATTCGTCAAAGGCACGCCGCAGGAGGATTTGCGTCTGGGGCCCTGTGTAGGTCAAACTGGCAAGTTTGTTTGTATCGGTTTGAACTACGCTGATCACGCCGCTGAAAGCGGGCTGGAGGTTCCGCCAGAGCCTGTGATTTTCAACAAATGGACGTCGGCCATCATCGGCCCTGATGATGACGTTATCATCCCGCGCGGTTCCAAGAAGACCGATTGGGAAGTCGAACTTGGCATCGTCATTGGCAAAGGCGGTAGCTACATTGACGAGGCCGATGCGATGGGTCACGTCGCGGGCTTTTGCGTCATTAACGATGTTTCTGAGCGGGAATTTCAAATTGAGCGCGCAGGCACGTGGGACAAGGGTAAAGGTTGCGATACATTCGGCCCGACCGGTCCTTGGTTGGTGACACCTGATGAAGTGGGTGACTACGACAGCCTTGCAATGTGGCTAGAGGTTGATGGCACGCGCCACCAGAATGGGACGACATCAACGATGGTGTATAAAGTTCCGCACCTGATTTCGTATTGCTCGCAATTCATGAGCTTTCAGCCCGGCGACATCATTTCAACAGGCACACCGCCCGGCGTTGGGATGGGATTGAAGCCGCCAACCTATCTATCAGGGGGTGAAGTTTTGCGCCTTGGCATCGACAAGCTTGGTGTACAGACCCAAACCGTTCGGAACGCAAAATAGCGGTATGGCAAAAGAGGGCAGTTGGCGGGCAATGGATTGACCCGCCCGTCTGCCGAGAACCACAGGCGTTAGTCCCTTTTTGGCTTAAAGTGTCTGATCACCATCCAAGTCTTATTTTTTCTTAGACGGGCCGCTGCCTGATTTCGTTGGTATCGATCCCAGGCGCACGCGGTAATCGGACGCGGTCAAATAGGTGTCTGGCCGGGTGATTATGGCGCGGACATTTCCGCCGCGAAGCCGTCGCCCCATGCGCGCGGGCAGAGTGAATGTCTGCATTAAGAAATCACTGTCTAAATCCGGTGCATCCTCGCCTGAAGCGATCGGATGCCATCCCTTTTCAGCCTCGTCATCATACGGATCATCGCCCAGTACTTCGACCGTGCAGCGTAGCAAATCAGGCTGTTGCACAATCTGCTCATCCGGGCCGGGGTACTGCTGAAACTGAAGCTGCAATTCCGTTCCCGGTTCATAAGTCACTGAATCACGATAGGTTTTCTTTTCTGCATCCCCGGGCAGCGTGGTGCGTCCTACATTAATAACCATCACTCTATTCCTTTAATCAATAATTCCAAAATATAGGTATTAAGAGGCAAGGATGGTTGATTATGACCTTTGTTTCAAGGTTGCGTGTCTTTAAGGATTTGGGATGTTTTCCAAATCCAGCTGCATAGGTTGCCCATGTCTATGGCGTCAGACATGTCGCCCTCAACGATAATAAAGTGACACACCTTTGTGGAACAGCTGCACTTTTTCTGGCGCGGCTGAAAGACGAATTGACGTGCCACGCACATTTTTATGTACACCGGGCAGTTTGCCGATCACAGCACTTCCTTCACCTTGTTTCTCAAAATACAAAAGCGTCACTTCGCCCAAGGCTTCGGTGAAATTTACCACCCCTTCGAAAACAAAATCCTCTGATGCTGTCACCAAATCTTCTGGCCGCACGCCGATGTTGACGCGCAAGCCTTTGTCGGTTGGTTCAGTCTTGACCGTCGAAACCGCCGTGCCCCCGCCATCAAGTTTGACCGTGGTTTGCGCGCCGGTCTTGATGATTTCACCGGGCAGCAGGTTCATTGCGGGCGATCCGATAAACTGCGCCACAAATTCATTTTCCGGGCGTTCATATAGGTCCAGTGGCGTGCCAACCTGCGCGATGCCTTTGTCGGCCAGCACCACAATGCGGGTTGCAAGGGTCATCGCCTCGACCTGATCATGGGTCACATAGATCATGGTTGAATCTGGCATTTGCTCTTTGAGCTGGGCAATTTCGATACGGGTCGCGACACGCAAGGCGGCATCAAGGTTCGAAAGGGGTTCATCAAACAAATACACTTTGGGATCGCGGACAATGGAGCGTCCAATTGCCACGCGTTGACGTTGCCCCCCTGACAGCGCCTTTGGCAGCCGATCCAGATATTCAGTCAGTTGCAGTTTATCTGCTGCTTGTTGGATCGCAGCGTCAATTTCGGCCGGGCTCTTCTTAGCCAGTTTCAGGGCGAATGCCATGTTGTCGCGCACCGTCATATGCGGATAAAGCGCGTAGGATTGAAACACCATCGCGATGCCGCGTTCAGACGGCGGCACGTTGTTGACCACATCCCCATCAATTTCCAGCGTCCCACCCGAGATTTTTTCCAAGCCCGCAATCATCCGCAAAAGTGTGGATTTACCGCAGCCGGAGGGGCCAACAAACACGATCAATTCGCCAGTTTTTATGTCCAGATTGATGTCTTTGAGGACTTCAACATTGCCATAGGCCTTGGCAACTTGGGTCAGCTTGAGGTTGGCCATTTAGACGTCCTTCCGGTCATTTGATCGTTTGATGATGCAGGCCTGCCACGGGGCGAGCGTGACGTCGCGGCCCTTAAGGGGATCAATGCCACCGATATCTGATCCAAGGATAATCCAATCGCCCGTCGGCAGTTCGATCTTGTTTGGCGCGTCTGAAAGGTTGAAGGCGCAGAACACGTCTTGACCGTCCAATGATCTGGTAAAGGACAACACTTCGTGTGTTGCTGTCAGGTCAGATAGGGATCCTTTGGCCAGCACCGGGTTTGACTGGCGCAGCGCTATGGCACCTCGATAATGATGCAGCATTCCAGTCTTATCTTTTTCTTGCGCGGCCACTGAAAGGTGCATGTGATCGGTGCTCACGGGTAGCCAAGGCGCACCAGTTGTGAAGCCACCATTTTGGTTGGACGGTTCCCACACCATGGGGCTGCGGCAGCCATCGCGGCCTTTAAATTCTGGCCAGAATTCGATGCCATAGGGGTCTTGCAGGTCTTCAAATGCGATATCGGCCTCGGGCAGTCCTAATTCTTCGCCTTGATACAGGCAGACGGACCCGCGCAGACACATCAACATTGTCACAAACAAACGCTGGGCATCGGAGGACAGCCCCCACCGGGTTGTGTGGCGTTCGACATCGTGATTTGAAAACGCCCAGCAAGCCCAGCCGTCAGCGGCCACATCGGCAACCTTGGTAAACACTTCGACAATGCGTGCAGCGGTCAGCTTTTCTTTGGCGAGCAATTCGAACGCATAACACATGTGCACAAAGTCATCGCCGCTGGTGTATTGGCCCAGAATATCCAGCCCATATTGTGCGTCACCAACTTCGCCCACCGCCGTTTTGCCGGGGTATTCGTCCAGTAATGCGCGGAACCGGCGCAGGAAATCGAGGTTCTCTGGCTGGTTCTTTGAGTACAGGTGTTCTTGGTGGTTATAGGGGTTCACCGATGGTGCGATGTTGGCATTGCGTTTTTCGGGCGGCAGGGCAGGGTTGTCGCGTAACAGTTTATCAGCAAAGTAGAAGTTGATCGTATCAAGGCGATACCCGTCTACGCCACGCTCCAGCCAAAACCGCGTGGCATCCAACAGGGCGTCCTGAACTGCGGGGGTGTGTAGGTTCAAATCCGGTTGGCTGCTCAGAAAATTGTGCAGGTAATATTGCTCGCGGCGCGGGTCCCAATGCCACGCAGGCCCGCCAAAAATCGACAACCAATTGTTTGGCGCTGTGCCATCGGGTTTTGGGTCTGCCCAAACATACCAATCCGCTTTGTCGTTGTCGCGGTTTTGACGGCTTTCGATGAACCACGGATGTTGATCGGATGAATGTGACAGCACGAGGTCAATCATCACTTTGATACCCAGATCATGCGCGGTTGCGACCATCGCATCAAAATCGGCCAGTGTGCCAAACATCGGGTCAATGTCGCAGTAGTTGCTTACATCATAGCCGAAATCTTTCATCGGGGAGGTAAAGAACGGTGAAATCCAGATCGCATCAACGCCAAGCGAGGCAATGTAAGGCAGGCGCTGAATGATGCCCTTCAGATCGCCAATGCCATCGCCATTGCTGTCCTGAAAGCTGCGCGGGTAGATTTGATAGATGACCGCACCCCGCCACCAATCCTTGTCGACAGCGGCTGTTTCGGCGGGGTTTAGGTTTGCATTCATGTTCATGAGTCTGTCTTTCGATTACTTAACGGATCCGGCCAAAAGGCCCCGAACCAGATATTTCTGCATTGCAAAGAAGACCGCCAACGGCACCGCGATGGATACAAAGGCGGAAGTTGCAAGGATTTCCCAATTGCCGCCACGGGTGCCCAAC
The DNA here is from genome assembly GCA_051251995.1 of Sulfitobacter sp. Taxonomy (GTDB): domain Bacteria; phylum Pseudomonadota; class Alphaproteobacteria; order Rhodobacterales; family Rhodobacteraceae; genus Sulfitobacter. Next base: position 46,352 of record JBPOFF010000009.1, read on the forward strand.
AGTTCAACAATCTGTTTGGTCATCACGGTGGTTTCGCCGGTTGAATCGATCAAGAATACCAGCGACACCAGCAAGTCATTCCATGTCCACAGGAATTGGAAAATCGCAAAGGAGGCGAGGGCAGGGAAGGATAGGGGCAGGATGATTTTGGTGAACACCTGAAAATCAGTTGCCCCATCCACGCGGGCGTTTTCGATGATGTCACGGGGCAGGCCAACCATATAGTTGCGCAACAGATAGATCGCCAAGGGCAACCCAAATCCGGTATGGGCCAGCCAGACGCCCAGATAGCCTTTGCCAATGCCGATGTCGTTGTGAAATTTTAGCAAGGGGATCAGTGCCAGTTGCAATGGCACCACCAATAATCCAACCACAGCCGCGATCAACAACGCACGTCCGGGGAAATCCATCCACGCCAGCGCATAGGCAGCAAAGGCAGCGATGAGGATTGGGATGATTGTGGCCGGGATTGTCACCGTCAACGTATTAAAAAACGCCTTGGCCATGCCTTCGCGATTGGTGGGGTCAAACAGGACGTTCTTATAGTTGTCGGTGGTGAATTCCGGCGGCGTCGTGGCGGTGACAAAGACACGCGTGCCTCGGCTGCCGCTAAATTCTTCGGTGTTTTCCATTCGGTAGTCGCCATTGGCCTGCACGGTGATGGTGCCGCCCTTGTTCATCTCGCCAGTATCGCCGGCGACATAGGTGTCAATCTCGCGCGAGGATAGGCCCCATGCGGAAATTTTGGCGTCATCGGCGGTGCCAAACAGGTTTCCCTCGATCACATAAATCCCGTCCATCAAGGCTTGGGTTTCAGGGTCCGCCGACCGCAGTGTCAGGTTTTGTTCCGATGGGAACATGGAGTTCCACCAGCCCGAGGTCGCAATCTGATCAGAGGTGCGGAAGGATGAGACCAGCAAGCCAACAGTCGGAAATAGCCACAACATGACCAGCACAGCGACTGAGATGTGGACCGCCCATGTCAGGCTTGATTTTGTTCCTGCGATATTATCCATTGCTCAATCCTCCCTCAGCGCATTTCTTTGCGGGCGTTGTAGACGTTCCAGACAAGGATCGGGGTGACCAGCAGCATGATCACCATGGCCGACGCGGATCCGACACCCCAATCGTTGGCGCGGAACATTTTGTCGTACATATAGTTGGCCAAGACCTGAGTTTCCCACTGGCCATTGGTCATCGCGTAAACGATGTCAAACACCTTGAGCACAACAATGGTGATCGTGGTCCAGACCACAATAATTGTCGGAATGATCTGCGGCGCTTTGATTTTGAAAAACACCTGCAACGGGTTGGCTCCATCAACGATTGCAGCCTCAATGGTTTCTTCGGGGATGCCGCGCAGGGCGGCGGACAGGATCACCATGGCAAAGCCGGTTTGAATCCAAACCAGCACAGCCATAAGGAAGAATGAGTTGTAGAGCGGGATGGTCAGCCATTGCTGCGGCTCCTCACCGCCGAAGAACAGATAGAGCGCGTTCAAAACGCCAATCTGATCTTGATCAATGGGCCGCGTATCATAGACCAGTTTCCAGATCACAGCAGCGCCAACAAAGGAAATAGCCATCGGCATAAAGATCAATGATTTTGCAATGTTACCCCACCAAATGCGGTCAGTTAGCTGTGCCGCCAACAGGCCAAAGGCCGTGGAAAATGCAGGCACAATGATCAACCACAGGAAGTTGTTCTTGAGCGCTTCCCAAAATTTCGGTTCGTCCAACATTTGACTGTAATTGGCGAGACCTACAAAGTTGTATCCTCCGCCGGGGATGCGTTCAGTCACCGACAGGCGGATCGTTTCAAAAACAGGGTAGGCAAGGTAGAGGCCAAGCGCGATAACGGCCGGGGCCAGAAATAACCATGGGCGCACGATATTGGCTCGGTTGATGTTGCGGCCAGCGTTTGCCCCACGTGGCGGGAACAGCACCTTATCCAGCAGTTGATTGGAAAAGTAAAAATACCCAATACAACCGCCAACACCGATAATGATGGTCATTAGGCCTTGTAATGCTGGATGCATGATGCGCCCCTTGAAACTGTTATGAGGTCATGGGGCAATCCGGGTGACGTCATCCGGATTGCCCCTGTTTGGCGGGGCCGCTTACTTGAGAGCGTCCCAAGAGTTTTGGATTTCGGTTGCGACTTCCATGGCATCTTTGCCACCTGCATAGTCGACCATACCGGTCCAGAATGATCCCGCACCAACGCCACCGGGCATCAGGTCAGACCCGTCAAAGCGAAACGTGGTCGCGCCCAACAGAATGTCATTCATTTTCTTCAAGGTTGGATCGCTGAACACGCTGGTATCAACGCCTTTGTGTGGGGTCAGGAACCCTTGGCGTGCCATCCATGTCTCATGCGCAATCGGTTCACGCAGCCATTCGATCAATGCTTGCGCACCGGGGCTGTCATTGGTGATTGCCCAAACCGTGCCTGCACCTAGGACGGGGGAGCCGAGGTCTTTTTCAGCGTAGGCCGGGAAGTAGAAGAAATCAGCGTCTTCGCCAACAACCGTGCCTTCGGGAAAGAACGCCGGGATGAAGGATGCCTGACGGTGCATGTAGCACTGCGGTGGCGAGCTGAACAAACCTTTTGGGCTGTCACGGAAGTCGGTGGAAGCAACTGCGCCAGCACCGCCAGCAACATAGGCATCATTGCGAGCGAATGCGCCAAACTCTTCGATGGCGGCAACCACTTTGGGGTCGTTGAATTTTATCTCGTTCGATACCCAAGCATCATAATCCGCTGGAGATTGCGTGCGCAGCATCATGTCTTCAACCCAGTCAGTTGCGGGCCAACCTGTTGCACCACCGGACCCCAGGCCGATACACCACGGCGTGCCGCCATCGGCAACGATTTGGTCGGACAGCGCCTTGAGATCTTCCATGGATGTTGGCACGTCATAGCCCGCATCTTCAAAGTTTTCAGGGGAATACCAAACCAGCGATTTCACATCGACCTTGTAGAAAAAGCCATAAAGTGCGTCTGCGCCATCGGTTCCGGTAAAGGTGCCCAGATCGACCCATGACTGACCAGCAGCATAGTTTTCGCGGACCCAATCGTCAGTGCCGGCTGTCAAAGGTGTCAGGAACCCGGACGCGGCAAGGTCTGCGGCCAAACCGGGCTGTGGGAACACGGCGACGTTTGGGGCTGAACCTGCTTCGGTGTCCACACGGATTTGTTGTTCAAAACTGTCAGAACCGACATAGCGCACGTCTGCACCAGTGGCTTTTGCAAATTCAGCCAAAACCGCTTCGACGTTTTCCTGATCCGGGCCAAGCCATGGGCCGAATACGGTGACCTGTTCGCCTGCCAAATGGCCATCGGCATGCGCCATTCCTGCGGCCAATGCCAAAGTGGCGGCGCTTGCGTAAAATATTTTTTTCATAGGTCTCTCCCTGATTGCGCTATGCGCAGTGTCTTTGTTCGCGATTCGGGCTTACCAAAGCGCTTTGGATAATGTAGTAATCACCAGTTGAATTGCGCCAGTCAAGGGAAATCTGGATATACCTCATATATGTAAGTGAGATTTGAAAGGGTATGCCGAAATTACCCAAACTAACTCTTTGACCTATTGCGGGAATGGCCTTAACCATAAGGAATACCCAAAGCGCTTTGGCGGTAGAATAATGAATCTCAAAACTCTTGCTGCAACTCTGAACCTATCGCAAACTACGGTCAGCCGGGCATTAAATGGCTATTCTGATGTCAGTGAAGCGACGCGCATGCGGGTTCAACTGGCGGCCAAGCAGTTCGACTATCGGCCAAGCATGCGGGCCAAAAGTCTGGCCACCGGACGGGCGATGACGATTGGTCATGTTATCCCGGTCACATCCGGCCATGAGATGGTTAACCCGATTTTTGGAGATTTCATTGCAGGGGCAGGTGAAACTTATTTCACACATGGGTATGACACGCTGTTGAAATTGGTGCCGGATGGCGATGAAGAAACGGTTTATCGCGATCTGAAATCACGCGGCACTGTCGATGGCATTATCATTCATGGTCCGCGGATGAATGACCCGCGCATTCCATTGCTGCGTGAAATCGGCCTGCCATTTGTGGTTCACGGTCGTGCTTCCGAAATCGAGGGCGGCTATTCTTGGTTGGACGTGAATAACAAAAGCGCATTTGAACGCGCCACGCGGTTCCTGCTGGATTTGGGTCATTGCCGTATTGCGTTGATTAACGGATTGGAAAGTATGGATTTTGCCCACCGTAGAAAAAACGGCTATGTGCAAGCGCTGAAAGATAGGCAGTTGAATCCCGACCCTGACATCATGCGCAGTGAAGAGATGACCGAAATTTTTGGTTTTCGCTCCGCACACGAAATGCTGGCGCTTGCGGATGCTCCCACTGCTTTTCTCACTTCATCCATGATCACCGCGATTGGGGTGCGCCGGGCGTTGGAAGATGCCGGATTAAAGATGGGGCGCGATGTGTCCATCATCACCCATGACGATGATTTGTCCTATTTAAAGAACGGTGAAGGCGTGCCGATTTTCACAGCAACCCGTTCATCGGTGCGAGATGCGGGTCGGGAGTGCGCGCAGATGCTGCTCGATCAAATTCGCGACCCGGATAGGGGCCATGCCACTCAACTTTTTGAAGTAGATTTGACTGTTGGCCATTCGACGGGCCCCGCAAACGGGCCTCTTCGGGTTAAAGGCTAAGACATGCAATTCAAACGATCAGATTTTCCCGCTGGCTTTCAATTTGGCGCGGCCACGTCGAGTTATCAGATTGAAGGTCACGGCTTTGGTGGTGCGGGAAAAACCCATTGGGATGATTTTGCTGCAACGCCGGGCAATGTGGTGCGTGCGGAAAATGGCGATATCGGGTGTGATCATTATCACCGCTATGAACAAGATCTGGATTTGGTCGCGGCGGCCGGGTTCGATTGCTATCGTTTCTCAACCAGTTGGGCGCGGGTGATGCCAGAGGGGCGCGGTGCGGCCAACCCAGAAGGATTGGATTTTTATGACCGCCTGACCGACGCAATGCTGGAACGTGGCCTAAAACCATGCGCGACTTTGTATCATTGGGAATTGCCATCACCATTGGCTGACCTTGGCGGATGGCGTAACCGCGATATTGCCGGGTGGTTTGGCGATTTCACCCAAACCATCATGGGCCGTATCGGCGACCGGATGCACAGTGTGGCACCGATCAATGAGCCGTGGTGTGTCGGCTGGTTGTCGCATTTTCTGGGCCATCACGCGCCGGGCCTGCGCGATATCCGTGCCACCGCGCGGGCCATGCATCATGTGCTTTTGGCTCATGGCACCGCGATCCAATCCATGCGGGGGCTGAGTATGGATAACCTTGGTGCGGTGTTCAACATGGAATGGGCTACGCCTGTCGATGGCACCCCGCAAGCGGCCAAAGCTGCGGCGCTTTATGATGGCTATTACAACCGCTTTTTCGTGGAGGGGGTGTTTAAGGGCCGGTATCCAGACAATGTGATGGAGGGGCTGGGGACTCATTTTCCCATCGGGTGGCAGGACGATTTTGATATTATTACGTCAAAGGTCGATTGGTGCGGTATCAATTATTACACCCGCAAGATTATCGCGCCTGACGATGGGCCATGGCCAGGTCATCACGAGGTTGATGGCCCTTTGCCCAAAACTCAGATGGGTTGGGAGATATATCCGCAAGGTTTGCGGGACTTCTTAATCAGGACTGCGCAGGAATATACCGGTGATCTGCCGCTTTTTGTTACTGAAAACGGCATGGCAAATGACGATCAATTGGTGGACGGGACGATCAAGGATCAGCCGCGCATTGACTATCTCAACAGCCACCTTGGGGCGGCAAAAGAAGCGATTGAGGCGGGCGTGCCGCTTGAGGGCTATATGATTTGGTCTTTGTTGGACAATTACGAATGGGCGCTGGGCTATGAAAAGCGGTTCGGCTTGGTGCATGTTGATTTTGATACGCTCAAACGCACGCCGAAGGCCTCCTATGAGGCATTAAAGACAGCCCTTTTTAGCTGAAATTTTATTCTGAAAAGGGTTTGGTCCTGATGTGATGCAGTCAAACTGTTCTTGACCTGTATGTTTAGGAATTATATGAACGATGTTCAAGGTGTGGAATATCTCCGTTTCAAAGCGCATCGAAGTGCGTCACACTCGACCAAAGTTGGTTAACGTTTAAAAGGCGCAGTGGTCAGATGAGAAATTGGACACGCAGGGCGGCGTTGTTGGGGTCTGGTGCAGTCTTGGGCGCGCTTGGCTATCGTGGTTTGGCGTCACACAACCCAACCTTGGATGGGGCAGGGGTGGTAGCAGCTTTAGATCAATCCAGCATGCTGAATGATGCCAGCCTGCTTAGCCAGACACCGATCCACAAACACATTATCCTCAAGGATGATCCCGGCGAAACGCTTGTCGCGGCGATCCGTGCTGAAATGGTAGACGCCCGCGCCAATGGTCGCCCCCTGAACGTCAGCGCGGCGCGGCATTCGATGGGTGGGCAAGCGATCCCACTTGATGGTCATGCGGTCACTTTCGACAATGGAATGGTTGAGCCGGACAGTACGAATGGAACGTACCGCGCCCATGCTGGTGCGCGTTGGAGCCAAGTTATCAGCGCGATTGATCCAATCGGATTTTCGCCTAAGGTCATGCAATCAAATAATGATTTTGGCGTCGCAGCGACCTTTTGCGTAAATGCCCATGGCTGGCCAGTGCCATTTGGCCCGATGGGATCGACCGTGAAATCCATTGACTTGATCACGCCGGACGGATCGCTGGTGACATGTTCACGGGTCGAAAATACCACCCTGTTTAATCAAAGCATGGGGGGCTATGGCCTGACCGGGGCCATTGTGTCGATGGAGGTGGAGATGGAGAAGAACACCCGCCTCAAACCGACATTTGCGGAAATGCCCGCCGAAGAATTTGGAACCGCCTTCATCAAAGCGCTAGAGGACCCAGACGTCACGATGGCGTATGGGCGGCTCAACGTATCGCGCGCGGAATTTTTCAAACACGCACTGATGATCACTTACCGCGCCAGTGATGATCAATCCGACCTGCCTGCGGCTGCGGGCTCTGGCATCATGTCAAAAATTGCCAGCTATGTGTACCGTGCTCAATTGGGCAACGAGCGGATGAAAGACTTGCGATGGTGGTTTGAAACAGATCTTGGCACCATGTTGGGTGGTGGCGAAACCACCCGCAATTCGTTGATTAATGAACCGGTAGTCACACTGGATGATCGTGACGACACCCGCACCGATATCTTGCACGAATATTTTGTTTCGCCGGATCGGTTTCCCGAATTTCTGACCCTGTGCCGCACTGTGATCCCGTCATCCTATCAGGAATTCCTGAATGTCACTTTGCGGTTTATCAACACGGACCCGGAAAGTTGGTTGTCTTATGCCACAACCCCTCGCATCGCCGCTGTGATGTCATTTTCCCAAGAAATGACCCCACGGGCAGAGGCGGACATGGCGCGGATGACCCGTGATCTGGTCGAAGGGATCATCGACATTGGCGGGGCATATTATTTGCCATACCGCCCGCATCCGACGGTGGCACAGTTGGAACGCGCCTATCCGCGCGCCGCTGCGTTTGCGGCTGCGAAACGTGCCCTCGACCCCGACATATTATTCCGCAACAATCTTTGGGACAGCTATCTGGAGAAGTTATGACCACTTTGCAGAAAATCGCGATTGGATACTTTGTGGCCCTGATGGGGGCGGCATCGTTGAACTATATTCCCGGCCTGACAGATGCAGAGGGGCGCGCATTTGGCATTTTTGCCCTCGATATCTTTGATGATGCGTTGCATGTCGCCTCAGCACTTTGGGCGCTGGCGGCTGCCCTTATGTCACATCGCGCGTCAAAGATGTTCCTGTTGATCTTCGGTGCACTTTATTTGGGCGATGGTGTCTTTGGGTTTTTCACCGGCTATGGCTACCTTGACCTTGGCATATTCACCAATGCGTTCGAGGGCATGTCATTCACCATCTTCCGCGTGCTGGCGAACCTGCCGCATGTCGCCCTTGGTGGATTTGCGTTATTCTCCGTATGGAAATTGGACCGCGCCTGATGCGCTGGCTGATCAAATGGGCCTTGCGGCTGCTTCTGGTCATTGGCATCACGATTGTTGCGCTGCTGCTGCCAGTTGCCTGGGTTGAAGTTGCGTGTCGTGGGGATGGGGCCGAAGGCACCTATGCATCACTGTTGCCGCCTGAATATCATCGGGCCGAGGCACGCACGCTGCTGACCTATCCAGAATGGCACATCGTGCATGCCTATGATGATTATGCAAAAGTAATCAGTACGGGCGATCCGCATGATTTCGGTTATTTTCGCGCGATCCGCACCTATTGGTCATCACTTTGTGCCTTGAAGAAACAGGCGGCGTCACATGGGGGTGTGGACGGTCAAACCAAACAATTGGTTTATGTGATTGGTGTTAGTTTCACAGCGGAACTGGCGCTGAAAGCCGCTTACGAGGAAACCGTGGGTCGTGTTTTCACCATGCTGCGGGGGCCTGTCCATGCGCCGTTGGATGATCTGTCAGCCCGGCAAGCTGCTGATTATGCTGCATTCTTGCAGCAGGTGCCGTGGTACAAATGGGATTTTGACGGTGATGTCGCCGCCTTGGACGCGGCGACCACTGACGCCCTGCGGGACCGTGAACGCCGCACGGCGCTGGGCGCTGAATATGGGGCCAAGTCCGCCTATGCGGGGGTGATTGCGGCGGCGGTTGCGGCGACGGGCACCGATGAATTGACCTTGCGGATGATTGTTACAGGCCCGGACCTTGGGGCATTGAGCAATATGGACGAAGTGACTGTGATCGGGCAAATCGACAGCGGAACAGAGATTGAAACGATCAGATACCGTGCGCTGACGCGTCTTTTGGCCGACATGGCAGGGCGCGGCGTGGATATTGTTGAAATGGCGGGCAATGATGACATCATGTTGACCGTGATTTCTGATCACGCCACCATGGAGGACGCGATATTCAGCTTTGCCCGACAGGGGTATGGGGATTATCGGCACTTGTTGATGGCCAAATTGCCGGATCTGATGGACCTGTTGCGCGCCATAGCGGCAGGCCCGGCACAATTGGAACATGTGCATGATTACTAAGGGTGTCCTGATAGGTTTTGCCGTTGTCATCGGGTGGATCGCCGTGTTGGCCGGGGTCATGGTGGTGACGGATGTGGCCCCGGCGGCACTGGTGATGTTTCCGGGCACCGCTTTTTTGAACGACCTGCCTGAGGGCGTGGCAATTCTGTCTCAAAACGCGGTCAGCGTGACACTGATCAGCGAAATGGACGGTTTTGGCGCGGCTCTATACCGCGCAGGCGCAATAGTGGTACTGCCAGCGGGACTTTTGGGGTGCGCACCCTTGACTTCCTGACCCCCAAACGGTGTACCTGCGACGAGAAATTTAAGCCCTAGGAAGGGACCCGTCATGCACGCCTATCGCAGCCAAACCTGTGTCGAACTGACCAAAGATAACGTAGGCGATACCGTGCGCCTGTCCGGTTGGGTGCACCGCGTGCGCGACCATGGTGGTGTGTTGTTCATTGACTTGCGGGACCACTACGGGATGACGCAGCTGTTGTGCGATTCCGACAGCCCGGTTTTCAAGGAAATGGAAAAGGTCCGTTCTGAATGGTGTATCCGCATCGACGGCACGGTAAAGGCGCGTGACGAAAGCCTTGTGAACACCAAACTGCCGACGGGCGAGATTGAAGTCTACGTGCGCGATATCGAAGTGTTGGGGGCTGCTGCTGAATTGCCGTTGATGGTGTTTGGCGATCAGGAATATCCCGAAGAAACCCGCCTGCGCTATCGTTACCTCGACCTGCGCCGTGAAAAAATGCAGGCGAATATGGTGCTGCGTTCCGATGTGGTCTCGTCGATCCGCAAACGCATGTGGGACAAGAAATTCCGCGAATTCCAGACGCCGATCATCACCGCCAGCAGCCCCGAAGGTGCGCGCGACTTTTTGGTGCCTTCACGTCTGCATCCCGGCAAATTCTATGCGCTGCCGCAGGCACCACAGCAGTTCAAGCAATTGTTGATGGTCAGCGGCTTTGATAAATATTTCCAGATCGCGCCCTGTTTCCGCGATGAAGACCCACGTGCCGACCGTTCGCCAACCGACTTTTACCAGCTCGACCTTGAGATGAGCTTTGTCACCCAGCAGGACGTGTTTGATACGATCCAGCCGGTGATTGGTGGGATTTTTGAGGAATTTGGCGGTGGCCGTAAAGTTGATCAAGACTGGCCGCAGATTTCCTATAAAGACGCAGCGGCTTGGTACGGGTCTGACAAGCCAGACCTGCGCAACCCGATCAAGATGCAGGTTGTATCTGAACATTTCGCGGGCTCTGGCTTTGCCATTTTTGCGAAACTGCTGGAGCAGGAAGGCACCGAAGTGCGCGCGATCCCGGCACCCACGGGTGGCAGCCGCAAGTTCTGCGACCGGATGAATGCCTTTGCCCAAAAAGAAGGGTTGCCCGGCATGGGCTATATCTTCTGGCGTGAAAAAACAGCTGATGCGGTTGCTCAAGAGCTGGGGATCAGTGTCAAAGAAGCGCAGGCCAAGCTGAAATCAGGCGAGGTTGAAGGTGGCATGGAGGCGGCGGGACCGCTGGCCAAAAATATCGGCCCGGAACGCACGGAGGCGATTCGCCAACAGCTTGGCCTTGATGTGGGCGACGCGGCGTTCTTCCTTGGCGGTAAGCCAAAGGCGTTTGAATCCGTTGCAGGCCGCGCGCGCAATGTGATTGGGGATGAACTGGGCCTGACCGACAAAGACCGTTTTGCCTTTGCATGGATCGTCGATTTCCCGATCTACGAAAAGGACGAAGAATCCGGCAAGATTGACTTTGAACACAATCCGTTTTCGATGCCGCAAGGTGGCATGGAAGCGCTGCAAGGTGACCCGCTCAAGGTTCTTGGCTATCAGTACGACCTTGCATGTAATGGCTATGAATTGGTGTCGGGTGCGATCCGAAACCACAAACCAGAGATCATGTTCAAGGCGTTTGAGATCGCAGGTTACGGCGAAGAAGAAGTGCGCAAGCGCTTTGGCGGCATGGTAAATGCGTTCCAATATGGTGCGCCGCCGCACGGTGGGTGCGCCGCGGGGATTGACCGGATTGTAATGTTGCTGGCTGATGCCGATAACATTCGCGAAGTGATCCTGTTCCCGATGAACCAGCGCGCAGAAGATCTGATGATGAACGCGCCAAGCGAACCAACATCGGATCAGCTTATGGAATTGGGCCTGCGAGTCATTCCCAAGGATTAATGGCAGAAGGGCCGCTGTGACGCGGCCCCTCTTAGTCAATCCTCTAAGCTGTCTTCACGTTTTTCATCTATCAGGCCGCGCTCTTCTTTCTTGCGGGCTTCAAATCGCGCGCCAAACGCATCATTGTCCGCTTCGCCAATCACTTCTTTTGCGCGGGTGAAAACTTCGTTTTCTTCCTCGTCCATGTGATGCTCATAATCATGTTTTAATGTCTTAAACCGTGTCAACCAGCCTGGTGATGACATGTCCATTTCATTAAGCTCTTCCATGATATCATCAAGTTGCTGATGTTCATGCACAGAATGCCGGGCGGCATCCTGACCCCATGTCTTTGAAATGAGTTTGGAATAGAAGGTTTCTTCTTCCGCTGCGGCGTGAGATTTCACATCGTGATAAAAACTGTCCCACCCGCTGCGGCGCTCTTCTGAATCGCCGCTTGTTTCAGCTATCTGATCTAAGAGTTTGCGGTGGGTGTCATGATCCGCTTTGATGGCGTCGTATATGGATGGCATGGCAAATCCTCTCATCTGCTTACATATCAAACGTCGTTGGTCGGTTGATTTCCATTTATGAAATCACCTTACCAAACACTCGTTGCAACGATGTAGGGCCTCGATCACGTCAGGAAAGTGATCAAAGCTCATTTTGATGAAAATATGGGGATTTTCCGACTTATTTAGACGACAAGCCGGTGCAGGCGGGGCCAAGCTGAATGATTAATCATCAGATTATGACGGCTTTAGGTATCGCTTACGTTAGGTGCAAAATAGTCGCCCACGTTTGCGACCAGACCTGCGTCACCTGCATAAAGCGATGCAACAATAACAATCGCCAAGCCAACCAGCGATGCGGTCAGGACGATCCAATCAATTCTAAAGTCGCTGTAGGCTTCTTTGCAAAAGCGCAGCGTTTTCATGCCAAACATTTGTCGCTCCCTTTCGATTTAGTCGCCCTGATCCCTGTCTTTTTACGGTTGCGCAGAAATATGGCATGATTTGGGAAGTCCTGTGCCGGAATATTGACGGTTTTGATCTACATCGGGTGATGAAAAAGGGCTTGGCGGGGTCGTGGCTTGTCCCTAACGTATTGCTTATGAATATGAATAATACATCGCAGCGCCCTGTTGGCGCGCCTGTTCCGGATTGGATGCCGCCCACCGCACCAACTGGTGAAATTTTGACCGGGCAATATGCCCATTTGGAACCGCTGGCGGCTGAACAACACGCCGCGCTGTTGTTTCGAAGCTTTGATGGCCGCGACGAGGTCTGGGATTATATGCCGTTCGGGCCGTTTTCATCTGCGTCCCAGTATCATCGTTGGGCTCGGGATAATGCCGGGCTTGCCGATCCGCTTTTCTATGCCATTCGTAATCAGGAAACGGATCATTGGGAAGGGGTCGCAAGTTATCTGCGTATTTCACCCCAGAGCGGGTCAATCGAAGTTGGCAGCATCAGCTATAGCCCGGCATTGCAGCGGACCCGCGCCGCAACTGAGGCGATGTATTTGATGATGAAATGGGCGTTCGAGGCCGGATATCGCCGGTATGAATGGAAGTGTAATGCGCTTAATGCGCCGTCACGTCGTGCGGCCCAGCGTCTGGGGTTTAGTTTTGAAGGGGTGTTTCGGCAGGCGATGGTCGTCAAAGGGCGCAACCGAGATACGGCATGGTTCGCCATCATCGACAAAGAATGGCCCGCGCTGAAAGAAGCCTTTGAAGCCTGGCTTGCGCCCAGTAATTTTACCGCCGAGGGCGCGCAGATCGAACGGCTTGGCGATCTGACGGGATTGGTGCGTGTCGCGAGTGACCCCACGCTCTGATCCACTTCGGCTGTGAAGTGTTCAAATGGCGATCTTTTGGGCCAGTCTTTGCTGGATCATTCCGGCAATTGCCGCGGTTTCGGAACTTGCCGGCTGACCCAAAGCGCGTTTTGTCGCAAGCGCATTTGCGGCGTCTTCTAACCCTCTGTCATCGGCGGAACGTGCAACACCACTTAAAAATTGTGCAACATAATCCAGTGCATGCTCGTCGGGTGGATCATCAAGAACGTCAGCGATATGCGCCATGTCATCCTGATAGGCGATCTTGTCTGGGACAATGATTTCATCTGTCATGATGCGCGGCCCTGAAGGCCTGCGGTCGGCAGGCAGCATACCCAGAATACATTCCTGAAATGCCGCAATAGAGGTGATTGGTTTGGCCAAGAAACCATCAGCACCAGCCGCCAGAGCATCGCCTTGAAGATGGCTGTCGCCGGACATTGCGAGAATCGCTTCGACCCGCGGTTGGCATTCTGTCAACTCTGCGATCAGATCAATCCCGTTGCCGTCTGGTAGCCCTAGGTCCACAATCACGACCGACGGTCGGTAGACCTGCAAATGTCGCCGGGCAGAGCGCAGACAATCGGCGCGCCTAATCCGGGCACCGGATCGCAAACACAGCAATCGCATCGCCTCACAGGCAAAGCGGCTATCCTCAACCACAAGCACCGTAAGCCCCAGCAAAGGGCGTGCGGCGGTGGGTGCGGGAATGTTTGCCGCAAAGGGGTCTATCGTATCCATCATAACCTCCAGCATCTTCTGACGGTTTAATGGTTACGCTGTGATGGCTAACAGCAGGTTAATGTGACGCATTGCTCTTGGCTTTTCCTGAGGCCATAAGCGGTCAATCAAATCGACGGAGCACTATGATGATCGGACGCCTGAACCATGTCGCTATAGCGGTGCCAGACCTTGATGCGGCTGCGGATCAATATCGAAATGCGCTGGGGGCAAAAGTTGGCCCACCGCAGGATGAGCCGGATCATGGCGTGACGGTGATTTTTATTGAGCTGCCCAATACCAAAATCGAATTGCTGTATCCCTTGGGTGAAAACAGCCCGATCCAAGGTTTTTTGGACAAGAACCCATCAGGCGGCATCCACCATATTTGTTACGAGGTCGATGACATTATCGTCGCCCGTGATCATTTGAAATCAACAGGCGCGCGGGTCCTGGGAACGGGCGAACCAAAGATTGGCGCACACGGCAAGCCAGTGCTTTTCTTGCACCCCAAAGATTTCAACGGTGCGCTTGTTGAACTGGAACAGGTGTAGGTCATGGGTATTACATCGGGTCTGGTTCTGTTTGCTGTCATCTGGTTTATGACATTCTTTATTGCGTTGCCTATCCGGGTCCAGACCCAAGGTGACCTGAAGAACATCATGCCCGGCACCCACGCGGGCGCACCGGAGCATCATCACCTTAAGAAGAAAGCGTTGTGGACCACTTTTGTCGCAGTGATTTTGTGGTGTATCATTGCCGGGATCATCCTGTCAGAATGGATCAGCGTTGCCGATATTGAGCGTTGGCTGCATCCTGCGGCAACAAATGGAACAGGTGGGTAAAGGTCGCAGCACCAAGGATCGGGATTAACAGGTTTAACAACGGCACCGACAATGGCATCGCCATCAGGATACCTGCCATCCAAATCGTGCCAAAGTTCTCGCGCCGCAGTTCCTTGGCCCGTTTGCGCCCGACCCGGCGGATTGCGGCCATCGTGTAGTATTCGCGGCCTAACAAAAATCCGTTCAGGCCCCAAAAGATGAAAATCGCGGCAGGGGCAAAGAAGATATAGAGCAGGATCGCGAGCAGGTTCGCCCCGATCAGCACCCCTAGAAAATTCACCGTATCGCGCAGGGCATCCCCAAACGACGTGCGGGTTGCGGGAGGTAGCGCAGGATAATGTTCGCCCTCAACCGCGTCAGCCACATCATCCAGAAACATCGAGGTGATGGCAGAGGCGACGGGCACCATCAGGAAGATGGACAGGAATGCCAGCAGAAACGCAGCACCCCATGACAGCAGATCACCAAGCCAACTGACTTCGCCCAGAACGGGCAGCCATGCATCTTCTGGTGTGACCCATTCGATGAACCATGAAAACCCAGCCGTCGCGCCAATCAGCAATGCCAGTGACAGGCCGATGCCAATCAGGAACACCCGGCGGAACCGCGGGTCTGACAATTGACCCACAGCGAGGCCAAAGGATTGAAATATTACTGAGACAGCCATGAGGTGATGCTTTCGATGTCGGGGCGTGGGCGTTCAGGGGGCTGCGATGTTTCAGTGCCGATATGGACGATCCCGGCAATGCGTTCATGATCTGCAAGCGCCAGTGCATCGCGCATAAAGCCGCGGTCATGCGAGGGCCAGCCGCTGAGCCAATTTGCCCCCCACCCGGCGGCCAGTGCGGCATTCAGCAGGGCAAGGCAAACGGCACCCGCAGAGTAGGTCTGTTCAAGGGGCGGGATTTTTTCAGATATTTTTTGAACCTCTACGACAATCACGGCGAGGCTGCCCTGATCAAACTGGTTGCGCCCCTTTTCGATCTGTTCAGCATCAAGGCCCATATCCGTGCCGCGCGCTTGCACAACATCTGCCAGCCGCTCCATGACACCCTTTTCCAACACGATAAAACGCCAAGGTTCCAGTTTACCATGATCGGGCGTGCGGGCCGCAGCGGTCAGTAGTGGCACCAATGCATCCCGGTCCGGCACAGGCAGGCCCAGCGTTTTGGCGGGCCGTGAACGGCGGGTCTGTAAAAACAGCAAGGCGTCGGGGTCTGGATCAGGCATTGTAGATTACTCAGAGATTCAGTTGCTGTGCCATATCGTCAATTGACTGGCGGAGAAAGGCATCAAAGCGCGCGGTTGGCTGGCGCACCTCCATGCCCACGGCCAATGGATCAGGCGCATCAATTGCACTGCCCGCAAGGGTTGCGATGGTGGCATGCCCGCAGAACGGCACATAAGCCTCAGAGTAGCCACCCTCGTGGACCAGCACCAACTTACCATCGCACAGGCGTTCAGCGGTTTGTTTGATCCTTTGGGTCATCGCGGCAAAGGTTTTCACCGTGGCCTGCATGCGCGCCAATGGATCAACAATCGCGGCATCATATCCGCAGGCGACAATGATCATATCAGGTTTGAATGCTTCAATCGCTGGGATCACGACGCGGTCCATTGCATGGCAATAAGCGGTATGCCCAGAGCCCGCGTACATGGGCAGATTGATGTTATATCCCTCGCCTTTACCTTTGCCGCGATCTGCCAAAGCACCGGTATCCAAGGGATAGTTGCCCTCCTGATGCAAAGAAATTGTCAACACATCGTCGCGATCATAATAGATGGCTTCGGTCCCGTTGCCGTGGTGTACATCCCAATCGAGCACGACGACACGTTTGGCCAGACCTTTGGCCTGTGCGGCCTCAATCGCGATGGCGATGTTGGCCAGCAGGCAGAACCCGTTGGGGAAATCCGGCAGGCAGTGATGGCCGGGCGGGCGGCTGAGCGCATAGGCGTTTTCCAATGCGCCAGACGCAACCGCATCCACGGCAGCAATGGCCAGCCCTGCGGACAGGGCTGCAATTTCATATCCGCCTTGAGCAAACGGTGTGCGGCGGCCCAGTTCGCCACCGCCCGCATCGGACAGGCGTTTGAATGCGTCCAGATATGTCGCAGGGTGTACCCGCTCCAACGCTTCGCGAGTCGCTATGTCGGCGCTGCGCACGTCCAATTCTTTGATCAGTCCGGTGACATCCATCAGGTTCTTTAGCCGTCGCTTTGTCTCGGGGTTTTCGGGCAGACCACCTGCGGCTAAAGGTTGCACCAGACCGCCAATGGGCAAAGTGAAGGCATAGTTGCCGCCCGCATGCCAAAAGCACTTTTCGTCCCAGAAAAAACCGGTTGCCATGACAGCGTCCCCCTTGTTGTTCAGCGTCGAAACTGGCGCAGTGATCTCAAATTGTCCATGGCTGGCAAGGGTCGGGTATGGCCTTTTCTTACGGTGCCTCGGCCAGCAGCGCCGGGATGTCCAAACGTGTGTTCACCATCGCCAACCCGCCGTCAGGATTGCGTGGCCATTTGTCAGGCGCGCGGTCGCGGTACAGCTCAATCCCGTTTTGATCCGGGTCACGCAGATAGACCGCTTCGCTGACACCGTGGTCTGCCGCACCGTCCAGCGCGATTCCGGCCTCCAGAACCCGCTTGAGAACAATAGCCAAACTGCGGCGATCCGGGTAAAGAAAGGCGGCATGGTAAAGCCCGGTATGGCCGGGTGGTGGGGGTGTGGCACCGTCACTTTCCCATGTATTCAGACCAATGTGATGGTGATACCCGCCAGCCCCCAAAAATGCCGTCTGATCGCCAAAACGCTGGGTCAGCTCAAACCCAAGCAGATCACGATAAAACGCAATGGAACGATCAAGATTTGAAACACGCAAGTGGACATGGCCAATGCTGGCATGGGGGTCTGACATAAGGCACCTTTGTTACTTTGATGCGAACATCAGCGGGATGTGGTGATCTGTCCAGTCGCGGGCGCGCAGAGGGTCTGTGCATCGGCGCAGAGATTAAGCTGCGCTGAACCCACGATCCAATGCGCGCCAGCCAGCGATTGCCAAGATTAATGCACCAAAAGCAGCCACCAGAAATGGCATAGTGAGCGCCAGATCGCGGGGCATGGTGCCATCCGCCACCCGCACGATGAGGCCCGAAAGCAACAATCCCACAGGCATCATTCCCCATGCCATCAGGCGGTACAGGCTGTTGACCCGGCCCAGCAAGGCGTCTGGAATTTTGCGCTGGCGGTACGACACTGACACGGTGTTCCAAACCAACCCGGTGAATTCAAATGTGGCCAACATGACGGCCAAAGCGATGGGGCCGGGGGCAAAGGCAATGCCAAGAAACGTCGGAAACGATGCCAGCAGCATCCACTGTGCAGCACGCTTTGGGCCGAGCTTGCTGATGATGGTATCGCCCCACCATCCCCCGGCAATACCGCCTACTGCGCCCGCCGCAAGGATCAGGCCAAAAGCGCGCGCATCCAGGCCCATATTTTCCTGCACATGCAGTACCAGCGCAATCATCATCATCTGAAACAGCAGGTTCCACCCCCCGGTGATCCACGCAAGTGAACGCAGCAGCTTTGCCTGCCAAAGGAAATTAAACCCTTCGCTGAGTTCGCGTCGCCAATTGCGCGTCTGGGTGATTTCCGGTTTGAAGCGTCCGCCAATCGCAAGCACAAGGACCACAGCCACACCATAGGCCAGTGCCCCTACCGCAAACGGCAAGGGCAAGGCAGCGGCAATCAGAAACGCGCCCAATGCCGGGCCGAGCAGGGCGTTGCCGACCAGTTCGACGCTCCATAATCTGCCGTTTGCCTTTTCCAGCTGATCCTGCGGCACCAGCGCGGGCAACATGGTTTGTGCGGCGTTGTCGCGAAACACTTCGGCAATTCCGACCAGTGAGGCCGCAACGAGGATGGCGATGTAAAGGCCCGGTCGTGCCAGCTCCATTGATGCAGGTGCAAGCGGCAGTGACATCCAGATCGCAAAGGCTGCAAAGGCAAAGGCAGAACCGCGCAGGATATCCATCCGCAAAATCAGCATGCGGCGGTCTACGCGATCGGTGATCACCCCCGCTGGGATCGCAAACAGAAACCACGGCAGTCGCAGGGCCACTGCCACACATGCAATAAGTAAAGGGTCGCGGGTCAGCAAAGACGCAAGCCACGCCCATGCAACTGTCGCAATGCCGTCCGCAAGATTGGTCAGGCCAGAGGCGGCAACAAAGCGTGCAAAAGGGGGTAGGGCCATGAGGGACTTTCTGTTTAGGGTCCGCTCAATTTGGGTCCTCAACCGGGGGTGAGGTCAAGGGCAATTCGTCTGAGGCGTTGGAAAATCCATTTGGCATCTGGACCTTGTTCAAGGCCCAGATGCCAAAGGTCCAGCGCAAGGTTAGTGTTTTGCCTTTTTGAGAGCAGCGCGTTTCAAGCGCGCCTCGGATGTCGGCTGTACGATATCCTCGGTTTGCGCGTGTTTGTCAGATAATAGGGCGACACTTGGCGTGCGGATGTCCTTTGTATTTTCTGCTGTACCGCAAAGTGTCAGCAGTCCGCAGAATGTGCCAGCCTGCGGAAACTGGAGTGACGGCATTGTCTGAGAGTGCGCCATCGGTGCTGTCAGAGCCAAACCAAGTGCAAGGGCGGGGAGTGTTTTTATAATGCGCATCAGTTGATCCTCATTGGGTTTCATTCGATGCGGTAGACGTAGATGCTCCCAAAGGCTGCTGCCCGCCGATTTATGAAATCGGCGATGCTTGGGTTAGATGGGGGCGGATTTGAAGGAATCGGCGGAGGTCTGGCCAAGTGCGTCGCGGCGAAATTCAGTGGGGCTTTGGCCCGTGATGGCGCGGAAGGCCCGGTTGAAGGGCCCAAGCGAGGCAAATCCCACGTCATAAGCGATTTCGAGCACCGTCTTGCCCATGGACTTGGGATTTTCCAGTTGTTGTTTCGCAGCGTCAATCCGAGCGTGGTTGATGAAGCTGGAAAAATTGCGGTAGCCTAATCCTTGATTGATGGCCCGGCGCAACCGATGCTCTGGCACAGACAGTTGGTGTGCCAAGGCGCTGATGGTCAGCCCCTCTTCGCGCCAGATGCCGTGTGCCATGCTGTTTTTGATCTGGGCGATGACTGCAATATCAAGGGTGTCGTCTTTGACGTCCGGTTGCGGTGTCGGCGCGTCCGCAGGGCCGGGCCAAACTTGCATGTCGGGTCGCAGGATCCAGACCGCAAATGCCAGTGAGACGGCCAAAATGCTGCTTGAGTGTAAGATTGCCAGTTCCACTGAACCGGCGTCTTGCAAGCCCAGGACTTCTGCGCTGCTTAGGCCAAGCGACAGCCCCGAGATGGCGATGGCGAAACCGGGGCGCGCCCGGCAGCGGCATTCCACCATATCGTCGCGGGACGTCCAAAGTGCCAGCACCAAAAGCCCACCATAAAGTCCGGTTGCGGCGATCAAGCACGACGGCAGCCCGAGTTCAGGTGCGACCTTTTGAGCGTAATAGAGGCCTGAAACCACGGATGAGGCCACCAACCAAGGCCAGCGCCGCCTTGGCCAATCAAGGAAAATGGTCACAATCAACCACGTCACTGCGTTGGGTGTTAAACATGCAAGAAGGATCAGGCCGGAGGATAACGCAGGGGGCAGATCCAGCGGCATCGGACTGTCCATGACGAGGTGAGCGGTTTGGGAAATCGCCACAGCAATGATGGAGAGCCTGCCTTCAAGCCCAATGGGTGCCCGCCAGAGTAAGACGGCCAGTAGAATGAGCACTGTCGCCGCGCCGCTGCGCATCGCCAAATCGAGATAGAGCATGCCATGGTTCCTGCCGATTATGTGCAGCTAACATAGAGGGACGCGGTTTGGATTGCCCGCCGATTCCTGAAAAAATAGCGTTTTTCAGGAATCGGCCAATGTTAGACCTTAAATTTTAGCGCCCGATTGATGCGCCATTCAGCCCACCATCCCAATAATCTCATAGGTTTTTTTCAGGATAGGTGCCGTGATTTCGCGCGCTTGTTCAGCCCCTTTGGCAAGGATACGGTCAATTTCGGCGGGGTCTGCCATCAGCCGCGCCATTTCGGTTGAGATCGGTGCAAGTTTTGAAACAGCCAGTTCTGCCAGCTGGGGCTTGAAGGCGCCAAACTGTTGGCCGCCAACCTCTGCCAAAACCTGATCAACGGTTTGATCGTTCAGGGCTGCATAGATATTGACCAGATTACGGGCCTCTGGGCGGTCTTCCAGACCTTTCGCCTCTGAGGGCAGGGCATCGGGATCTGTTTTGGCTTTGCGAATCTTCTTGGCAATTGTATCGGCATCATCTGTCATGTTGATGCGGCTGGCGTCGGATGGGTCAGACTTTGACATCTTCTTGGAGCCATCACGCAAGGACATGACACGTGTTGCCGCCCCTTCAATCACCGATTCAGTGATCGGGAAAAAATCAACGCCGTAGTCGTGGTTGAATTTTGCCGCGATGTCGCGGGTCAACTCAAGATGTTGTTTTTGGTCGTCACCAACCGGCACATGTGTGGCGTGATAGATCAAGATGTCCGCAGCCATCAGCGCGGGATAGCCAAACAAGCCAAGGCTTGCGGCTTCGGCATTTTTGCCTGCTTTGTCTTTGAATTGGGTCATCCGACCCATCCAACCCATCCGCGCCACACAGTTAAAAACCCACCCCAATTGCGCATGTTCTGGCACTTGCGATTGATTGATCAAAATGGATTTGTCCGGGCTGATGCCGGACGCGATATACCCTGCGGCCAGTTCGCGGGTGTTGCGCCGCAGGTTATCGGGGTCCTGCCAAACGGTGATCGCATGCAGATCAACCATGCAATAAACAGTTTCAAAGTCCTCGTCCTGCATGGATACAAAACGTTTGATCGCGCCCAGATAGTTGCCCAGCGTCAGACCACCGGACGGCTGAATGCCGGAAAACACACGGGGGGTGAATTGGGTCTCAGACATGAGGGGCTCCTTAAGGGCTGGAAATGCGCTTGTGACCCGCTTACTCATGGGGCCAGCCAGCGTCAAGGAGGCCCCATGCAAGACCCTGATTTCCAGCCACCCGTGAACCCATTACCGCCTGTGGTGATCTTGCTGTTTTTGGCGATTGCCGGGATTGAGGCAGGATTGTCGCTGGGCGAGGCGGGGTTGATAGGTGGTCCTGGTGCGATTGGTTGGCGATTGGGACTGGTGCGTGATTTCGGGTTCTCCGGCGACATTTTTGATTGGATGTTGGCGAATGGGCAGTGGCCGCTGAGCGAAGTTAAGCGGCTGGTGACGTTTCCGTTTATCCATCTTGGCTTTACCCACGGTCTGTTTGCCATGGTGCTGTTGTTGGCGCTGGGCAAGATGGTGGCCGAAGTCATGGGGCAAGTCGCCCTTTTAGTGATCTTTGTCGTCTCGGGCATTGGTGGTGCGGTTGTTTATGCATTGCTTTTGAATGACCCAGTGTGGTTGGCGGGGGCCTATCCGAATGTATACGGGCTGATCGGCGGATATTCCTTTGTGATGTGGCGTAAATTGGCCGGGGCGGGCGAACAACAATACCGCGCCTTTACCTTGATCGCGGTGCTGATGGGTCTGCAATTGTTCTGGGGCGTATTTTTTGAAGCAGGAACGCTTTGGGTGGCCGAGCTTGCCGGGTTTTTCTGCGGTTTCGGGTTAAGCTTTTTGTTTGCACCGGGCGAATGGGCAAAATTGCGGGCGAAATTGCAGCGGCGTTAACCCCTGCGCATCGCGCCCTTAAACTCTGACAGCCGGAACGCACCGATCAATTGACCGATGCCAAAATAGCTTACGATGCCAACGCCAATCAAGATCAGCAAGGCAATGCCGCGCCACCACGGTTGGCCAAGCATGGGTTGCAAGGCTGCATTGGTGAACCACAAGATGATCCCCATCGCGACAGACGCCGCGATAATGCGCCAGATGCGTTTGTGAAACCGTGCGTCGAATTTCGCGGCAAGGCCGTAACCGCGTGCGCCCACTGCCAGCAGGGCAAACATGGCCCAGCCCGCAAGAGTTGCGGCAATGGCGGGGGCAACCCAGCCGATAACGGGCATCAGGCCCACGGCAAGTCCGACATTGATGACCATCGCAACAACAGCAAAATGGAACGGGCGGCGAGTGTCTTCGCGTGCGAAGTACAGCGGTTGCAGGATTTTTTGCAAAACAAAGGCGGGCAAGCCAAGGCCATAGATAGAGACCGCAATCGCAATCGCGGCGGCGTCGTCGGCATTGGTCGCGCCGCGTTGAAACAGCACAGACGCAAGTGTGAACGGGATCACCATCAGCGCCACAGCAGACGGAATCGTCAGGGCCAAGGCCACCTCTGCCGCACGGCTGAGGGTGCGGTGCGATCCGTCTTCGTCCCCGGCCTTGAGGCGGCGAGACAGGTCAGGCAGCAGTACGACACCGATGGCGATACCAACCACGCCCAAGGGCAGTTGGTACAAGCGGTCGGCATAATTGAGCCATGCCACCGCGCCTTCGTAAAAACTGGCGACCTGACGGCCAACCAGCAGGTTGATCTGGACGACACCCCCCGCCAATGCGGCAGGGGCGGCGATGATGGCAAGGCGTTTGAGATCAGGTGTAAGGCGCGGACGTCGATTGATGCGCAGAGTAAATCCAGCGCGCTTTGCGGCCCACCAGACCAGTGCCAGTTGCGCGAGGCCTGCCAGTGGAACAGATAGCGCAAGGGTGTCGCCCACCCGCAGGCCCATTGCTTGATCAATGCCGATGCCCAGCGCGTCTGAACCCGGGCGACCAAGGGCTGCACCGATGAGAACAGCCGCGATAAAGACCACGTTCAGTACTACGGGTGCCGCAGCAGCCGCCATAAAACGACCCGTTGCGTTCAGCACGCCGGACACCAGTGCCGCAAGGGATATGAACAGGATGTAGGGAAACGCCAAACGGCCATATTCCACAGCTAAATCAAAGCGTTCGTCGCCCGAAAAACCAGAGGCCATCAGCAACACCAGCCCCGGCATTGCAATCACCCCGATGATGGTGAAAATCGTCAGAATGAATGCCATGCCGACAAAGGCGTCTTGTGCGAAGCCCTCAGGATCATCGCCTGCCTCCAGCCGTTTGGAAAACATCGGCACAAAAGCCATATTGAACGCCCCTTCGGCAAAGAAGCGGCGGAACATATTGGGCAGGGAAAAGGCAACAAGGAAGGCTTCGGCGACCGGTCCTGACCCAAGGTAGCCCGCGATCATCACGTCACGGACAAAGCCCATGACCCGGCTGAGCAGGGTCCATATGCCTACCGTGAAAAAGCCAGACATGAGGCGGATGGGTTTCATCGCGGTGCGTGCCTTAGGATTGCGTTGCACCGTGCCTAGCGTGCTGCAACGTCTGGCGCAATGCAGCGTTTGTGCAGAGCATCAGCGGGAGTAACGTGCCGCCGTCAGGCCCTCCATGGAAATCTCGGGCGTTTTACCCAAGACGACATCGGCCACCGCACGGCCAGAGCCACAGGCCATCGTCCAGCCCAAGGTGCCATGCCCAGTGTTTACAAACAGGTTCTCAAACTGGGTGGGTCCCAAAACCGGCGTGCCATCAGGTGTCATCGGGCGCAGGCCGGTCCACCCCTCAGCCTTGGAAATATCGCCACCTTTGGGGAACAGATCGCTGATCACGTGTTTGACAGTGTCGGTGGCATGCGGCCCAAGGCGGTTGGAATATCCGGCAATTTCTGCCGTGCCTGCAACGCGAATACGGTCGCCGAGGCGCGTAATCGCAACTTTATGGGTTTCGTCCATGATGGTGGATTGCGGGGCAAAGGCATCATCGGTGACGGGTAGGGTCACGGAATAGCCTTTGACAGGATAGACGGGCAGTTTCACGCCAATGGGGTTCAGCACATTCACCGCAAAGCTGCCCATGGCGCAGACATAGGCATCGCCTGTGATGCGCCCGGCAATCTCGGTGTTGATGTCAGCGATTTTGCCGTCTTCGATAGCGAGGGATTTGATTGATTGGCCGTATTGGAATTCAACGCCCATCTCCTCGCATTTTTCGGCCAGTGCCATGGTGAACAACCGGCAGTCCCCGGTGCGATCTGCGGTCAGACGCAAACCACCGACAAATTTGTTGCGCACTTCGGCCAGTGCTGGTTCGACGTCGATACAGGCATCGCGGCCCAGCACTTCATAGGGGGAATCGTATTCAGCCAGAATTTCCTGATCGGCTTTGGAGCCTTTCATCTGCTTGGCGGTTCGGAACAGTTGCAGCGTGCCTTGTTCGCGGCCATCATATTCAATGCCAGTCTCTGCGATAAGGTCTGGCATCACGTCGCGCGAGTAGTTTGAGACCCGCACCATGCGGCCCTTGTTGATCCGATAGCTTTCTTCGTTACAGTTCTGGATCATCTGCGCGCACCATTTCCACATCGGTGGACTGATCAATGGCCAGATGAACAAAGGGCGGCGTTTCATGAACATCCACTTGACCGCCTTGACCGGAATACCCGGTGCGGCCCATGGCGAGGTCATGCCATAGCTGAGTTCACCCGCGTTGGCATAGCTGGTTTCCAAACCCGGACCCGCCTGACGGTCAATCACCGTGACCTCAGCACCCCCCTTGGCAAGATAGTACGCAGTTGTGACGCCAATGACGCCTGCGCCCATAACAACGACTTTCATGAGGGATGCCTTTCGGTGGTGTTTCAGCAATTGGTTGAGGATGCGCTGTTGCCCGTTTGGGCGCAAGGGGCCGGTTGAAACGCAACACGGGCAACCCAATGGGCTGCCCGTGTTGCGTTTCAACCGGCCAGATATGGCACTCTCAACCAAATTGTGGCGCGGCGCGTCTTAGGTCATTGAATTTAGACCAAACACATTGCCTTCGGTATCTTGGCACAAGGAAACCCACCCAAATTCACCGATTGAGAACTTGGGACGGATCACCTTGCCCCCGGCCTTGGCAACGCGGCCTTCTTCCAACGCGACGTCCTGAGACGAGAAATAAATGACGGTGCCCCCCACGCCGGGAGAAGCATGTTCGGATTTTGTCAAAGCACCAGCCGCGCCATAAGTGCTCATGTCAGCAGGAAAGCTCATCATCTGGGTTTCGCCTGTCGGATCACCCATGGCCTCAAGCTTTTGACCCAATACTGTTTCGTAAAAGGCCACGGCCCGGTCCAGATCGTTCACATAGATATCAAACCATGCTACGGCGTTCATCTTGGTCATATTCAACTCCTTTGTGTGTCGATATGCCCTTCATTTAGCAAGCCATGTTTGGCCTGTATTGTAGATATCAGACATCGAACTTTCGGGAGTATTTTCCCGGGGTGTACCCGGTGGCTTTGCGAAAAGAGTGAATGAAATGGGACTGGTCTGCATAGTTCCAAGTGTTATTGCCATTCAACGCTTGTTGCAGGCGCAGCACCTTGAGGAAATCATGCGGGGCAAAGCTGGTGGTTTTCTTGAGGGTGCGTTGCAACTGCCGCGGCGACAGGTTGGACACGGTCGCCATGTCTGCAACTGTGCTGATCTCATCAAGGTTTTGAAAGATTTTTTCGGTGACCGGATTAGGGGCCACCAGCTTTTTCTCAATTAACAGTTCGACGAGCCCTGATAAGGTCGATTGCTGATCGACAAAGGGCCGCCCTGACAGGTGCTGGTTCATCGCCGCCAAGGGCAAAGTGCCAGCGTAGGGCGTATCAACCATACCATAGGCAACCTGTGCCAAATCCCCCTGCCAAACGCCCGGTAAAAACCGGATATTCACGAAATGGAACGCACGGCCCAGATTGAATTCTTCGGAGGTTGCGCGCAGTCTGGAAATTCCTGCGACACGGTTATCTAATTGGTCAAAGACGATGTAGGTGCAGGCATCGGGCAAAGCATGAAAACGGTAATCGTCAGGCAAGGTCCCATCTGTATAAAGCTCAAGGTAGCGATGCACGATGCCGCGCAGGTGGCTGGGCGGTTCTGCCTCGACAAACTGCACGGAGTGTACGGCTTTTTCTTTGCCATTGCCTTTTGGGTCGTATGCGTCTGCCACTAGCCCTCCGCCCGCTCAACACCTTCCACAATCGCCTCGCGCAACCGTTTTTCCAAGGTGCGCTGTTTGCTTTCGGAATAGTATTTCAACCCGAACATATCCTTGACATAGAATGTATCGACCACCTGTTCACCAAAGGTCGCGATGACGGCATTGGCGATATAGACGTTGGACGCAGCCATCGCGCGGGTCAGGTCGTACAACAGGCCGGGACGGTCACGGGTGTCGACTTCGATGATGGTATAGATTTCGGAACCTTCGTTATCAAAGGTGATATGCGTGGGCACACGGAAAGCGCGTTCACGTTTCTTGATCTTATCACGCGATTTCAGCGCATCGCGGGCGACGACCTCTCCGCGCAGGGTTTTGGCGATCACCTGGCGCAGGCGGGGCAGTTTAGACGCCTCATAAGCGTTGCCTTCAGAATCTTGAATCCAAAACGCATCGGTCACAAACCCGTCCTTGGTGGTATAGCTGCGCGCATCCACGACATTGGCCCCCACAAGCGCCAACGCGCCAGCAAGCCGCGAGAATATGCCGGGATGATCGGCCATCACAAAACAGGCACGTGTTGCGTCACGGTCCTCATCGGGGTGCAGATCAATCCGCACATCGTCGTCACCGATGTCCCGCAGCAGGTCGGCAAAGGCAACATGGGCTGTCACATGCAGGCCTTGCCAGTAAGGTTCGTAGTGGCGCGCGGTTTCCGTTTGCACCGCTTTGCGCGGCCATTCCTTAAGGGCGGCCCGCAGGGTTTTCTTGGCCTCTGCACCGCGATTTTCACGGTTCAGGTCCTCAAGACCTTTTTCGAGCGCGCGTTCCGTCTGACGATAGAGCGCGCGGATCAACACCGCTTTCCAGTTATTCCAGGTATCCGGCCCGACGCCGCGAATATCGCAGACGGTCAGAACGCAGAGCAGGTCCAGCCGCTTGACGGTTTGCACCGCCTTGGCAAAGTCGCGCACGGTGCGCGGATCAGCGATGTCGCGTTTCTGCGCCATGTCCGACATCAGCAAATGATAGCGCACCAGCCACTCAACGGTGTCCACGTCTTCTTGCTTTAGTCCCAGACGCGGCGCAATCTTGCGCACCATTTTAGCACCCAAGATCGAATGATCTTCTGGGCGTCCTTTGCCGATGTCGTGCAACAACAATGCAATATACAGAACTTTTCGGTTCACACCTTTCTTAAGGATCGACGACACGACCGGCAGCTCTTCTTCAAGCTCGTTCTTTTCAATCCGGGCAAGGTTAGCGATGCATTGGATGATGTGTTCGTCAACGGTATAGCTGTGGTACATATTGAACTGCATCATCGCGACGATATGTTCAAATTCGGGGATGAATGCCCCAAGTACACCCAATTCGTTCATCCGCCGCAGCGCGCGTTCAGGGTTGCCATGTTTCAACAGCAAGTCTTGGAAAATACGCTGCGCTTCTGGTTCTGTGCGCATCGCGTCGTCGATCAAATTCAAATTTGATTTAATCAACCGCATGCCATCTGGATGAATAAGCATACCAGTGCGCAACGCTTCCTCAAAGATACGCAAAAGGTTCAGCTTGTCTGTCAAAAACGTATTGTTGTCTTTTATGGCGATCCGATTATTCACAACTTTATAATCGCTGCCGATCTTTGGACGGCGGCGGAAAATGCGCTCCAAAAGCGGCTCCGCTTTGACGTGCATTGCCTCAAGGCTGGTCAGGAAAATCCGGGTCAGATCGCCCACTGCCGTGGCATGGCGAAAATAGCTTTGCATAAAGACCTCAACGCCGCGCCGTCCACTGGTGTCTTCAAACCCCATCGCTGTCGCGACCTGTACCTGCATGTCAAACGTCAGTTGTTCGGTTGCGCGCTTTGTCAGCAGATGCAAATGGCCGCGCACGGCCCACAAGAAGTCTTCGGCGGCTTTAAATGTCTCAAATTCGTCGGCTCGAAAAACCCCTTTGTCGACCAGATCGGCGATCTTATCGACCTTGTGAATGAACTTTGAAATCCAAAACAGCGAATGAAGATCGCGCAGCCCGCCTTTGCCCTCTTTTACATTCGGTTCAACAACATAACGCTCGCCTTGTTTGATGTGGCGGCGGTCGCGTTCTTCCAGCTTGGCGTCGATAAAATCACGGCCTGATCCGGAAAACAGGTCTTTCTTAAGTGTTTCGTCCAGACGCTTTGCCAAAGCCTCATCGCCATCAACAAACCGATGTTCCAGCAAAGCCGTTTGAATGGTGAAATCTTCTGACCCAAGGCGCACACAGTCACGGATGGTGCGGGTCGCATGCCCTACCTTCAGCTTTAGATCCCACAGGATATAAAGCATGCTCTCAATCACGCTTTCTGACCACGCGGTTGCTTTGTAAGGGATCAGGAACAGCAGATCGACGTCTGAAAACGGCGCCATTTCCCCGCGACCATAACCGCCAACGGCGATAACTGCCAAACGCTCGCCTTCTGTTGGGTTTGGGTTTTGATGCAGAAATTCAGTGGCAACAAAAAGCGCGGATTTGACCAGATGGTCGGTAAGGTACGTATACGCCCGGGTCATGGGCCGCGCGTCAAACGGGGCGGCGGTAAAACCCTTAGCGATTTTGGCACGGCCATCTTTTTGCGCCGTGCGCAAGATGTCCACGGCCGCTGCGCGTAATGCTGCGGAGTCTTTGTCGGTACAGGCCTCCCTTAACGCGGCATCCATGGCTGCTGCGTCAAAAATCAGGTTGGGATCGCAAATCAGGCGCGGGTGTTCACCCGCGCCTGTGGATGCTGATGACGTTTGCTTGGTGTTCAATCTAGAATCCAGCGCCGCCAAAACCTTTTGGCGCACCCTCTAGCACCACAACGCCATTGTTTCGGATCGTGGCAACAGCAAGACCGCGTTCGTTGGTGCCATTCTTGCTTAGGCGGAAGATACCACTGGCCCCACGGAAACCTGCCCCCTGCGTCAGCGAAGCGCCCGTCAATGCGTTTGATTTTCCTGACTTCACCAGTGCGCCAACTGCTGCAATTCCGTCAAACGCAAGACCTGCAACAAGGGGATGCGGTGCGTTGCCATAAGCGGCAGAGTACTTTTGCGAAAATGCGGCAGTTGCACCCGGATCAGGTAGCGCAAACCAGCCGCCCTGAACGCCCGGCAGTGCCAGTGTTTGGGGTGGAATGTCCCAACGGGTCAAACCAACGTACTGGGTTGTGGTTACTGGCAAACCCGCCTCTGGTAGCAGTTGCGCAAAAAGTGGCAAGGCGCTGGCGGATGATGTGGTTAGGAACAGTGCATTGGCACCTGAGCTGTCTACGGCCGCTTTCACACGCGGGACCGCAGCGATCACCGATTCTTGGCTTAATGCATAGTCGACTGTGCCAGACAGTGTTGCGCCATTTGCAGAGATTGCCTGTTGAATGGCATTGCGGCCCAACTGCCCGGCAACATCCTGCGCGTGCAAAATGACGATGCGGTCTTTGCCGTTACGCTTGGCATACCCCACCAACCGGTTTGCTGTATTTTCAAAGGTTGTTCCCAGCACAAAAACGTTGCCGCCTGCAATCGTAGGGTTGTTTGAGAACGACAAGACATTCACGCCCTGCGCTGCAACGGCAACACCCGCCGCATTGGCGGCTTCGGCGTAGAGAGGCCCGATAATGATTTTTGCACCTTCGCTGACCGCTTGTGCGGCTGCCGTTGCGGCGGTGCCTGCCTGACCTGCCGTGCCGTACACACGCAGGTCGATTTTCACACCATCAAGATCACGCATTGCTAAACGCGCAGCATTTTCAAGGTTTTGCGCCAAAAGGTTGTCGCTTGCAGACCCACCGCGCGGGATCAGCAATGCAACCGGTACTGGAGCATTTGCGTCGATCTTAGGGCCACCAGAATTGGCCAACCCACCAAGGGCAATCGGGTCACATGCTGCAACCAACAGCACAAAAAGAGGTAACATCAGCAGCCGCAGCTTCTTGCGGCTGGCTTGGAAAAAGGCAATCATTGTGAACTCACTCCCCCGGTGAAAGATTGGCAATTACATGCCATTAAACATTGGCGTGATCATAGAGAGTGCGAAAGGCGGGTCCAGCGTGAATTATCAAAAGAGCGCACTCGCGCCGGGATTGTATTTTGTCGGGGTTCCGATCGGGTCTGCCCGCGATATTACGCTGCGCGCATTGGATGTGCTTGCCTCGGCTGATGTTTTGGCCGCCGAAGATACCCGTAGTATGCGAAAGTTGATGGACATCCACGGTGTCCCGTTGGCTGATCGCCGTATCGTGGCGCTGCATGATCACAGCAGCGGTGCGACTCAGGAACGCTTATTAACGGCGATCAGGGACGGAAAATCGGTTGCCTACGCATCTGAGGCGGGGATGCCGCTGATCGCTGATCCGGGTTTTGAATTGGCGCGCGCCGTGGCCGCAGCAGGATTGATGATAACCTGCGCACCCGGTCCTTCGGCGGTATTGACTGCGCTGGCGTTGGGCGGGCTGCCCACAGACGCGTTTTTCTTTGCTGGATTTTTGCCAAACGCCAAGGCTGCAAGATGCGCGGCCCTTGAAAAATTGCGCGATATTCCCGGTACTTTGGTGTTTTACGAATCGCCAAAACGACTGGGTGCCATGCTGCGCGATGCGGCAACGGTCTTGGGGGCAGAACGCTCTGCCGCGATGTGTCGCGAATTGACCAAACGATTTGAAGAGGTGCAGCGCGATACTTTGAAAAACCTGGCCACAAATTTTGCAGGAAAGTCCCCAAAAGGCGAAGTTGTCGTTTTGATTGATCGCGGACATTTAGAGGCCGTTAAGGAAGATGACTTAATGTCTGATCTGTCGCGCGCCTTAAATGATATGTCGATGCGGGACGCTGTTGATCTGGTGGCACAGGCACATAATTTGCCGCGCCGACAAGTGTATCAAGCTGCTTTGGCCTTGGGAAAGGACGCGACGTGACAGATGTGAATGTGCGGCATCATCGCGGACAGGTGGCGTTTCACGCAGGTGTTGCCGCAGAAAACAGCGTTGCCCAAGATTACGAACGCCGCGGGTATACCGTTGCCAGCAAGCGTTGGCGCGGCAAAGGCGGTGAAATTGATCTGGTGATCCGAGATGGTGCCGGGCTGATTTTTGTAGAAGTGAAGAAAAGCCGTGATTTTGCCCGCGCTGCGACAAGCCTGTCTGCCCGCCAGATGCAGCGCATCTATGCGTCAGCAGAGGAATATCTGGACCAAGAGCCAAACGGCAGCCTGACGGACGTGCGTTTTGACGTGGCACTGGTGGATGGCTCAGGGGAGACGCGTATCATTGAAAATGCATTTGGTCACGGCTGACCCATTGCGTCCCATGCCGTGCTGCGCCATCTAAAGGGGGTGTAGTACGGAGATACCCCATGAAAATCGCCTTTCAAATGGACCCAATCGGGGACGTAAACATCGACGCTGACAGCAGTTTCCGCTTGGCTGAGGAAGCACAGGCGCGCGGCCACACGCTTTTTTTCTACACACCAGATCACCTTGCCTATCAAGAAGGACACATCACCGCACGCGGATATGATTTCACTGTTCAGCGCGTGCAGGGTGATCATGCGCAGCTTGGGCCGGAGCGCGAGGTCGATCTAGCAGATTTTGACGTGGTTTGGCTGCGGCAAGACCCGCCTTTTGACATGCATTATATCACCTCGACCCATTTACTTGATCGGCTTAAGGCGACGACATTGGTGGTGAATGATCCGTTTTGGGTGCGAAACTATCCAGAAAAACTGTTGGTTCTTGATTTCCCGGACCTGACACCGCCAACCACAATTGCCCGCGATCTGGCGACGATCAAAGCGTTTAAGGCCAAGCACGGCGATGTTATTCTCAAGCCGCTCTATGGCAACGGCGGTGCTGGGGTTTTCCGGCTGGACGCCAATGACCGTAATCTATCGTCGCTGCATGAATTGTTCACTGGTTTTTCGCGCGAGCCTTTGATTGTGCAGAAGTTTTTGCCAGCCGTGTCAAAGGGCGACAAACGTGTCATTCTGATTGACGGTGTTGCCGCTGGTGCCATCAACCGTGTTCCGGCAGCGGGTGAGACCCGATCAAATATGCATGTTGGCGGGCGCCCCGAGAAAGTTGGCCTGACGGACCGCGATCTGGAAATCTGCGACCGCATAGGGCCTTTGTTGAAAGAAAAGGGCCAAGTGTTTGTCGGCATCGATGTCATTGGTGATTACCTAACAGAAATTAATGTCACATCACCCACCGGCATTCAGGAACTTGAACGGTTCAACGGCGAAAATATTGCTGCCAAGATTTGGGAAGCGATTGAGGGCAAGATCGCTTGAGCCTACGCAGGTATTTTCTGAATGCATGGCTGCGCGCGGTGGAAAAACCGCGCATGCGGCGTGCGGAAACGCCGGAACCGCTGCGCAAGGCGTTGGAAGTACAATCAAAGCTGTTTTTCCATGCGCCGAGCGGCACCACAAAACGTTGGACCACGTTGGGCGGTATGCCTGCGCTGTACATTGATCCGCCGCAGGGGCCCACAGCAAGACGGGTCATTTTGTATTTTCATGGCGGTGGTTTTACTTTTGGCAGTCCGCGCACTCATGCCGCATTGGTGGCGCAACTAGCACATCGGGTGGGCGCGCGCGCGGTTCTGCCGCAGTACCGCTTGGCCCCCGAGGCAGCCTTTCCTGCCGCCCCGGATGATGCGTTGGCGGCATGGTCTGCCTTGATTTCAGATGGCATAGCCTCGCAGGACATCGTTGTTGGTGGTGACAGTGCGGGTGGGGCGCTGGCCTTTGGCCTCTTGGCGGACCTGTGTTCAAAAGGCGGACCTTTGCCC
This sequence comes from Sulfitobacter sp., assembly GCA_051251995.1. Taxonomy (GTDB): domain Bacteria; phylum Pseudomonadota; class Alphaproteobacteria; order Rhodobacterales; family Rhodobacteraceae; genus Sulfitobacter. Next base: position 79,873 of record JBPOFF010000009.1, read on the forward strand.
GGGGCCGTGTTTGGATTTTCACCGCTGACCGATATGACCCATAGTGGCCAGAGCTTTCATGAAAATGAGAAACGGGACGTGGTTTTGCCAGCCGAACGGGCGCATGGCATGGGGCAAATGTTTTTGGCAGGGCAATCTGCCAAGGACCCTCGGGTCAGTCCGATTTTTGGTTCATTTGATGGTGCACCCCCAGTCTGGATCACGGTTGGGGATACTGAGATTTTACGTGATGATGCACGCAGGCTGGCGCAGGTCTGCGAAAAAGCGGGCGTTGATGTGACATTCATTGAGCGGCACGATTTACCGCATGTCTGGCCATTTTTTCACAACATACTGCCCGAGGCGCGTGAAACACTGGATGCCTTAGCGATTTGGATCAGGCAACGACAGGGCTGGCAAGACGAAAGCTGACCGCCTCGGCGATATGGGATTTGCGCACCGTTTCAGCACCTTCAAGATCGGCAATGGTGCGGGCCACCCTGATAACCCGGTGATAGCCACGGGCAGACAGGTGAAACCGGTCGGCAACTTTGGTCAATAATGCGCGTGCCTCGCTGTCAGGGGATGCGATTTCTTCCAGCATATCGCCTTCCGCATCTGCGTTGACGGACATGCCCGGGTGGCCGTCAAATCGAGCATGCTGGATGTCTCGGGCGGCGGCCACTCGGGCCGCGACCTCGGCTGAGCTGTCGCCACTGGCTGGCAAATCAAGGTCGGTATAGGCCACCGGCGGCACGTCGACGCGTAGATCAAAACGGTCCATCAACGGGCCGGAAATCCGCCCCATGTAATCTTCGCCACACTGCGGAACACGGGCGCAAGCGCGGTCAGGATCGGAAAGATATCCGCATTTACAAGGGTTTGCGGCGGCCACCAACATAAACTTGCAGGGGTATTTTACGTGGGCATTGGCGCGGGCGATCATCACTTCACCCGTTTCAATGGGTTGGCGCAGGGTTTCCAGCACCGTGCGGGGAAATTCGGGGAATTCGTCCATAAACAACACACCGTTATGGGCCAGTGACACTTCACCCGGTTTCGCCTGTCGCCCGCCGCCAATGATCGCCGCCATGGATGCAGTGTGATGTGGTTCGCGAAACGGGCGGCTGCGCGAAATGCCGCCTTCGTCCAGAAGCCCGGCAAGCGAATGTATCATTGAGGTACTTAGGGCCTCGGACGCCGTGAGCGGTGGCAGGATCGACGGCAGCCGTGCGGCCAACATGCTTTTACCTGATCCGGGGGTGCCAACAAACATCAGATGGTGCCGCCCGGCTGCGGCGATTTCCAGCGCCCGTTTGGCGCGTTCTTGGCCTTTGACATCACGCAGGTCGCGGGTATGGGGCAGGTTGGCCACTTCGCCGGGTTCCGCAGGGCTAAGCGGTGCTTGGCCCGTGTAATGGCGCACCACATCGCCAAGGCTGGCGGCGGCGATGACCTGTGCATTACCGACCCATGCGGCCTCGGCCCCGGATGCGGCGGGGCAAAGCAGGCTGCGGTTTTGCTCAGCGGCGGCCATGGCGGCGGGCAGCGCCCCGACCACGGGGATCAGGGATCCATCAAGGGACAATTCGCCCAAAGCCACCACATTTTGGGTCACGTCATCGGGCAGAATGTCGAGCGCGGCGAGCAAGGCCAAAGCGATCGGCAGGTCAAAGTGGCTGCCTTCTTTGGGTAGGTCAGCCGGGCTGAGGTTGATGGTGATGCGCTTGGAGGGCAGCGCGATGGCCATGGATGTCAGCGCGGTGCGCACCCGGTCACGTGCCTCAGACACCGCTTTGTCGGGCAAGCCCACAATCGAAAATGCGGGTAAGCCAGCCGTGACGGCGCATTGCACCTCGACCATGCGCGCCTCGACCCCTTGAAACGCGACAGTATAGGCGCGTGATACCATGTCTTACCCTTCACCGGTTTATGGTTAATGGGTAAGCAGGCGGTGTTTAAGAAAGGTTAACGCAGGGTGTAACTCTTTGGCCTTTTGGATGATTTCTCAGGTGTTTAGGCTACCGGCCATGGCCGTGTCGGGATACCCATGTCGTAAGGGAAGGGATCATAAGTGGTTTTGAGCCCTTCCGCGCGCCATGCTTTGAACGCCGGGTCGTTGATTGTTGTATCGCAATAGCGCTGTGCGTTTTCCGAAACAGGCAGGTCATAACCGATGATGCGGGCGGCAACGGGGGTGTAAAAAGCGTCGGCAAGGCTGTACTCGCCAAAAAGCCAAGGACCCTCTGGCTGCGCCTGCGTTTTGGCATGTGCCCACAGCGTTTCTATACGGGCAAGGTCAGCCAAAACACCGTCGCTTGCCTCAAACCCTGCATTCACATGCTGCAATTGCATTGGGCAGGCCCCCCGCAAGGCACCAAACCCCGATGCCATCGCGGCACATAGCCAGCGTGCCGTGGCGCGTGCGCCCGCATCCGCAGGCCACATGCCCGCATCTGGGTTTTGCTCAGCAAGCGTTTCGGCCATGGCAATGGTTTCGCCCACCACAATTCCATCGGCAGTGCGCAATGCCGGAACCAAAGTGGCAGGGGCCAAGGCGGCCAGATCATCCGCCATTGTGCCGCTATAAAGGCCAACCGGGTGGCTGCGATAAGGCAGGTTGAATTTTTCCAACATCAACCAACCCCGTAAGGACCAGCTGGAGAAGGTGCGATCACCGATGTATAAATCATATGTCATATTGGTATGATTAACGGCGATCAGCGGCGTGCTGCAAATGCTAAAACGTGACGATTGCCATCACGGAAGGTGATTGATCTGTTCGGTGCGCCAACGGCCCGCGCTATGGTGCAAACGGGTGACTGACAGGTTGTCGATTTTGTGGGCCATTGCCTGATACGCTGTTACGGCCAATGCTCGCTGCACCTGCGTTAGGATCACACCATAATGCGCCACGGCAATGATATGGGTGTCGGGGTGGCTTTGGTTTATGCGGTCCACCACGGTGTTCACCCGCGCGGCAGTCTGGTTCCAGCTTTCGCCACCGGGGGCACATATGTCGCCGGGGCTTTCCCAATAGGCGCGGGATAATTCTGGATCACGGGCGGCGACGTCTGCAAAATGCATGCCGTCCCAGACGCCAAAATGCAGTTCCCTTAGGTCTGGATCATGGGAAAGGCGATGGTGATCGGGCTGGGCGATAGCATCTGCGGTGGCGCTGGCGCGGACCAAATCGGAGGATATCAGCAGCGCAATATCCGGCAAATGGGTCTGAAGGCGGGTAATTTGAGCCGTGTCGGACAGGTCGGCAGGCACATCACGCCACCCGACAAAAGTTTTTTCATGGGTCGGCCCGTGGCGCACCCAATGCCATGTGGTCATGACAATTGCCCCTTTAGGACCTGCGGCAAACCAGCGATGACCTGCACTGCTAATTCTGCCTCAGCGGCAAGGGCAATGTTCAAACGGCCTTGCGCTTCGCGGAACTGCCGGGCCAATGCATTGTCCGGCACGATGCCATGGCCCACTTCATTCGACACCATAACCCATGGGGCAGAACACGCCCGAAGCGTTGCAATAAGATCGTTTTGCGCCAGAGTGATGTCAGATCCATCCAGCAGGTGATTGCTAAGCCACATCGTTGCGCAATCAATCAAGACAGGTGTGTTCGCGTCGAGCGTTGCCAAGGCGGGGCCAAGGTCAAGCGGGGCCTCAACGGTGGTCCACCTGTTGTCGCGCCGTGATTGGTGTTTCTTGACGCGGGCGCGAACTTCATCATCAAATATGCGGCCTGTTGCCACGTAAATCATTGGCAAACCAGCGGATTTCAGCAGGGCCTCTGCCCATGCTGATTTTCCAGACGCGGCCCCACCTAGGACGAATGTACGTTTTTGCAACCCTCGATACATCTATATTAAATCCAATTGTCTGTTTGCTGCGTAACCTTCCCAAAGGAACATCACAAGATGGACCTGAATATCAGGGGGTTTTTCAATGACGATGCAAACTGCAAAGGACTTTTCAATGACCCGGACCGCAATGAAAGCAGAGATGCTGGATGCGGAAACCGAACTAAAACTTGCCTACGCGTGGCGTGACGAGCGTGACGAGGCATCACTGCATCGGTTGATCAATGCCTACATGCGTTTGGCCATTTCAATGGCGTCAAAATTTAAACGCTACGGCGCGCCGATGAACGACCTGATCCAAGAGGCCGGGTTGGGATTGATGAAGGCGGCAGACAAGTTTGACCCGGACCGCGGTGTGCGCTTTTCAACCTATGCCGTGTGGTGGATCAAGGCGAGCATCCAAGATCACGTGATGCGCAACTGGTCGATGGTGCGGACAGGATCAACATCGTCGCAGAAGTCATTGTTTTTTAACATGCGTCGGGTGCAGGCCCGCTTAGAACGTGAGGCGTCAACCAGAGGCGAAGCGCTGGATCGGCATCAGTTACGCCAGATGATTTCAACTGAAATCGGCGTTTCGATGAACGATGTTGAAATGATGGAAGGTCGTTTGTCCGGCTCCGACTATTCGTTGAACGCCACCCAATCGGCAGAGGATGAAGGCCGAGAATGGATTGATGCGCTGGTCGATGACAGTGATCAGGCCGCGGAAAAAGTGGAAGCCAGCCATGATACCGCGCAACTGCGGGCATGGTTGCTGACTGCGATGTGCGCGCTCAATGACCGCGAACAGTTCATTGTTCGCGAACGCAAACTGGTCGAAGAGCCACGCACCTTAGAAAGCCTCGGCAATGAGTTAGGGCTGTCAAAGGAACGTGTGCGTCAGTTGGAGGCGGCTGCATTTACCAAGATGCGCAAGTCGCTTGAAGGGCAATCGCGCGAAGTGTTTCACTTCTTGGGGTAGGGGGTGGGCCGTGCGCCCACCTTACCTGCTGAAACCCTGTAAGGTTGCAGCCCGGTCGCATCCATCGGGGCTGGCAGAATTTGACGCCCCGTCTTATGGTCGCGTGACAGGCGAACCATGAAAGGGCGTATCATGCTGGCGGGCAAACATATTCTGCTGATCATCGGTGGCGGCATTGCAGCGTTCAAATCGCTTGATCTGATCCGGCGTCTGCGCGAACGCGGTGCTGTGGTGACACCTGTATTGACACGCGCAGGCGCGGAATTTGTGACGCCTCTGTCGGTCTCTGCTCTGGCTGGCACTAAAGTTTTCCAAGATTTATTTGATCTGGGCGATGAGGCTGAAATGGGCCACATCCAACTTAGCCGTGTTGCAGATTTGGTTGTGGTTGCCCCGGCGACGGCGGATCTGATGGCAAAAATGGCGCAGGGTTTAGCGAATGATCTGGCCTCAACCTTGCTTTTGGCCACAGATACGCCCGTTTTGATTGCGCCTGCGATGAATGTGCGGATGTGGCAACACGCGGCGACCCAGCGCAATCTGACAGTGCTGCGCGGTGATGGTATTGCGGTTGTAGGGCCCAATGACGGCGATATGGCCTGTGGTGAATTTGGTCCAGGTCGGATGGCCGAACCGCTTGAGATTGTTGCCGCGATTGAAGGTAAACTGGCCGATGGACCGCTCAAAGGAAAACGGGCGCTGGTGACGTCTGGCCCGACCCATGAACCGATCGATCCAGTCAGGTACATCGCCAACCGATCCTCGGGCGCGCAGGGTGCAGCGATTGCCGACGCCTTGGCTGCTTTGGGTGCAGATGTTGTTTTTGTAACCGGCCCTGCCGATGTCCCACCGCCAGGTGGCGTGCAAGTGATCAAAGTGCAGACAGCACAGGAAATGTTGGAGGCGGTGCAAAGCGCACTGCCTGTCGACGCAGGTGTGTTTGCGGCTGCCGTGGCAGATTGGCGAGTCTCCAGTGCCAGTGACCGTAAATTGAAGAAGTCCAAAGATGGTCTGCCGGTTCTGGAGTTTGCAGAGAACCCAGATATCCTGAAAACCGTTAGTCAAATGAAGACAGGCCGCCCGCCGTTGGTGGTTGGATTTGCCGCTGAAACCAATGATGTGACCGACAATGCGATTGCAAAGCGCAAACGCAAAGGGTGTGATTGGATCGTTGCCAATGATGTGTCGCCGAAAACAGGTATCATGGGCGGGGCCGAAAATGCGGTCACATTGATTTCGGATGAGGGTGCCGAAGATTGGCCGCGCATGGGTAAAGACGCAGTCGCAAGAAAGCTGGCAGTGCGGATTGCTGAAGCATTGGAAGGCAAATCGTGACCAAAATAAAACTGACATGGGCGCAAGGCGCTGATCCCTCTATTGGGTTGCCGGCTTACGAAACACAGGGCGCTGTTGGGGCTGATTTGCGGGCAAACATGCCGCAAGGGCCTGTGGTGATTGAGCCGGGTGCGCGCGCGCTGATCTCAACCGGGTTGCACATGGCCATTCCAGAAGGTTTTGAGGTGCAAATCCGGCCCCGCTCTGGCCTCGCGCTTAAGCATGGTATCACCTTGCCCAACAGCCCCGGCACTATAGACGCCGATTATCGTGGCGTGGTTGGGGTGATTGTGTTGAACGCCGGATCAGAACCGTTTGAGGTCACTCATGGTATGCGGATTGCACAAATGGTGGTTGCCCCGGTCATCCGTGCTGATTTTTCCGTCGTGGATGATTTGGACGAAACGGCGCGCGGTTCGGGTGGGTTTGGGTCGACCGGCGCATGATACTTGTGCTTTTCCTTGCGGTTGCAATCTGGTTTGGTGGCAGGTTTTTGGATGTGCCGCGTGGGATGCGTGCAGGTCTGCTGGCGATTTTGTTCATAGCAGTGATTGGTATTCAATTCGCCTTTCCGCCCGCGCACCCCTTGCGGATCGCCACAGGAGGAAGCGCTGCGCTGTGGTTGATCCTTGCGGGGTTTGGTGCGGTTTTCTTGGGCTATCGGCAGCTGCTTAGCAAGCTCAGACGCAGGGCCGAAATGCCAAATCCAGTGGCCGAAAAGCAAGACACGTTTTCAGACACCGAATTGAACAGATACGCCCGCCATATTGTGCTGCGCGAGGTTGGCGGCGCTGGGCAAAAGGCGCTGAAAAATGCACGGGTGCTGGTTGTCGGGGCAGGTGGGTTGGGCGCGCCCGTCCTGCAATATTTGGCCGCTGCCGGGGTTGGCACCATTGGCGTGATCGACGATGACGATGTGGAAAATGCCAATATGCAACGGCAAGTCATTCACAAAGATCGCGCTATTGGCACGCCCAAGGTCTTTTCTGCGCAGGCGGAAATGCAGGCGCAGAACCCCTTTGTCACGGTACTGCCGTACCATCGTCGCCTGAGCGCAGATATTGCGGCTGAGTTGTTTGCGGATTTTGATTTTGTGCTGGACGGGACCGACAATTTCGACACCCGCTATCTGGTGAACCGGACATGTGTGGCGGCAGGCATCCCGCTTATCTCAGGGGCATTAAGCCAATGGGAGGGTCAGATCAGCGTATTTGATCCGAGCCATGACGCGCCGTGCTATGAATGTATTTTTGCCACCGCCCCCGCGCCCCATCTTGCCCCATCCTGTGCAGAGGCGGGGGTGATTGGCCCGCTGCCGGGGGTAATTGGTGCGATGATGGCCATGGAGGCGGTTAAACTGATCACCGGGGCGGGCACACCATTGCGTGGTCAAATGCTGATCTATGATGGGCTTTACGGTGAAAGCCGGAGCATTTCGGTGGCACGGCGGGCGGATTGCCCGGTTTGTGGGATGGCCGACTGATGGTCCAAGAATTGCCACTGATCTTGGCCAAAAAGCGTGATGCTTCGGCCTTGATCGGCACAAAAGATGCTGTGACATTTGGGCTGTCATCACTTGTTGGTGCTGCGACAAAAGCAGCAGAACTGTTACCTTTGCTGGCCGAAGAACTTTTGCGGCACCTTCACCGCAAGCTGCATGAAACCGCATCGGCAAAATCACGGGCGCATTGGTTTGGTGGCCGGATATATAACTGGGCGCTGGGGGCAGACCTCAATTACATCACCATGTCGGGTGCGCATTTGCGGCAGGTGTTTTTGTTGTTTGATCTGACACTACCACTCCAGATCGACCCGGGTGGTCCATATCTGTTGCGCGCCGATTTTGCCCGGCAGGCACATGATATACTGGGCGCGCGGCTGGGTGTTGCCAAAGATGCGCTTGCGCAGGGGTTGCAATAACCTTCGCGGAAATCTCGGGTTAGGATTTGAGGTCATCATCTGACGCAATTTTTTGCACATCCGATTGCAACCCTTTGGTGTGCACCTTAGCTTGTGACCAAAGGAGACCTGCATGACAAACCCATTGCTTCAAGATTGGGATACGCCGTTTGGTGTGGCCCCGTTCAACACTATTTCAGATGAGGATTTCGCCCCGGCAGTTGAGGCGGCTTTGGCACGCCACAACGCTGAGATTGCAGCAATTACGGATAACCTGGACGCGCCGACCTTTGCCAATACGATTGAGGCACTGGAGGCGGTTGGCACGGAGCTGGATCGGGTGCTGGGCGTATTTTTCACAGTGGCGGGGGCGGACAGCAATCCGGCACGCGAGGATTTTCAGCGCGTGTTGTCACCAAAGCTGGCCGCTCATTTTGCTGAAATTTCTGGCAACAAGGCGCTTTTTGCGCGGGTGTCGGTGGTTTGGGAAGCGCGCGACACTCTTGATCTTACAGACGAACAGGCGCGGGTCTTGATGTTGAGCCATCGCGGATTTGTGCGTGCAGGTGCGGCATTGACGGGTGCGGATGAGGCCCGAATGAAAGAGATCAAAGGCCGATTGGCGGTGTTGGGGACCCGATTCACTCAGAATCTACTGGCGGATGAACGGTCATGGTTCATGCCACTGGCCGAAGAGGATTTGGAAGGCTTGCCAGATTTTGTTGTTGGTGCGGCACGTGCAGCGGGTGTTGAAAAGAATGCGGATGGCCCGGTGGTCACCCTGTCGCGGTCCCTGATCGTACCGTTCCTGCAATTTTCACCCCGCCGCGATCTGCGCGAAAAGGCGTTTCGCGCGTGGGAAGCACGTGGGGCAAATGCAGGTGAGACCGACAATCGTGGCATTGCAGCGGAAACCCTAAAGCTGCGCGAAGAGCGGGCCAAACTGTTGGGCTATGCGAATTTTGCCGCCTACAAGCTGGAAACCGAAATGGCCAAGACGCCAGAGGCGGTACGCGACCTGCTGATGTCTGTCTGGGAACCCGCCAAGGCGCAGGCGAATACGGATGCTGCTGTACTGACCCAAATGATGCAGGCCGATGGGGTGAATGATGACCTCGCCCCGTGGGATTGGCGCTACTATGCGGAGAAACGCCGCGCCGCGGAACATGATCTGGATGAAGCCGCGTTGAAACCATATTTCCAGCTGGACCGGATGATTGACGCGGCCTTTGCCTGTGCCACGCGCCTTTTTGGTCTGGAATTTGAGCCGCTTGATGTGCCGCTTTATCACCCCGATTGTCGGGCCTGGAATGTGACACGCGATGGCAATCATGTGGCGGTGTTTATCGGCGACTATTTCGCACGTGGATCGAAACGATCAGGCGCGTGGTGTTCAGCGATGCGCGCACAGGCGAAATTCCCAAAGGTGCAAACCCCGGTGGTTATCAACGTCTGTAACTTTGCCAAATCTGATCCGGCGTTGTTGTCTTATGACGATGCCCGAACCTTGTTTCATGAGTTTGGTCATGCCTTGCATCAAATGCTGTCGAATGTGACTTATGAAAGCATCAGTGGCACGGCAGTTGCGCGGGACTTTGTTGAACTGCCAAGTCAGCTTTATGAACACTGGTTGGAAGTGCCTGAAATTCTGAGTGAATTTGCAACCCATGCCAAGACGGGCGAAGCGATGCCGCGCGTAATGTTGGACAAGGTCTTGGGGGCTGCTAATTTCGATATGGGGTTCCAGACCGTTGAATATGTCGCCTCAGCGCTTGTTGATCTGGCGTTTCATGATGGGGATGCCCCTGCCGATCCGATGGCCAAACAGGCGGCTGTCTTGCAGGAGATTGGTATGCCGGGTGCCATTCGGATGCGGCATGCTACTCCGCAATTTGCGCATGTGTTTTCGGGGGATGGATATTCCAGCGGTTACTACAGTTACATGTGGTCAGAGGTGATGGATGCAGACGCGTTCGAAGCATTTCAGGAAGCTGGCGGCGCATTTGACAAAGAGCGCGCCAATGCATTGGAAAAACACATTCTTTCAACAGGCGGCAGTCGTGATGCAGCAGAGCTTTACACCGCTTTCCGGGGACGATTGCCGGGGGTTGAGGCTTTGTTAAAAGGTCGAGGCTTGGCGGCCTAGTACCCTAACCCGCGGTCCACCAAATGCAGAAAACTTTCGCCACTTTCACCACGGCGGACGTTTTCTGCTATGACTTGTGATGCTGTGCTGGCGCGGGTCTCTGCTGCGATATGGGGGGTTACCGTCACATTTGGATGCGCCCAATATGGATGTTCGACGGGCAGGGGCTCGACCCGAAATACATCCAATGTCGCATGGGCAATCTGTCCCGTGTCCAGCGCCGCTAACAATGCGTCGTCGTCGATCAACGGGCCACGGCCCGGATTGATGATGAACGCCCCCTTCGGCATATGTGCCAAAGCATCGGCGTTTAGCGTATTCTCGGTTGCGGGCGTGTCGGGCAATAAAAGCACGGAAATTTCTGCCCGTCCAAGCGCATCGCGCAGGCCATCAGCGCCGTGCAAGCACCGCACGCCTTCGATGGTTTTTGGACTGCGCGACCATCCGGTGACGTCAAAACCAAGGCCAAGCAGTGATTGAGTAACCGCCTGACCCAAAGCGCCAAGGCCAAGCACAACCACCGATCGCTCACGGGCGAGCGGTGGGGTGCGCGGTGCCCACACGGCATCCTTTCGGGTGATATCAATGTCGATGCCAAGGTGATAGCGCAGCACATGACCCGTGACCCATTCCACCATGCCCTTGGTCAGCCCGGGGTCAACCATACGCGCCAACGGGATGCGCAGCGTTTGATTGCCCACGACATTTTCGACCCCAGCCCACAGGTTCAGCACGGCCTTGGCGCGGGTGAAGGGGGTGAAATCCTGCACATCGCTGTTGGGGGCATAAACGATATAGTCGACATCTTTGGCCGGAATATCCGTCGCCAAATGCACATCTAAATCAGCCGCTGAAAAGGCAGCCTTTAAAGGGTTTTCGTATGTCGCCCAGCGTTCGGTTTTCGCGGCGAATAGAACATTGATCGGCATGTGTTACCTCGGCCTGTGAACGTGGGCGGATTGGATCAATCCAAACGCTAGTAGCAAAACCAACATCGCAGAACCACCATAGCTGACCAGCGGCAGCGGCACACCCACAACAGGGGCCATGCCCATCACCATCGACATGTTAACCGCGAAAAATAGGAAGAAGTTCAAGGCAATGCCTAGGGTCAGCAGTGATGAAAACCTGTCCTTGTTGATCACGGCAGTTGCCACACAGAACACAATGATCAACGCGTAAAGGCTCAGCAGGGAAAAGCCGCCGATGAACCCAAACTCCTCAGCCAGCGTGGTAAAGATAAAGTCAGTGTGTTTTTCGGGCAGAAAGTTCAGCCGTGATTGGGTGCCTTGCATAAACCCCCGCCCGGTCCAGCCACCTGACCCCAGTGCGATTTTCGATTGGGTGATGTGATACCCGGCCCCCAAAGGGTCCGCCGCTGGGTCCAGAAAGGTGTCAATCCGGCGGTACTGATAGTCATTGATCAATTGCCACGTCGTGCCACGAGACTGGAAAACCGCAGTCACAAGACCAATGGCAGAGGTTACGACAACAGCAAAGTAGGCCCAGTGGACGCCAGCCAAAAACATCAAGCCACCGCCAGCGGTTAGCAGCAGGATTGATGTGCCCAGATCGGGTTGTTTTAGAACCAAAGCCGTTGGGGCGAGGATGATCAGCACCGGCAATAGAACCCAGAACGGTCGGGACACTTTCTTGGCGGGCAGCCAGTCGTAATACGCGGCCAAAAACATCACGAGGGTGATTTTCATCAGCTCAGAGGGCTGCAAATCAATAAAACCAAGGTCAATCCAGCGCTGTGAGCCTTTGCGTTCTTCGCCAATAAACGCGACGGCCAGCAGCAAAACAAAGGAAACGCCATATGCGACGCCAGAGAGGTTTCGCCACATCCAGATGGGCACCAATGCAACAGTGATCATCAACACAAGCCCCAGCGCAAACCGCTTTATCTGTGGTTCTGCCCATGGGGTAAACGACCCGCCAGCGACGGAATAGAGCATCAGAAACCCAATGCCGCACACCGATGCCAACAGCAATGCCAGAGGCCAATTCAAAAACAGGATTTTGCGCAATCCGGTAGGAACAGATTTGACGGTATATTCAAGATAACTCATGCTTGATCGTTTCCATCAAACGCGGCCTGCGGCTGTATCTCGCGTAGCTTTTGCTGTTGGGTTTTGATGCGCCCACGGTCGCCCGTTGGATAGGCCTCAAGTGGCGGATCACCACCTGCCAGTGCCTGCAAAAGCACATCGCGGGCAATGGGTGCTGCGGCAACCGACCCACCGCCCCCGTGTTCGACCAAGACCGAAACGGCGTAGCGGGGATTGTCATAGGGCGCAAAACTGACGAACAGGGCATGGTCACGTCGATCCCACGGCAGGTCCGCATTGCGGGTCACGCCGCGCGCGCGTTCGGCAGCGGTGATGTTGCGGACTTGGCTGGTGCCCGTTTTGCCCGCCATACGCATGTCATCGGCAATAATGCGGGACCGATATGCAGTGCCACGTCGGTTGTTGACGACCTCGTACATTGCACGGCGCATTTTGCGCAGGTTATTTTCGTTCATATTAAGTGATGTGCCCGCGCCGCTGGGTTGTTCGACGCCATCAATGGATTTGACCAGGCGCGGGGTAACAGACCGCCCGGTTGCAATACGTGCACTCATCACCGCCAATTGCAGGGGCGACGCCAGCATAAATCCTTGCCCGATAGAGGCGTTGACCGTGTCACCAATCACCCAATCAGCGGCCCTTGCGGACTTCTTCCACGCTTTGGTCGGGGTCAGCCCTGCCGCAACCGATGACAAGGCAAGTTCATGTTTGATGCCAAGCCCAAAGCGGTTTGCCATGGCGGATATCTTTTCGATCCCGACCTTGAGAGCCAGATCGTAATAATAAACATCGCAGGATTGTTTGAGCGAGTTTTCCAGATCAACCCACCCATGCCCGGCGCGTTTCCAGCAGTGGAACTTGCGGCCCGCTACCTCAAGATGGCCGGGGCAATAGACGGTTTCATCTGGGCCGATGATCCCTTCTTCAATCGCGGCCATTGCGGTCATCATTTTGAAGGTGGATCCGGGCGGATAGGTGCCTTGAACGGTTTTGTTGACCAAGGGGCGATATTCGGAATTCAGCAATGGGTCATAATTTGCAGATGAAATGCCACCGATAAACAGGTTCGGGTCATAGCTGGGCGCAGAGGCAATTGCCGCCAGATCGCCGTTTTCGCAATCAATGATCACCACAGCGGCACTTTCACCGCTTAGACGGGCCTGCACATAGCCTTGCAGTTTGGCATTGACCGTCAGTTGCAAGTCAGCACCCGATTGCCCCTCGCGCCGGGCCAGTTCGCGCATTACACGGCCTGTGGCGTTCACCTCGACCTGTTTGGTGCCCGCACTGCCGCGCAACAGTTTTTCCTCGCGGGCTTCGACGTTGATTTTGCCAATCTGAAACCGCGGGATGCGCAGCAGTTGATCAGGATCTTCCAGTGCATCCAGATCGGCCTGACTGACCCGGCCAACACGCCCGACCACATGGGCGAAATCCGACCCACGTGGATAAACGCGGGTTAACCCAACCTCTGGCGTGATACCGGGCAGGGCCGGGGCATTGACGCTGACCTTGCTCACCGCGTCCCAACTGACATCATCGACAATGGTGACAGGCAAGAACGGTGCAGAACGTTTGATCTCTGCCATGGCGCTGGCCATTGTTTCGGGATCAATGTCGATGACCCGGGCCAAACGAGCCATGACCAGATCAACATCTCCGGCATCCTCGCGGACCATGACAATGCGGTAAGACGGGACATTTTGCGCCAGGCGTATGCCATTTCGGTCAAAAATTTCGCCGCGTGCTGGCGGGATCAGCCTGATATTGATGCGGTTTTCTTCGGCCAACAGCCGAAACTGATCGGCCTGATCCACCTGTAAATAGCGCATTCGCGCGGCCAACCCGCCCATAAAGACAAGCTGCGCACCACCAAGCAGAGCCGCACGCCGGGTCAGCTTGGTGTGGCTTGCATCATTTTCTGCGCGGTTGCGTCTCATCTTGTTGGTTTCCTATCAGACCCGTTGACCCAAGGCATCCAGATCACCGGGGGCGGTTTTGCGTACCCGCATCAGGCTGTGGGTAAGGAGTACGGTCAATGGATAGAATAGCAGGGTCATGGCCAGTTCAGAAAGGCTTAGTGCGAGTTTGGGTGTTTCGACCAATACCAATGCCAATATGATGTGGTTCAACAGGGCGATGGCAATCATGATGACGCCGACGGTCAGCCATTCAACAACAAAATTTGCATCGCGAAGTGATCGCGCCCGCGATTTTAGGTTCTCGCAGCCAATCAGCGCCAGCAAGGCCCACAGACCTGGGGGCCGTTGCAGCAGCAAATCTGCAAAAAGAAACACAATCGCCAAAGATAGCGCCGGAACATATTCGGGCCGCCGCAAGGACCACGCGCAGGCAAAGCACAAAATCAGGTTGGGCGCGATCCAGTGCCGAGGTTCATCGTTGCGCAGCAATTCTTCCAAACGGGCCTCTGCGGGGGCCGTGTTTTCCAGTGGCAACAAATGCGGTGTGAACAGGTCAATGGGCTGCGTATCCAGCGGCAGCAGGTGAAAGAACAGGATCACAAAGGCCAGCAACACGAAAGCCAGCCGCATGATCCAAAGCAGTGCGGGAGACTGATCGTTCATTGCTGCGGTTCTTCGGTTTGGAGGGGGACTTCGGTTGTGATCACCTGCGCGGTGTCAGATACGGTTTCATTGCCGTGATGGCGCAGCACCCTTAGGAATTTAAGTCGTTCATAATCGGCGGCCAAACGCACGCGCAATCGACCGCCGGGATCAGCAGCAACCTGACCAATCAGCAATCCGGCAGGAAATACGCCACCATCACCAGAACTGATCACCCGGTCACCCGGACGCACAAGGTCTGGGTTTTCCAGAAAATCAATCGGGGGTGCGGCAGAGTTGTCCCCCGCGACAATCGCCCGCTGCCCAGAGGGTTGGATGATCGCCGGAATGCGGCTGTTTGCATCCGTTAACAAGATCACCCGCGCCGTGTTTTGCGCCACACCTGATATGCGGCCAACCAAACCGATCCCGTCCATTGTTGCCCAGCCATCGACCAGCCCGTCACGTGCGCCGACGTTCAGCAGTACGGATTGGCGAAACGGCGACCCGGAATCTGCCAGAACAACACCTGTGATAAAGGTCAGGCGTGGATCAAGGCGCACATTGTTCAGATCAAGCAACCGGGCGTTTTCCTGTTCCAGTTGCAGGGCCGCTTCTTTCCAGGCCTGCATCTGACGCAATTCGCTGCGCAATTCCTGATTCAGCTCAGCAAGCCTTTGATAGCTTTGAAAATCGCGGACCAAGTTGACGGTGCCGGTGACAGGGGCCATGGCCCAATCAAGGTTGGGCACAACGCTGTCAGTGATTTGGGCCCGAAATCGTTCAACCCGCGGGCTGTCGATGCGCCATAAAAGGAATATCGCGCCCAAAAACAGGATCAAGACAGCCAGCAACAGCCGCCGCAATGGGCCGGTGTAGTCACTGCTGTTTGAACGATCTTTGGCCATGGTATCAAGCGCTCCGGCCCCGGCGCAGGCAAGCGGTCATGCCCGGCCTTGGGTGATGGCTATTCTAGCCGCGATTAGCTGTCATAGTCGATGGCATGGCGCAGTTGTTTTTCAAACTCCAACGCTTTGCCAGTGCCAAGCGCCACACAATTCAGCGGTTCATCTGCTACCGAAATGGCAAGGCCCGTTTGTTCGCGCAGGGCAAGGTCGAGATCACCCAAGAGCGCGCCACCACCTGTTAACATCACACCCCGGTCCACAATATCAGCGGCCAGATCGGGTGGCGTTGTTTCAAGGGCAGTCATCACCGCTTCGCAAATTTGCTGCACAGGTTCGGCCAGTGCTTCGGCAATCTGCGCTTGAGTCACTTCGATTTCTTTTGGCACACCATTCAGCAGGTCACGCCCGCGAATTTGCATGGATGTGCCGCGTCCATCGTCAGGCATACGCGCGGTGCCGATAGAGGTCTTGATGCGTTCCGCCGTGGTTTCACCCACCAAAAGGTTCTGCTGACGGCGCAGGTAGCTGATGATCGCCTCGTCCATGCGGTCACCACCAACCCGGACCGAACGGGCATAAACGATATCGCCCAAAGACAGAACCGCAACTTCTGTTGTACCACCACCGATGTCGACAACCATGTTACCAGTCGGGTCGGTGATCGGCATGCCCGCGCCAATTGCCGCCGCAATCGGTTCGGCAATTAGCCCCGCGCGGCGTGCACCGGCAGACAGTACCGACTGGCGGATTGCGCGTTTTTCAACGGGTGTCGCGCCATGCGGCACGCAAACGATGATCTTGGGCTTAGAGAAGGTGGAGCGTTTGTGCACCTTGCGGATGAAGTGTTTGATCATCTCTTCGGCTGTGTCAAAGTCGGCAATCACGCCTTCGCGCATCGGGCGGATCGCCTCAATGCTGCCCGGTGTCCGGCCCAGCATCAGCTTGGCGTCTTCGCCGACCGCGAGCACCTTCTTGACGCCGTCCTTGATGTGATAGGCAACCACGGATGGTTCCGACAAAACGATGCCGCGCCCTTTGACATAGACCAGCGTGTTCGCCGTGCCGAGGTCAATCGCCATGTCCGACGAGAACATTCCGCGTAGGTTTCCAAAAATCGACATGCGGGCAGCACCTTGTAAAAAAATTAGTATTGGCCCGCGACTCTGACAGAGGCGGGCAGCAACGGTCTTATAGGCCGGGCGGGTGTGGGGCGAAAGGGGGGATTGCGGGCAGGGTGGCGTGTTCTTGCCGCACTGCAGATTGGTCCCACGTGAGGTTGCGTAAGGTGAGGGCAGCCCCCACCTTACCTAGGTCAGCCGACGTCTTTGTAACTGACTTCTCGCTTATCTGTTCCACCTTTTTCGCGGCGCACCAGCAAGCGGTTCAGCGCATGGATATAGGCGCGGACCGATGCGACGACGGTGTCGGTATCCGCAGATTGGCCCGTCACAATGCGCCCGTCTTCTTCCATCCGAACTGAGACAGTGGCCTGCGCATCGGTGCCTTCGGTCACGGCGTGCACCTGATAAAGTTGCAAACGCGCGGTGTGCGGCACCAGTTCCTTGATGCAATTAAACGACGCGTCCACGGGGCCATCGCCAGTCTGGCTGGTTTTGGATTCAGTGCCGTCCACGTCCAGCACCATATCGGCCTGTTGTGGACCTTCGGTGCCACAAACTACGCGCATGGATTTCAGCTTGATCCGGTCCTCTTCGGGGTCGGTGCTGGTCCGCATCAAGGCGATCAGGTCATCCTCATAAATTTCCTTTTTACGGTCTGCCAATTCCTTGAACCGCACAAACACATCTTTGAGCTGGTTATCACCCAACTCAAAACCCAATTCTTCCAGTTTTGAGCGCAACGCAGCACGGCCCGAATGTTTGCCCATGACGATATTTGTCTCGGACAGACCGACATCTTCGGGGCGCATAATCTCGAACGTTTCGGCGTTTTTCAGCATGCCGTCTTGGTGGATGCCTGATTCATGGGCAAAGGCGTTTTTGCCGACAATCGCCTTGTTAAATTGCACCGCAAAACCAGACACAGCCGCGACCCGGCGCGAGATATTCATGATTTTTGTGGTGTCGATTTCCGTATGAAAAGGCATGATGTCATTGCGCACCTTCAACGCCATGACGACTTCTTCGAGGGCAGTGTTACCCGCGCGTTCGCCAAGGCCATTGATTGTGCATTCGATCTGACGCGCGCCCGCTTCGACCGCAGCCAAAGAGTTGGCCGTCGCCATGCCAAGGTCGTTGTGGCAATGGGTGGCAAAGATGATCTCATCCGCGCCCGGCACTTTTTCCAGCAACATCTGGATCAGTGCCGCAGATTCGCGCGGTGCGGTGTATCCCACGGTATCGGGAATGTTGATTGTAGTGGCACCGGCCTTGATCGCAATTTCAACAGTCCGGCACAGATAATCTTCCTCGGTGCGGGTGGCATCCATCGGTGACCATTGCACGTTGTCACACAAGTTGCGCGCATGGGTCACGGTTTCATGAATACGGTCGGCCATTTCATCCATGGTCAGGTTGGGAATGGCGCGGTGCAGCGGTGAGGTGCCGATGAAGGTGTGAATGCGCGGTTTGCGGGCGTGTTTGATCGCCTCCCAACAGCGGTCAATGTCACCGATTTGCGCACGGGCAAGGCCACAGATTACACTGTTCTGGCTTTGGCGGCCAATCTCGCTGACGGCCTTGAAATCGCCCTCAGAGGCGATGGGAAACCCGGCTTCGATGATATCGACGCCCATTTCATCCAACAGGCCTGCGATCTCCAGCTTTTCGGCGTGGGTCATGGTGGCACCGGGCGATTGTTCGCCATCGCGCAACGTGGTGTCAAAGATCAAGACGCGGTCTTGTTTGGTATTCGTGTTCATTTGAATTCTTTCTTGTCTGCTATGAAATCCGTGGCGCGCTGTTCATTCCAATGAATGAGCCCTCTGAGCGGACGCACCGGATGGCACGCTCAGAGGCGGATTAGCAGAAGTAGGTTTGCACACGGGCATGCCACGCAGTTGCGCGGCAGGGTCGATGTATGGGCGGCGTGTGTCATGACGTCGTTTATAGCCGGGCTTTTGCAAATGGGAAGAGGCTGTGTTGAGTTTATTGCTTTGAATGTGATTGGCTGAATGAAACATTGAAGTGCAGTGGTGTGCCGCTAGGTTTGAAGTATGAAACGCACATTGATCATAGGCGCATCTGGCGGCATTGGTGCTGCCTTGGCGCAGGCGGCCTCCGCCCGGGGTGAGGAGGTTATCAGCCTTTCGCGATCGCGCGACGGGTTTGACTTGTTGGATGAGGTATCAGTGCGGGCTCATTTGACGGCGCTTAACGGTGTATTCGACATGGTGATCCTTGCAACCGGGGCATTAGTGATTGAGGGTGCGCAGCCCGAGAAATCCATTCGGGGGGTCAGCCCAAAGGCGATGATGGATCAGTTTGCGCTGAACGCGGTTGGTCCGGCATTGGTGCTTGCTCACGCCGCTGATCTGTTGCCCAAGGACAGACGCGGGGTTTTTGCGGTGCTTTCCGCGCGGGTTGGGTCGATTGGCGATAACCGATTGGGCGGCTGGATTAGTTATCGCAGCGCCAAGGCGGCAGTGAACCAGATTATACACACAGCAGCGATCGAGCTGGCCCGCAGCCATCCGAAAAGCATCTGCGTGGCGCTGCATCCCGGCACGGTGGCCACGCCATTTACCGAAAAGTATCTGGGCCGCCACCCGGCGGTTGCACCGGATGAAGCGGCCGAAAACCTGTTGGAGGTCATGGACGGTTTAAAAACCGATGACAGCGGCGGATTTTTCGATTGGGCAGGCGAACCTGTGCCGTGGTGACGGGTTACTGATGCACCTCGCGGCTGTCGCTGGGGGCTTGATCGCGGTCAAACATCCCGTAATCGCGCACCACGTCGGCGATCCGCAGATGATAGTCGGTAAAAATACCTGCGCGCCCTTTCGCCTGCGCCCCGCGATGGGCGGTCAGTTTACGCCATTCCAGCACAGCGTCCTCATCGCGGAAGAACGATAAGGACAGCAGTTTGCCGGGGTTGGTCAGGCTTTGAAATCGCTCAACTGAGATAAATCCGTCGATCTGGTCCAGCAACGGGCGCATTTGCACGGCGATATCAAGATATTCCTGTTTGCGGGCCGGGTCTGGTATGACTTCAAAAACCACAGCAATCATCTGGTGTCTCCATGGGGTGCAGAGGCCAATTTGAGAAAGGTACGGTCCTCGCGCAGGATAAAGCGTTCAGATTGCGCGAATTCGTAATTTCTCCGGCCTAACGGATCGTTGCGCAACCGCTCGCGGTAGGCCTCGTATTCCGCAAGGTTGGGGATATTGTAGATGCCATAGGCCAGCGTTGATGATCCTTCGTGCGGCGCGTAATAGCCAACCAAATCAGCACCGCAGCGCGGAATGGCCTGACCCCAATTGCGGGCATATTGTCCAAACTCTGCATGTTTGGTGGGGTCGATGTGATAGCGAATGATACAGGTCAGCATGGTGTTTCCTTTTGTAGCTGGCATGATCCTAGCAGGTTGATCGCACGGAATGCTTCGGCTATGGTCGAAGTATGAAATTAGGCCCTGACATATCTCGCATTGCAGCGCTGATCGGTGATCCGGCGCGCGCAAATATCCTGACTGCATTGATGAGCGGCAAGGCGTTGACCGCCACGGAATTGGCGGGCGAGGCGGGCGTGACCCTGCAAACGGCCAGCGCGCATTTGAGTAAGTTGGAAAGTGCGGGGATGATTGCCTGTCGCAAATCGGGGCGGCACAAATACTTCACCCTTGGTGGGGACGATGTGGGCCACGCGCTTGAGGTTCTGATGGGGCTGGCCGCAGGGGCAGGTCATTTGCGCACGCGTACTGGACCCAAGGATGCGGCATTGCGCGAAGCGCGGGTGTGTTACAACCATTTGGCTGGTGAAAAGGGTATTACGTTGTTTCAGGGGATGTTGTCGCGGGAATATGTCCGAGAGGTCGATGAGGATGTGGTCCTGACCGACGCGGGCGCAGAATTTTTGACCCAATTTGGCGTCGACCTGACACTTTTGAAACGCAGTAAAACCCCGCTGTGTCGTCCTTGTCTGGATTGGAGCGCACGGCGGTCTCATTTGGCGGGCAGTGTCGGGCGGGCATTGTTGGCGCAGATGCAAGAACGCGGCTGGGCCAAGCGGATCGAAGGGACGCGGATTGTGGCGTTCACCTCGGATGGTGAAGCCGCTTTTGAACAGACATTCGGAGGCTAGATTTGCCCGGCAGCGCGCAGGCGTTCGAGGCCATAGCGCAGGTGTTCGGTGCGGAACGAATGGCCGCCTGGAAACAGGCAGAACTCAAGGATTTCGCCCTTAGAATTATGACGATTCTGGCAGGTAAGCGTGCCTTCTTTAGACTTTTCGACCGATCCAAATCCGCCGAATTTAGTATAATTCGCAAGCGCTTGTACAACTTCGCCCTGTTTGGTTTCCCTGATAGCCCTGCCTGTGAGCGGCACGGTCTTATCCGCGTTACCATGGATATGCACAATGCTAGAGATTGGTGCCGCGCAGCTTTGAGGTGGCTTGAGCCAATAGGTGCCGGACATCGGTATGAAACCCGCAAAATTATTGGGGTGCGAACAGGCAAGGTTCCACACCATCATGCCGCCCGCGCTGAACCCGCTTGCGACAATGCGTTTGCGGTCGATGGGAAAACGACCTGCTGCGTCTTCGATAACGGCATCAAAATACGCAAATTCGGCTGCTCCGGTGCTGGTAAAGGTGCTCGGACCATAAGGCAGGTCCCAACTGCCATTGACGCCCTGTACCGCAATCAGGGCCAGCCCGGCATCTGAAACCATCTTTCGCAGACTGCCATTGCGCATCGCACCCGCGGCAGTGCCGCGATACCCATGCGTCCAAATCAATGCACCAACGGGTGTGGTGCCGTCGTGGTCTTCTGGCATGGCGATGCGGTAGGATCGATCCCCGATGGGGCAATCACTGTCGGGGCCACAGGCAAAAGCGGGGGAGGCTAGCATGAGGAGGATGGTAATTAATATACGCATGTTGGCTTAATGTCGGGTTGGTTCGATATGCTCAAGTCACAAAACCGTGGCCTTTGATTTGTGCGCAGCGATGAGGAATGTTTGGGCTTGTCTGGCAAGGTCATCCACATCTGCGCCCTTCAAAATGGCACCGGGCACCACAAGGTGATACCCGCTGTTGACGCCGTTAAGCCAAGACAAAAACCGCTGAAACGCAGTTTGCCTATCTCTAAAACTGATATGGTCATGCAATGTAAACCCAAGTGATTTTTTACGCTTTGATCCAACCCTAATGCCAACTTTTGAGATTTCGCTCCAATGCGCAGGGGCCATATAAAACCCTGAAATACCTTTGGCATCCATTCGAAGCGCGGTGGGTTGGCGAATGGCCATACCGATCAAGAGCACGGCACTTGATGCGGACATCACGGCTACGATAGCACAAATGACTGACATAAATACAATTTCGCCTGTGTGGGCTATGCCTGAATAGGCCGTCAGACTAAAAACCGTTGCAGTAAAAACCGAAAGTATGCCCAAGCTCAATGCTCTGCCCCGACGGATAGGCACCCGAATGACATGTCCGCTGCTCAAGACGGATCGCGCCAGCGGTTCACAATTGGATAGCGACGGTCCAGCCAGAACGCGCCTTTGGTCAGGCGGGGACCGGGGGCCGATTGAAAACGTTTATATTCGCTGATGTAGATCAGGTGTTCGACCTTTTTGGCGATATCGCGATCAAAGCCTGCGGCCACGCAATCGGCAATGGACCCGTCCTGATCGACCAGAATATCCAAAATGGCATCCAGCACCGGATAATCCGGCAGGCTGTCACTGTCTTTTTGGTCGTCACGCAGTTCGGCGGTGGGCGGTTTGGTGATGATCGTCTCGGGGATCATTTCGCCCGCAGGCCCCATCATCCAGTCGCGGTGGTTGGCATTGCGCCAGCGGCAGGTTTCAAACACGCGGGTTTTGTACATGTCTTTGATCGGATTATACCCCCCCGCCATATCGCCATAGATCGTGGCATAGCCCACCGCGACCTCGGATTTATTGCCTGTGGTCAGCAGCATTTCACCAAATTTATTCGAAAGCGCCATCAACAGCAGGCCGCGCAGGCGGGATTGGATGTTTTCTTCGGTCAGGCCGGGTTCGGTGCCTTCAAACAAGGGGGCAAGCGTGTTGGTGATCGCGCCGCGGCTTTCTTTGATCGGGACATAATCGTAACGACAGCCCAATGCCTTGGCCACCGCTTCGGCATCATCCAGCGACGCTTGTGAAGTGTATTCAGACGGCAGCATCACACAGCGCACGTTTTGTGCGCCCAGTGCATCCACGGCAATGGTCGCCACAATTGCGGAATCAATTCCACCGGACAGGCCCAATAGCACCTTTTTGAAGCCGGTTTTGCGCATATAGTCGCGCAGCGCCTCGACCATCACGCGGTAATCTTGTTCCCAGATGTCGGGCAGAACCGTCAATTCCTGCGGGATCACCCGCCAGCCATCGTCCCCCCGTTCCAGATCAATATGGGTGATACAGGCATCAAACGCAGGCATCTGCACAGCAAGCTGGCCACCGGGGTTCAGGGCAAAGGACGCCCCATCAAACATCTGGTCATCCTGTCCGCCGATCATGTTCAAATAGATCAGCGGCAGACCTGTCTCAATCACTCGCGCCACCATCATGTTCTGGCGGGTTTCCATTTTGTCGCGGTAATAGGGAGATCCATTGGGCACCAACAGGAATTCCGCCCCGGTTTCTGCCAGCGTCTCGGCCACGTCCGGATGCCAGGCGTCTTCGCAAATTGGGCTGCCGACGCGGGTGTTGCCAACTGAATACGGTCCCCCCAAAGGCCCGGCATCAAAGATACGGACCTCATCAAACACAGTCTCATTCGGCAGATTGTGTTTAAGCGATTTGCTGGTGATCTTGCCATTTTTTAAGATCAGATAGGCGTTATAAAGATCGGTGCCTTCGACCCAAGGCGCACCAATCGCCAAGGCAGGACCATCGGCACAGGCGGCGGCCAATGTCTCAATATGTGCCATCACATCCAGTTGAAAAGCGTGTTTCATCACCAAATCTTGGGCGTTGTACCCTGTGATGAACATTTCTGGCAGGGCAACAAGATCTGCGCCTGCTGCTTTGCCCTTTTCCCAAGCATCGCGCGCCAGTGCGGCGTTGCCTGCCAAATCGCCAACGGTTGGGTTCAATTGGCCTAAAGTGATGCGAAAACGCTCTGACATGATGCGACCCCGTTAGATGTGTTGTGCACCGATGTAGCAGATCAAGCGGCAAGGGAAAGCCCATGGTCGACACCCATAAGAAAAGACGATTGCCCCCTTTGGCCCCATTGCTTAGTCTTAGCGCGAAATGTCGCGGGGGTGCGGCTTTCTCCCGCACCGCGATTTTCGCACAACCAGAGCAGGCCCGTCTATGTCAAATATGTCTATGTCACTTCGCTCACTCATCCTTTGCCTTGCCTTGGCACCGTTGCCTTTGGCCGCGCAAGACGGTCAGGTCTTGTCCAAGGAATATGATGATGGCGGCGTGTATGAGGGCACCTTTCGTGGCGGTCTTCAGCATGGGCAAGGGACCTATAAGCTGCCCAATGGCTATGAATATTCCGGCGCGTGGGAAGAAGGCGAGATAAAGGGTGAAGGCGTGGCGCGGTTCCCCAATGGGTCGGTTTATGAAGGCACTTTCGCCAAGGGCAAGCCGGATGGGTTTGGCAAGATTACCTTTGCGGATGGTGGCACCTATGAAGGCGATTGGGTCAGCGGCGCGATTATGGGTGAAGGCGTGGCGCTTTATGCCAATGGGGTGCGCTATGAAGGTGCGTTTCGCAATGCAAAGCATCACGGCAAAGGCGTAATGCAAAGCCCCGGGGGCTATGAATACAAGGGCGATTGGGTGGATGGTGTCAAGCAAGGGGTCGGCACGATCACCTATCCTGACGGCGCCGTGTACGAAGGCCAGATCGTCGATGGTAAGCGCAGTGGCGAAGGCACGCTGACCATGCCGGATGGGCTGGTTTATGTCGGGCTGTGGAAAGAGGGCCAGATTGACGGGACCGGGACGCTGACCCAGCCAAATGGGGATGTGTATCAAGGTGATCTGGTCGGTGGTCGCCGTCAGGGCAAAGGCAAGGTGACCTATGCCAACGGTGATATCTACGAAGGTGATTTCAAGGATGACCGTCGCGACGGGCAAGGCACATTCACTGGGACGGATGGGTATGTCTATGTGGGGTCTTGGGTCGCGGGCCAGATTGAGGGCACGGGCACTGTGACATATCCTGATGGGTCCGTCTATGTCGGGTCATTCCGCGATGATCTGGCTGATGGGATGGGCAAAATTACCTATGTCGATGGCTCAACCTACGAAGGCGAATGGGCGTCTGGCGTGATTGAGGGCAAGGGGATTGCCACATACGCCAATGGCGTTGTCTATGACGGCGACTTCAAAAATGCCCGCAATGAAGGTCAAGGTGTGATGACCTACGCCGATGGGTATCGGTACGAAGGCGGCTGGGAAGACGGTCAGCGTCATGGACAGGGCAAGGTGACCTATCCTGATGGCACCATCTATGAAGGTGCCTTTGATGCAGGCCAGCGCCACGGACGGGGCAAGCTGAACATGGCCAGCGGGTTTGCCTATGAAGGCGATTGGACGCGCGGCGAGATTGAAGGCCAAGGCAAGGCAACCTATGCCAATGGCGATGTTTATGAAGGCACATTCAAGGCGGGCAAACGCCAAGGCGCTGGCACCATGCGCTATGCCACGGGCGAAGAAGCCTCTGGCACATGGGAAAACGGTGCGCTTAACTAAGGTAGCCAATTGATGCCAGAGAAAGCAGCGAGCGACGTTCAGGATTTTTTGGATCAGGTCACGCCAGAACGTCGTCATTCTGAGGCGGCAAAGCTCGATCGTTTTTTCCGCGACGTAACCGGGTGGCAGCCAACGCTCCATAATGGTGGTATGTTGGGATATGGCCGCTATGACTATACCTATACATCTGGGCGCACCGGATCGTGGTTTGCCACCGGATTTGCGCCGCGCAAGGCCAAGCTGTCGATTTACATCATGCCGGGTTATGCGGATTTTGGCGAAATCTTGGGCCGTCTTGGTAAACACACCAAGGGAAAATCTTGCCTGTACTTAAACAAGTTGGAAGACGTCGATATGGACGTTCTGGCCGAGTTGGTCCGCGCTGGACTTACGGATTTGGCCAGCCATTGGCCCGTTCACGCGACCTAGACAAATCAGCGCCCCTGTGACAAGCCATCGGCCAACAGGAGAACACCATATGTCCAGCCCCACGATTACCCGTTTTGCCCCCTCGCCAACTGGCTTTATCCATGTTGGCAACCTGCGTACCGCGCTGATGAACTATATGATCGCGCGTAAGGCAGGTGGCACGTTTATCTTACGTATCGACGATACGGATCCGGAGCGGTCCAAGGAAGAATACGTTGATGGGATCAAAGAAGACCTGACATGGCTGGGCCTGCACTGGGACCGGGTTGAACGCCAATCAGAGCGGCTGGAGCAATACCATGCCGCCGCCGAAGAGCTGCGCGAAAAAGGACGGTTCTATGAGGCGTTTGAAACGCCTGTTGAGCTGGACCTGAAGCGCAAGAAGCAACTGAATATGGGCAAACCACCGGTTTATGACCGGGCGGCATTGGCGCTGTCGGATGCAGAGAAAGACAAGTTTCGTGCGGAACGTGGCGCAGGTGTCTGGCGGTTCAAGCTGGATCAGCAGCGCATCGAATGGCCCGATGGTATTCTGGGCGATATTTCCATTGATGCGGCGTCTGTGTCGGACCCGGTTTTGATCCGGGGTGATGGCCAGATTTTGTACACTTTGGCGTCTGTGGTGGATGATACCGAAATGGGCGTCACCCATGTTGTGCGCGGGTCGGACCATGTGACCAACACCGCGACGCAAATCCAGATCATGCAGGCGCTGGGCCACACACACCCATCATTTGCGCATCATTCGCTGCTGACCGGACCACAGGGCGAGGCATTGTCGAAACGTCTGGGCACGCTGGCACTGCGCGATTTGCGTGCGCAGGGTATTGAACCTTTTGCTTTGCTCAGCCTGATGGCGCGGCTGGGATCAAGTGACCCGATTGAATTGCGCAATGATATGTCAGAGCTGATTGACGGCTTTGATATTAACCACTTCGGCGCGGCACCGACCAAATTTGACCTGCAAGATCTGTTTCCGTTGACAGGCCGTTATTTGCAGGCCCTTCCACTGGAAGCCGTGGCAACCCGGATTGCTGATCTGGGCGTGCCAGACGCCAAAGCAGCGCCGTTTTGGGCGATCACCCGCGAGAACATTGAAACACTCAATGACCTCAAAGCGTGGTGGCACATGTTCCGCGACGGTGCCACACCGGTGATCGAGGACGGTGACGAAGCATTCATCGCGCAGGCGATGGCTATGCTACCCGATATGCCGTTTGACAACACAACATGGGGCACGTGGACCGCCGCGGTAAAAGAGGCAACGGGCCGCAAAGGGCGCGGATTGTTCCGGCCCCTGCGTCTGGCGCTGACCGGGCAGGAACATGGGCCAGAGATGGCAGGCGTGATGCCGCTGTTGCAGGTTGTGAAAGCGCGCGGGTGATTTGCGGATTACGCCATGGCTGAGGCCAGCGCCAAGTTCCTGACGGGAAATCTTTTTCGCCATGTTGCGGTGATGTCATTGACGGCTTCGGTCGGATTGATGGCGGTTTTCATCGTCGATTTTGTTGATCTGATCTTCATTTCGATGTTGGGCAAGACAGAGTTGGCTGCGGCGGTGGGATATGCCGGGGCCATCTTATTTTTCACCACGTCTTTCGGCATCGGGCTCAGCATCGCGGCTGGCGCGTTGGTGGCGCGGGCCTTGGGCGCAGGTGATCACGCACTGGCCCGCGAACGTACCACCCATGCGCTAACCTATGGTTTGATTTTTGGGGTGATCTTTTCGATCTTGGTTTGGCTTTGGCTGAACCCCTTGGTGGCGCTTTTGGGGGCCACCGGGGAAACAGCAACCCTATCCATACATTTTCTCAAGATTGTTGTGCCATCGGTGCCGTTCCTCATTTTGGGGATGATGGGGGCCGCTATATTACGCGCGCACGGCGATGCCCGGCGCGCGATGATGGCAACAATTGTGGGCGGCGTGGTTAATGCAGTGCTGGATCCGATCCTGATCTTTGGTCTTGATCTGGAACTGACCGGGGCTGCGATGGCATCTTTTGCCGCGCGTGTGGCAATTGCGGTGATGGCAATACGGCCATTGATCCGCATTTATGGCGGGATCGCACGACCGCGAATGGCAGGAATGCTGCGTGATTTGTCCCCGGTAATGGCCATCGCCTTTCCAGCGATTTTGGCGCAGATCGCAACACCCGTGGGGCAGGCCTATGTCACTCGCGTCATGGCCGATTACGGCGAAGAAGCGGTTGCGGGCATGGCCATCGTCGGGCGGATGACGCCGGTGGCCTTTGGCGTGGTGTTTGCGCTTTCTGGGGCCGTTGGGCCCATCATTGGCCAGAACTACGGTGCTGGAAACATGGCGCGGGTGCGGCAAGGGTATAACGCGTCAGTGCTGTTCGTGGCCTTGGTCATTGTTGCTGTTTCTGCACTGCTGTTTGTCTTTCGTGCGCCGATTGCAAATCTGTTTGAGGCCAAAGGCGTGACCCGCGATCTGATCTATTTGTTTTGTGGCCCACTGTCGTTGGCGTTCTTTTTTCCGGGCATTTTGTTTGTCGCCAATGCGGCCTTCAACAACATGGGACAGCCGTTCTTGTCGACGTTGACCAACTGGGGGCGCAATGCAGTGGCATTGATCCCCTTGGTGTGGTTGGGGGCGTATTTCTTTGACGCTCAAGGGGTGCTGATGGGGCAATCACTTGCAGGTATTTTGTTTGGTATTGTTGCGTGGATTCTGGCTCTGCGGTGCATTGCTAAGGGCGGGGCACCGACGGATAAGAAACCAGATTTCTTTGGTCGGGAAGGGCGCTTGGTTGCGTTATTTCAGGCGCGCCGATAGCCGGTTAAGGTGGTGATCGACCAGATCAGTTTCAGCAGCGGTCAGGACCTGATGTCGGGGATACATTGGGTTGGATCGGTCATCTAATACAGGCGTGTGCCAGCCATCCGTGGTGTCAAAAAAGTGCTCTACGCCCTGCTGCCCAAACTGTTTCAGAAAGCCCTGAATAACCACATCAAGATAGCTGAGAAGGATCATGTGATCGCCCGGTGCGCCAGTCATTTCAGGGGGAATGGCGTAATGTGCAACGTCGGTTGTAGGGGGTAGACTATGGGTCACCGACCCGCCTGATGGATGTCGTGCGTACCCATGTTCTCGGGCATCCAACGCACCCCAATCGCCGTTTGGCACCGCCGCGATCACCCCGTCAATGGTCGACGCGGGGTCTGGGACCACCGTTAAAAACACCACGTCTCGTAGGGCTGTACGCACCCAGGCGCGCCGCCAACCGTGTAAATTGGCCCGTTGCGCGTCGGGGTAATTGTGCGTGTTCAGGTTCACCAGGCTGCCATAGCCAAAAAAGTACGGGGTCATTGCCATCGCCGTTTTGGTTAATCTTGTCGGGATCAGAGCATTGTTAGCAGCAGCGCACAAGCACGCTTGACGTGGCGGTATGCGGCGGCATACGTATGTGCACCTACCACGGGAGAATCAGTGCAAGCTGATGCCGAAGGAGCAACCGCCCCGGAAACTCTCAGGCCTCAAGGACCGTGTTGGGCAACGACAACTCTGGAGAGTGGTGCATCGCACCCGCCGAAGGGATAACGATCTCAGGCGAAAGGACAGAGGGGGCATCACGCGCTGCATATCGCGGCGCTTTGATGCCGGTTTGGTCACTCTAGGCTTCCGGTTCAGATAGGAACGAGGGCCAAAATGACCGAGCTGAAACGCACACCGCTATATGATCTGCATGTCGAACTGGGTGCCAAAATGGTGCCGTTTGCGGGCTATGATATGCCGGTGCAATATCCACTTGGCGTGATGAAAGAACACCAGCAGACCCGCGAGGCGGCTGGTCTGTTTGATGTCAGTCACATGGGGCAAGTGATCTTGTCTGGGGAAAGCTGGGATCATGTTGCGCGCAGCTTTGAAAGCCTTGTGCCGATGGATGTGTTGGGCCTTGAAGATGGCCGCCAGCGCTATGGTCTGTTCACCAATGATGCGGGCGGGATCGAGGATGATCTGATGTTTGCGCGGCGCGGGGATGACCTGTTTGTGGTGGTGAATGCCGCCTGCAAAGACGCCGATATTGCCCGGATGAAAGCGGCGCTGGAACCGGAAATCACGGTCACAGCGATCAATGATCGCGCGTTGATTGCGCTGCAAGGGCCGGGTGCTGAGGCGGCTGTTGCCACTATGGACCCAGCGGCGGCTGAGATGACATTTATGGATGTGCGTGACCTGTCTTTGGGTGGCGTTGAGGTTTGGGCATCACGGTCTGGCTACACAGGCGAAGACGGATATGAGATTTCCGTGCCTGACGATCAGGCAGTGACGTTGACGCAGGCGTTGTTGGCGATGGACGGTGTTGAGGCAATTGGCCTTGGCGCACGGGATTCCCTCCGGCTTGAGGCCGGGCTTTGCCTCTATGGCCACGACATTGATGCAGGCACCAACCCAGTTGAAGGGGCCTTGAACTGGGCCATTCAAAAGGTACGCAGGGCGGGCGGCGACCGTGCAGGCGGCTTTCCCGGCGCAGATGTTGTGCTGGAAGCGTTTGAAAACGGTGTGAACCGCAAACGTGTTGGCCTGCAACCCGAAGGCCGC
Organism: Sulfitobacter sp.; assembly: GCA_051251995.1. Classification (GTDB taxonomy): domain Bacteria; phylum Pseudomonadota; class Alphaproteobacteria; order Rhodobacterales; family Rhodobacteraceae; genus Sulfitobacter. The sequence goes on from JBPOFF010000009.1 coordinate 110,474, forward strand.
GCGCCGATGCGCGAAGGCGTTGAGGTTTTTGATGCAGCGGAAGGTGGCCAAGCCGTGGGCACCGTGACCTCTGGCGGATTTGGACCCACAACAGGTGGACCGGTCGCAATGGGCTATGTCGGCATTGATCACAGCAAGATTGGTACAGCGCTTTGGGGTGAGGTTCGGGGCAAACGCATGCCTTTGACGGTTGCCAAGCTGCCATTTGTTGCCACAAACTTTAAAAGATAACCAACCCCGAAATTAAACACAGGGAAGACCAAGATGAAATTTACCGAAGAACATGAATGGCTGCGCGTTGAAGGTGACGAAGTTGTTGTGGGCATCACGATCCATGCCGCCGAACAACTGGGCGACGTGGTTTTTGTGGAACTGCCTGATGAAGGCACAACCGTCAGCAAAGACGATGAAGTGGTGGTGATTGAATCCGTCAAAGCCGCATCAGATATTCTGGCCCCGATTGATGGCGAAATCACCGAAGTGAATGGCGCGCTGACAGACAACCCAAGCATGGTGAACGAAGACGCACAGGGCGAGGCTTGGTTTTTCAAGATGAAACCCAGCGATCCGTCACAGATGGACGAATTCATGGACGAGGCAGGTTACCAGAAGTTCATCGGGTAACAGGTTCGGCCAAGACTGAGCCAGCATATTTTTGGAACAACGCAGCAGGGGTGTCTCAATGACCTTCAAGCCTACAGACTATTTGCCATATGATTTTGCCAACCGCCGTCATATCGGCCCGTCACCTGCCGAAATGTCGGATATGCTCAAGACGGTTGGTGCGAAATCACTGGCGGCACTGATTGATGACACGGTGCCGGCAGCGATTCGCCTGAAAGAGCCGCTTGATTTTGGCAAAGCTATGTCAGAGCGCGAAGTGTTGGAGCACATGCGCGTGACGGCCAGCAAAAACAAGGTTCTGACCAGCCTGATTGGTCAGGGCTATCACGGCACCGTCACCCCGCCCGCCATTCAGCGGAATATTCTGGAAAACCCGGCGTGGTACACGGCCTATACCCCGTACCAGCCCGAAATTTCCCAAGGACGCCTTGAGGCGTTGTTGAACTTTCAAACCATGATCAGTGACCTGACCGGGCTTGAGATTGCTAATGCGTCGTTGCTGGATGAGGCAACGGCCTGTGCCGAGGCAATGACCATGTCGCAGCGATTGGCCAAGTCCAAGGCGAAGGCGTTTTTTGTTGATCATGACTGCCATCCGCAGAACATTGCAGTGATGCAAACACGTGCCGCACCGTTGGGCATCGAAGTGGTTGTTGGCGATCCTGACAAGATGGATGCTACCGCAGTCTTTGGCGCGATTTTTCAGTATCCGGGCACCTATGGGCATGTCCGTGATTTCACCTCGCATATTGCGGCACTTCACGCGGCAGATGCTATTGGGGTCATCACCGCTGATCCAATGGCGCTGACCCTGTTGAAAGAGCCCGGTGAAATGGGTGCCGATATTGCCGTTGGATCCACCCAGCGCTTTGGCGTGCCAGAAGGATATGGCGGACCACATGCGGCCTACATGGCGTGCAAGGATTCAATGAAACGCGCGATGCCTGGCCGGATTGTTGGGGTGTCGATTGATGCCCATGGCAACCGCGCCTACCGATTGTCCCTGCAAACCCGCGAGCAACACATTCGCCGTGAAAAGGCGACGTCGAACGTGTGTACGGCGCAAGCATTGCTGGCTGTGATGGCGTCGATGTACGGCGTTTTCCACGGGCCTGAGGGCCTGAAAGCCATTGCACAACGCATTCACCGCAAAACCGCGCGTCTGGCCGAAGGGCTGAAGATGGCCGGATTTGATGTGCGGCCTGCAAGCTATTTTGACACGATCACTGTTGAGGTTGGACCGCTGCAAGGTGCGGTGATGAAATCAGCGGTGGATGAGGGCGTGAACCTGCGCAAGGTTGGTGACACGCGGATTGGCATCACATTGGATGAACGGTCAAAACCCGCAACCATCGAAGCCGTCTGGCGCGCTTTTGGCATCGACAAGGCCGACAAAGATTATACGCCCCATTACCACATGCCGGAAAAGATGATCCGTACGTCCACATTTATGACGCATCCGATTTTCCACATGAACCGGGCAGAGACCGAAATGATGCGCTATATGCGTCGTTTGGCGGACCGTGATTTGGCGCTGGACCGTGCAATGATCCCGCTGGGGTCCTGCACGATGAAGCTGAACTCAGCCGCCGAAATGATGCCGGTTAGCTGGCGTGAATTTTCGCAGATGCATCCGTTTGTGCCTGCCGATCAAGCGCTTGGATACAAGGAATTGATCGACGATCTGTCCTCCAAACTGTGTGATATCACTGGCTATGATGCGATTTCGATGCAGCCCAATTCAGGTGCGCAGGGAGAATATGCCGGGTTGCTGACGATTGCCGCCTATCAACGGGCGCAGGGGCAAGGCCACCGCAATATCTGCCTGATCCCGATGTCTGCTCATGGCACCAACCCTGCCAGCGCCAATATGGTGGGTTGGAAAGTTGTGGTGATCAAGACGGCCGCGAATGGCGATATTGATCTGGATGATTTCCGCGCCAAGGCGGAGTTGCATGCTGATAACCTTGCGGGCTGCATGATCACCTATCCGTCCACCCATGGCGTGTTTGAGGAAACCGTGACTGAGGTAACCAAGATCACCCATGATCATGGCGGTCAGGTTTACATCGACGGGGCGAACATGAATGCGATGGTCGGGTTGTCGCGGCCCGGTGATTTGGGCGGCGATGTCAGCCACTTGAATCTGCACAAAACGTTCTGCATCCCGCACGGTGGCGGTGGCCCCGGCATGGGACCGATTGGCGTTAAATCGCATCTGATTGCCCATTTGCCCGGTCACCCGAATGAAGGTGGTGCAGCGGTATCGGCGGCTCCGTTTGGATCGCCATCCTTGCTGCCAATCTCTTGGGCCTATTGCCTGATGATGGGTGGTGAAGGTCTGACGCAAGCAACCCGTGTGGCGATCTTGAATGCCAACTACATCGCAAAGCGGTTGGAGGGTGCGTTTGACGTTCTATACAAAGGGCCAACAGGCCGGGTTGCGCATGAGTGCATCCTAGACGTGCGTCCGTTCGAGGAAAGCGCGGGCGTGACGGTGGATGATATCGCTAAACGCCTGATTGATGCGGGTTTCCACGCGCCAACGATGTCGTGGCCCGTGGCAGGCACGTTGATGGTTGAACCAACGGAGTCAGAGACCAAGGCCGAACTTGACCGGTTTTGTGATGCGATGCTGGCGATCCGCGATGAAATAACAGCCATCGAAAACGGTGATATGCCGCGTGAAAACAACGCTTTGAAAAACGCACCTCACACAGTTGAAGATCTGGTGCTGGAATGGGGCGAACGGCCCTATACCCGTGAGCAGGGCTGTTTTCCCCCCGGTGCTTTCCGCGTCGACAAATACTGGCCTCCGGTCAACCGCGTCGACAACGTGCATGGCGATCGCAACCTGATCTGTACGTGTCCACCGATGGAAGATTACGCAGAAGCGGCTGAGTAAAACTGCTGAGGGCGGGGGTTATTCCCCGTCCTCAAGCAAAAATCCAAAGATTTTGCGCAATCTGTTCCAAGTGGTCTTGTCTGGGGCTATAAGCAGATGGCCCTCAAGGCGGGCGGCGGAATATGCGCCGCCGTCCAGCATTTCGACATAGGCCCCGGCCTGTCCGCAGATCAAAACACCCGCAGCATGATCCCATGGGTGCAGCGATTCCGTCAGCAGAAAATCAGTGTGGCCTTGGGCAATCATCCGGTATTCGTGGGCTGAACAGCGCAGGCTGTGGGTCCGATTAAACTGTGGCAATGCCGCCGCAAGTTTCGCCTTATGCTGCGGTTTGAAAATATGCATTGGGATATACCCGGTCAGATCGCCAATCGCCTTGCCCATGCTGACGCGCAGCGGCTGTGGCGGCGCGAACGGGCGTTCCATCCGTGCGACGCTTTGATTGTCCGCTATGGCCCAATCATCCATCACCGGGTCATAAATCAGCCCAAAGGCCGGGCGGCCAAATTGTGTGACTGCGACAATGACACCAAAAAGGCTGAGGCCATGGGCGTAGTTCCAAGTGCCATCAATGGGATCCAGAATGAAGGCCAGCGGTGCGTCGGCAATTTTGCTCAACAAGGACGGATCGGCGGCAACCGCCTCTTCTCCGATCACAAGGGCCGCGGGAAAGGCAATGGTCAGGGCGCGTGTCACCATTGCTTCGGCGGCGGTATCTGCGGCGGTCACCAGATCATCGGGACGTGATTTGGTTGCAATGTCAGAGGGGGCCAGACTGCGAAACCGTGGCATGATCTCTGCCTTGGCGGCGCGGCGTACGATGTTGATCACTTGATTTTGTTGGGCAGGCGTTAGGGCGGGTGGCAATGTCGCAGGCAAGTGTTCGGTCATGATAAATTCCTCATTCTCGTGATCTTAGCACATGCGCTGGCCGGGCGTTTAAGGATATTATGGCAAATCCCAGCCCCGCCAAAACCGTAGCAGCAATGCCGCCGACGATGATCAACACTGCATTTGGCCAGATCACGGTGAAATCGGTTTCCATGATAAAGCGACTGACAGCCCAACCGCCCAAGATGCCTGCACCCAAGGCAACGGTGCCAGCAAACAGGCCCAATAATGCCGCGCGAAGGATAAAGCTGCCGGCAATTTTGCGGCGTGATGCGCCCAAGGTTTTGAGCAAGGCAGCCTCATAGGTACGCGCATCCGCCCCTGCGGCGGCGGCACCGATCAGCACCAGAAAACCGGTTAATAATGTTGCCAGCGCACCATAAGACACAGCGGCGGCCAACCCCGACAGCACCGATGACACCCGATCAATCGCATCGCGCACCCGGATCGCGGTGATGTTTGGATAGGCCTCTGCCAGATCGCGCAGAATGGCAGTTTCGGCCTCGGGTTCTGCATAGACGGTCGAGATAAACGTATGGGGTGCGCCGCTAAGCGCACTGGGATTCATGGTCAGGACAAAGCCAATCCCGGCGGTGGAAAAATCCACTTCCTGAAAACTCGCAATTGTCCCGGTGATATCGCGACCCAACACGTTGATGGTCAGGGTATCGCCAAGGCTTAGGCCAATTTCTTCGGCCTCTTCTGTGGCAAAACTGATCAGCGGTGGGCCGTCATAATCCGCATCCCACCACTCCCCTGCGGTCAGTATCGCATCCGGGTCGGGTTGCGCAGCATAGGTGACGCCGCGGTCGCCGCGCACTACCCAATGGTTGCCCGCGACCTCACGGGCGGGTTTGCCGTTGATTTCGGTAATTACGCCGCGCAGCATTGGGGCGCTGTCGATCCGACTGACGGCGGGGTCGTTTTCAAGGCGCTCGGAGTACCCTGTCATCTGATCCTTTTGGATATCCACAAAGAAATAGGAGGGCGCGACATCGGGCAGGTTACCCGAGATGGCGTTGCGCAAGTTGCCGTCGATTTGCCCAACAGCGGCCAATACCGATAGACCCAATCCCAATGACAAAACAACCGCCCCCGCACCTTCGCCAGGTCCACTGATCGCGGCTAATGCCCAGCGTAACCGGGGCCGCCCCCGTGCCAAAACTGCGGCGCGGCGGGCCAGCCAACGGATCAGACCCGCAGCCAAGGCCAGCAACAATAATGCAATAGCGATGCCGCCCAACGTCCACAGCGTGATCCACCATGACCCGTTGAACCACCCGGCAAGCCCAACCAACAGGGCGACCAGTGTGGCAATCACAACCAGATATTTTGGTGAAGGCAGGGCACGCGCGCCTTGCCATGCGTCACGAAACAAGGTGGCCGCACGCACATCTTCGCTGCGTGCCAAGGGCCATAGGGTAAAGGCAAGCGCGGTGAGCAGCCCATAAATTGCGGCCTCTGCCAGTGGTGCTGGATAGAAAGTAAAGGCAGTCGGGATTGGCAGGCGGGCTTCGATGAGTGGGGCTAAGGCGAGGGGGGCAACAGCGCCAATGGTCACGCCAATTGCGACGCCAAGCAGGGACAGCAGGCCGATCTGCAAAAAGTAGGTCTGAAATATTGTGGCCCTGTCCGCCCCCAAGGCGCGTAGGGTTGCGATGACTTCGGTTTTTCCGTTCAGGTAAGCCCGTACCGCAGCGGACACACCAACCCCGCCAACCGCAAGGCCGGACAGCCCGACCAAGACCAAAAACGCGCTGAGCCGTTCGACAAACCGCGCCACACCCGGTGCGCCGTTGCGGGCATCTGTCCAGCGCATGCCACTGTTTTCAAACTGTTTCTGGGCAGCAGTCTTGATGGCCCCTAGATCAGTGTCTGGGGGCAAATCCAAACGATATTTGCTGTTGAAAAGCGTGCCGGGACCTAAAAGCCCGGACCCCTCAAGCGCGTCCCGGCGCAACAATGTCCGCGGACCAAGGGCGAAGCCGCTGGCCGCACTGTCCGGTTCGCGGACAATTAGTGCAGTCAGGCGGTAGGTGGCAGTGCCAAGGCGGAAGCTGTCGCCAACGCTCAGACCAAGGCGATCGACCAGTGCACGCTCCATCACCGCACCTGCAATGTCGTCGGTCGTTGCCAGCGCTTGATCCAACGGCATTTCCGGGTCTAATACCATCGCCCCAACCAGTGGGTATGCCGCATCGACGCCTTTGATTTGGGTTAAAGCGCGTTCATCGACCCCATTTTGGGTGACCACAGCCATTGACCGAAATTCAACAATTTCTGACACGGCCGTGGCCCGTTCTGCCATCCATGCCTGTTCGGTGTCACTGGCAAACCGATAGGTGAAATCGAGTTCGGCAGCCCCACCAAGCAAGGCCGACCCTTCGCGTTTCAATCCACCCTCGATTGCGGCCCGGACGGAGCCAACGGCAGCAATCGCAGCAACGCCCAAGGCAAGACACGCCAGAAACAGACGGAACCCGCGCAGGCCACCGCGCATTTCACGACGGGCAAATCGGGCGGCAAGGCGCAGGCTCATGCAATGCGCCCATCGGCCAGCGATACGGCGCGGTCACAGCGCACGGCCAGCGCCGGATCATGGGTCACCAGCACCAATGTCGCGCCGTATTCGTCGCGCAGGTTAAACAGCAGATCCATGATGGACGCGCCATTGACGCTGTCGAGGTTGCCGGTGGGTTCATCTGCCAGCAAAATTGCCGGGCGCGGCGCACAGGCGCGGGCCAAGGCCACGCGTTGTTGTTCGCCACCCGACATCTGCGCCGGGTAATGGTTGACCCGGTGGCCTAAGCCCACAACCTTCAAGGCTTCTTCGGCTTGATCGAACGCATCCATGTTCCCGGACAATTCCAGTGGCGTCGCGACATTTTCAAGCGCGGTCATGGTGGGGATCAGGTGAAAGGACTGAAACACAACCCCCATCCGCCCCTGCCGAAACCGGGCCAATGCGTCTTCGTTCATGGTGCTGAGATTGTGACCCAAGGCTTGGACGTTACCGCCAGTTGCCTGTTCCAGCCCGCCCATCACCATCAACAGCGACGACTTGCCTGACCCGGACGGCCCGGTCAGTGCAACGGTTTCACCGGGTGCGATGTTCAGCGTGATCCCGCGCAGGATTTCGACCTGTCCGGCATTGCCGTTTAAAGAAAGCATCACATCTTGTAACTGGAATACGGGGTCTGTCATGCTGTCTGTCACAAGGTTGGCCTTTTGATTACATCCTTTTGGATATGGAGTATTGAGACCAATGCGCAAGGCACTGATTGGGATTGTTCTGAGTTTTGCCAGTATGGCGCAGGCCGATGAGGTTGTAATTGCCGCATTAGGCGACAGTTTGACCCAAGGATACGGGTTGCCAGTTGAGGACGGTTTTGTGCCGCAGTTACAGCGCTGGTTGACCGATGCGGGGGCCGACGTGCGGCTGATCAACGCGGGCGTGTCGGGTGATACCACAGCAGGTGGGTTGTCGCGGGTCGATTGGACCCTGACGCCGGATGTCGACGGGATGATCGTGGCGCTGGGTGGTAATGACCTTTTGCGCGGCCTTGATCCGGGTCAGGCACGCGGCAATATCGAAGGCATATTGCAAGCCGCTGACAAAGCCGAAGTAGAGGTGCTGTTGATCGGAATGGAAGCACCGGGTAACTTTGGGGCCGAATACAAAACCCGGTTTGATCAACTTTATCCTGATCTAGCCAAAGAGTTTGGCAGTGTGTTTTTACCAAGCTTTTTTGCGGGATTGTCTGACGGTGGTGCACCGCTTGATCCCGTCGCGTTGAGAGGTTTCTTTCAGGCTGATAGAATCCACCCCAATGCCAAAGGGGTGGCAAAAATCGTGGCTCGAGTTGGGCCAGAGGTCTTGACCCTGATTGAGGAGATCGAAAAATAGGCAAGGGCACATCACATGCCCATGCCAGAATGCAAAGCCCTAACTTAGCGCGATATTGGTGGCACTTTCGCGGCCATCGCGACCCGGTTCTATGTCAAACGTAACCTTTTGGTTGTCAGCAAGGCCGGTTAATCCGGCATGCTCCACTGCGGAAATGTGCACAAATACATCACTGCCGCCGCCTTCTGGTGCTATAAATCCATAGCCTTTGGTGGTGTTGAACCATTTTACGGTGCCAGTTGCCATGACCCCATTCTCCTGTCGTTTTCCTACCCGCAAAATGCGGCAGCTTGGCTCGGTCTGATCTTCGAAACCAAGGCAGCTCAGGCAGTGGTCGAGAGGTCGTTGCGATGCAGGTTGATAATGAAAATGTGCCGCTAAAAATCAAGCAATTTCGCGGGGCGTTAGGCAACTGGCGATTGTTTGCCAAGAATTCAATTATTTCAAATAATTTTACCAGTTGATAAAATTTTGAATCCGTGTGAGTCTTTTATCATCCATTATAGGTGAGGATAATCCAGATGACGTCAGATGTGTTTGAGCCGGGTATCAAAGCGGGTCGCCTTGCCCCGGAGACCTATGATGTGCAGTTTTCTGATCTACATCCGCCGCTGGCCGATCATGAGGCTTTGGTGGCGGCGGACCGGTGTTATTTCTGCCATGATGCGCCCTGTATCACGGCCTGTCCCACTGATATCGACATTCCGCTGTTCATTCGCCAGATCGCCACCGGCACGCCCGATGCTGCGGCCAAAACAATTTTGAGCCAGAATATTCTGGGCGGCATGTGCGCGCGTGTGTGTCCCACCGAAACCCTGTGCGAAGAAGCTTGTGTGCGCGAGCTGGCTGAAGGCAAGCCGGTGCTGATCGGGCAATTGCAGCGCTATGCAACGGACACGTTGCAGGGCAAAGGGGTGCATCCGTTCTCCCGTGCTGCGGTCACTGGCAAAACAGTGGCCGTGGTGGGGGCGGGGCCTGCGGGGCTTTCCTGTGCACATCGGTTGGCGATGCTGGGTCATGATGTAGTGATCTATGATGCGCGGCCAAAACCGGGTGGCCTGAACGAATACGGCATCGCAGCCTACAAAACCCCCAATGAATTCGCCCAAGGTGAAGTGGATTGGTTGATGAGGATCGGCGGGATCACATTCAAACACGATGTTGCCTTGGGGCGGGGTGTGACGCTGGATGGGTTGCAAAATGACCATGATGCCGTTTTCCTTGGCGTCGGCCTTGGCGGTGTGAATGCATTGGGCGTAGAGGGTGAAGATAAGAATGGCGTGAGTGATGCCGTCGATTTCATCGCTGATCTGCGCCAAGCTGGTGATTTGGCGGGTATCCCGATTGGCCGTGACGTGGTGGTGATCGGCGGTGGCATGACAGCCGTGGACGCAGCAGTGCAGGCCAAATTGCTGGGCGCATTGAATGTCACCCTGGTGTATCGCCGGGGCCGCGACCGGATGAACGCCAGTGCGTTTGAACAGGATTTGGCGGCGTCCAAAGGCGTACGGATTGTGACCCATGCGGTGCCAGTCGCGGTGCATGGTAACGGCGCAGTACGCGAGATCGAATTTGAATATGTTGATGATGCGATGAAAAGCACCGGCCAGACCCTGCGGCTGGCAGCAGATCAGGTGTTCAAGGCAATTGGTCAGACATTGCAAAGCGAAGGATTACCCACTCTTGAAGGACGCAAAATTAAGGTCGACGGCACTGGCCGCACATCGGTTAAAGGCATCTGGGCCGGGGGCGATTGTGCATCTGGTGGCGATGACCTGACCGTCACTGCCGTGGCCGAAGGGCGTGATGCGGCGATGGATATTCACACGACATTGGTAGGGTAAAACCACCTTACGGGGAGACGGCATATGGCTGACCTGACAAGCAACTTCATCGGGATCAAATCCCCAAATCCGTTCTGGCTGGCCTCTGCGCCGCCGACGGACAAAGAATACAATGTGCGTCGTGCTTTTGAGGCAGGATGGGGCGGCGTGGTGTGGAAAACACTGGGGTCCGAAGGGCCGCCTGTTGTCAACGTAAATGGGCCGCGCTATGGCGCGATCTATGGTGCGGATCGGCGGTTGCTGGGGTTAAACAACATAGAATTGATCACGGACCGTGATCTGTTCACCAACCTTGAGGAAATCAAACGCGTCAAGGCAGACTATCCTGACCGGGCCATCATCGTATCCATCATGGTGCCCTGTGAAGAAGAGGCGTGGAAAGCGATCTTGCCACTGGTTGAAGACACAGGCGCGGATGGGATTGAACTGAACTTTGGCTGCCCGCATGGGATGAGCGAGCGGGGCATGGGGGCTGCCGTTGGTCAGGTGCCTGAGTATATCGAGATGGTGACCCGCTGGTGTAAGCAATATTATTCTAAGCCAGTGATTGTGAAGCTGACCCCCAACATCACTGACATCCGCAAACCTGCGGCTGCGGCCAAACGTGGCGGGGCCGATGCGGTCAGCCTGATCAACACGATTAATTCGATCACCTCTGTTAACCTTGATAACATGTCGCCCGAGCCATCCATCGACGGTCGGGGGTCACATGGTGGTTATTGCGGGCCAGCGGTGAAACCCATCGCGATGTCAATGGTGTCTGAGATTGCACGCGGCGAAGACACGCGCGGCATCGCCATTTCGGGGATTGGTGGCATTACAACATGGCGAGATGCGGCAGAGTTCATCACGTTAGGCTGTGGCAACGTACAGGTCTGTACCGCCGCGATGACCTATGGCTTTAAAATCGTTCAGGAAATGATCAGCGGTTTGTCGGAATGGATGGACAGCAAAGGCCACACCAGCATCGACGATTTCTGCGGGGCTGCGGTGCCGAATGTGACGGACTGGAACCAGTTGAACCTGAACTTCATCGCCAAGGCCATGATCAATCAGGATCTGTGTATTTCCTGCGGGCGCTGTTTTGCTGCCTGCGAGGACACGTCGCACCAAGCGATTGCTATGTCAGATGACCGCACATTCACGGTGATTGATGAAGAGTGCGTGGCCTGTAACCTGTGCGTAAATGTCTGCCCGGTTGAAGAGTGTATCACCATGGAGGCGATGAGCCCCGGCCAGACCGATCCGCGCACCGGAAAAGTTGTCCAGTCGGACTATGCCAATTGGACAACTCATCCAAACAATCCCGGGGCAACGGCGGCAAAATAACGCCCTAACTTGGTTTGAGGAATGGCGATGTTGGCAATGGGTCCGGCATCGCGACCTTTGGCAAGTTTGAGCCAAACGGCACGGCGTCAGCCTCGTCTTGGGTCTGGGCATTTACCACCGATGTACTGGTCGCATTTGACGGTTGCGTAATGGCTGATGCTGTGCGCGTGCGGATTAACGCGGCGGTTGATTGTTGATCACTACCGCTATTTGACCCCGAAAATGATGTTGAATTGTCTGACCCACGCCCGGCAGATGCACCCTGCAAGGGCACAACAGCAAGTGCGGGTATAGGGTTTTGTTGCCCCGCCGACGGCGGCACAGGGTTCGCAAATGGATTGCTCAGTAAGATAGAACTCATGTTGTGCTCCATTCCCAATAAAAAGAGCCCGCCACCCAACCTGAAAATGCGTGTTATACCTGAACAAAAGATTAATGTTTCGTCTTAAGTGTGAGGTTGGTTAGTCATTTATGAATGCGTCAAAATACTGCGAAACATTGCTGCAAGATGGGTCGCGGCCCGGTCATAAGCGTCTGTTTCCGGTGCCAGTAAAATCTGAACCTGTGGCTGAAAATCAGCGTAATGTTGTGTGGTTGCCCAGATTGAAAAAATCAAATGCTGCGGGTCAAGAGGGGGTAGTTTACCCTTTTCAACCCAACGCGAAATCAATGTGCATTTTTCATCAAACAACGGTTTCAGGCTTGCGTGCAGCTCTGGTGAAATCCGCGGCGCACCTTGCAAAATCTCACCCGCAAATAGCCGGCTTTCTCGCGGCAATTCCCGCGCCATATCAAGCTTGCGTTGCACGTAGTCCAAAATCTCGGTGACTGGATCGCCATCTGGGTCTAGCTCGACCAGGGGGTCCAGCCAAGTTTCCATTAACTGGCTCAGTAGCGTGACGTGAATGTCTTCTTTGCCGTCAAAATAATACAGGATATTGGGTTTGCTCAACCCAGCCTGAGCGGCAATCAGATCCAGCGTTGCACCGCGAAACCCATGACTGGAAAACACCTCCAAGGCGGCATCCAAGATAACCCGTCGGTTGCGCTTTTGGATGCGGCTGGGCTTTTTCTCTGGGTCATTGGGCAAAAGCGGTCTCCGGCTAAAGTGCATTGTAATTGGGCAAAAGGGCCAGTTGGCGCAATCGCGTTAAAGCAGTTCTTGACAGTTTGAACCCTAACCGCAATCGTGGATTTACCAAATGGTAAAATTTCTGCTAGCCATCTGCCAAAGGAGCCAGCCATGCCCGCACCCGGAGAGAACCTTAAGATCAATCCTGATCGTCTATGGGACAGCCTGATGGAGATGGCCAAGATCGGCCCGGGTATTGCGGGCGGCAATAACCGTCAAACGTTGACGGATGAAGACGGCGAGGGGCGTGCGTTGTTTCAGAAATGGTGCGAAGATGCGGGCTGCACCATGGGGTTGGACCAGATGGGCAATATGTTTGCGCGGCGCGAAGGCGAAGACCCCGATGCACTTCCCGTTTATGTCGGCTCTCATCTGGATACGCAGCCGACGGGCGGCAAATACGACGGGGTCCTGGGGGTTCTTGGTGGGCTGGAGATTATCCGTACGTTGAATGATTTAGGCATCAAGACCAAGCACCCGATTGTGGTCACGAACTTCACCAACGAAGAAGGCACGCGGTATGCGCCCGCGATGCTGTCGTCCGGTGTGTTTGCGGGCATTCATACCCAAGATTGGGCCTATGACCGAACCGATGCCGAGGGTAAGAAATTTGGCAGTGAACTGGAACGCATTGGCTGGCGCGGTGATGAAGAAGTTGGTGCGCGCAAAATGCATGCGTTTTTCGAGCTTCACATCGAACAGGGGCCGATATTGGAGGCTGAGGGCAAGGACATTGGCGTGGTCACCCATGGTCAGGGGCTGTCGTGGACGCAAGTGACCGTGACGGGCAAGGACAGCCACACCGGATCAACTCCAATGCCGATGCGCCATGATGCGGGGCTGGGGATGGCGCGGATATTGGATAAAGTGAATGAGATCGCGCTGAGCCACGCGCCCCATGCCGTAGGGGCGGCGGGTCATATTGATGTGTTCCCTAATTCGCGCAACGTGATCCCCGGTAAGGTGGTGTTCACCGTCGATTTCAGGTCACCTGACTTGGCGGTCATTGAGGATATGGAGGCGCGTTTGCGGGTCGATGCGCAAAAGATTGCGGACGATATGGGGCTGGGTGTTGAGTTTGAAAAGGTCGGCGGGTTTGATCCAGTGGCCTTTGATGAGGGATGTGTCAACGCTGTACGCGCGGCGGCGGAACGGTTGGGATATTCCCACATGAACCTGATTTCGGGTGCCGGGCATGACGCGTGTTGGATCAACCGGGTTGCGCCCACGGCGATGGTGATGTGTCCCTGTGTCGATGGGTTGTCGCACAATGAGGCGGAAGAGATTTCCAAAGATTGGGCGATGGCGGGGACGGATGTGTTGCTGCATGCGGTTGTGGAGACAGCGGAGGTTGTGGGGTGACGTAACCGAATTTTTCAAAAATTCGGGTCGGAATTTTCGAAAATTCCGATAAGTGACGCAATTGGAGCGTCAGATACAAGACGGGAGAACTAATATGACCAAAGTTATCAAAGGCGGCATGGTCTGTACCGCGGATCGCACATGGAAAGCTGACGTTCTGATCGAAGGCGAAGTGATCAAGCAGATCGGCGAGAACCTAAAAGGCGACGAATATATCAACGCTGAGGGGGCCTATGTCATCCCTGGCGGTATCGACCCGCATACGCATTTGGAAATGCCGTTCATGGGGACGACCGCGGCTGAGACTTTTGAGTCAGGCACATGGGCCGCGGCCTGCGGTGGGACGACGATGGTTGTGGATTTCTGTTTGCCGGGGGCTGATGGTTCAATCAAGAACGCGATCAACGAATGGCACCGCAAGAGCGCGCCGCAGATTTGTTCGGATGTCGGCTATCACATGGCAATCACCGGCTGGAACGAAAACGTCTTTGAGGAAATGAAAGACGCCGTTGAGATGGGCGTTAATTCATTCAAACACTTCATGGCCTACAAAGGCGCGTTGATGATTGAGGATGACGAGATGTTTGCGTCGTTCAAACGCTGTGCCGAACTTGGCGCGCTGCCGATGGTACATGCGGAAAATGGTGATCTGGTCGCGGAATTGCAGCAGAAATATTTTGATTTGGGCATCACCGGGCCAGAGGGGCATGCCTATTCCCGGCCCCCTGAATTGGAAGGCGAAGCTGCCAACCGGGCGATTACGATTGCCGACACAGCGGGCGTGCCGCTGTATATTGTGCATGTGTCCTGCGAGCAGACCCACGAGGCGATCCGCCGGGCGCGGCAAAAGGGCATGCGGGTGTATGGGGAGCCGTTGATCCAGTTTTTGACATTGGACGAGAGTGAGTATTTCAACAAGGATTGGGATCACGCGGCAAGGCGGGTGATGTCACCGCCGTTCCGGTCCAAAGATCATCAGGACAGCCTTTGGGCGGGCCTGCAGGCGGGGTCATTGCAAGTTGTGGCAACCGACCATGCGGCATTTAATACTGAGCAAAAGCGCGCGGGTCGCGATGATTTTCGGATCATTCCGAATGGGTCAAATGGGCTTGAGGAACGGCTTGCCGTGCTTTGGACCGAGGGTGTTGAAACAGGTCGCCTGACGCCAAATGAATTTGTCGCCTGCACATCAACGAACGTTGCGAAAATCCTTAACATCTATCCACGCAAGGGTGCGATTGTTGAAGGCGCGGATGCGGATATTGTGGTGTGGGATCCAAAGATCACCAAGACGATTTCGCCTGCGAATCACCATTCTGTGTTGGATTACAATGTGTTTGAGGGTTTTGAAGTGCGTGCGCAGTCGCGCTATACGCTGTCACGTGGTGAGGTGATCTGGGCATGGGGTCAAAATTCGCAACCCAATCCGGGACGTGGTAAATTCATTCCCCGGCCTGCGTTCCCATCGGCCAATGTGGCGTTGAGTAAATGGAAAGCGCTGACCAGCCCGAAGATGATCAAACGCGATCCGCTGAACATTCCAGCGGGGATTTGATGGCACTTAGCGCGTCCGAAACAGAACGGTTGGAAACCTTTTCTTTGCAAAAGGAAATATTGCTTAACGACTGGGCGTCGGGAAGAACGGCGATACGTGACCTTGACGGAGCTACGTTTAAGATAAAAGGATGGGCCATTACTGTATTTGGCGCAACGCTTGCTGCATCCGTGACACTTAAGACCCCGAGTCTCCTGCTCTTCTCGATTTTATCGTCTACCTTGTTTTGGGCACTGGATGGACTGTTCAAAAGTTTTCAACACCGTTTCATATTGCGGGATGTTGAAATCAGCAGATACCTTTCTTCACCTGATCTGCTGAAAGATCAGAAAGAAGGAGAAATAAGTTCCGTTCCGATTGCGGCGGCATTTTACGATCTAGATCGGCTGTCCGACTTTACCACAAATGAATTGCCTGGTTGGTTAGAGATGCTGTGCTCCCGACTTGGCAGTAAACGAGAGTCGCTTGTAGACCTGATGCTCGCCATGAAATTGACCAACGTAAAAGCACTCTATCTATCGCTTATTTGTCTATCCATTATTTTATGGCTGGGCTTTTTGACCTTCATGACGACCCAATGATGAAAAGTTCCTGATGCCCGTAATTCAATCCAAAAACCTTGACCTCACGTTTCAGACAAACGATGGGCCGATCCATGCGTTGAAAGATGTGAATCTTGATATCGGCGCGGGGGAGTTTGTGAGTTTCATCGGCCCTTCTGGCTGTGGCAAAACCACATTTTTGCGGGTGATGGCGGACCTTGAGCAACCCACTGGTGGTTCTGTCAGCGTCAATGATGTCAGCCCGGCTGAGGCTCGAAAAGCTCGTGCCTATGGCTATGTCTTTCAGGCGGCGGGGCTTTATCCTTGGCGCACGATTGGGGGCAATATACGACTGCCGCTGGAAATCATGGGTATTCCGAAAGCAGAGCAAGCCGAGCGGGTGGCAAAGGTGCTAGATCTTGTTGAACTCAACGGATTTGAAAAGAAATTTCCCTGGCAGTTGTCGGGGGGCATGCAGCAGCGCGCCAGTATCGCGCGGGCACTGAGTTTTGACGCGGATATCCTGTTGATGGACGAACCCTTTGGGGCGCTGGACGAGATTGTGCGCGATCATTTGAATGAACAACTGTTGAAGCTGTGGGACCGTACCGGCAAGACCATTGCCTTTGTCACCCATTCTATTCCCGAAGCTGTATATCTGAGCACCAAGATTGTGGTGATGAGCCCACGGCCCGGGCGGATTACAGACATCATCGACAGCCCACTGCCACGGGTACGCCCCTTGGACATCCGTGATACGCCTGCGTTTCTGGAAGTGGCACACCGGGTCCGCGAAGGATTGCGCGCGGGGCATGGCGATGTTTGAGATGATCCAATCAGGAACCAGCGCATGAGCCGTAGTGTTCTGCCTGTGCTGACCGTGGTTGGGTTTTTGCTGGTGTTTTGGTACGCGGCGGCGGTTTGGCTAAATGCGCCGTGGGCCTATGACAAGGCAACCCGGTCAGGTGAGGTTTTGACGACGCAGACGTTGATTGCGGACACATGGTCACAAGAAAAGCCCAAGCTGCCGGCACCGCATCAGGTGGCAAGCGAGATATGGAAAACCACGGCTGAAAAGAAAATCACCTCAAAGCGGTCCTTAGTCTACCATTCTTGGGTGACGTTAAGTGCGACTTTGCTGGGTTTTGCTTTGGGGACGGGTTTGGGTATTTTGCTGGCCGTCGGCATTGTCTTTAACCGCACAATGGACATGAGCGTGATGCCCTGGGTGATTGCCAGTCAGACGATTCCCATTCTGGCCATTGCACCGATGATCATTGTTGTTCTGAACGCTGTCGGGATTTCGGGCCTGTTGCCGAAGGCGATGATCAGTATGTATTTGTCGTTTTTCCCGGTTGTGGTGGGGATGGTCAAAGGGTTGCGGTCGCCTGATGCGATGCAACTGGACCAGATGCGGACCTGGCATGCCAGCAAGGCGCAGACGTTTTGGAAGCTGCGGTTGCCTGCGTCGATGCCGTATTTCTTTACCTCACTCAAGATTGGCATGGCGGCCTCCTTGGTCGGGGCCATTGTGGGTGAATTGCCAACCGGGGCGGTTGCGGGTCTTGGCGCGCGGTTGCTCGCCGGGAGCTATTACGGACAGACCATTCAGATATGGAGCGCGCTTCTTGTTGCGGCGGCATTGGCGGCGGCATTGGTGGGGATCATCGGGATTGTCCAGCGGGTGACGCTCAAACGCATGGGGATGTCGTGATGGGCTGGCTGCTGTTTGCGATACTGGCGTGGATATGTGGCATGGCTGTGAATGTCTGGCTTGCCCGCGTAAAACCAAACCGCTGGACAGGCTTGGCTGCGCCGATTGTTTTTGGCGTGACGTTATTGGCAGTTTGGGAAGGCATTGTACGCGGCTTTGATATCAATCAGGTGCTGTTGCCCGCGCCATCGGCCATCGCCGCGCGGTTTGCCAGTTCACTGGATATCCTTTGGGTCGATTTTGTCCAAACCGTCCTCAAGGGGGCGATGTCCGGATATATCCTTGGCTGCGGGGCGGCATTCTTGATTGCGGTGGTGATTGATCGGTTTCCGTTCCTGCAACGCGGGTTGCTGCCCGTTGGTAACTTTGTTGCCGCGTTGCCGGTGATTGGCATGGCCCCTATCCTCGTCATGTGGTTTGGGTTTGACTGGGAGTCAAAGGCAGCGGTCGTCGTGGTTATGGTGTTTTTTCCGATGCTGGTGAACACGGTGCAGGGGTTACAGGCCTCTGACGCCATGCAACGTGACCTGATGCGGACCTATGCCGCTGGATATTGGCGGACCCTGCTAAAACTGCGACTACCTGCGGCAATGCCGTTTATCTTTAATGGGCTCAAAATCGGCACCACGCTTGCTTTGATCGGGGCGATTGTTGCTGAATTTTTCGGCTCTCCGGTCAAGGGCATGGGGTTTCGCATCTCGACCTCCATCGGGCAACTTGCACTTGATCTCGTCTGGGCCGAGATTGTCGTGGCGGCGATTGCGGGATCGGCATTTTATGGCGCGATGACCTTGATCGAGAAATCAGTCACTTTCTGGCACCCAAGCCAGAGAAACTAACTATACTGAAACGACCAACCTGAGGGAGATAAGAAAATGAAAAACATCACCAAAATCGCAACCGGGGCCGCACTTGGGCTGTGGGGCACCTTGGCGCATGCTGCCGATGACGTCACGCTACAGCTCAAATGGGTTACGCAAGCGCAGTTCGGTGGGTATTACGTCGCACTCGACAAAGGGTTTTATGAGGAAGAGGGCTTGAACGTCACAATCAAACCCGGTGGTCCGGATGTCGCACCGACACAGGTGCTGGCCGGGGGCGGTGCCGATGTGACGGTGGACTGGATGCCTTCCGCGCTGGCGGCGCGTGAAAAGGGGCTGGCGATGGTCAATATCGCGCAACCGTTTAAATCATCGGGGATGATGCTGACTTGTCGCAAGGATGCAGGGGTTTCCAGCACCGACGATTTCAAAGGCAAAACGCTGGGTGTTTGGTTTGGTGGGAATGAGTTTCCATTTCTCAGCTGGATGAACAAGCTGGGCCTGAGCACCGATGGGGGTGCAGATGGCGTGACGGTTCTGAAACAAGGCTTCAATGTCGATCCGCTTTTGCAAAATCAAGCGGCCTGCGTATCAACGATGACCTATAATGAATATTGGCAGGTGATTGATGCGGGTCTGACGCCTGATGATTTGCAGGTGTTCAAATACGAAGACCAAGGCGTCGCAACGTTGGAAGACGGTCTGTATGTGCTTGAAGACAAGCTCGCCGATCCTGCGTTTGAAGATAAGATGGTGCGGTTTGTACGGGCGTCCATGAAGGGCTGGAAATATGCCGAGGAAAACACGGACGAGGCCGCAGACATTGTTCTGGAAAACGATGCCTCAGGGGCGCAGACCGAAAAGCACCAGCGACGGATGATGGCAGAGATTGCCAAACTGACCGCGGGCAGCAATGGCGCGTTGGTCGAGGCGGATTATCAGCGCACCGTGGATTCACTGCTGTCGGGCGGGTCTGACCCGGTGATCTCTAAAGAGCCAACAGGCGCTTGGACACATGCGATCACGGACAAAGCTTTGAACTGATTTAACAATTGTTCAACAAAAAAGGGCCGGTGGAAATACCGGTCCTTTTTCATATCTGGTGGGTTTTTTCAGAGAACTGTTACAACTGTCCCAACGGGCACGCGGTTGTACAGGTCAATGACATGTTCGTTCAACATACGGATACATCCGTTGGAAACTGAGCGGCCAATGCTGTTGGGCTGCGTTGTGCCGTGGATACGGAAATACGTGTCTTTGCCGTTCTGGAACAGGTAAAGAGCACGTGCGCCAAGGGGGTTGTTTGGACCACCAGGCTGCGCATCGGTATTGCCGATAAAGCGTTTATAGGCCGACGGATCACGTTCGATCATTTCGTTTGTGGGACGCCATGTTGGCCATTCTTTCTTGACCTGAATGTTGGCGGTGCCGGTAAATTCAAGGCCAGCTTTGCCAACGCCGACACCGTAACGCATGGCTTTGCCGGGGGCGGTGACAAAATACAAATAATGACTGCGTGGCAGAATCAGCAGTTGACCCGGTTGGTATTGACGCTTGATCGACACCTCGCGCGGAGTGGGGTCATAAGCGGCTGTTTGGGCAGAAAGCAGCGTAGGAAGGGCAGTTGCGGCCAGAGTGCTGGCCAAAAAGGTACGGCGGCGCATGGAATGCTCCATAAATTGTGATTGCAGATGGGGTATTTTCACTGCTGGTGTTTCCAGATCAACCCGCTGACAACAAAAAACCGACCACTGTTGCACAGTAGTCGGTCAATTTCTCGTGTGGACCCGACGAAAACGTCAGGTCAAAGGCGCTTATGCCAGTGCGATGTTTGTCGCAGATTCGCGACCGTCACGACCAGCTTCGATGTCGAACGTCACTTTCTGGTTGTCGGCCAGACCTGTAAGGCCAGCGCGCTCAACAGCTGAGATGTGTACAAACACGTCTTTGCTGCCGCCATCGGGTGCGATAAAGCCGAAGCCTTTTGTTGTGTTGAACCATTTTACGGTGCCAGTAGCCATTCCGTAGTCTCCTAATTGTATGCCATCCGCGTTAGTGCGATGGCGCGGCGTAGTCGGTCGTAGTTCGAAGTCGTGACGCCGTATTAGGGAGACAGTGGGTCGAAATAGAATAACGTTTGCGAGGTTTATATGGCACCTCCGACAGATTCGATCAAGGGGTGCGGGGGCAGCTGCGGTTTTCGGCGGATTTATGCGGAAACGGCGGTTTGCTGTTCGGGATCTTCTTCGCGCATCGGAAGCATAGCAAGAACAATCATGCAGGCCGTAGCTGTAAACCCGGTTGCCACATAGATACCGCAAGCCACAAGGAAGGTTGTGTCAAAAGCGATCAGGGAGGTCAGAAAGCTGATAAAGCCGATGATGCCGCCAAATAGTGTTGCAATGATCGCCATGAATTAGGTCTCCGTTCTTGGTTAAGACGAACTTTGACGATGAATGGGGCAAGAATAGGGCGGGGGTGGGGCAAAGTTAGCGATTGTTTGTTTTGTGGTTCAAGCCTTGCGATTTTGCGAGAGGCCCTGACCGTATACCTGACAGATGTTGTTAAAGCGTCTTGCTGAAACACCGCGCGTTTCTGCCGCACCTGACCGCCCCATCACGCCGAAGGCGTGCCATCCATTGGAGGCGCATCTTTGGTGCGACGGGCGGATGCGTTTCACGTTCCTGGGGCGCTTGCAGCCCTCTACGGCCAGAAAAGGTCCACTGGACCTTTTGCAAGGCGGCCTTCGACCTGCGGTTGGGTGATAATACCTCCCAAATAGAAAGGGCGGTCCGAAGACCGCCCGACATCATCGAAATAAATCGATGAGCATCAGCAAGAGTGCAATAGTTGCGACAACGTCGAGATATGATACTCGCCCTTTCAACTTGGTCAAGAAGCGCATGGGATAAACCTTTGCGATGCTCGACGCGTCGAGCCATTACGTTGGCTCAGTAGATTATACTGCCCTTGCTAGCAGTTGGTCGCTCCTATGATCACTTGGAGCTACCTTTCGGCATCAAAGTCGAGACGCATGTCTTAGCGTTCCGCAAAAGCACACAACTTTAATACCTTAGCCTACTTCCCGCAAAGGTTTCGACACAGCCCCGCTAAGCACTTGCAGTTTCGGGGTAGATTCGCGGGTTGCCCATCTGGGGCCGCTATCCACCACGCAGTTGTGTTTCAACCTTCCGCTGCCACCAAATATATATGAACTGTCGCGCCTTGCTTCAAGGGTGTGAGAACGCGCCCGCAAGAGCGGACGCTGCCTCGCACCCGTTGAATTTGCTGCGCAAAGTTCAACGTTAACGAACGAACTTCTTGTGCTTCATCCGCTTCGGCTCAATGTCCCCCAACCGCCGCTTCTTATCTTCCTCGTAATCCTCAAAGTTGCCCTCAAACCATTCCACATGCGCTTCGCCTTCGAACGCCAGAATATGTGTACAAATCCGGTCGAGGAAGAAGCGGTCGTGGGAGATGACGACGGCGCAGCCAGCGAAATCGACCAAAGCGTCTTCCAAGGCGCGCAGGGTTTCGACGTCGAGGTCGTTGGTCGGCTCGTCAAGGAGCAGCACGTTGCCGCCGTCTTTCAACAGCCGTGCCATGTGGACGCGGTTGCGTTCGCCGCCTGAGAGTTGACCGACTTTTTTCTGTTGGTCGCCACCTTTGAAGTTGAACGATGAGCAATAGGCGCGGGAGTTTACTTCGGCGTCGCCAAGTTGGATGATTTCCGCGCCGCCGGTGATCGCCTGCCAGACGGTATCATTGTCGCCCAGATCATCGCGGGATTGGTCGACGTAAGACAGATCAACGGTATCGCCGTATTCGACGGTGCCAGCATCGGGTTTTTCCTGACCTGTCAGCATCTTGAACAGGGTCGATTTACCGGCACCGTTGGGGCCGATCACGCCGACGATGCCGCCGGGGGGCAGATCAAAGCTGAGGTCTTCGATCAATTGCTTGTCGCCCATGTGTTTTTTAAGACCAGCGACTTCGATCACCTTGTTACCAAGGCGGGGACCATTGGGGATGACAATCTGGGCGCGGCTGAGCTTTTCGCGCTCTGACACTTCGGCCATTTCGTTGTAGGATTTGATCCGGGCCTTTGATTTGGCCTGACGGGCCTTGGCCCCCTGACGCATCCACGCGAGTTCGCGTTCCAGCGTTTGTTGTTTGGATTTGTCCTCGCGGGCTTCTTGAGACAGGCGTTTTGCCTTGGCTTCGAGCCAGTCGGAGTAGTTGCCCTCATTGGGGATGCCCTTGCCACGGTCCAGTTCGAGGATCCAAGTGGTGATGTCATCAAGGAAATAGCGGTCGTGGGTGACGATCAGGATCGTGCCTTTGTAGGCCATCAGGTGCTGTTGCAGCCATGCGATGGTTTCGGCGTCGAGGTGGTTGGTCGGTTCATCCAGCAACAGCATATCAGGCGCTTCGAGCAAGAGTTTGCACAGGGCAACGCGGCGGGCTTCACCACCTGACAGGTCGCTGATTTTTGCGTCATCGGGGGGGCAGCGCAATGCTTCCATGGAAACGTCGATCTGGCTGTCGAGATCCCACAGGTCCTCGGCGTCAATCTGATCCTGCAGCTTGGCCATTTCATCGGCGGTTTCATCAGAATAATTCATCGCCAATTCATTGTAGCGATCCAAAATGGCCTTTTTCGGGGCCACACCCAACATCACATTTTCGCGAACTGTCAGGCTTTCGTCGAGCTTTGGTTCCTGTGGCAGGTAGCCCACTTTGGCCCCTTCGGCAGCCCATGCCTCACCTTGGAAATCCTTGTCGAGGCCTGCCATGATCTTCAAAAGCGTTGATTTACCTGCGCCATTGACGCCCACTACACCAATTTTCACGCCGGGCAGGAAATTCAGGTGAATGTTTTCGAATGTCTTCTTACCACCGGGATACGTCTTTGAGACACCGGACATATGGTAAACGAATTGATATGCGGCCATGAGAATATTCCGTTCTGGTCAAAGTGAACTTTGCCCTGCAATATCGCGCAGATGAGGCAAGATCAACGTATGGCGTTTCGGCGCAATGTGATGGCTGGTATGCTGGCGCTGGTTTTGGCCGCGTGCAGCACGGCTGTGCAATTGTCGCAACCGCCGAACCTGTATTTGGATGGCCAGAATTATCCGTCCGCGCAGGTGCCAAAGCCGTTGCAGGTTGTTTCACCCCCGATCTTTTACGTGACCGACCGCAAACCGTTGTTACAAAATGGACAGGTCAGCGCCTATGGGGCAGACCGATCAGATGCGATGGCGTTTGGTGTGGCCGAAGTGCAGTTTGGGGCTGCGGGATGGGATGATCTGGTTGCACGCACCCATGTGGACAGGGGCGGTAAAATATCGCGTCTGGATGTCAAAGGTCTGCGCGAATTGGTGCGCTTTGCCGATATCCCGCTGAAAACTGAGCGCCGTGATGGTCAATTGCGTGTTCTGACCAATGACCAGCAGGAATATGAGGCGCGCACTGAGGCTTTTCAGGCTGCAATTCGCGATGAGGTGCGTCGTACGGGCAATGGGCGTGTGTTGGTATACGTCCACGGCGTCAGCAATGGGTTTGAGGATTCGCTGCAAACGCTGGCCAATCTTTGGCATTTCTCCGGGCGGCGTTCGACGCCAATTGTGTTCAGTTGGCCGGCAGGCAATAGCGGGATTTTGGGGTATTTCAGGGACCGTGAAGCCGGTGAGTTCAGTGTATATCATGCCAAAGAGTTTTTGCGCATGATTGCCGCAATTCCTGAGGTCGAAGACATTGATATCGTGGCGCATTCGCGTGGGACATCTGTGATGACACAGGCCCTACGTGAGATGGTGATTTTTAACCGGGGTCGGGGTGTCGCTCCAAAGCTCGCGATGAAAACGGGTACGCTGATCCTTGCCGCGCCTGATCTAGATGTGGGTGTTGTGCGCCAAAGATTGGTGTCAGAGCGGTTTTCCGAAGCCTTTGAGCAGGTGAATATTTACGTAAACCCTGATGATGTTGCGTTGCGTTTGTCATCGTTCTTAACAAAATATCCGCGCATCGGGGCGGCCAGAAACGAAGACTTCAATTCGGGCGAGGTGCAAAGACTGCGCAAGCAAGAGTTGATCCATATTATTCGCGTGGAAGAAACCGCAAGCGGGGACAGTCATTCGTATTTCCGTGGCAATCCTGCTGTTTTGTCCGACATCGTGCTGGCGTTGCGCACACGTGCGTTCCCGGGTGGTACGTTACGGCCGTTGGAAGAAGATGCAGATGCGATCTGGCGATTGCATCCAAATTATCCACTGGAGAGATTGCCTGACTTGTCAGATGTTTTGAAAGGTGAAGATCGCTAATGCGCACTCTTGCCGATTTGATGTCGGGTTATGCGCAATCTGGCGTGCTGATGTGGATTGGTTTGCGTGCAGAGCGATTGGTGCCGCCAGTTTCTGTGCAAAGCGCGAACATCGGCGAAAGCGGTTTGGAGGGCGATCATGGACGGCCCGGTAAACGTGCTGTGACATTGATACAGGCCGAACACCTGCCGGTGATTGGATCGATGATGGGGCAAGGCCCAGTGGATGCAGCTATATTGCGCCGAAATCTGGTCGTGCAGGGGATAAACCTGAATGCGCTCAAGGGGCGGCAATTGCAGATCGGACGGGTGGTAGTCGAAATTTCCACTATCTGCGCGCCCTGTAGTCGGATGGAAGCCGCGCTGGGACCGGGTGGATATTCAGCGGTGCGTGGGCATGGGGGATGGTGCGCCTTGGTGGTCAAGCCCGGAAAGATCATGGTGGGCGATAGGGTGACGCCGTTGCCGATGCTCTCGAATCTCGCTGGCGACGCGTAACTTATCAAAATCGCTATAAATTCGACTAAAAAAGGTCAAACCGCCTTTGCTAAGGTGAGAAAACAGTCGATTTCCTATTCACCTTCTTGTTACTGTCATCACAACCTGTGATGGGCCCGATGGCATCGGGACATGACGGGGAGAGAGACCGATCCGCGTAGGCACCAGTTCAGGTGCGCGCAAATATCGGCGTAAAGACAGGGAAAAATCATGTCAAAAACCACAATTGTTGTGGGTCTGGACGGGTCAGATGCTGGCGCACGCGCGCTGGAATTTGCCAAAGCCAAGGCCAAACAGATTGGCGACTGCACAATCGCTATTTGTTATGTGATCGAATGGTCGCCGTTTTCATTTCAGACACCTGAGGAAAATGCGACCCGGCATAAGCGCCGGGAAGAAGAATTGACCATGGCGCGTGAGCGTGTTCTGGACCCCGCCGTGAAAGAAACCAAGGCGGCAGGTCATAAGGTCGAAGGCATCATCAAGCACGGCGACGTCGCTGATATTCTTGATGATGTTGCCAAGTCGCACGGCGCGTCACAGATCGTTGTGGGCCGGGTTGGCGCACGTGGCATAAAAGAGCGCCTGTTTGGCGGTGTCACCGGACGTTTGGTGGCTTCATCATCTGTCCCCGTCACGATCATTCCTTAAAATTGAGGTGAGCAATATGAAACGATTTATTCAATCGGGGATGGCCGCTGCGGCGGCGCTAATGATCCCCTCTATGGTTGCTGCCCAAGAGGCGGTGAGCATGGACCAAAAGATCAACAACCTGTTTGCCGGGTCAACGGGTTGGTTTGTTAACCTGATTTTTGCCCCGTTGCCGGGGACGTCATTTCCTTGGATCGTGATGTGGCTTGTGATCGGGGCCTCGGTCTTTACGATCTACTTTGGCTTTATCCAGTTCAAGGCGTTTGGACACGCGATCAGCCTCGTCAAAGGTGACTATTCTGATCCCAATGATGCGGGTGAGGTCAGTCATTTTCAGGCTCTGGCAACTGCGCTTTCGGGCACGGTTGGGCTTGGTAACATTGCTGGTGTGGCCGTCGCGGTTGGTATCGGTGGCCCCGGTGCCACGTTCTGGATGATCCTTGCGGGTCTTTTGGGCATGGCGTCCAAGTTCACCGAATGTACATTGGGTGTGAAATACCGGAACGAGTATCCAGATGGGACGGTCTCTGGTGGACCAATGTATTACATCTCTAAGGGCTTTACCGAACGCGGCATGCCGGGTGGTAAATTCCTTGCGGTTCTGTTCTCGATCTTCTGTATCTTGGGTGCATTGGGCGGCGGCAACATGTTCCAAGCGAACCAAGCCCATGCGCAAATCTCTGGTATTGTTGGTGATTATCCTGGTTGGATCACCGGTATCATTTTTGCTGGTGTGGTCTTTGCTGTGATTGTTGGCGGTATCAAATCCATCGCTCAAGTGACTGAAAAGGTCGTGCCGTTTATGGGCATCCTTTATGTTGCGGCCGCCTTGGTTGTTCTGATCGTGAACTTTGATCAGATCGGTTGGGCCTTTGGTCAGATCTTTGCCGGTGCCTTTACGGGCCTTGGGGTTGCAGGCGGCTTTGTTGGCGCATTGATCCAGGGGTTTAAACGGGCGGCGTTTTCGAACGAAGCTGGTGTTGGTTCAGCGGCGATTGCGCACTCTGCGGTGAAAACCAAAGAACCTGTAACCGAAGGTGTGGTTTCCTTGCTGGAACCGTTCATCGACACGGTTGTGATCTGTACGATGACCGCATTGGTTATCACCATTTCCGGTCAGTTGATCACTGATCCCGCGACAGGCAACTATGTGCTGAACGAAGCGGGTACTGCGATTGCGACTGTTGATGGCAATTCCGGTGTGTCCTTGACGTCAGCGGCATTTGCGACTGGCTTTAGCTGGTTCCCATATGTACTGGCGGTTGCGGTTATCCTGTTCGCTTTCTCCACCATGATCAGCTGGTCCTACTATGGTCTCAAGGCTTGGACCTATCTGTTTGGTGAAGGCAAGACGGCGGAACTGGTGTTCAAGGTCATCTTCTGCATCTTCATTGTGATTGGTGCGGCAGCGAGCCTTGGTCCGGTCATCGACTTCTCTGATGCTGCGATCTTTGCGATGGCTGTTGTGAACATTTCCGCACTTTATGTTCTGATGCCAATCGTGAAACGCGAGATGCAGGGCTACTTTGCTCGCATTAAATCAGGCGAAATCAAAAAGCACGTTTAAGCTGGTTAATCTGACTTAAAATAGCTTTTGTAACAATTATAAACGGCCCCCGAATGCAAATCCGGGGGCCGCTTTTTAATGGCTAGATCAACTTGATGCGCGTCGTGATTTACCACGGATCAGGACCAGTACAGGCATCAAGATTGCAGTGATCAACTCACCCAGCATGATCAACATATAGAGGCCTATATTCGCCCCACCCGTGCCATTTTGAGTTTGATACATGTAGCCATCAATGGCCAACCACCCAAACAGCGTGCCAAGGATGAACAAGCCGATCCCGGCGATGCGCCATGCCGTTGCGGGTGACAGGCTGACAAGCAGCGTGGCCACAGCAGCAAGGATAAAGGGCGTGGCAGCTGTGGCCATGTTGGTCAAAATGGCGCTGTCTGCCCAGATGCGTTCGGGATCGCCAATTGCCAGCCACGTCAGGGCGTCGAGCAGCGGAACGATGGCTGCGGCAATCACGGCAGTAATGACAAATACTTTGGTTTCAGGTCGCATGCTGCATTCCTTGAACGTTGTTCGCGTTTGTAGCTGGTGATATAGGAACGTTGTTCAAGGTTGTGAAGGGGCTGGGATAAATACTTGGAAAAGTGCTTGTGTTCCATAGGGTTGCTATAGTCGGTTGATCTGATCATGATGCTGACGAACAGGACGGCACCTAATGAGATATGATTTTCCATATGCAGCACCGGATCAGGTGATTGGCTTGTTGGGCGGGTCGTTTGATCCGGCCCATGCCGGGCACGCGCATATCACCCGCGAGGCGCTGAAGCGGTTTGGGTTGGACCGGGTTTGGTGGCTGGTATCACCGGGCAATCCGTTAAAGAAACATGGGCCTGCGCCGTTGGAAAAACGCATTCAACATGCGCGCGCAGTGATGCAACATCCACGTGTTGAGGTCACTGATATCGAAGCGCATTTGGGCACGCGTTATACCGCACAGACATTGGCGAAACTGCGGGCGATGTATCCGCAGGTGCGTTTTGTCTGGTTGATGGGGGCTGATAATTTGGTGCAATTCCATCACTGGCAAGATTGGCGGCAGATCATGGAAACGGTGCCGGTGGGGGTGTTGGCCCGCCCTGGTCAACGGATTTCTGCGCGGATGAGCAGGGCTGCCTCCCTTTATGCGCCATATCGGATTGCCGGGCGTCATGCGCAATTGCTGGCGCAGGCGCGGGCCCCGGCATGGTGTTTTGTGAATGTGCCGATGGTTGATCTGTCGTCCAGTGCGATCCGTGCGGCGGGCGATTGGTCAGCGTAGCCGGGCCGAAGCCAGACCCGCACTGATGATCAAAAGCAGGCCAGTCCAAGTATAGCTGTCAGGAAAATTGCCAAAGATTGTCCAGCCCATCAAGGTTGCGGCAATCAGTTGGAAATAGACCAGCGGGGCAAGTTTCGTGGCAGGGGCCAGTCGGTAGGCATAAAGCAACAGCAGATTCCCCAGCATCGAACAGGCCGCACTGACCAAAGTTAATGCGGCAATGGGCGCGCTGGGTGTCGGCAGATGCAGCAGACCAAAAGGCAGTGTGATGAGCCCTGCGATCAACAGTTGGGTAAAGATTAATGCCATGGGCGGCGCGATCCCGCCAAGCCAGCGCGACATGGTAAGAAAGCCACCATAGAACAGCCCCGCCAATACGGCCCAAAGCACGCCCAAGTCACCGCCCATGCCGGGTCTGACCACCAGTAGGACGCCCGCAAAACCAAGCAATACGAGTAGGCTGCGGATCAGGGTGACAGGTTCGCGCAGGAAAAGGGTTGCCAAGACATAGCTGAACATCGGCCCGATAAAGAAGGCGGCAAACACGGTGGCAATATCAGCGGTCTGCAATGCCATTTGGATTGAGGTGATGCCCCCGGCCAGCAGTGCCGCCCGCACCCATATGCGCCAATTGCCCAAAAGGGCCAGTGTATTGGCCGGCAGAAATGGCAAGACCAAAAGTGCGCCCAAGGCAAATCGCGACCAAGCGACAAAAACCGGGGCCACACCCATGGTTGACGTCATGAGTTTACCCGCCGCGTCCCCAGAAGGGATCAATGACATAGCGACAAACATGATCAGAACGGCGCGTTGCATAGATGCGCCTTAGCATGATGGTTTGGTGGTGAAAATGTGATTTGCGGGTCCTTGTGGCCGGGCCCGTCGTGCGGTTTAAGATGTGTTCATGACGCATGGTATTTCAAAACAGTTTTCACGCCGGGTTTTTATGGGGTCAGTCGTTGCCACGGTGGCACTGGGGACGCGGGCAATTGCGGCCCCGCCCGCAGCATCGCTGCGTCCTGTGTTGCGGGGAGAAGATTTTTACAAACGTGCGGTGCGCAGCGTCAAAGAGATTATCCGATCTGAGAAATTGTCAGGGCAGGTGGCATTTGCAGTGGCTGACGCCAAGACTGGGCGGTGGCTGGAATGTGCGCATGAACGGGCTGGGACACCACCAGCAAGCGTGACAAAGGCGATCACGGCGCTTTATGCCTTGGATGCTTTGGGCTCGGATCATCGGTTCACCACGCGCCTATACGCCACGGGGGGTATTGTAGATGGTGAGGTGCAGGGCGACCTGATTTTAATCGGTGGCGGTGATCCGACATTGGACACTGATGGTCTGGCCGACATGGCAGCGCAGTTGAAAGCCGCTGGCGTGCACGGGGTTAAGGGCGGGTTCAAAGTTTATGAGGCGTCTTTGCCAGTGTTGCGGCAGATTGACCCCGAACAACCTGATCACGTTGGATATAACCCCGGTGTGTCCGGCATCGCGCTTAATTACAACCGGGTGCATTTTGAATGGAAGCGGGCCAGTGGCGATTATACGGTCACGATGGATGGCCGGTCTGAGAAGTACCGCCCCGCTGTGACAATGGCGGCAATGCAGGTCCGGGACCGATCTGCGCCGATCTATACCTATGAGGACCGTGCAGGCCGTGACAATTGGACGGTGGCTAAAGGGGCGCTTGGCAAGGGCGGATCACGGTGGTTGCCTGTGCGCAAGCCGGGGCTTTATGCGGGCGAAGTGTTTGCCACTTTGGCGGGTGCACATGGGATCAGGTTGGGCCGGCCCGAGGTGATCGCGGTGTTGCCAGCAGGGGAAGCTGTGGTGACCCGGCAAAGTGACGATCTGCGGCG
This sequence comes from Sulfitobacter sp., assembly GCA_051251995.1. Taxonomy (GTDB): domain Bacteria; phylum Pseudomonadota; class Alphaproteobacteria; order Rhodobacterales; family Rhodobacteraceae; genus Sulfitobacter. The sequence goes on from JBPOFF010000009.1 coordinate 141,271, forward strand.
TATCCTGAAAGATATGTTGAAGTATTCCACCAATCTGACCGCTGAAATGGTGGGGCTTGCTGCCACACAAAAACGCATTGGAAAGGTCGGCGGTTTGCGGGCATCGGCAGCAGAAATGAACCGTTGGGCCATTACATCGTTGGACATGGTGGCACCGAAGCTGGTGGATCATTCGGGCTTGGGCGATGATAGCTCAGTCACGGCGTTGGATATGGCGACGGCACTGCTGAAAGTGCGCGACAGCGGGCTAAGGCCGATCCTAAAAGAGTTCGTGATGCGCGATGAAAAGGGGAGACCGCTAAAGGAGCACCCGATTTATGTTGAGGCCAAGACCGGCACGTTGAATTTTGTCTCTGGTTTGGCGGGATATGTCACGGCCAAGGATGGCACGGAATTGGTGTTTGCGATCTTTGCCGCGGATGAGGGTGAGCGCGCCAAGATCACCCGCGCGCTGCGCGAAGGGCCGCCCGGTGCGCAGACCTGGAACAGACGGGCAAAACGGGTGCAGCAGGCGCTGATTGAGCGTTGGGGTGTGTTGTACGAGGGGTAAGGGTTGAATATCAAACCACCCCTGGCAAGGACGAGACACATGCGGTCTGGCGCGATGTCGGGGCTATCTACATGTCGCATTGATCCTCAAATTTCAGGGTAGACTGGAACGGGATGAAGAAAATAACCATCTACAGTATCGGGTTAGTGGTGTTGGGTATATGCGTTGCGCTCTGGGCTATGCGTGGTCTGACCGACTTTGATCTTTCACGGCATCACAGCAAAGAAGTGATTTTTAACGCGGGTGATGCCGTTCTGTCAGGCACACTTGTTATGCCAATGCATACACAGCCCAAAGCCATCGCTATCCTTATTCATGGCGACGGCCCTCAGGATCGTTTCTCGGGTGATGGATACCTGCCATTGATCAATACGTTGGTGGATGCAGGCATTGGTGTGTTTACATGGGACAAGGCTGGAATAGGTGCCAGCACGGGGAATTGGCTGCATCAAACGATGGATGATCGCGCCCACGCGGCGATAGCGGCACGGCGCGCTCTTGCCGCAGAGGAAAACATTGATATCGAAAATGTCGGGTACATCGGTTTTTCCCAAGCAGGCTGGGTTCTGCCCCGTGTGGCAAGTCGCAGTGACCCTGCGTTCACGATGATTGTCGGTGGTGCTGTTTCATGGCGGGATCAGGGTAGCTATTACAGCCGTACTGCCATGACGTTGGCCGGTGTCGATCAAGACGAGATCACGCGGCACCTGATTGAACGCAGTGACAGATACGATGCTTTGTTCCGTGGGCCGAAGACCATACCACCGCCGGGGATGGAGGCGGATCGGTTTCGGTTTGTGAAGAACGCCTACTGGGAAGATTCCACGGATCTGATCGCGAAAATGAAAAATCCAGTACTTGCGGTTTGGGGACAGGATGACCTGAACGTGGATGCGCGGCGCAATGCTGCCGTTTTTCGGACACGTCTGTCGCCGTTGGCAGACGATAGGCGCGTTATCGTGATACCGGACGCCACGCATGGATTGCTGCGCAGTGATATCTTCAATTATCAACTTGCCGAAGACTGGCCATGGTATGCGCAGTTATTATTTCTCAGGATGGGACGCCGGGCCTATGCAGAAGGGTCCCTAGATCGGATGGCGGACTGGATCGTGAATGTAACCGTAGGAAGTCCCTAATCTAACCGTTCAAACCACATGCCGCGCTCTTGCCCCACGTTCAATCGCAGCCGCATGAAGCCGATCAATGTTCAACTCATAGCGGATTTCTTCGAGCAGGCGCAGTTCTGCTTCATCCAGTTTACCATCTGCGGCGGCCACGTCACAAGCCAGCGCATAGGCGGTTTCATTCAGGCGGTCGGGCAGGGCTTCGCGGATCAGGCCAAAGAGTGCGTCAAGACCGTCTTCTTGTTCAAACAGGTCCAGCACGGTTTTGCTGATTACGGTCAGACGGTCGTTGTCATAGCCTGCAAAGACCGGGAGCATATTCACAGCAGATTGGATTTTAACCAACTCGGCGGTGCGGATGTCCTCATCCGATGCGGACACGGCGATCATCAGGGCCACAAGGCTGTCTTGGGCGCTTAGTACGAAGGAATTATCGTCGTTCATGGGATTGTCCTTTGAGGTCATGTTGCGGTGCAGAATATTGACCCTTGCCGAGTGACGCAATAGGAACAGGGCCAGCCGTGCGCATTGGGCGCATTTGGGCCATTCGGGAAGTTTGATATGTCTGAGATGCGGGATGCAGCAATGCAGAGCAAAGCGTGGCCCTTTGAAGAAGCGCGCAAGGTACTGAAACGGTACGCATCAAAGCCACCTGAAAAGGGCCATGTGTTGTTTGAAACCGGTTATGGCCCCAGTGGGTTGCCGCATATCGGTACATTTGGCGAGGTTGCGCGCACGACCATGGTGCGGCGCGCGTTTGAGGCGATGAGTGATATTCCGACGCGGTTGATTTGTTTTTCCGATGATTTGGACGGAATGCGTAAGGTGCCGGGCAATGTGCCGGACCCAGAGGCGTTGGTCGAGCATTTGCAGCGGCCTTTGACATCGGTGCCGGACCCATTTGGCACGCACGAAAGCTTTGGCCACCACAACAACGCGATGTTGCGGCGGTTTTTAGATACGTTTGGGTTTGAGTATGAGTTTTATTCAGCCACCGAGTTTTATGCGTCGGGTCAGTTTGATGAGATTTTGCTGCGTGCAGCGGAAAAGTACGATGAGATTATGGCGGTGATGTTGAAGTCATTGCGTGAGGAACGGCGTCAGACCTATTCGATTTTCCTACCGATCCATCCCGAGACCGGGCGGGTGATGTATGTGCCGATGAAGGAAGTGAACGCCAAGGATGGCACGATCACCTTTGACGATGAGGACGGCACCGAGATGACCCTGCCACTGACCGGGGGCAATGTGAAGTTGCAGTGGAAGCCGGATTTTGGCGCGCGCTGGGCGGCACTGGGCGTTGATTTTGAGATGTACGGCAAGGATCATTCCACCAATACGCCAATCTATGACAGCATTTGCCGGATTTTGGGGGCGAAGGCGCCTGAGCATTTCACCTATGAGCTGTTTCTGGATCAGGACGGTCACAAGATTTCCAAGTCATCGGGCAATGGCCTGACGATTGATGAATGGCTGACCTATGCGAGCGCTGAAAGCTTGTCGTATTTTATGTATCTTAAACCAAAGACGGCGAAGCGGATGTATTTTGATGTGATCCCCAAGGCAGTTGATGAATATCACCAGCAGTTGAGGGCGTTTGAAGGGCAAGACCTGAAGGCGCAGTTGAACAACCCGGTGTGGCATATCCACGGGGGTGACGTGCCCAAGTCGGATATGGTGGTGCCCTATTCGATGCTGCTGAACCTCGCGTCTGTGTCGTCCGCTGAGGAAAAGTCGCAGTTGTGGGGGTTCATTCAACGATATGCGCCGGAGGCAACACCCGAAACCAACCCCGGTATGGACGCGGCAGCAGAGCATGCGGTGCGGTACTACAATGACTTTGTGAAACCATCGAAAGTGTTCCGTGCGCCCAGTAATCTTGAACGTGAAGCACTGGAAGATTTGCTGGGGCAGTTGAAGTCATGGGACGGTGGTTTAGACGCGGAAGCCTTGCAGACGATGGTGTTTGCGGTTGGCAAAGAACGGTTCGATCCGCTGCGCGATTGGTTCACGGCGCTGTATGAAGTGTTGTTGGGTGCATCGCAGGGGCCACGGTTTGGCGGTTTCATTGCGCTATATGGTGTCGATGAAACGGTAGCGTTGATCGAAGACGCGCTGGCAGGAAAATTGATCACCGCGTAAAAATCTTGCCCTATTCTTTTGTCGGCTTACCTTAAGTCAATCGGAGAATAGGGAGAGATGCGATGCGGATGAGATTGATTTCAGCCCTCTTGGGAATGGTTTTGGCCGTCCTCACGGGTTTTTCGGCCACGGCGCAACAGACTGAAATCGAGAACACAATCAACAGCCAGTTTGAAGCGTTCAAGGCGGATGATTTCGCGGGCGCATTTGGATATGCGACGCCTAGCTTGCAGATGTTGTTTCAGTCACCACAGAATTTCCAACGCATGGTGACATCGGGTTATCCGATGGTTCGGCGTCCTGCAGAAGTGCGGTATCTGGAGTTGCGGGAACGTGGTGGGGCATTGTGGCAAAAGGTGCAAATCACCGACGGTAAAGGCTTTGTGCATCTGTTGGATTACAAGATGGAACAAACAGACATGGGGTGGCGCATCGGTGCGGTGATGATTTTGGAGGCACCGGGGGCTACGGCTTGAAAGACCAGAAAAAGCTGGAGCAGTGATGTGACTGAGCTTAGCATGACCGTATGCTAATGCGGGAGGATGCGGCAATGAGTGATGATGGTTCTGAACAAAGCAAGTCGATCTGGCCGCTGCCCAAATTTCACTTTCTCGTCAAATGGGACAATACAGAATTACACTTTCAAGAGGTGTCTGGGCTGGATGCTGAGACTGAGCCGTTGGAATACCGGGCGGGGAACAACCCTGTGTTTTCCAAAGTAAAGATGCCAGGAATGATAAAGTCTGGAAATATAACCATGAAAAAGGGTGTGTTTGCCAAAGACAATGCCATCTTTGATTGGTTTGCTGAGATCAAGATGAATACGATTAAGCGCAAGACCTTGACGATTTCACTGTTAGATGAGGCACAGGAACCGACCATGGTGTGGACGGTCAAAAATGCGTTTCCGGTGAAGGTGAGCGGCACAGACCTTAAGGCCGAGGGTAATGAGGTTGCAGTAGAAAGCATTGAGATTGCGCATGAGGGGTTTGTCATCGAAAACGCTTGATACCGCGCTTCTTTCCCAACCGAAATTCTTATTTCAAAGCTACCTAAGTCAGACTTATATTGGCCGACGTTTAGCTCTTTTGGCGTAGGGGGTGATGTGTCGAATCTCGCATTTTACACTCTGAATGGTTCGCCGTGTTGCACCCCCACCGCACGCACCTCCCATTCCCCCTTAACCCCCTGTTGATATTTCCCTGACCTTGCACCGGCAGTCGTCGGGCTTTGACAGCAATCAAACGGTTTGTTGCGCAGATGTAGCGCGCGGATCGGGGAAAGGGATTTTTCTATGAACAAGGCGATAACCGACGGCGTGTTGTTGATGCCACCTGCATTTGCGGATGGATTGGACGTATATTCAAGTGGCGACGGCACGCCGGGATCAGACACCTATGCCAATAACGCCAACGCGGCTTTTGTGCCTGCGGATCAGGATTTTGGCGGGGCGCTGGAACTGCTCAAAACGCAAGGCACGCAGCGGCTTCGTTATATGGGGCAAACGCCCTTGTTGCCAGGGTGTTATTTACGCGTCACGGCCAAGGTGAAAGCCATCAGCGGCAATTTACCATCGGTGCGGATTGCCGGATATCCGGCGCAGGGCAATGGCAACAAGGTCACAGGCGTGCCAGAGTTTGGACCAGCCACGCCGTTGACGGCGTATGGCGAAGTGGTCGAGGTCAGCGCCATTATCGGCGCAGGTGCACGTGGCGGCGTCGACATGGTGTGGGGTAATACCGCGGTTTACGGGCATTTGGGGCTGGACCTGATTGGCGCGAACGGCGGGGTTGTTCGGATCGACGATATTCAGGTTGAGGACATCACAACGGTCTTCCTGCGTGATCTGCTGTCACTGGTGGACGTGACGGATTACGGCGCGATTGGTGACGGAACAACAAACAACACCGCTGCGTTTGAGGCTGCAAATGCCGCAGCAAATGGGCGCACTGTATATGTGCCTGCGGGAACGTTTCTGTTGAATGGTGATGTCACTTTTGACACGGCCGTAAAGTTTGAGGGCAAAGTCACCATGCCAGCGACCGCGCAATTGTTACTGCGCCGGAACTTTGACCTGCCCAATTATATCGAAGCTTTTGAGGACGAAGAGGTTGCATTTCTAAAGGCTTTTCAGGCGTTGCTGAACAACTCTGACCATGAATCCTTGGACATGGGGGGACGCAAGGTTTACGTCACCAGCCCGTTGGACATGAAGGCGGCGGACCCTAACCGCACGTCTTTTGCCACGCGCCGTGTGATCCGAAATGGCCAATTGGAGGCCGGGCCAAGTACGGCTTGGGATACCGTTGTGGTCACTTCGCAGGCGACCTATTCACCTGCAAGCAGTACCCGTCTGACCAATGTGACTAATATCGCCAATGTGCCTGTAGGCGCATTGGTTGAAGGGACAGGCGTTGGGCGCGAAATTTACGTGGTGTCCAAGAACGTCGCGACGCAACAGATCACGTTGAACGCACCGCTCTTTGATGCGGCTGGAACGCAGACATTCACCTTTAGCAGGTTCCAGTATCTGATTGATTTCAGTGGCTTTAGTCAGCTCAGTAAATTCGTGATGGCCGATATCGAGTTCCAATGTAACAACCGATGCAGTGGTGTGATGCTTGCCCCATCAGGTGCTACGTTTCATTTGCGTGATTGTTTTATCAGCCGTCCAATGGACCGCGGACTGACCTCAATCGGGACAGGTTGTCAGGGGATGTTTGTGGATCGGTGTCAGTTTTTGTCATCGGAGGAAGGCGCGCTGGTGCCAAACCGCAAGACAATCGCGCTGAACACAAACGCCAATGACGTTAAACTGCGCGATAACCGGGCAACGCAGTTCAGACACTTTGCACTGATCGCCGGGCAAAACTCAATCATCAGCGGCAATCACTTTTTCCAAGGGGATTCCGTGAGCAATGGCATTCGGTCTGCTGGTCTTATTCTGACGTCGCCCCATTCCAGTTCAATCATTTCACAGAACTATGTCGACAACTGTTTCATTGAATGGACCAATGAACAGGATGCAGCGCCTGAGTTTAACTCTGAGTATTCTTTTAGTGCGCTTAGCATTTCGGAGAATATTTTTCTGTCAGGCGATGTGGCCCCTTGGTTCAGTTATATCGTGATCAAACCACATGGCGCAGGTCATTTCCTGAGCGGCGTTAACATCACGGGCAATAAATTCCGCAGCATTATCGGCGGTATTGATCGGGCGGAGCGAGTGGACACGACCTATGCTGATCTTGATATCGCGCGGTGCAGGGATGTGGTGATGGAAGGCAATTCGTTTCACGCTGTTACAGCACGGGTGCAGAACCCTGCGGAAATTGAATTTACGCAGAACTCGGTGTCTGACAGTTGGGACATAGATGTGTCTGATTATTTGCCGTTTGGCGGGCAATCCCTGAGTGTGGATTTTGTCGTTGCACGGGGGCCAATTCGCAATGCGTCCAATGTGACGCAATTCGATATGCCCTATGTGCAACAGATCCAAGGGTCCAACCGGAACCATATTAAGGTGATTTGGCCCACGCCCGTGAGAGGCACGGTGCAGGTTGTGGTACGGATGGATAAACGTTGATGTAACGCTATAACCGCTGGCTTGATGGATCAGCCCCGCTTGTTTGATCAGGCGGGGCTTTTTGTCGTTCAAAACTCGCGCCAAAGGCCAAGCTTTATCCCGGTATTTTCCAGATCATCCAATTGGCTTTCTGCGCCGATCTGAATGCGAAACTTACTGTTGCGGGGTTTGATCACGATGGATGGTGCGATGCTGCCGTAGGTCTGTTGATCTAAATGCGCCAAGTAAAGTTGAACCATGCCTGTGGTGACTTCGGTAAAGTTCAGCCCAATGGTGCTGTCGATCTTGGCAACGTGCAGGCCCGATGTCACGTCCCATGTTATTGAGGCGTCGACCGCCATCCAGCCGTTTGTGTCGCGCAGTTTTATCCCACGGCCCCAAGACAGCCCGGTTTTAAGATAGGGCAAGACTTCTTCCCCGACCCATGCAGCACCCACGCCAAGTTCATAGGCCCATTGATTTGGGCCGTCATTTTGACCCAATGGACGGCGGATGAAGAGGGTTCCATAGCCGGATTGAGTGCCATTGCGGCTGGTTGCATAACCGACATCGGCACCAACGGTCAGATTATCGCGCAGGCCGTACTCCAAATAAGATGTGTTTGTCGTGTCGAGAAACCAAGTGCTGGAGAATGAGACGGAGGTAAAACTGCTGCCCTTTTCGCGCAGCCACGCCCCGGCGTTGGCAGAACCTGCCAAAAGCGATGACAACACTATAAAGATTAATAAACCGGATCGCATTGGACACTCCCATTCGCGATCATGGTTAATTATGGTTAACAAAGGGTTAGTGAGCGAATACACACAGGCGATTGGATGAAAGTGAAACTTAGGTGTGTTTTTTGTTCAGTTTTTTGCCCCATAGTTAAAACATTAACTTATTTTGTTTAAAGTCTAGGCCACGTGTTACAGCGATATGAGGGCGAAAAGAAATGAGTTTACTTCGAATTTCTTTTGATGAGTCAGGGTATACCGGGTTCAATTTGAGAGATGTAAACCAGCCCATATTTGCTTTGGCGAGTACCACCCTTTCTGATCAAGATGCGAATGATATTTTGGAGAGTTGCTTCCCAAAATACCAGGCACCGGAATTCAAAGCCTCTAACATTTGGCGCGCGGCAACTGCCCGGAAGAAAATTCCAGAGTTTATGGATGCAATCCTTGCCCGCTCTGACCAGTTCTTTGTCTGGGCTACGAACAAGCAGTATTTAACATTCAATAAACTTGTCGATAGCCTTGCTGAGCCAGTCTTTCACAGCAATGGCTATGATTTTTACAAGAACGCTTGGGGCAGAAAATACTGCAATCATTTTTATGCCGCGTGCTTAAGTATTGAAGGCCCCGAATTCGTAAACTCGATTTGCAGGCAATATTTTTCTTTCTCCGATGCACCCACCAAAAAGTCCCTGTTAGATTTGGTTGCAGTATTGAAGCTGAAACTGAACTCGTGTTCCGAACCTCTAAAACCATTTATGGAAACGATTGTTGCTGGCGCAGAGGGCTTTCAAGAGCATTCAAGCCTTTCTAGTCACAAAAACTCAAATGAATTTCAGTTTACAGCCATGCTGGTCAGTGTTGCGCACTGGAGAAGGCGCAGGCCAGAGGATTTTCATATCCAACATGATGTTATGTCCGATTTCTTCAGACGCCGAGAGTCTTGGGAAAAGATCACGGCAACCAATGTACCTCAGCAGGTTTTGGATACAGCAGATGGTTTAGGTGTGCAGTTTCCACTGCGGGTTGTACAGACCAGTTCTGTCGATTCTAAGCTTTCAAGGGCCATCCAAATCGCGGATGTATTGGCAGGCGTTGTGACGAAGATGTTGGATCAGAATGCCCGGAATGAGCATTCCCAGCTATTTGAGAAGATATTCAGAGGTGGTGACTTGGATTTGAATTTTGATGGTGTCCTGCCGCAAGATGAACGCCTGGAAGGGCCGCCCTCACGATTGGTCGGGAAAGATATGGTCGACCAATTTAACGGCATTCTATTCGGCTAAGGAGGTTGGAAAAACAGTCATCGTTTTCCCCCATACCTGCTTTTGCCGCCGCGCATGCCGCCACGACCCCCGGTACTCCGCCCGGATTTGACCTTTGCGTCGCCCACGGCCTTTTCCACCGCATATTGCCGCGCCATTGGATCGTCGGCGATTACTAAATCAACGGCTTCCAATCGCTTGACCTCATCACGCAGACGCGCGGCTTCCTCAAACTCAAGGTTCTCCGCCGCTTTGCGCATGTCGGTGCGCAGCCTGTCGAGGACGGTTTGCAGGTTGCCACCCGCCAACGGGTTGTCGATCTTGGCGGTGACGCGGTTCATGTCCACATCGCCTTTATAGAGGCCGGCCAGAATATCCTCGACGTTCTTTTTCACGGTCTGAGGGGTGATCCCGTGTTCTTCGTTATAGGCCAGTTGTTTCACCCGGCGGCGTTCGGTTTCGCCCATCGCGCGTTCCATCGACCCGGTGATGCGGTCGGCGTACATGATCACCCGGCCATCGGCGTTTCGGGCGGCTCGGCCAATGGTTTGAATTAGGGATGTTTCAGAACGCAGGAAGCCTTCCTTGTCGGCGTCCAAGATCGCCACCAAGCCACATTCAGGGATGTCCAAGCCTTCGCGCAGCAGGTTGATGCCGATCAGCACGTCAAACGCCCCAAGGCGTAAATCACGCAGTATTTCGATCCGTTCAATGGTGTCGATGTCAGAGTGCATATAACGCACGCGAATGCCCTGTTCATGCATGTATTCGGTCAGGTCTTCGGCCATGCGTTTGGTCAAGGTTGTACACAATGTTCGCATGCCATCGGCAGAAACTTTGCGCACTTCGTCCAACAGGTCGTCGACCTGCATTTCAACGGGGCGGATTTCGATCCGCGGGTCAATCAGGCCTGTGGGGCGGATCACTTGTTCGGTGAAAACACCGCCGGTTTGCTCAATCTCCCATTTCGCGGGCGTGGCGGAGACAAACACCGATTGCGGGCGCATCGCGTCCCATTCCTCAAACTTCAGGGGGCGGTTGTCCATGCAAGATGGCAGGCGGAACCCGTGTTCGGCCAGCGTCATCTTGCGCCTAAAGTCACCTTTGTACATACCGCCGATCTGCGGCACGGACACGTGGGATTCATCTGCAAAAACAATGGCATGATCTGGGATAAATTCAAACAGGGTGGGGGGTGGCTCCCCCGGTGCACGGCCCGTTAGGTAGCGGGAATAGTTTTCGATACCATTGCAAACGCCCGTCGCTTCCAACATCTCTAGGTCAAAATTACATCGCTGCTCAAGGCGCTGCGCCTCAAGTAATTTGCCTTCGTTTACCAATTGATCAAGCCGCGTTTTCAGCTCTTTTTTGATGCCAATAATGGCCTGCTGCATTGTCGGTTTCGGGGTAACATAGTGAGAATTGGCGTAAATGCGGATTTGCTCCATGGTGTCGGTTTTTTCACCCGTCAGCGGGTCAAATTCCGTGATACTCTCCAACTCTTCGCCAAAGAACGACAACCGCCATGCCCGATCATCCAAGTGTGCCGGAAAAATCTCAAGCGCGTCACCACGCACCCGGAACGACCCGCGTTGGAATGCCGCATCGTTGCGTTTGTAGGCTTGTGCAACCAAATCGGCGATCACTTGGCGCTGGTCATAGCTTTTGCCAACCTTCAAATCCTGCGTCATCGCGCCGTAGGTTTCAACGGACCCGATACCATATATGCAGGACACGGAGGCGACGATGATCACATCGTCACGCTCCAACAGCGCCCGCGTGGCGGAGTGGCGCATGCGGTCAATCTGTTCGTTGATCTGGCTTTCTTTTTCGATGAACGTATCGGACCGCGCGACATAGGCCTCGGGCTGATAATAGTCGTAATAGCTGACGAAATATTCGACGGCGTTGTCAGGAAAGAACCCTTTGAATTCTCCGTATAACTGGGCCGCCAATGTTTTATTCGGGGCCAGAATGATCGCAGGGCGTTGGGTTTCTTCGATCACCTTGGCCATGGTAAATGTCTTGCCTGTCCCGGTTGCCCCCAACAAAACCTGATCGCGTTCGCCGCTCATGACGCCTTCGGTCAGTTCTTTGATGGCGGTAGGCTGGTCGCCCGCTGGTTCAAATTCGGTATACAGTTTGAATGTCCGACCACCTTCCAATTTGGGACGGCTGCGCACATCGGGTGCCGGGTTTGCCATCATCGGCATGCCGTCGGAAGAATCAGTTTGAGCGTATGGCATGTCGGTGTCCTTGAAGTGGGGAGCACCATAGGTGTCATGTTTTACGCGAGGATCAAGGGGCGGTGCCGCGATTACTGCCGGAAACTGTCATCAGAACACCCTCGTGCGTGACCTGAAAGACAAACCTACTTCATCAATCGTTTGCGGTTGGCGCGCACTTTTTGGCTGAGCGGCGCCATTGCCGCGCTTATGATTTGATCTGGTGTGCTGCCTGACATTACAGCCTTGGCACCCGCGGCATAGGCTTTGACCATGGCAGGCGCTTTTTCTGTAACCATGCGATCGTTTTCACCGCGCGGTGCCGGGATTGCGCCGGACATTCCCAGCAACCGTAGGGTTATCACGGTTTGGGTGTTCAGCATCAATTCGGTCATTTGCGATTGTAGCGACAGCAGGGCGAGGGGATTCATTATGTTTTCCAATCTTTACATCTATTGCATACATGCTGCGCTGCAGCATTGGTAGGGGAAATCCACAATTGCGCGCATTCTCTTGCCCCTGTTGCCGGAATATCGGATAAGTCACTAACGATCTGATCAAAGAGGCAGCCATGCGCGCACGTATCTACCAACCAACCCGGACTGCGATGTCATCGGGCACCGCAAAAACCAAGTCTTGGGTTTTGGAGTTTGCGCCGTCTGAATCCCGTGAAGTTGACCCGCTGATGGGATGGACGTCGTCCTCTGACACCCAGTCGCAGATACGTCTGCAATTTGCGACGCGCGAAGAGGCTGTGGTTTATGCCCGTGAAAACGGTATTGATGCGCAGGTGCAAGAACCACAAAAACGCAAACCCAACATCCGCAATGGCGGTTACGGCGAAAACTTTGCCACCGGACGCCGGGGTGCTTGGACGCATTGAGGCCGATGCCATCGGTCGAATTGCGCTGAATGAGTATCTGTGAATCTATTTCTGCGGCCCGTTTTGGCGGATTTTCGATTCTTAAATAATCTTACCTGCTGGCCCTCCTGAATTTTTCTGAAAGAACCACTATGAATATGCTCAAGATCGTCGCGGTGCCGATGCACAAAGAAGGCCGCAAGTTTGTGGCGATTTTCGCGGCGATCACCGTTGTGCTTGGCTTGATCTGGGAACCCCTGTTCTGGATCGGGGTCGGCGCGACCATTTGGTGTTATTATTTCTTTCGTGATCCGGTGCGCGTGGTCCCACAACAAGAGGGGCTGATCATATCGCCGGCGGATGGTGTTGTGTCGCTGATTTCAGATGTGGTGCCACCGGTTGAGCTGGAATTGGGCGATGCGCCATTGACCAGGGTGTCGGTCTTTATGAACGTCTTTAACTGCCACGTGAACCGCGCGCCGATGGCGGGCAAAGTCACACAGATTGCCTATCACAAAGGCAAGTTCGTAAACGCATCACTGGACAAAGCCAGCGAACACAACGAACGCAATGGCCTGACAATTGAAAGTGAAGGCGGCGTGCGCATTGGGGTTGTGCAGATCGCTGGTCTGGTCGCGAGGCGCATCGTGTGTTTTGTGGAACCCAATGATAGTATTGAAGTGGGTCATCGTTTTGGCCTGATCCGCTTTGGCAGTCGTCTTGATATCTATTTGCCAAAAGGTGTGAGCCCCGCAGTTTCAGTGGGCCAGACATCCGTTGCAGGTGAGACTGTTCTCGCTGATCTGATGCAACCAGATCCAGCCAAGCGCGGCATCCCTGTATGACCAAAACGCACCGTATCAAGCTGCGCCATATCGTCCCAAGTGTGGTCACCGTCTTTGCGATCTGCGCCGGGATGACATCCGTAAGGATGAGCCTTGAGGGCCGGATTGAAACAGCGCTTTATTTCATTCTGCTGGCTGTGTTCCTGGACGCGGCGGATGGTAAACTGGCGCGGTTTTTGGATACGGCCAGCCCGTTTGGCGCAGAGCTGGACACATTAGCGGACTTTTTCAACTTTGGCATCGCGCCTGGCCTGCTGCTGTATCAAACGCTGTATCTGGGCACGGATCAGGCCAATATGGGCTGGCTTGCGACCTTGGTTCTGGCAGTGTGTTGCGCTTTGCGGCTGGCCCGGTTTAACCTGTCTTCGGGGGCAACAAACGCCCCGTTAAAGAAAGCTGACTATTTTGTCGGTGTGCCAGCACCGGCCCTTGCCTGTCTGGCCTTGATGCCTGTTTTCATGCAGCTTTATGGTTGGCCGGTAGAGGATTTTCCGTTCATGCGGACCGTCTATATCATTGGTGTGGGATTCTTGGCGGTCAGCACCATACCGACCTTTTCGATCAAACACGCATCGATCAAACAAAACCATCTGGCCGCAGCGATTATTGTTGCCGTTGTGCTCGTGGTTTGCCTGATGGTTTATCCATGGCCCACGCTGATAACCGCAAACCTGATGTATATGGCATCCTTGCCGTTTTCCTATCTGTCGCACCGAAAACACGTGACAAACGCAACTGGCTGACGCTGATTTTCCGCACCACAGAACCACGAACAAGGCTTGCCAAAATTGGCACGATGATGGACAACCGCCCGCAGCGGTCCCTTAGCTCAACAGGATAGAGCAGCTGATTTCTAATCTGCAGGTTCGGGGTTCGAGTCCTCGAGGGATCGCCATAATCATCTATTTATCCTTTGTTTTCAGTTGTTGGATTGTAAAGTGGCGAACAATTCAACGGTGTTCGCTACTGTTTGTTCGCCGTTTGGCCTTGTGACCATCACGGCCATACCGTCATCCGCCATATCCTCGCGGTTGGCTGCGTCGATATATCGTTGAACCTCAGAAAGTGTTTTGTGACCTGTGATCGCCATGATTTGCGGGGCAGAGGCACCACCCTCAGCAAGGCGACGGGCGCAGGCTTTTCTCAAACCATGTGCCGTGCAGTGCGGTAGACCAGCATCATCACACCATTTGCGCATTGCACCGCCCAAGCCTTTACGGCTGCGCTCTTTTCCTTGTCTGGTTTCCAAGAACGTACCTTTGTTCGTAAGCCGATCTAGGACGGGTGCCAAATCCTCGTGTATCCTGATACTGACGCGCATTGGTTTGCGGTTGCGCATCTTTTGGCGGCGGTAGATCAGCCGTGGTCCATCATCCGCAGCCTTTATGCTGAAGCGCCCCATTTGAACCGCGTCCACCTTCGCGGCGGCAGTGTAGAGCATCAGCGTCATAGCATCATGTGCCACTGAACCTGGCTTGTGGCACTTGTAATAAGCGGTGATATCGTCCTCAGTCCAAGTATAAATGCCTTCGCTTTCGTACTCGAAAAACTTGACTTTACGGGCCTCATTTGCAGGTGCCATTTTCAGATCGACGGCAAGGTCCAGAACCTGATTTATCCGCTTCAGAAAATTGTTAGCGGCGGCTGGCGTGTCAGACTTCGCCGCCATCATCGCGTCGATGTTGTGTTTCTTCAGGGTTGCCACAGAATAAATGCCATATTCGTCGCGCCACTTTTCAATGATTGCGCGGTTTGTGGCTTTCGTGCTGTCGCTCCACCCTTTGTAGACGCGGCTCTTGTAGAACCGTGCCACCAGATCGCTAACTGAATTGCGCTTGGTACGGCTGGCACCGATCATGCCACCTTTCCCGCCCACAAGGGCGTTGTCGTAGCGGTTCTTGAATTCCTCTGAACCCCACTCTGCGCCAAGATCAGTGCGTATGCCTTTGACAGACATGCGCCAGCGGGTTTTGCCCCGTGCATCCGTATAGGCGCGCGCCTTAGGAAATGGTTTACCTTTTTTCATGCTTGTCCCACTCCGAATGCCCAGCTTCAGGTGCAGAGATACCCCCAGCAACAAAACGGGTCATAACGCCATCTTTGTCGGTGCGCTACACTGCCCAGCATTCAAGGCCTGCATCATTCGCAGCGTCGGAATAGCACTTGATTTCTGTCTTGGTGAAAGCGGGTTTACGGCGCTTTGTCGGCATGGATGGGATGTGCGGGCTAGACATTAACCGCGGCCCTTCGTCAAATTCGGTGCCATCAATGACAGATCGTTAAGAGCGTCTGCCCAGATTGTGCGCGTGGTTTTTATCGCCTTAGCCTGAGAAACAGCCATATCCCCGAAAGTCAGCGTGACTTGTGAGTGGTCAGGGCCTTCGCCAGCCCAACCCTCATCGGTGACGCGGTTGCCGCCATTCAAAATGATCTCGATGGCGACCTTATCGCCGGAAGATTCAAGATTGATCCGATCCGCTCGATGAAAATCTCTATGCGGTGCAAGGTCTGCATAAAGCGAGGTCAGAACGCCAATCAGGTTGTCGCCGTGATCTGCGCCATACAGTCCCAAATTGAGGTTAAACTTGCTTAGATATGGCCCCGCACGCTTTGTGTCCCAGCCTTTCGGCTCTTGCTCGACTGGACCAATACGCTCCGGGTCATTTATCTTGATAAGCACTAGCGGCAAGGCCCAGAGGCGCTGCACGACTTCATCCGACTTGGTGGCTGCACCGTTGTGCAGAACAGCAAGAATAGCAGTTGGAAAGTCTGTCAACTTGGTAAATGGGGCGTGGCGACCACGGCCCCCCTTGGTGAAAAGGTCAGCCTTGCGACAGGTCGTGATTGCCGTTTGCGCGCGCGTTTCTTCGCCCGGCAATGTGCTTTTCGCCCATTCTATCAAGTCTGCTAAGGTGCCACGTTTATCCATAAACAGAAACTTATTTCGTTCAGGAGGAAGTGTCAACAAAAACATATTTCGATAACACATTCTGTTACGTGGGCTTATTCCATCAAGCCTTAAATGCTCGATAGGGGCGGGCTAACTAGCAACCGCCCCTGTTGCTGCTATACGGCCACTTGTCTCGCTAAGGTCGCCGTCAATCCTGCCATCCACTTTGGCGCATCAGGGTTTGCCATTTGCCAGAAAGGCGGCAATTCAATGAAGGCGGTAAGGGCTTGCGCCTTGATCGCCAGACCCATCGGGCTTTGTTCTTCAAAGGTCAGAATCGCCCCCACCAGTTCGCGCAAGGCGTCCCGTGCTGCCGTTTCCGCTTCTTTTGCAGCTTTGACCCCAGAGGCCGTTTCGATCCGTTCCACATCAGACCAATAGGCGCGGGCCGGTTCTATCCGGGCTTTATCGCGTTCCGCCCATAGCAGTTCTGATTTCATACCACGTTGCGATTTGAATTTTGACTTGCGGTCAGCTTCGCGCATGTGGGCTTGGTAACTGGCCTCAAAACCCTCAGGCGTTCCGAGATTTTGCACCCGCATACTGCCACCTTTGCCCCAAGGGGTTTCAACGCCGCGCCCCAATAGGTCAGCATGGCGCTTGCTACCGTTCCCATACCAGATGATTTCTGGGTCAGGTTGCGGCCATTGCGGCCCCCATGTCTCAGCAATCTGTTGTACCTGCGCAGCGGCGTCTTTGTATGTTTGCAATGTCGCGGGCAACCGATCTGAAAGTGCCATCAATTCGGGGTTTTCAGGCGTTGCGCCAGACCGGGATGCCTGCGCAACGGTCGCAGATGATAGGGACGCTGCCAAAGCGGCAACGAATGAACGTCTATTTAAGTTTGGGCGCAGTTGTTCGCTCGCCAAAGCCGCGTTAAAATTGGTCATTGCTCTGGTCCTTTTTTGTGTTATCGTAACACAGTAACGATAATTTGGACCTAGACACTTTGCAAGATAAATCAGAACATGGTTACGATTTTAGCGCAACTCAATCGAAAATGGCACGGGCCGCATTGGGCTTAGGAGTTCGAGACTTGGCTAAGTTGTCAGAAGTTTCGCCCGATACAATTGCCCGCCTAGAGCGTGGTGAAGAATTAAAGCCCGCAACCGTCGCAACGATCCGCGCCGCCCTCGAACAAGCTGGCGTTGAATTTATTGCCGAGAATGGTGGTGGTGCGGGCGTGAGGTTGAATAAGCCGCTTTCTAATTAGAAAAGACTAATTATGCTTCTAGCGGCTGGTTCATGGCGCTATTAACAAGCGCTACAGCATTGTCAAAATCACCATTCGTTTGCACGTTATAATTGATTACACGTGAAACCAATGCGGAACGGTATTCAGACTCATCAATGTTACCACGAAGGCAGAGCCACTTTGATACCTCGACCCAATCCCAGAGGGGGCTGGATGTTGTAACCCGTGCGAATGGTTCCGGATAATTCTTTCCGCGTTCGCCATTCTCAAAAAGATTGACAGCAGATCGCGACAAACCAGCCCTTGAAGCAATCTCAGAAGCACTCACTAAATAATCTGGTTCAAACCGCTTCAATACAGCGCCTGCTTTGCAAACGTTGCTATATGCCGACAGCACGGCATCATTGTAGCTTTCTCCATCACGATCAAAGCAAACAGCCACAGAGCCATGCATCAACGCCAACGTTGCATCATCACAGCCAGCCTCAAAGAAACGATCTTCAAAATCGTCAGCGAATGGGTCAACGCCGCTTACGATGAAAGTAAAGTTATGAGTCATCTTCACCTCCTCTACAGGTGCATTTATCAATTAGCTTAATAAGTGATCTAGCGTGATTTTCACTATTTCTAGGGGTACTCCAAACAGATGGGCGACAGCCTGATCTATCTGAATGAGGACAGTATATCCGACCCCAAGCATGACCTCTTTTCAACACTTCAACACGCCAACCTCGGCTTTCTGCATAGGCTATTGCTGACTCAATATGCTTATTTTTGTGTCTGCTTCGAGCCAATCTTGTGTCCTTTAAATGATGCTTGCGTAAACAAATGTCAACACTAACGTACGCTGCGTCACGGTGAGTCAGGCCAAAAATCGCACGGTAGAGTCCAGACTAAGCAACATCTTGTTGGTTTACAACGCGAACAGTCGCAGCTTAGCCTAAATATTGATTTATGACGTATTGTAACAAATGCCCTGTTTACGCCGTTTCGTGATCTATTCCTTCCAATCAACCAATTTCAGTGCTGGGGTTATATCCAAGCCCGCTTCTTTCGCCTGCGCCATCGCCTGCACAATCGCCGTGACGGTCCTTGCGCGCCCGCCTGCGTCATAGGCTTGTAGGGGCCGCATGACGTCCAGCTTGACCACGCCGCCTAGCTTACTGTGGCTTCCTCGCCGATCATGGTGGCAATCGGCATAAGCGCCCATTGCGCAAGGTGGCGTTGCGCCTCGCGTACCATCGGCCCGGTTGTGGCGATGTTGCTTAGACCCGGTAGAACGCCAAACGCCATTTCGATGGATGCACGCGCCGCCGCCCATGTTTCCCGCGTCATTGCCTTAGATAAATCGGGGGTTAAATCGTTCGGCTTCCAATCCTGTTGCGGTGCTGGCCCGCCCGCCGCTTGGACGTTCACGGATTCACGGACCTGCACCCGCCCACGATAGCCACGGAATCCACGCGCCAAGGCGTCCAAGTCGGTATCTGCCGTTTCTGGGAATGGCACAACGCTAGAACCAAGAGGTGCGTTTTCATAGATTTCGGATAGCGCCGATTCCATCACCTGCAACAGTCCCGCCGTGATGCTTGATCGCCGCAGGGGTGGAACTCCAACGTAAGGCATATTGACCTCACACCCTACCCGCAAGTGCAGCACTTCATCCGCTAGGACGGTCAAAGACTTGCCGCCGCCAATTTCGGGGATGCCGACACGGTAGGCATTGGGCCGGGAAAACTTCGTTGATAAATCCCAATCCGAGCAAGGAACCAAGCCATCATCACGGATTAAAAATACCGCTTCACCACGCAGACCCAACGCACGGCCCGCAAGGGATAGAATGCCAGAGGTCAACAATTCAGTGTCTTCCACGTCTGCAAGGCTTAAACCGCCCTCCCATAGGCTTACGCAGCTTTGCACGGTCCCGGTCAGTTCTGCCAAACCGGATTGCCCGGTAAAATATGCCTCACGTGCTGTCATTATCTGAGACGTGTACCCCGTTCCGCTTGAACGGGTTTCTGCCTTGTCGCGCTTAAATGGCCAAAACATTAGTTCGCCCTCCGATATGGGCGCAATAGATCAGCTGCGCCGGAAAGCTGAATTGCACGGCCCGTCCAATCCCTTACCCGTTCAGTTTCGCCGCCATAGATCGCCGCTTCGCCGCGAAACTCGAAATTGATCCCTCGGGTGTATTCATGCAGCCGCTTGAAAGCCTCCGAAACCGCCGCAGGTAGGCCGCCGCCGCCGCCGCTTGCCGTGATGCGCCATGGGCCATCATCGGGCAGACATAGGCCCCCGTAGGGGCTGGCAACAACTGTGGATGTAACCCACGCCCCTGCATCCCAATATTCAACCACTGAAACGGTTGCCGGGGTCAATGGGGCTTCCCAATCGCCCTCACCTTCGACAATCCAAACAACAGCGCGCGGCGTGAACCGATGCGCGGTATAAGCCTCAATCCGCTGCCATATCTGGTCAGGGTCTGTTGGCCTGTCCTCTGACAGATTGTCCGATTCATCCCACCAAGGCGTCACGCTTGGATAGCTTGCTGGAATGGCCTCTGTTTGCTTGATTGTATCTGGCATGTTTACGCCCTCCACCGATTTAGAACGGCTGATATGTTGCGTGGGTCTGGCATGTGATCAGGTTCCCAATTGCGCGCCTCAATCTGCGCCGATGGATACGCGGGTTTTGTTACCGCGCTTATTTCGATGAGGTCCGCAGACCGCACAACGCGCATGATTGATTGCCCCGAACGCTTCACATAGTCGCCGCCCTGGGGGACGCGAAAGCCGGGGGAGATACCACCGACCAATCCCGCCGCCAATGTGCCTAAAAAGTCTTTCACATAGCCAACTGAGCGCATTTCAGGCGCAAGAGTGGCTTCAAACGTCAAAGCGGTTTCGCAGTCCTCAAGGGTCAAAGAACCCGCCGCACGGGATGCCAAAGGCTTTTGCATATCGTGATGCACCAGCAAGTGAACGTCACCACCATCGGCAACGGACGCACCAAACGCCCGCGCCTGAAATACTTCCTGCCGCTTTTCCCGACCATCACTCAAGACAGTCGGGATAGCGTAAGGAAAACGGCCCTGCAAAACGGTTGACCCGTCCGCAGAGGTGCGGACCTCAAGCCCGCCTATATGTTCGTTGCAGTCGGTTACGAATGAGAACCTGCGGCGATGCAAAACCCCATTCAAGTTGCTGTTTGGATCAGCTCTACCAAAATCAAGATCCCGTTCCCGACAGGCAATCAAAGAGATCATCTGAAGCAAACCGAATTCACGCCTTTCTCTAACTTAAAACGTGGTTGGTCGCTGATAGAACCAGCGGCGGTTTGCGATCTGTTGCTTCTGACACTGAAATTTCGATAACCCGACACATGGCATCCAATGGCAGGCCATTCTTGACTGCTCGGAACGGATGCTCCAGTTCATTTGTAACTGCTTGCAGCCCAAAGAAAACGTAGGCAACGACAGCAACAAAAAATGGCACAACCGGACCGGCTGCTTCGAGCAGGGCAAACGGAAGCAAAACGCAATATAGATACGTCGTGCGCCGGACCAGTAAGGAATATACGAACGGCAGCGGCGTCGTTGCAATCCGTTCACAACTGGCCTGATGCAGGCCCAGGGAGGTGATGATCTTGGCAACCGAAAGCTGGCCAAAACCGTCGATCGCACCGCGTGCGTGAAGATGTCTGATCTTTTCCGATATAGCCCGCAAAGCCCCATCAGCGCTGTTGCTTTTGTTTGCCAAGGTGGTCGCGTTTTTATTACCGATCCAGTCCGCGGCCTCTGTGCTGGCATCAACACCGCGAAGCATGCCACGGTGAAAATGGGCAAAGGCCACGACACCGTTCAGAATATGTTTCCGGTCTTCAATATCAGGGACGAAAATCTCGCAGATTTTGGCCAGATTACGCGCGTCGGCAATGATACCCCCCCAGAGCTTGCGGCCTTCCCACCAGCGATCGTAGGCAGCATTATTGCGAAACCCCAAGAACAACGACAGCGCTATCCCGAATACACTCAGCGCTGTGAGCGAAACATGTGGGATGGAAACCAAACTGTTATCCAGAACCATGACAACAATAGAAAAGACCGTGAAACTGGCGATTTTCGCAAAGATTTGTGGCACAATGGATCCCTGCATTTCTACAAAGAGAGTCAATCCAGAGGGCTGCTCTTTTACAATCATTGCGGTGTCAGCCTTTTTTGGTGTGCCTATGGAATAAGAACTGGGAGGGCGTGATTGTCACGCGCACAACAGACCGGAGCGGCGTGGCGCGGCTCCGGTCTGGGCCTGATTAAGCGGCAGCGGCCTCTGGTAGTGCGACCACTGCGATCATTTCAACGCGCATGCCGGGGCGCGCGAGGGACGTGCCGCCGGTCGCGCGCGCGGGCGGGGCGTCCTTGCTGACCCATTCGTCCCAGATCGCGTTCATGCCTTGGAAGTCGGTCATATCGGCCAGCCAGACTTGGATTGATGCGATGTCGGATTTGGTCGCGCCCAACTCAGCGACGACCTTGTCCAATTTCGTCAGCACCTGTCGGGTCTGCGTTTCGATGTCTGCTGTCAAATCATCCGGCACTTGGCCTGCGAGAAACGCGATGTTTCCGATGGTGACAGCTTGGCTCATACGAGGGCCGGGGTTGAGGCGGGAGAGTGTCATGACGTTTCCTTTGTTAATCATTGTCACTTAGGGTTGATCCAGCGCCTGCGCGGGATGCCTCCGTGGCAGGCACGGTGGTGCGCATGGCGAAAGTGTTGAGGGCTGCAATGGTCGCAGCGGTGGTTTGAGCGTTAGGCGTAGATGCGGCAATCGGCTCATGTGGCCGTGCGGCTTGGACGGATAACATCAGCGCAAGCTGCGGTACGTCAACGGACACCAAGGCGGTTTCGCGCCATGTTTTTTCCTTGTCGATGCAGATCGCGCCTCCATCCCACGCCAGTTTAAAGGCCAGAGCGTTGCTCTGCGCCAGTTCTGCCAAAAAGGGCATTAATAGAATGGGCGCGCTGACCGGACCGAGGACAATCGTAGTGCCAGTCTTTGGCCCTTCGGGCAGGTCGGCATAGTCGCACATCGTGGCACCCAGAATGATTGGGCAGGCAGGCTGACCATTTGCATTATGCCAGCCATCGGGGGTTACAGTGGGGCACAGGTCCGCCCAGTCGCGCCCATCCGCGCGTTCCAGATGTGCGCGCAAATGTGACGGTCCATCAATGCCATGCGACACCAGCCAAGCCGCCGCAAAGCCAGCCTCTTCAGCCATGCCCCAACTCATTCCAGCGCCGCGCGCGGCTTTCATGCACAAGGATGCGGCCTCATTACACGACAGCGGCGCGGGATGTGTGTCGCTAAAGAATGGGGTGGAATCGCCGCGAGTCTGGTCCTGAGGTTCAATGCTCATAAGACACCTCCCGTTTTGATGTCATCGGGGAAGGGTGCGCCTGCAAACAGGTTGATGCGCACCCAGCGATCCGAACGGGGGTCGAACTGGCTTGCACCGAAGAAGGCGAGTTTGCAACGCAAAAGATCGATTGGCAGCATGTCGGCGGCGATGAGGTTGTCTTGCACTTCGGCGTAGGGGTGATGCTTGGTGATCTGCACGCGCCGCACCGCAAAGCGGTGTTCTGGGTGTGCCAACATCAGCGCTGCGACGGATTGCGTACCGTCAAAATTTTGCACCGCTGCATGAAGCTCTGACATCAGGCGCGCGATGCAAAGCGGCTGTTCCAATGTCGCGCCGTCCTCGGTCGCGCGCTCGCCCAGACGGGGCTCAAGCTTTTCTTCGGAAACATACCAGAACCGCGCGACATTATCGGGTGTGGTGAAATCGATCGCAAGCGCCCACGCGTAATCGGTTTCCAGAATGCGGCGCAACTCGGCCACGGGCATCGCGCCGTTGATCCTGAAACTGGCCGCTTCATCAGCCCCCATATGGTCGGCCAGATCGTCGACCAGCGCGCCGTGAGGCTCCAGCATAAGTGACAAAAGCGCCTCTTGTCCTTCAAACGTCAGGGTTTGGGCACCCCAGATCCAAAGAGCATCCCAAGGATGGGAGGCGTTCCAGTCCCACGTGTTCAATGCCGTCGACAGCAAGGCCAGATCACGGCGCAGGTCATGCAGCTTGCGGACCTGAACGGGATGTTCGGAGTGCCAGACCTCGGCGTTGGTCACTGCTGCAGCCAGCGCGGCGTTCAAGTCTGAAATCGCCAAAGGCTGCGCTGTGGGCTGCACACGAACGCGGGCCAGTGCCTCTTCACGGGCCATCATCCAGTTGTTGAGCAAAACAGGGTGCCGCACGATAAACGGAGCCATCCCAAGGCCGGTTGAATTGCCGACGCCAAGGCTGCGGCGCAGGGCGGGGTCAAGCCGCACCGCCGCGTCGCCCCCTTTAGCGGCTGCGACATGTTCGACGATATCGACAGTGAAGGCGCGGATCAGCCAAACTGTCAGCATTTCGACCTGAAAAGGTGCCGCGAGTTCGGGGCGTTCTGCGATGTCAGCGCGATCAGACGCGCCAAACTTGCCAGAGCCATAGACGGCCGTGGTGCGCATCAGGTATCCTACGGCGGCTATTTCCGCTGCGTCAGGCTGGCGGCCTTGCGACAGGGCGGTGACCACATGTTCGAATAAGCGTACCGAGCGATTGGCGCGGGCGAGTGTCAACTCCGATGGACTGATGCGTCCGGCTTCCTGAACAGGAACATTTTCCGCCAATCGCGCAATATCCTCATCCGTTGGATCACCATCGAACAAGGTAAATGTCGCGTCCCACGCGGTCGCAATCACACGGTCGGATCGCATTTCTGGCGGCAGGTCGTGGGCAAAGGCCACGAGGCTATATGTGCGCTCAGCGCTTTTAACGCGGTAGACGCCGTGGCCGACACCGGCCGCGTCAACGTTCCACACGGGACGATCAATTTGCCATTCGGACGACGCGAGCCGCCGCAATAGGACGCGCAGAAATGACAGACGTGTCGGGTGGCTACTGCCCATGCGGGCAAGGTGCATGACCTCGGTTGCCGGACGCATATAGTGGGCCGTTTCAGGGGTCAGACTTGAGGTGTTCACAGACATGGCGGATCCTCCTAAACCAGCATATTTGTACACTTGTGGTTTGCGTGGCGCACCGATGGCGCGCCACGCTATTGGCTTATACAAGCTCAGCTTTGGGTTCGCGGCCCAGCATCAATGTGATCCGTAGAGCATCCCAAAGGGACGGCAGCAGGATCAGCGATACGGGCACCGCCGTCACTACGATGAAGCTTTGCAATTTGCTGATGCCCCCGGACCCGGTCGAGATCAGGATCAAGGCCATCACACCCATTGCCAGGCCCCAAAAGGTGCGCATGGCAACCGACGGTTCACCTGACGTCATAGTGGTCGAGATCACGTAGCTCATCGAGTCGCTTGTCGTGGCGACAAAGCACATCGTCAGAACCAGAAACAGGACTGACAGGATCATGCCTATGGGCATGGCTTGTGTGATCGCCAACAGACCAGCTGGCAGGTTGAAGCCTTCAAATGGGCCCGACACGACGCCTGGCTCTGCGATCTCAAAGAAGATGCCGGAGCCGCCGATAATGGTGAACCAGAAATTCGTGATCAGCGGTGCCATAACGGACAGGGTCAGGATGATCTGGCGGATCGAACGGCCCCTGCTGATGCGTGCGATAAACACAGCCATCAAAGGACCGTAGCCCATGAACCAGCCCCAGAAGAAGACCGTCCACCAGCCCAGCCAGCCCGCGTCCCCGAACAAGCCAGCGTCGCCGCGATACATGGCCATGTCGAAGAAATGAGTGGTGTACACTTTCATGCCGCCAAAGAAGCCAGCGAAAATTTCCATTGTTGGGCCAGCGATCAACATGAAGGCCAGCAAAGCGGCGGCCAGGATCACGTTGATCTGCGACAGGATTTTGATGCCCTTGGCCAGTCCAGTGACGGCGGAGACCGTGTAGACGCCGACAAGCGCCAGAATGGCGATGGCTTGGGTGGTGAAGTTATCAGGAATGCCTGTCAGTTCGTTCAGGCCGTAAGACATTTGCAACCCGAGAAAGCCGATAGGACCAACGGTGCCCGCAACTACGGCGATGATGCAGGACGCATCGGCGATCAGGCCGATTGGACCTGCCAAGGCGCGGTCACCGAACACAGGGTACAGCAGCGTGCGCGGTGCAAGCGGCAGGCCCTTGTCGTAGTGGTAATGCATCAGCATCACTGTGGTCAGCGACCCCAAAATAGCCCAGGCCAGAAAGCCCCAGTGCAAGAAGCTTTGCGCGAGGGCGGCATGCGCCTGCGCCTGCACGTCACCACTCAGATCACCAAAAACAGGTGGGGGGGACAGGAAGTGCGCGATTGGTTCGCCCGCTGCCCAGAATACGCCACCGCCCGCAAGCAGGGTACACATGATCATGGAGGCCCAGCTGAAGGTGCTGAATTCGGGCATGGAAAGCCCGCCCATCAGGGTCTTGGATCCAGGCAGAACACACAATGCCAGCCCGATCAGGAACGTGGCCAGCAGAAGAATCTGCCAATACAGGCCGAAATACTTTGCGGAAAAGGCAAAGCTACTGTCTACCAGCGCGGACAGCCCTTCGATGTTGAAAAAAGCATAGGCGCAGAACAGGGCGATGAAGCCACCCGTGATCGCAAAGAGCGCCTTGTCGGTTCCGCCCGAAAATAGGCCAGTCGTTTTGGTCGTATCGCTCATCATTATTCCTCCCAGAAGCGATGATGCGCTGCCTATTCGGCTCCGCTTTGAATGTCTTTGGGGGCGGTTTGCGCCCCGAAACTCTTGTCGAAAAAGGCGTGCCAGTTGTCGCCCATCACACCATCTGTCGTGGTCTCGTCCAGACCGGCCGCCAAAAGGCCCGCGCGGATTCCAGCCAGATCGCGGTTGTCGTGAAACCAATCGGGCATGGCAGGGAAGCCTGCGTTGTCAGCGCTGCCTTCGCCATAGTCGATGGCCTTGGTCCAGCGACCCACGCGCATCCATTCGACGATGCTGTCGGGTTGATCCTGACACAGGTCCGTGCCGATGCCGACGTTGTCTGATCCCACTATATCCACAGCAAGCGCAGCCATATCGCACCAGGATTGTAGCGTGCAGCTGCCGCCGTCCTTCAGGTGATGGGGATAGGCTGACAGACCCAGAAAGCCGCCGCTCGCACCAAGGGCGCGCAGCAGATCATCGGATTTATTGCGCAAGGCCTTGTGCCAGCTTGCGGGGTTCGCATGGCTGATTGTGATCGGGCGGGTGGAATGCTCAATCGCCTCGAAGGTCGAACGCTCGCCAGAATGGCTCATGTCGACGACAAGGCCGACGCGGTTCATCTCGGCGACCACCTGACGGCCCATGCGGGTCAGGCCCGTGTCTTCATCTTCATAACAGCCCGACGCCAGAAGGGACTGGTTGTTGTAGGTCAGCTGCATGAAGCGCAGACCCAGCGTGTGCATGACCTCGACAAGCCCGATATCATCTTCGACGCAGGACGGGTTTTGCGAGCCAAAGAAGATCGCGGTGCGGCCAGTTTCGCGGGCGCGTCGCACATCGTCAGCCGTGCGGCCCTGAAAGATCAGATCGGAGTGTTGTTCGAACCAGCGGTTCCACTGCTCGATCACCAGCACCGTTTCACGAAAGGTTTCATGATAGGTGATGGTGACGTGGACCGCGTCCACGCCCCCTGCGCGCATTTGCCGGAAGACCTTTTCCGACCAGTTGGCGTATTGCAGGCCATCAATCAGATAGGTCATTCGGGTATGCCTGCCGATACATATGCGGTCTTGACGGTCGTGTAGAACTCCGCCGCATAAGACCCTTGCTCACGTGGGCCAAAGCTGGATGCGCCACGGCCACCGAATGGCACGTGGTAATCCGTGCCCGCCGTGGGCAGGTTCACCATGACGCAGCCAGCCCGCATGTTGGCGCGGAAGTGGCTGGCGCGGGAAAGCGAGGTTGTCATGATACCAGCGGTCAGACCGAACTGGGTGTCATTGGCAAGGCTTAGTGCCTCTTCGTAGCTGTCGGCGCGTTGCACGGCCGTGATCGGGGCAAACATTTCTTCACGGTTGATCCGCATGTCATTGTGGGTGTTCACAAAGACGGCGGGCGACATGTAGTAGCCATCCGTTGCCATATCCAGACGATCGCCACCACATAGCAACTCAGCGCCTTCGCCTTTGCCGATGCCCACATAATCGAGGTTCTGGTTTAACTGGCTTTCACTGACCACGGGGCCAAGCTGTGTGCCTGCTTCAAGGGCGTGACCGACCTTCATCGCTTTGGCGGCTGCAACCAGCTTTTCAACGAACGCATCATGTACTGCGCTGTGAACGATCAAGCGGCTGGCGGCGGTGCATTTCTGACCCGTGCCGCCAAAAGCGGACCCAGCGGCGTGCATGACGGCCAGATCAAGGTCTGCATCTTCCATGACGATCAACGGGTTCTTGGAACCCATTTCCATTTGCACTTTGGTCATGTTTTGCATGGCGGCAGCGGCAATGCCCCGACCCACAGGGACGGACCCGGTAAAGCTGATCGCATCCACTTGCGCACTTTCCACAAGGCGCTGACCAACATCACGACCTGGACCAGCGACAAGGTTGAACACACCTTTGGGAATGTCCTGACGTGCGATGATTTCGGTCAGGGCAATGGCGCTGGCAGGGGTTACATTTGCGGGCTTCCAGACGACAGCGTTGCCGAAGGCCAGTGCAGGGGCGATTTTCCACGCCGGGGTCGCCACAGGAAAGTTCCACGGACTGATGATCGCCACAACACCGACAGGTTCGCGGCGCACATCAATCTCAATCCCTGGGCGCACGCTTTCGGCCAGATCGCCATGCTGGCGCAGGACCTCGCCCGCGAAATAGGTAAAAAACTGCCCGGCGCGGTAGACTTCGCCCTTACCCTCGGCAAGCGGTTTGCCTTCTTCACGCGACAGCATGCGCCCGATCTCTTCGGCACGCGCCATCAATTCGGTGCCAATCGCCATCAGCACATCATGACGCTTTTGAATACCTGCGGCCCACCATGCCGGCTGAGCGCGGCGTGCAGCGGCGAGGGCCGCGTCCAACTGGCCCGCATCTGCCTGTGCATACATCCCAATCAAATCTGACGTGTCAGACGGATTGCGGTTTTCGATTTGCGTCGCCCCATCTGTCCAAGCGCCATCAATATAAAGTTGCGTAAGATCGGTCATGCTGGTCTCCAATTTGTTTAATTGTGGTCTAGACCGTTGCGACAGCTTCAGTCATTCTCAAACAATTGAAGATTTATTCAGGAGTGCTGAATGTCCATTAAGCTCGAAATGCTTAGAGCATTCTCAGTCACCGCAGCGCAGGGCACGCTTGCGGGGGCTGCTGCCGCTTTGGGTCGGACACCTTCTGCGGTGTCTATGACGTTGGCACAATTTGAAAAAGAAGTTGGCGGCACCCTATTTGAGACAGATAGAAAGAGCCGCCTGACGCCACTGGGTCAGCTTGTTCTGGAAGAAAGCCAGCGTGCCATCGATGTTTTTGACAAAAGTGTCGATGCAATCCGCCGTCACGCGATGTCGACCGCTGGAATCGTCCGCATCGCGGCGGTGCCATCCGCAACAGTGGCCTTGCTGCCAGATGTGATCGAGGCATTTCGCGCCACCCACCCGGATGTGCGTATTGAAATCAGCGATGTCGACAGTGCAACTGTCCGCGCCCGTGTTCAACGCGATGAGGCCGACATTGGAATCGTTTCAGCGCGGCCTGACGCCCCGTTGGAGGGTGAACGCATTCGATCTGACGATCTGGGCATCGTTTGTGCCGAAAATGGCCCCATCCATATGGCGCATCTCGACACCCAAGGCGCATCCGATTGGGGGCTTCTAAGTCTTGAACCCTTGATCGCAAACCCGCTTTGCGAGCTTGTTGATGACCAGATTATAGATGAGCTGCGTTTCTCCAGCACCTTGGAGGCGCGCAATACGACGGCCATCCTATCGTTTGTGCGGCGCGGATTAGGAGCCAGCATTTTGCCGTTTGACGCAGTGCGGAATCAGCCCGATGGGGTAGAGTTCTTTGTTCCGGCCCATTCGGTAAGCCAGCGAGAGCTGCGGAAAATAAAATATGAAAAGGAAATCTTGCGTGAGCCTATCATAGCGTTCTGGAAACTCTTAGACCTTTAGGTGTTTGATCCCACGGTTTGATGGTGCGATCTCTTCTTTGGAATGGAAGGAAGCATTATGGGACACGTTCGTCA